>JAFAQY010000136.1 GCA_019261985.1 Bryobacterales bacterium | reverse complement strand
TTGGCCCGCCCGCATACGGAATTTCTCCCTTTACCCTGGCACAGGGCATACCGTACCCAATCCATTACCCGAACCTCGATCCTGGTCAGACGCCCCTGCGGAATTCCGATGGAACACTCGTGATAAGCAATCCGGTCAGTCTTCTCGATCAGAATGCCGGGCGGCCGCCACGAATCATTCAGTGGACGTTCGGGCTGCAACGCCAGATCGGCAAGGACCTGTTGGTGGAGGGGACTTATGTCGGGAACGTGGGAGTGTGGTGGTCGGCCAACACCTTAATGCCATTGTCCCCAAACGCGGTTACGTTCCAGCGGCTGGCTGCTGTGGGTCTTGATATCAACAATCCGGCGGATCAGCAACTCCTGACGTCTCAGATCAGTTCACCATTGGCTGCAGCCCGGGGCTTCAATCAACTCCCTTTTCCGGGATTTCCGACGCAGTTGACGGTGGCGCAGTCCCTCCGGCTGATGCCGGAGTACACCACCACGGTGCAATACTTCAACCCCATAGGGAAGACCTGGTACGATGCTCTGCAAGCCAAAGTGCAGAAGCGGCTTTCACATGGTTTGGACGGTTTGGTTACGTACACCTGGTCTAAGAACTTAATATTGGGGGCGGAAGACAATAACCAATACAGTTCACCCACTCCGCCAGTGGTGAACGATGTGTACAATCGGAATAACAATAAATCCCTCTCCGGTCTCGATCAGCCCCAGATTCTGACTCTCGCGGCCAACTACACAACGCCCAGGCTGCTCACGGGGAGATCGGATCTTGCGAGTAAGGCCGCGTCATGGCTGGCGCGTGACTGGACGTACGGAGCCGTTCTACATTACGCCAGTGGGTTCCCCTTCACGGTTCCCGCGGCTACGACTAACTTAAGTACGCTCGTCTTTCAGACCACCAGAGTGAATCGCGTTCCGGGCGTTCCGCTCTTCACTCAGGACCTGAACTGCCATTGCTTTGATCCGACGAAAGTATTCGTGCTGAATCCGGCGGCGTGGGTCAATCCGCCCAACGGCCAGTTCGGCACCGCTAACGCCCACTACAACGACTTCCGGCAGCAGCGACGACCAACGGAGAGCATGAGCCTGGGTCGCAACTTCCGCATCAAAGAACGAGCCAATGTTCAAGTTCGGGCGGAGTTCACAAACATCTTCAATCGGACCGGACTGAATGTTCCCAGCGTCACGAACGCCTTCGCCACGCAAACGCGCAACATGCAGGGCCTGACTACCGGAGGCTTCGGATGGATCAACACGGCTGCGGTCGGCGGGGCCCTCACTTCGGGCGCGTCAGTGGTGGCGGGTCAGTTTGCCACACCTCCGCCAAGGCAAGGCACTCTGGTCGCGCGATTCACTTTTTAGAGCGGACTGACGTTCGGAGCTTTACAGCAAAGGCGTTCGGAGTAAATTCTCCACTGGCGATCTCGCGCGGATTCGGCAATCCGCCGTTCCCGCAATTTCCGACAGGACTTACCGCCGCGCAAACGTTGCGTGGTTTGCCGGAGTACACGGGCCTGGTCCAATATTTCAATCCGCTGGGGAAGACCTGGTACGATGCGCCGCAAGCGAAAGCTACTAAGCGTTTATCCCACGCCCTGGACGCCTTAGTCTCCTACGACGATTCACGTTTTAGAAGTGTGGGGCAGGATGCCATCCTGCGGCGGGTTGCCAACCCGCCTGGCGACGTTTCCACCAGCCCCGAAGAGCGCGATTGGCAATCGCGCGCAGGATAGCATCCTGCCCCGCAGAGCAGCAGAGCCGCAACCAAAACCGGGAAGGGCAGTCACCTTCTTCGCGCGAGCAGGCCGATTGGCAATCGGCCGCAGGTTGGCAACCTGCCCCACAAAATCTTTTCAGCCCGCGACGATTTTGAAGTCTAGTAGTACAGCTGCATTTAGCAGTGGTGTTTAAAACGCAAAGCGGAGGCTTAACTCCAACCTCCGGTTTGCGTTTGACGGCCCGTTGTTCTGCAAGACTTGCCCCAAGAACGGCGAGCTGAGGTTTGTATTCGGCGGCCCGGGATTTACGTGATTCAGCGCGTTCCGTGCCTGAATTCCCAGCGTCAGGCTATAACGTCCCGGCGTTTTGCCGCCGTTGTTTGCGCCAGGATCGATTTTGAGACCCGCGGCCGCGACGGCCGCTTGGATCGCTTGGGCGTTACGGTCGGGTTCTCCGCCGCGCCCAAATGTCCACGTGCGGCTAAGGCGGCCGCTGACGTCGAACCGACCGTAACCGTACGCGAAATTTCTTGGAATGATAATAGTCCCGAACTGGGGATGACCGACGGGATCGATGTTGAATACGCCCCAAGGCGAGCCGATTACTCCGATTGCCGGATTCACGGGCACGGTGGCGAAAGCCGGCCGGTCATTGAAGATCGTATCGCCGTTCCAATCGGTTCCCGTCGTGATATTGAGCGGTGGCGCGCTGGAACCTTGGATATTCGGAGCAAGCTGGAATCTCCACGGCAGACTTATATTGCCTCCGATCTGCAAGCGATGGCGGATGTCGAATCCGGCGCGGCCCCACTCGCCGGAAGCATCGTAGCTGTTCGCGGGAAAACTGGCGAAGCCATCCGAATTCGAAAATGCGTGGTTATAGCTGTAAAAACCGAATAGTGTGTATCGCGAATTGATGCGCGCATTCACGTTTACCGTGATCTGTTGCTGTTCGAAGATTGCGCTCGATTCATACCAAAATAGTTGTCCCGAGTTTCCGTACGGAAACACGCCGCCGCCGGGCACTCCCGTGTAGGTCCCAGGCAGAGGCGCATTGATATCGCGCGATCGCAGTTGATGAACTCCACGTGAATTGGTATAGCTAACGGACATCGTCGTGTTTTTCGGTAATTGGCGTTCGAGCGTAGCGGCGTACTGGAACGTTTGGGGCGCTTGAATCTCGGAATCGACCTTGTAAATCGCCTGGGGCAGCAGGTCGCCCGTTAGCGCGCTAATAGGCGGAGCGACCGGATAAAACAGCGGCTGCGTAATCAGATAATTCTGCTGGGTGATGCCGTTCTGCCGCAGAGCTTGCAGCGTAAGGCCCTGATTTATGCGATCGTAAAAAATCCCTCCGCCCAAACGGAGCACGGTTTTCGGCGGCTTCCCGCCTCCCTGCCCTTTGCCGATGCCCCATGCGATGCCGGCGCGCGGCGCCCAATCGCGGCGGTCCCGGATATTGCTTTGTGTCTCATATCGCAATCCCAGGCTCAGAGTAAAATTCGGCCGCACCTTCCAATCGTCGTGCACGAAGGGCTCGGCATCTACATAGGAAACGGGCGTTAGGGGCGTGCCGCCGGTGACCGAATACTGGCTGGCTCCGCCGCCTTGCGCGATGATTTGGTCGATCGGCAGACCGAGCGCGACTCCTTGCTGCGTAATCTGGTAACTCTGCATGGAAGTGAACGTGTAGGTCCCGTTGTAGTTCGAAGTCGAATAGCTGTCCTGCAGGTTGCCGCGCACGCGCAAGCCGAATTTCACGAAGTGCGCGCGATGCTTATACGAGGTGTTGTTTTGATATTCGTAATTGCGATTGCGATTGTAGTTGAGTGAAAGCGGCGCCCCGCCTCCGTTGAAAGAACTCAGCACGTTTATTCCCGGCGTGCCCGCGTCGCCGGTCTGCGAGTTGTAGTTGTGGTTAAACGCGAAGCGGTTTTCGTTGATCAGATTCGCTCCGATTACCTGGGTCTCCACTAACTGAGCGTAATTGACCGTAAGATTAACCTCCGTGCCGCGAGAAGGCAGCGTGAACTGGCCAACGCCGCTATTCGAGTTGCGCGAATGATACCAGTAGTAACGGCCTTGTAATGTGATGTTGGGAGTGAGGGCATAATCGATGCGCGGACTGACGTAAGCATTGAGGTTGGGAACATCGACGTTTTCGCTGACATACACCGGCTGAAAGGAAGAGTTCAAGACCTGAGCGTTTACCAAAGCCGTCTGATCCTGGGTCCCGTAGCTTGAATCCACTCCAAAAGACGCTTTCTTGCCAATGGGTCCGCTAACGCTGGCGTAGCCTTGCCTCGTCTGGCTGGGCGGCTTCTCGGTCGCATATGGATTGCGGGAATTGAGAGCCGAGTCCGAGAAATTGAATTGGCCGCTTCCATGAAATTGATCCGTGCCTGGCTTGGTGAGGATTTCGATTCGGCCCATGCCGACGCGGTCAAACTCGGCCGAGAAGGGATTGGTGTTGATTCGAATTTCGCGAATGGAGTCTTTTGGCGGAAGCTGGCCGTTGCTGAACCCGTCCACAAAGATTTGGCCGCCATTGGGACCGACAGACGGACCGGCCAGCGCCAGAAGCTCGTTTTGCAGATCGCAGGGGTCGTCGGAGAACATCTTGAGCTCTTCGCCCTGCACCGTAACGGCGGACGAATTTGCCGCTGGATCCACTTCCACCTGCGCCTGGTCGGCAACCGTGACCTCCTGCCGCTCCAAAGCGATCGTCATGTGGATATCGAGATTCGTGATCCCGGTCCCCGTGAGTTTGACCGGTGTTTCGAAGAGCGCGAAACCGGGAGCGGTAGAACGTAGCGTGTATTCCCCCGCCGTTAGTCCTACGACACGGAAGACGCCGGCGTCATCGCTTTCGACAGCCTTGACCTGATCGCCCGGTCCCTTGAGTGTAATTGCGGCTTTGGGTATAAATGCGCCCGACGGATCAAGCACTTTGCCGCTCAAAACGGAGGCTGATTGCGCGGATAACGGGTAAAGATAGCCAAAAGCAACCAGCGCCAACAGGGGCTGGCTCCAGCGAAGCATTCCGCCTCCAATCTTCGGTAATCCTGTATTTTATCCGGGATGCGGTATGCGACGCATCCCGGTACAAGCCGAAAAGATAACAGACGCGGGTTGCAGGGATTTCGTTGGACCCGCTTGTTGGGGGAGGCTCCAGCCTGCGGGCGGGCTTCAGCCCGCTTAGTTCTTAATCCTGCGGCCGGCGCTTCAGCGTCGGGCGATCGTCGGAATCGCTGCCGGCGTTGCCGCTATTGCCCGAGCCGCTGTCGCCCGCCGTACTCGTGCCGGAGCCGGGTTTCCGGTTCAGGCGAGGACGATTCGGGTCCTGATTATTGTTGTCGATCTTGCGGCGGTTGTGCATGGCCATTAAACGCGCCTTCACGTCGTTGAACTCGGATGTCGTGACCACGTACTCGGGCCGCTCCTTCAGTAGCGATTGAATGTTCTTCTGAGCGGCGGCGATTCGGTCATCGGTCAGCGGGTGGGTGGAGAAAACCTTGGCCAACGTGCCGGGTTTCTTTTTCTCCAGCGATTCGATCTTCTCGAAAAAGTCCACGAAAGCTTCCGGGTCGTAGCCGGCCTTGTACATGTACTGCAACCCGAGCATATCGGCCTCGGACTCAAAGGCACGGGAGAACTGGAGGAAGCCGATCGGCATCAGCAGGCTCACGCCTTGGCGCGCGCCGAAACCGGCCCAACCGCCCATAAAGATCAGGGGAATGGTGGCAAGCTGCGCCACTTCACCACGGCTGGCCTGGCGCGTGCCGTGCCGCGCGGCTACGTGGGCAATCTCATGCGACATGACGCCGGCCAGTTCCGCTTCGGTATCCGCCTTGAGGATCAGCCCGGAATTCACGAAGAAGAAGCCGCCGGGCAGCGCGAACGCGTTCACGTCCTCGGTATCGATCACTTTGATAGTGAACGGAACTTTCGCATCGGAGTTGCGCACCAGATTCTGCCCCAGCCGGTTCACGTATTCCGCGACCACCGGCTCATCGATGATCTTCGCCTGCCGCTCGACGTCTTGCGCAAGCCCCTTGCCGAGCGCGATCTCCTTATCAAGGGAGTACAGATTCAGGCCCTTGCCGACATCGCGATTGCCGATTTCGTCGGGATCCTTCTTCTTATCCGCGCCGAATGCCGAGAAGGCGATCAGAAGAATGACCGCAAAACCAGCCGATGACCGGAGGATCGTTTGGCGAAGACGGGCACTTCGCAAGGAGGCAGGCTGTGATCGCATGGAAAAAAACTCCTTCCAATACCTCTTAAGTATAAACCGCACCGCAATGGTGACGCAGCAAAGATAATTCCGGGTTCAGGAATTTATGATTGTCGTGCACCTACCCTCTAGATGAGTTTTGGCGCATAGAAATAACAGATAAGTCCGCACAGCGTCAGATCCGTCGCGCGGCCGAATCGCGGCTCCTACTTGCGTGGCCCCTACTTAAAGATGTCCAAGATCTCCTTCGGCAGTTCCTCCTGCGGCTTGTCCCAGCCCGCCTCGAAGTACCTTTCCCAATTCTTCGCCCAAGGCCGCCCGTAGTAATCGACAAAACGCGGGTCCTCGGGACTTAATTGGGTCGGCCTGCCGTTCACGTTCTGGATATTGCTAAGGCACTCGATAAACGTGTAGCGGCGATTGGGATCATCCGGGGTCGCGCGGCGCGCGAAGCGATAGCTGGCGCGGACGGGCGCTACGAAGGCGTCAGGATCATAGAAGATCGCTTCATGGTCCAGGCCGATAAATTTGCCGCTCGCATCGTAGGCAGGTTTGAAGGTTTCCACCGTTTCCATTTTGTTGCTGGTTTCAAACATCGAATGCGTTAGCGTCCAGCCCTGAATATCGGCGGTCCAGGTAACCAAAGTTGTTCCATCCCAGAAGCCGATGGTCTCGCCATACCACTGCGGCACCTTTTGCACGTGCTCCTGCTTTCCCACCATGACTTGGCGCAGGAAATTATCGGCGATGCCGGATAGGAATTGAACATTCCACAGCGTCATCGTGAGCTGAAAGTTGCCGGCCTGGGAAGGCTGCGACCACCAACGGATAAACCCTTCCGGATAACAGAAGGAGGCGTTCCACTGCGGGGCGTTGGTGACGGCTTCGTGATAAATCAACTGCACCATGCGTTTTTGATACTCAGGCGTGAGCACGGAGAGCACGGTCGGGGCTTGGCTCACCCCCCAGATCCATTCCGAACCGTGATCGGCTTGGGCATCCCGCTGATAATACCCGTCCCAATCGGGTATGGTTGCCTTGGTGTAAATAGTGGGCCCGCCCTTCGCCTTCGCAGCCGCCAGCAAAGCTTCGTAATGCTCCTTGGCGGTTTTGTAAGGATACGGGCTCAGAATGCTCTCCCGTTTCAGGTCGGCATTGCAATCGCCCCAGGATGCCGATTCGGGTGGATTGGGCCCAATGCGGCGCTGGTTCCACATTTCCGATAACTGCCGAGGAGTGTTGCAGCGGTAATAGCGCTTGTCCATCCACAGGTCTTTGTCCTTGTAAAAATTTTTCGACTTGAACAAGTCCAAAGACAGCGGCTCGGTTCCCGCCGGCGGACCCAAAATCACCGGCGGCGCGCCTCGTCCGCCGAAGCCTTGCGCGGGCTGCCCTTGGGCCGCCAGCATGCACGTGAACACGATGAAGGGCAGAACAACGTACACGGTAGCTTTCATGTGGCCTCGCTCCTATCGATGATATATCGCGGGGATATATCGCGGCCCTCTTTTTTGAAAACGCCGCGTTACTCGATTACCCCGTTCTCTTTCGCCGCTTCTCGCGCTCTTTTGTCATTCGGATACCAGTAGTGGAGATGACAGCTCTCGCAAGCCTTGTCTATGCTATCCAGCGCAGTTCGAAGGGCGTCTTTGTCCTTGGCGTTCGCGGCTTGTATCCCAACGGATGCGGCGTCTTTAAGTCGAAAAGCGCGCCGGATAAAGTCCGGCCGTTCGGCATCCAGCAGGTTCTGGACCTGTTCGGGCTGGTTCTCGACCGCGGGGTTCTTCGATCTATCCCGCGGGCGAGCGGCCCGGAGGCCCGGAGCGGAAAAGAGCCCGGGCACTTGATTCAGAATCGTCAGGCGCTGACGGACGGCATCCCATTCTTCATCGGTCCGCGGCGCTTTTTCCCGCACACCGTGTTCGTCCGCGATGGTCTGGACCGATTGAAACAGGAAGTCGCCACTCGGTTCGACCATCGAGTGCATGATGTCTTTGACAGTGGAAGGGCCGCGAGCCGCCCAGACCACGCCGGCCCAAAGAAACAGCGACATGCCGGCCGCGAGTTTTGCCCTCCGCCGCAGCAGGAAAGAGTTCCCGGCGATCAGCACAAGCAAGCCGATTTTGATCCAAAACCACGGGTTGCGTGAATACTGGCCGGCCCTGGCCGCGAACATAAGCAGGCCACACACGGCCGCGACTATAAAACCAACCCGTTTGGGAATGCGGAGGCCCTTGATCACTTCCTCGGACGAATAGCCGGGCATACCGCCGAGCAAGCATACATCGGTCACGAGCACCATCCCGCTTAACGAAATCAGCGCGACGATATGCAGGGACAGCAGGACGGATATCGACAAGGACCCAGCGGATCCGAGCAAGATTCCGCCGAAAGGTACAAGCGTCCAAAGCGTTAGGGAAAAACAAGCGACGGCGACGCTGCCTCGGCCGGACACGGCTTGCCGGCGCACAATCGTGAAGTAAAACACGATTGCCACCAGCAAAATCAGCAATTTTAAACGGAAAATTCCGCTCGCATAGTACGTCTCCGGATCGATCGAGAAAAGCATCAGCCCGGAAAAGATCGCGATCGTGAGGCCCGTCACCGTCCACGGCATCAGATCACGCCAAAGCTGCGGCGAACTCTTGTGAGTGACTCCAACCCCGAGCAGACGAAAGTTGAGCAATGCAGCCGTGCCAACGCCGGCGGCAATTCCGGCGAGGTGAATACAGATCAGAATCGGGTAGGCGAGACTATGCTCGTTCAGCGGATTTTCGAACTGCACGGCTGCTCAACTTTGATATTTGCTCAGTAAGATAATCCACAACGCGCTCGAACGGATCAAATCCAAACGCCTGACCAATGGGAGCGCGAAGATTGGAGTTCGCATTCACATCGTAGAAAACTCGCGCGCCATCCTCTGCTTCCAGATATTCAATACCGCCAACATCCAGACCTCCGGCCGCCATGATCTTCTCTCCCGTTGCGACGGCTTCGGGAGGCACGTCCGGGTATGGATAAAATTCCACACGCGCCGGCGCAGCGGCCGTGATCGCGCAATGCGAATCGCCTCCGTCCTCGGGGTTGCAGACCTCTGAAGGGCACAGGTTGAATGCGCCGTTCGAAATCACGCGCATAGCATACAGCAACTTCCCTCCCAGAAACTCCATGCGAACGATTCCCTGCGTTGGATCTACGGGGAAGTACTGCTGGAGTAGTAACAGATTATCGGGAAGCCACAGTTCAGGGCGGTCCCGCATCAGCTTCCGAAGCTCATCGGCGGAGTTCAATAAAAACATGCGCGCTCCGCTGCCGCCCTGCTCCGGCTTCAATAAAGCCGGCCAGCCAGCCGTCCATTGCTCCAGCGCGGCTTCGGGATCGTTGAATGCCAGGGAGCGGGGATGCGGAATTCCCAATTGGCGCAGCAACGCCGCTTGCGATGACTTACTCAGCTCCAAAACGAAGGCGCGAGTCCCGTTCAGTACGCGCGCGCCGCCCAATTCCAGCGAACGCATCAGCGATAACGCCAGAGGCACGGCGCGCGTGTTTCCTCTCACGTATGCGCTCGGGCTGGCCTGGTTGAAGTAAAGCGCCGCGTCAGGAACCGCGTCCGGATCGAACGCTGCCCGCTTCAGGTCCAGCGCCGCGTAACGCACCTGTCTGCGGTCAAGAGCCGCCCATAGCGGCTTCTGCCACTCTGGATGTTCGAAAAGGACGACAAGTTCGTAAGGCACGCGTGCTCCCATTACACCGCACAAACGCGGCCCGGAGCGGTCGCATTGCTGATGGAACCACCTCGGCTCCCGACCAATCCTGGTCGAACGCCCGATTATTGTGGCGGGCCGTTCCAAGGCATTGCACGATACCAGGCCGCATCACTTTAACTGGTTCTCAACCTCGGACAGCCAATCCGGGCGCTTGAGGACGTCCCGAGGGCGGCTGCCGTCGGGGGGGCCGATGATGCCGTCGCGCTGCATCATATCCAGTATCCTGGCGGCGCGGCCGTAGCCGAGGCGCAGACGGCGCTGGAGAGTTGAGGTCGAGGCCTTGCCCATCTCGCAGACGATGCGGACGGCTTCCTGGTACATCGGGTCTTCAGGGCCGTCGAATTCTTCCGCGTTCTCTTCGTCGTCGGTGGGCGGGGCGATCAGGAAGCTCTGGTCGTATTCGGGCGCGGCTTGCTGCTTCCAGAATTCGACCACATCGTTGGTTTCCGATTCGCTCACATAAGAGCCGTGAACGCGCACCAGCCGCGAAGAGCCCGGCGGCAGAAATAGCATGTCGCCTTTGCCAAGCAGGTGCTCGGCGCCCATGACGTCGAGGACGGTGCGGGAGTCGACGCGGGTGGCCACGCGGAAGCTGATTCGCGACGGGAAGTTGGCTTTGATCAAGCCGGTGATCACATCCACGCTCGGCCGCTGCGTCGCAAGCACCAGGTGCATGCCTACCGCTCGCGCCATCTGCGCCAGGCGAGTAACGCTTTCCTCGACGTTAGCGCGCTCCAGCATCATGAGGTCGGCAAGCTCATCAATGAGGATCAGCACGTAGGGAATGGGCTCAAGCTCTTCTTCTTCGGTCGTCTCCTGTTCGAAGAGGCTGCGAGGCTGCGCCTGTAGTTGGCGAACTTTGCGATTGTACTGTTCGATGTTGCGGACGCCCTGGGAGGCCAGCAGCTTCAGGCGGCGCTCCATTTCAAGCACCGCGTTGCGCAGGGCGTTGGTGGCTTTCTTCGCATCCGTAATTACCGGCGTCAGCAAATGGGGGATGCCTTCGTACAAGCCGAACTCCAGGCGCTTGGGGTCCACCATGATCATGCGGACCTGATCGGGCTTGGCCTTGTAGAGGATCGACATAATCAGCGAATTCAGCATGACGCTTTTGCCGGAGCCGGTTGAGCCGGCGATCAGCAGGTGCGGCATGGAATCGAGCGCCGCGACTTTGATGCGGCCATTGATGTCTTTGCCGAGCGCAACCGTGAGCGGCGACGGGGAATTCAAGAATTCGTCGGATTCAAGAATCTGGCGCAGCGCGATGACTTCGCGCTTGGAATTCGGGACTTCGATTCCGACCGTGGGCTTGCCGGGGATGCGCTCAATGAGGATGGATTCGGCTTGCAGGCCTAGGCAAAGGTCCTCTGTCAGGGTGATGATGCGCGAATACTTCATGCCGGCTTCCGGTTTGAACTCGAAAGTGGTGACTACCGGGCCAGGATTAATTTGCACCACGGAGCCGAGAACGTTGAACTCCTCGAACTTGGATTTGATCCGCGCGGCAATGTCCTTCAGTTCCTGGCTGTCATAGGCGCTCCGAGCGGGCGGCTCCTGAAGAAGGTCCGTGGGCGGCAGGCGGAACTCGGTGCGCGCGGGCCGCTCTGCTTCGCGGCCCCGGCGTTCGGGTATGACGAGAACAGGCGCAGGGGCGGGGGTGTCCCGCTCAGCCGGCGGCGGCGTCTCGAGAGCGCGAATAGGAATGTCTTCGGCATCTCCCCATGGCGGAGCATCGGAAGCGGCAGGTTCAGTGTCCCCAAGCGGGTCGACAATTGGGGGTTCAGCCACAGGCTCGGCCTGGGCGGGAGCAGCAGGTTGCGGCTTCGGCGCCGACGTTTTTTCGGACTCAAGTTTCTTCTTGAGGATGCGCGCCTGAGCGCGCATATGGGCTTGGCGGACGCGTTCTTCGCGCCACGCGGCGACGCGCGCGCTGAACCTTCGCCACCAGCCGAGGGGCGCGCGAAACCACACCGGAAGCCGCGCCATTTCGAACCTTGAAACAAGATAGAGAGACAGAATCCAGCAGGCGGCGGTGGCGATTACCGCTCCGATCAAATTTAAGGATGCGGAGAGGCTGCCGGCAGCCAGCACGCCGAGCAAGCCCCCCGCCGGAATCATATGCGCGATCGGCCGCCACTCCGGCAACAGCAGAGCGAGGCCAGTGCAGCTTGAGCACATCAGCATTAACGCGCCGAGCACTTTGGCCCAAGCCGAGCCGATCGGCCTTGAGCGCAGCCATTTCCAGCCGATCGCCCACATGAAGAAGGGTATCGAATAGGCCGCGAGACCGAGGGTTTGGAGAAAGAAGTCGGCAAAGTAAGCGCCGGCGCGACCCGTCAAATTCACCGGTTTGGAAAGGCCCGAAGCGGTGTTCAGAGAGGGATCGAAAGGATGGTAAGAGGCCAGACTAAGGAAAATGAAGAGCCCGGCGAATAGGTACACCACCGCTATGGCTTCGTTAAGCCTGGGATGGCGGGTAGGTCCTAGGTAATTCATCCGCCGTGGGCGGAAGCGCTGGCCAGAGCGTCTACCATTATGGCAGAACCCGTATGGCAGAACCGGGCCGTAAGGGTCAACGATCCGCTTACACCCTCCGCGCCAGCAGGAGCGTCATATCGTCCTGCAGCTCGTCCGACGCGGTCCAGTGGCGGACGCCGTCCAGGACGATTTCGATGATCTTGTTTTCGTCGTAGTGGTGGGCGTTTTGCGCGAGCAGCGCGATCAAGCGGTCCTCGCCGAACATTTCGCCGTACGCGTTTTCGGGTTCGGTTACCCCGTCGGTGTAAAACACAAGCAGATCGCCGGGCCGCAGGTTCACGCGGCTTTCATCGTAGGGAGCGAAAGGAAAGGCCCCGACAACGGTTCCATTCACGTCCAGCTTTTCCACTTGCCCATCGCGAACCAATAGCGGCGGAAGATGGCCCGCATTCGTGTAGGTGAAGACCGACGTGGGCTCATCATACACGCCGATACAGAAGGTTGCGTATTTTTCAGCGGAAGTCGTCGCATAAAGCTGGCGATTCAGGCTCGAAACCAACTGCGAAGTGGAGAGCGTGTGGCTCGGCGCACCGCTGCCTCCGCCCGCCAACGCGGGCACCGCTTCCGATACGCTTTGCAATTGCGCCCGCAAGGAGCTTTGCAGCGCGGCCATCAGAAGCGCCGCGGAAATCCCTTTACCCGCTACATCGGCAATCGCCAGGGCAATCCGCCCCTCGCCTACAGGCTCATAATCGTAGTAATCGCCCGAAACCAGGCGCGCGGGCTGGCACACGGCCGTCACCCGCAGGGTTTTTAAATGCGGCACCTCGCGCGGAAACAGTTGGTCTTGAACTTCGCGCGCGATTTCAATCTCGGATTGGAGCCGCTCCTTTTCCTTCGCCACCACAAGCAGCCGCTCCACGTTCTCCGTCATGCGATTGAAGGAGCGGCTAAGCTCGGCAAGCTGATCGTCGCCTCTCACTTCAATGCGGTGCGCGAAATCGCCCTCAATCACCTTTTGCGTGCCTTCATAAAGGCGATGCACCGCGGCGGTGATCGCGTGCGTCATGCCGATCCCGATTAGCCACGACGCTATTTCGACGATTACGAATACAATCAGGCCGGCATAGAGCAAAGAGGTAAGCACTCCTTGCGCAAGATCGGCTTTACGATTGAAGACCGCGCCCAACACGGCCGAAACGCGCGAGCGCACGGCGATAAAGAAACCTTCGCCGCCCATTCCCGGATGCGCCCAATCGTCGGTAGGCAGGGTCGCAAACCACACGACATCGGGGTCGAATCGATTCGCCGCGGGGGGCAGAGGATTGGTCGCGGTGAGTCCGCGAGCTTCTTCCACCGTCGCAACGGGTCCGTTCGGCGTGGCCCCGGCGTCCACCAAGCCGAGGTTGGGCACCAAACTCGCCAACAGGTCGCGCGTGATCGGCGCGGTGATGGTGATGTCGCCCGTGGAGGTTTTGTTGTAGCTCCACAAATAGAACCGGCCATCGCGCGCCAGCACGCCGCTGGTGGGCTGCCAGCCAGGGAGCGGCGCCGGCGGCATCGCGCCCTCCGGGTAGCGGATTTGCCGCCCGCCGGCCTCGCGGAGGAGAATCTCGATGCCCGGAAAGCGATCGCGGTAGAACAGATCCACCGCGCGCTCCATTACCGCGGGGCGCGATTCCGGATCGCTGCGCGACACGCTTTCGCAAATCGATACCAGCGAATCGATGCGGCGCTGCAGCTCGCTTGTGACCAGATAAACGGCAAGCTGGCTTACGAGCGAATAGCCGCCCAGAGTCGCCAGCCCGGCCACCAGCAATATCGGCACGCCGGAGATAAACAGGTATGTAACCAGCAGGCGGTCGCGCAATCGCCAGATGCTTTGGCGCATGGCCCGGCGCAGCACGCGGATCGCGCACCAGACCCCCGTAACGACGACACCGGCCATTACGGCCAGTCGAAACGTGGATTGCGGAGCCAGCCAGCCCAGGATGAAGTACAGCAATACAAGGACAACGAATGCGAGCCCCACCCGGCCCAACCACTCAATGGCCCTTTTGAAACGCATCAGACTCGCGATTTGGCTATCGCTGGGACTTCCTTGTCCGGTTCCAGATAGTATTTGGTGAGGCCGGCCTCGAGTAATTTGAAGGCGGTGTCCACATCGTCGGCGAACTCGAACAGCGCCAGGTCTTCCTCGGCAATCATGCCGTATCGCACCAAGGCCTGGAAATTGACGACCTCCTTCCAGAAACAACTGCCGTAGAGAACGACTACCATCTTCTTCTCGAGCTTCTGGGTCTGAACCAGCGTGAGGATTTCCATCAGCTCATCCAGCGTTCCGAAGCCGCCGGGAAAGACGACCAGCGCCTTCGCCAGATAGGCGAACCAAAATTTGCGCATGAAGAAGTAGTGAAATTCGAACGTGAGCGACGGCGTGATGAAGGCATTGGGCCGCTGCTCGGACGGCAGGCCGATGTTCAAACCGACGGTTTTGCCATTTGCATCCTGGGCCCCGCGATTTGCAGCTTCCATGATGCCCGGCCCTCCGCCGCTGCACACCACAAACCTGCGCGAATTTGCGTGAAGGCTGTCGGACCATTCCGTTATGCGACGGGCCAACTCGCGCGCGTCATGGTAATACTGCGCGTAAGCGCCATCTTCAAAAGTACGCGCGGAACCGAAGAAAACGACGGTATCGCGAATCTTTTCCTTGCGGAAGTGGGACAGCGGGTACAGGTACTCGCTGAGGATGCGCAGCGCGCGCGCATCCGGTGTATCGAGGAATTCCTGATTGCGGTAAGCCAGCGAAACGCGGCCGGGCTGATTATACGGTTCGATCATGAGGGGATAATTGAGGACAAATCATTCGGGAGAGGCGGCTTGCGTAAAAGCCGTAAGCCGTTCTTCCAATCGTCTCACTGTCTTTAATATGGCAGGAAGTTTCGGGAAGGCCGTAATGGCGCGGAGCCAGTCGCGATAATCGAACGCCGGAGAGCCGCTTACGATGGCGCCGGGCGCAACATCGCCGCCGATGCCGCTCTGCGCATACACCGTCGCGCCGTCGTGAATCGTGAGGTGTCCTGAAACGCCCACTTGGCCCGCCAGAAGCACGCCTTTGCCCAAAATGCTCGAACCGGCCAGTCCGGTTTGGGCGCAAATGATGTTGTCTTCTCCGACAACGCAGGCGTGGCCTACTTGCACCAGGCTGTCGATCTTCGCTCCGCGCTTCACCCGAGTCTCGCCAACCGTCGCGCGATCGACGGATGTCAACGACTGGACTTCGACATCGTCCTCGATAACGGTGACGCCGCTTTGGACGATCTTGGCGTGCGTTCCATCGGCTCGCTTGGCGAATCCGAATCCATCGCCCCCAACGACCACTCCATTTTGCAGCGTCACGCGATTGCCGATGCGGCAATATTCCCGGACCACAGCGTGCGAATGGGCGTAAAATCCGTCGCCGATCCGAGCGCCTTCATAAATCACCACATGCGGATGCAGCACTGCGTCATCGCCCAGCACGACGCCGTCGGCAACAACGGCAAATGCGCCGATGGAAGCGTTTTCGCCAATGCACGCCGATGTTGACACGCACGCGAGGGGGTGGATTCCCGGCTTGGGGCGCGGCGGCTGATAAAAGAGCGCCAATGCGCGCGCGAAATCCAGGTACGGGTTCCCGGAAATAAGCTGCGCAATCGCCAGGCCCTCAATGGGCGCGGCAACGAGAATTGCGCCCGCGGATGTATCTTTCACCCGCGACGCGTATTTGGGATTCGCGAGAAAGGTTAGTTCCGTTGCAGTCGCATGCTCCATGCCTGCGACGCCCCTGATTTCGATGGAACCGTCGCCCGCAAGGCGGCAATCGAGCGCCGCGGCGAGTTCGGAAAGCTTCATTTCTATAGGGTATAGCCGGGGCGTCAGATTCCCGCCGCTTCGAGTCTGCGCCACGCGACTGGCCAGGTGAAGTTGTCAAGATACCAGGCGCGTCCGGCGCTCCCTAGCCGCGCCCGCAATTCGGGCTGTGCCAGCAGTCTCGCTATCGCGGCGGCGAACGCCTCCGGATCGTCTGCGATCAGTAGCTGCTCGCCATCGCGTGCGCACAAACCCTCTGCGCCGATCGAGGTTGAGACCACAGCTCGCGCCGCGGCCCATGCCTCCAGGATCTTGAATCTGGTTCCGCTGCCCGAAAGGAGCGGAACGATACAGACTTTCGCTCTCGCCAGTTCAGTCGCGGCGTCGTCCACAGGCCCCACGATCCGTATACGGCTATTGCCTCGCACGAAATGCGACACAGCTTCCGGATTGCGGCCCACCAACCTCCATTCCACGCCGCTCAATTGAGGCCATACGTTATTGCGGAACCAGCGCACGGCTTCGATGTTCGGGTGGTATTCGAGATTGCCGCTGAATACGATGCAGTTTTCTTCCGGCACGTCCGGCCGCGCGATTTCCGGCAGTGCGTTGGGATAAACGATAACGACTTTGTGGTCGATGCGGCAGCGGTCCTCCTCGGAGGCGACCAGGACAGCGTCGAAGCGTGGCAGCCACTCTTTTTCAAGCTGCAGATAAGCCTTCGCGAATCGCGCCGACGCCAAAGAAGCCGGCCACCGCGCCGCGCGCGCGTGGGACTCGGCGAGCGCGCTCTCGATGTTGTGTAGATCGAGGACGACTCGCTCGCAGCAGGTCCGCAGAAGCGGCTCATACGAAGCGCACCAAAAATGTTCTACGATGCCGAGCGCGTATTTATGGCTGCGGATTCGATCACGAAGCTGCGCTTCATAGCCGGAGTAACGATCGAATAACGGGGGCACGCCTCGCGCGAAGCGGCGGAGATTCCGCCACAGCCGCGCGGGAGTGCTCTTCGAATGCGGCCGCAGCGAAAATCCGACTACATCCACGCTGTACTTCGAGCGCAGATATTGGAGGAGTGAGGCCGAACGAAGCCCACCGCCACCGCTGCCGGGCGTTGGCGGCTCGGGGGAAAGAAAGAGCGCTGTGGGGGACAAGCTTAAGCTTGTCCTACCTAATTCGGCAGCCGGTATGCCCTATACTCCGCCCCATATTCGTTGCTGCCGATCGCGACGACGATGTACTGCTTGCCGTTCAGCATGTACGTCATGGGCGAGCCGGTTTGCGGCGCGGGCATGTAAACGGCGCCGGCGTCCTTGCCAGTGCCTTTGTTGTAAGCGCGAAGATAGGCGCCCCGGCGGCCGTCGGGCATTGTTACGACGCCCTTCTCGCCGACGACTACCAACGTTCTTGTAACAACCTGTCCCGCTGTGCCGGGCCGGCCTGTGCGCGGAATATTCATGCCGCGCAGAAGCGGATGATTGCGGATGTTGTCCGGGGTGTCTCCATGCGCCACTTGCCATGCAATGTCGCCGCGATCGAGATTGATCGCGGTAATGCTGCCGTATGGCGGTTTGATCAAGGGCAAACCTTGCACCGTGACTCCTCCTCCGCCGCCGGCTGGGGCCGCGGGGGCCGGAGGGGCTTCAGGATCCGCCGCCTGAGTCGCCGGAGACGGCACAAAATCGGGCCCGCCTCGACCAGCCGCCTGAGCGCCGCGGCCAGCCGCGGCACCCCCTCTGCCGCCCGCGGCGCCGCGTCCACCCGCGGGCTGAACCTGTCCCGATTGAAAATCCATATCCGTTCTCGCTTTGTTGCCGGGTATCAGCCCGATCGGCGTGATGCCCGCTTGAGAGGAGACGTACACCATATGTGTTTCCGGATCGTAGGAGCCACCCGGCCAGTTCGATCCGCCTCCGGCAGTTGCGAGCGTCAACGTCGCCAGCGGGCCTTCAGGCTTGCTCACGGAAGGCGGCGTAAATATCGGCCCGATTTTGTACATCTGCACCAGCTTCTCTGCTTCCGCATGCAACTCCGGCGTGAAGTCGATCAGGTAGTCCGTCAAGAAGCCCTGGCGGTCGTAAGCGGGCGGTTTGGTCGGGAACGGCTGCGTGGGAGAATACCACTCGCCCGGAACCGTGCCTTTCTCGACGGGTCTTTCCTCGAACGGCCAGACCGGCTTTCCGGTTTCGCGATTCAGCACATACAGGAATGCCTGCTTGGTGGGTTGAGCGACGGCCTTCACCATTTGGCCGTTCACGTTGATGTCGGCGAGAATCGGCGGGCATGGGTTATCCATGTCCCAAATTCCGTGGTGGACGTATTGGTAATACCATTTCATTTTGCCGGTGTGGAGATCGACGGCTACCAGGCTTTCGCCGTACAGATTCGGTCCGGGGCGGTGGCCGCCGTAGTAATCGCCGGTCGGCAACTCGATGCCGAGGTAAACCGTCCCGAGCTGTTCGTCAATTGCGCTCTGCCCCCAGGAACCGGTGTTGCCGGTGTAGGACCAGGAATCGTTCAGCCACGTTTCGAGGCCCGGCTCGCCGGGTTTTGGAATGGTGTGAAAGGTCCACAAGCGCTTGCCGGTCTTTACGTCGAATGCGCGTACATAGCCCTTTACATTTGTTTTGCTGGTGGGGACGCCGCCGGGTTTATGCGCGGCGCCGACTACCACCACGTCCTGCGCAATCATGGGCGTCGCGTGCAGGCCGATTTCGCTGCTCATCAAATCGATGGGTTGATCGTCGTCCTCTTTCAGATCGACAACACCGTCTTTGCCGAACGCCGGAATTCGCTGGCCGGTTTTCGCGTTCAGCGCGATCATGCGATAGCCTGCCGTCACATAAATGATGCGCTCTTCCGTGCCGTTCGTCCAATACGCGAGGCCGCGGCCGGAAAGCTGGCGGGGGGCTACAGCGCCGCGTTCGCCTTCGTTTTCGCCGTGCACCCACAGAAGCTCGCCGGTGGCGGCATCCAGCGCCACGACGGAACGGCGCGTGCCGGCGGTCGCGTATAAGATACCCTTGACCATCAGAGGCGTGCCTTCCAGGTTGTTTTCGACGCGCGGTCCGAGGCTATCGGTCTTGAAACGCCACGCCACTTCAAGCTTGTTGAAGTTGCTCGCGTTGATTTGATCGAGTGCAGAGTAGCGGGAATTTCCAAGATCGCCGCCATAGGTGGGCCATTCGCCGTTCTTCGCTCCCTGCTGCGCGTGAACAGGGGCGATCACCAGAGCCAGCAAGCACGCGGCCGGCATCGCGACGCGTAGAGTAAGGGTTCGCATTCGACCTCCTGAGGCACTTCAAGCCTTCCGTTTGGGGATTATATATCAAAAGGCGAGGCCGGCTGTGATGGCGGGAATGAGAATCACTGTGGGGCAGGATGCTGTCCTGCGCGCGATTGCCAATCGCGCTGGGCGACCCGTGCAAACACCGGCCAGGCGGGTTAGCAACCCGCCGCAGGTTGGCAACCTGCCCCACATAACTATCCGGCTGCTTGCACCGGGGACGCGTGGGCGGGCTGATAAGCTCCGGGAACAACTCGGGCGGAAATGTTCAGGCGGTTCCAGCCGTTGATCATCACGATCGCGAACGTCAAGTCCGACAATTCCTTCTCGTTGAAGTGCGGACGTACTTCTTCATAGACTTCGTCCGGGACCCGGTCCTTGTTAATCAGAGTTACAGCCTCGGTCCACTTCAAGGCGGCAATTTCCCGGTCCGTGTAATAGGGGCATTCTCGCCAGGCGTCCAAAGAATACATCCGCTGCTCGCTTTCGCCAGCCGCTCGCGCCTCCTTCCAATGCATATCCAGACAGTAGGCGCAACCATTTATTTGCGACGCTCGGAGTTTGACAAGATTCAGCAGCGAATGCTCCAGCCCGCAATCGTCGAGGTAGCGTCCCAGGCTGACCATCGCCTTCATGACGCCCGGAGCCGCCTTGAAGTAATTTAAACGCGCTTCCATAAGTCCTCCCACACGTGTTCCGCGCTGGATCATCCAGCGCCAAAAATACCTTTCGCTATTACGACGAAGACGCCGTATAATTTCGACATGCGGCGCCGTGTTTTTGTCATCGCCGCTGCCGCCGCGGTACTTTCACCATACCGGAAAGTTAAAGCCCAAGCCTCGTTCGGCACGCTCGCCTGGGTCGAAAACGGAAGTCTTTGGATTCGCTTACTGCCGGACGGCGCGCCATCCAAGCTAGCCTCGGCTCCAGGCTTGCGATCCCCGCGGTTTTCGCCCTCCGGAGAGTGGATTGCTTTTGAAAACGCGCAAGAAAAGCGATGGGCGGTACGGATCGATGGAAAAGCCGGCGGCGAGCTGAACGGGGACGCGGCGGCGTGGCTTCCGCGCGAAGACCATCGCCTTTTGCACCCTGACGCCGTTTTCGCCCCCGACGGCGAGCGCTATGTGTTCTCCCGCGATCTCGACGGCCCTAACGGCCCAAGCATCGGCCAGCTCTGCCTCGCGTCGCTCGCCGAACTCGATCGCGAGCCGGAAATTCTAGTGTGGGACCAGAACGGCGGCAAAAAACCTTACGCCTGGACGCGCGACGGAAAATCGGTCATTTACTGGAACGCGGACGAGTGGGGCGCCTCGCCATGGTCCGATGGGATCGCTCTGAGTATCGTCGATGTCGCACGCGGCCGCTCGCGCGAATTGGGTATTACGGCGCTGGCAAATGACGATATGTTGAATCTCGCGCCCGCGTCCGCGGGAAATCTGCTTGCGGTAACGAGCGGCCGTTTCCGCGAGACCTGGAGCGAGAAGCGCGTCACGATTGTCGATCTCGATACCGGTGGCTCACGGCCCTTGATGGCTGAAGAAGTGGCGTCGATGTGCCCGTCGTGGTCTCCCGACGGCAAGATCGCGTGCTTCGCCGCGCCGGATGCGAACCTCGCCTACAACAGGTCTATCGCGGGTACAACCGAACGCGTGATTTTGCCGAATGGACGCGTGGAGGAGCGGACGATCACACCGGATTCCAATATTAGTTTGGACGGCTACACGGCACATCCTTATCTTCAGCAGCGCAAAATCTGGCGGCTGGACCCAAGCGGCGCGGCCGCGCCCCGGCAGCTCACCAGCGACTCGCGGTATCGCGATGAAGAGCCACTGTGGTCCGCGGACGGCGGCAAAATTTTGTTCGGCCGCATGGACTTCGAGGGCAACCGGTCACTGTGGTTAATGGATTCGAGCGGCGGCAACGCCGCTCAGGTCTGCAGGCTACAAGCCGAAGACACAAGTTGGTTCGGTTACTACGGCTATATCGACTGGCGCGCCGCGTTCGACTGGCGCCCGTAACGATCCTCCTCTGAAAGCGCTCAATGCGATATGACACCCAAAAGCCAACCGAAGTGCGCGCATCCGAGCTGCCAGTGCGATGCCCGCCCCGACAATAAGTATTGCAGCACGTTTTGCGAAGGCGAGGCCGAAAACCCGGATATCATCTGCGGATGCGGGCATACGGAGTGCACAGATAACTTAGTGGAGGAACCCTTCGCGCTCGCGTAAGTCTTGCCAACCGTTGCCAACCTGCAGCGGGTTGTTACCCGCTTGCCGGCGTTTTCCACCAGCCCCGCCCAGCGCGGTTGGCGTCAGGGAAGGTCGATACGTAGAGAAGGCTCTCGTCTGGCGAGAGCGCGATTCCATTCGCGGATTCGAACCTGCCCGGAAATCGCGTCAGATCGTCGGACCCATTCGCCAGGTGCCAAACCGCGCCGGCACGTGTGTCCGTTACGTATACATCGCCGCTGGTTGCGATGGCCAAATCGTTGAAGAGGTGGCCGAGCCCGCCACGGCATATTTGCGAATCACACGAGCCGAAGCGAGATCGTAATTTATCAGTGCGGATTCCTTATCCGCATTATTCAACAGCCAGAGTCCGCTGCCATGGACTTTGAGGCCGAGCACAGTACCGAGACCGTCAGCGAAACCGGTGGTGTTGCCTCGCGCGCGGCGGAGAGAATTGCGTCAAACTCCCGCGTACCGCGTAAATCGGTAAAGACGGACTCGCGCGAAGGATCAAGTCCAGTTCTGAGGTCTACCGCCTTTCGGAGCCACTGGATGCCTCGGGCGATTGCTTGGCCGCAGCCCACGTACGAGCCATCTGATACGTAACGGCCGCTGTGTCGGGAGTGGAACTCAGTAGATGTTCGATCCGGCGACCTCCGCCCGGAACAACGGCCAGTCTCTATCGGACAGCGTACCCGAGGCTGGCAACTGCGCGGAGGCGGCCGCATAGCCAGCGAGCATTGCCAAGATGACGGACCAACACCGCATACAGCGTGATTGTACAATCGCCGGACGGCCGACGCCACTCTGCGATTCGGGCTTAGGATTGGAGCGGATAACCGGAGGGCTCTCGCCCGCCTTTCCGATCCGTGAGAACCCCCCGCAGATCCAAGCGGGAGTCTGCCGACTCCCGGAAGGAGGTCTATGCAAATCCTACACCGCTTTGCCGGCTCGATCCAGAGTTATTCAGAAGAGCTTTCCGATCCGGAACCGCCGCGCGTGTTCGGCTGCTTCACGGCCGATCTGCAAGACGATAGCGGACTGGCTGGTGCAGCGCGGCATTGATGGTGTGAATGTGCTGCCCGCGCAGACCCTGATCGGCGAATGCGGTCCCGACATGAGCAGCTGGGAGACCGAGGGGCGCTTTGTCAGTTGGCTGAGCCTGGCTCCGAACAACAAAATCAGTGGAGGCAAAATTATCGGACGTGACCGACGCAAGGTAGCGAGCCGCGCCAGCCAAGCCCTGCGCAACGCGGCCGGCACACTGCTGCGCAGCCAAAGCTCGGATTGTATATCGCCTGCTCAAGACTCTGATAGCATATCCCGCATGCGCTACTTCGCTGCCGCTCTTACGGCTCTCTGCTCCGCCTTTGCAGTCATCCTTATCGCTCAAACCGCGCCTCCAAACGCCGCGGGCATTTCGATGGGCCACATCCATTTGGTCGTGCCCGATCCGGCGGCGATGCAGAAAGTCTGGGTAGACGTGATGGGAGGCAAGCCGTCAACGGCAGGCCCGCTCACGCTAGTGAAGTTGCCCAACGTGTTCGTCATTATTACCGGAGGCGCCAGCGCCGCGGGCCGCGAGGGTACCGACGGCTCGGCTGTGAATCACGTCGGATTTTCGGTCAAAAGCTATGCCGCCACCAGAGCGAAGGCTGAAGCGGCCGGACTCGCGGTCCGCGAGCTCACTCCCGGACAGCAGGCCTTTGTCACCTTTCCAAACAACGTCACCGTCGAGATTCAGGAAGACACCTCCATCGCCGGGGAAAGCGAATTCAGCCATTTCCATCTTTCGGTTCCCGACCCGAACGCCGCGCGCGAATGGTACATCAAGACCTTCGGCGGGGAAGAAGGCCAACGCCGGAAGGGGCTAAAAGGGGCTAAAATTCCCGGCGGCTTCGTCGATTTCCTCGGCCCTGCCGGCGCGGGTCGCGGCAAGGCCAAGGAAGGCGCTCCTCCGCCGCCTCCGCCCGCGGCTTCCAAAGGCCGCGTCCTCGATCACATCGGCTTCGAAGTCAAAGACCTGAAATCCTTCACGGATCATCTTGCCGCGGACGGCATCAAACTGGACGTCCCCCTAACCGACGCCACCAGCAAGATGGGCTTGAAGATCGCATTTATCACCGATCCCTACGGGACCTATATCGAACTGACCGAAGGACTGAACGCGAAGTAGTCCAAACGGCGCAAATTCATCCCGAGCGGCTCGAAGGGAAAACGCCCTGATTACCAGCTGTTGCCGAACATGCGCGGCCGGTTATCCCCAGCTCGCCAATATACTCCTGCCGGAACCATGTAAGAAAGATATCAACCGTGGCCCGGTTAATCCCACTCGTAAAGCTGGTCCCCCGCTTGCACATTCCCGCCATCATGCTCGACCCTATCACTGCCAATCTCGGGCGTTACATGGATCTTCTCAGCGCGCGACAGAAGCTGGTGGCCTCTAACATCGCCAATGCCGACACCCCCGGATACAAGACGCAAGACATTGATTTTCAATTCGAGTTCATGAGTTTGGCAAAGGGCCAGCCGCCGCAGACGATTCAGCCCGACGGCCTCGCCGAGAAGCCGGACGGCAACAATGTGAGCGTCGACCGCGAGGCGCGTCTGCTTGCGGAAAATGCGATCCGTTTCAATCTGGCATCCACTCTGGTACGCGGCCAGCTCAAAGCGGTACGAAGCGCGATCGAAGAGGGCAAGACTTCGTGAGTCTTTTTACTTCGCTTCAAGTCAGCGCATCGGGGATGGCCGCGCAGCGCACCCGCGTCGAGCTTTTGGTGGAAAACATGGCCAACGCGGAGACCACCCGCACTCCCCAAGGCGGTCCCTACAAACGCAAGGACGCAATATTTCTAATCGACCCACAAGCTTCGCCCTTTTCCGCGGTATTTCAAAACGAAGTCGGGCAAGGCGTGCGGGTGGCGGATGTAATCGAAGACGACCGCCCACCCGAACTGCGCTACATCCCGGGCCATCCCGACGCCGACGCCAATGGCTATGTCGCTTTCCCGCGCATGAATCCAGCCGAGGAGATGGTAGACCTGCTCAACGCATCCAGGTCTTATCAAGGCAATATCGCGGCAATGACGGCCGTGAAGGATATGATTAACCGCTCCATCGACATAATGAGGTGACCTGAAAACAATGGCCGCAATTATTCCCGTCAATTTATCCATTCCGTTAAATTCCGCCGCTCCGGCGGCTGCGTCCGCAGCGCCCGCGACAGGCGCAGGTTCCGCGTTTCAGTCGATATTTCAAGACGCCGTCTCCCAGGTAGAAACGTTCGGCCAGCAAGCCACCGGAAGCATAAACCGCTTTTTATCCGGCGAAGGCGAAGAATTGCACCAAGTAGCGCTAAAAACCCAGGAAGCCGATCTGTCGTTTCAGTTGTTTTTGCAAGCCCGCAATAAAATCATTTCGGCGTACCAGGAAGTAATGCGAATGCAGGTGTGAACGAGAGTTGTCAGTTGTCAGTTGTCAGTTCTCAGTTGTCAGTTATCAGTCTTCTGAAAACGGACCACTGACCACTGAAGGGCTGATAGCTGAAAACTGATAACTGAAAACTGATAACCGATAACTGAAAACTGAAAACTGATAACGTGAACCAACTCACCCAGCTTTGGACCAAGCTCTCCTGGGCCCAGCGGATCTGGATCGCCGCCGCCATTGCGGCTGCCATCGGAGGAATTGCGGCGCTCAAGAATTGGAACGACGAGCGTGATTTTAAACCGTTGTTTTCCGGCTTGGCCCCGGAGGACGCCGGGGCAGTAACGGCAAAGTTGCGCGAAACGGGCGTGCAGTATCGCTTAGCGGCCGAGGGATCGGAAATCCTGGTGCCGTCGGCCCATGTAGCCGAGGCGCGCCTGCAGCTCGCCTCCAGCGGACTCCCCAAGACCGGACGCATCGGTTTCGAGTTGTTCGACAAAGCCAATTTCGGAGCCAGCGACTTCACTGAGCAGGTGAATTATCACCGCGCCATCGAAGGCGAATTGGAGCGTTCCGTTATGTCGATCGGTGAAGTGGAACAGGCTCGCGTCCACATCACCATGGCCAAGGACTCGCTCTACACGGAGCAGCGGCAGCCCGCAAAAGCCAGCATCCTGGTCAAACTGCGCCATGCCGCGGCTTTGTCGCCCCAGAACGTCGCCGCCATCTGCCAGTTGACGGCCAGCGCGGTTCCAGGACTCCAAGTGGATCAGGTTTCGTTGGTCGATACCAACGGCAACCTTCTAAATCGCCCGCGTTTCACTGCCAACGGCGATGCGGACCAGGACAGCCAAGCCTCCATCGAATACCGCAAGACGGTCGAGCACGACTTGCAAACCAAGATCGCGCAGACGTTGGAGCCGTTGCTCGGCGCCCAGCATTTTCGCGCCGGCGTTTCGGCCGATGTCGATTTGACTAGCGGTGAACAAAGTGAGGAAAGCTACGATCCCCAGAAATCCGCCATCGCCAGCTCGCAGACCACGCAAGACGGACCCGCGCTCGCTTCCGCGTCCGGTGTGCCAGGAACGGCCTCTAACGTTCCCAATGCAACCGCGAAAGCATCTTCCGGCGCTTCCGCCACCAACTACGCCCGCCATACCGAAAACGTGAACTACCAGACCAGCCGCGTCGTGCGCCACACCAAGCTCCCACAAGGGGCCATCAAGCGGCTTTCCGTTTCGGTGCTGGTGGACCACGCTCTGCGATGGCAGGGGCAGAACAAGATCATTGAGCCTCCCCCGCCCGAAAAATTAAAAGTAATTCGCGACCTTGTAGGCGCTGCCACCGGTCTGGATATGAATCGCGGCGATCAGCTCGTCGTCGATGCCTTTCCATTTGAGGCCACTTTAATGGCTGAACCCGAAACCTTCGATTCCGCCCCCACGGCGATCGGTCCACAGATGCCGCCTTGGTTGCAAAAGTTGGTCGGCAACAAGAATCCGGCCGTGCTGGCAGGTATCGGCGGAGGCGTTCTTGTGGCCTTATTGGCGCTGCCGGTCGTGATTCTGCTGCGTTCCGGAAAAGGGAAAAAAATCGCCGCCGCCGAAGTTACGCGCGCTATCGAAGCAGCCAAGCCTAACGAACCCGCCGCCGCTCCATCGCTGGAGCAATCGGCGCACGCGCAACTGGTTGCCCAGGCTGCCGAGCAAGCGCAGAAAAACGCCGCGGCGCTCGCGCAGTTGAAGCTGCCTACCGGCACAGCCAACAAGGCTGAAGTATTGACCAAACACATCGCGGGTGAGGCCAAGAAGGAGCCCGCCCAGGTCGCCCAAGTCGTCAGGAGCTGGCTGCATGGTAACGGTTAGCGATAGCCCCGCTCCCAGAGAACACATTCCCGGCGTGCGCAAGGCCGCGATCCTCCTCATGACCATCGGCGAAGAAGCGTCTAGTGCCATAGTCAAGGAACTCGACGAAGAAGAGGTCCAGGAGATCGGCCGCGAAATCGCGCGCATGCAATCGCTCTCTTCCGAAGAGGCGGAAGGAATTTTAGAAGAGTTCTATCAAAAGCTGGCTGCGCACGAATTCATGTTGAAGGGCGGCGTCGATTACGCCCGCAAGTTGCTCTATGGCGCGTTCGGCGCGGAAACCGGCCGCAACATGATGGACCGTCTCATTAAAACTCTTGGCAGCGAAACGCTCAGTTTCGATGCTTTGCGAAAAACCGATCCGCAGCAACTCGCGAAATTTATCCACAGCGAGCATCCCCAGACCATTGCGCTTATTTTGTCGCACTTAAATCCGTCGCAGGCGGCGGGACTTCTGCTTTCGCTGCCGGCCGAGATGCGCGCCGATGTCGCCCTCCGCATGGCCAACCTGGACCAGATCTCGCCGGAAATCATTTCCAAAATCGCGAGCGTGATCGGCACGAAGCTGAAAGCCGTCGGCGAGCTGAGCCGCGAGGCTTACGGTGGCGTTCACGCGGTCGCCGAAATGTTCAACCGCCTGGATTCCAACGCCAGCAAGGACATTTTGGAAAGCATTGAGCAAACCAATCCAACCCTGGTCGAGACCATCCGCCACATGATGTTCGTATTCGAGGACATGCTCCTGCTAGACGGCAATGCCATCAAGGAGGTTCTCGCCAAAGTCGATCGTAAGATCCTGACCGTAGCCCTTAAGGGCACCAGCGAACAGATGAAAAATCATATGCTGCAAGCGCTCAGCCAGCGCGGCGCCGAGATGCTGCGCGAGGACATGGAAGCGCTGGGGCCGGTGAAGATCAAGGAAGTGGAAGCCGCGCAGCAGCAGATTATCGCGGTGGTGCGCCAGCTGGAAACCGAGGGCGTCCTCAGTCTGAAGGGCGCGGCCGGCGAACGGTATGTCATCTAAAGTTCTCCGCGGCGACACGCAAGCTCCGCAGCCTATGGTCTGGCGCAGGCCGGCCCTGGGCCAACAGCCCCATCCCGCGGCGGATCAGCGCCGCGAAAACGGCATGCCCGGCGAGAACGCAAAAGAAGCGGGTATTTCCTCAAAAGAACTGGAAACGCGCACCGCCGCGGCTTATCAGCAGGGCTTTTCCGCCGGAGAACAAGCTGGCGCGGCGAGAGCCGCCGGCCGGCTTGAGCCGGTGCTCGCCAGTCTCAATTCGGTGATTGCCGAGCTCGCCGGCGCTCGCCATCTTTTTCGCGCGGAAGCGGAAGAGGCCACGGTTGCACTCGCGATCGCGATCGCCAGGCGCGTCCTGCATCGGGAGCTCTCCACCGATCCCGAAGCCATTCACGGCTTGGTGAAGGCCGCGTTTCAGAAGTGCGACGCCAGGGAAACCCACCGCCTGATGCTCTGCCCCGCCGACGCCGAAACCGTGAAACAAAATCGCAGCCTTTTGCGGCTCCCGCCGGCTCTCGATATCGTTGCCGACTCCAGCCTCCAGCGCGGAGCGGCGCTGTTTGAGACCTCGCGCGGAGACCTCGACGCTTCCGTCGAAACCCAGCTTTCAGAGATCGAGCGCGGCTTTGCCGATGTGCTGCGGCGAAGGCATCCATGAACGGCATATCCATGCCCGGCACATCCATGAACAGCGCATCCCCGGCTTCGACCCTGTTCCACGATTATGCCGAGGCGCTGCGCAACCTGGATACCTGGCGCTGGTCCGGCCGGGTCAAGGAACTGGTTGGCTTGCTGGTGGCTTCCGACGGTCCCGCCGCCGGCATGAACGATTTCTGCGAAATCCAGTGCTCCGGCGGCCGCCGTGTTCGCGCGCAAGTGGTCGGATTCCGGGATGGCCGCGTACTGCTGATGCCGCTCGAAGACACCGGCGGATTGCAGCCCGGCGATCCCGTAATCGCGCGTCCGGGCGAATCGCGCTTCGAAGCCGGACCGGGTCTGCTTGGCCGCGTGCTTGACGGCTTCGGCCAGCCCATGGATAGCGGTCCTCCCATAAAAGGCGAAGCCCGCTATGATCTCTACGCCCAACCCCCCGGCCCGCTGGAGCGCGAGCCCATCGCCGAACCCCTCGCGACCGGCGTTCGCGCGATCGACGGCTTGCTGCCGTTCGGCAAGGGTCAGCGCATCGGTATTTTCGGCGGCTCGGGCGTCGGCAAAAGCACCCTCCTTGGAGCCATGGCCCGCCACCACTCGGCCGATGTCAGCGTCATCGCGCTCATCGGAGAACGCAACCGCGAAGTTCGCGACTTCCTGGAAAAGGAGCTCAGCCCGGAGGGGCTGAAGCGTAGTGTCGTTGTCGTCGCTCCCTCCGACGCGCCCGCGCCGCTGCGCATCCGCGCCGTATTCGTCGCCCTTGCTGCCGCGGAGTATTTTCGCGACCAGGGCAAGAGCGTCCTGCTGGTCGCCGATTCGGTAACGCGCCTCGCGATGGCACAGCGCGAAATCGGACTCGCCGCGGGAGAGCCTCCCAGTCAAAAAGGCTACACGCCTAGCGTGTTTAATCTGCTGCCCAAAGTCTTCGAGCGCGCCGGAAATTTCCGCGCCGGCTCCATTACCGGATTCTTCACCGTGCTGGTCGAGGGCGACGATTTCAACGAACCCATCACCGACGCGGTTCGCGCCATCCTCGACGGCCACGTTGTCCTTTCGAGAGATCTCGCCGCGGCGGGGCATTATCCCGCCATCGATGTTTTGAATTCGGTCAGCCGCCTTGCCGGCCGCCTCGCGTCCAAGGAACAGCGCGAAGCCGCCCGGCGTATGCGAGAAGCTTTGGCAGCCTATCGCCAATCCGAAGACCTTATCAATCTGGGCGCCTATGTCGCCGGGTCCAACGCCCAGCTCGACTCAGCCATCCGCCTTCGCCCTCGCCTGCTCGAATTTCTACGCCAGGAGCCTGAAACCAATGAGCCTCTGGACCGCACCATGGCGCGCATGAAGGAACTCGCGGAACAAATTAAATGAGAAAATTCTCCTTCCCGCTCGCCCGGGTCCTCGACTGGCGCCGCACGCAAGCTGGCATTGAAGAAATGAAGCTCAGCCGCCTGCAAACGGAGCTGCGGGATCTCGAAGCCCGTATCGCGCACGCACGCCAAGAGCAGGCCGACTCCGAACGGGATCTGCTGCAGTCCGGGTGCATGACGGGCGCGAGCCTGGCCGCGCTCGATTCGTTCAAAAGATCGGTCGCCGCCGAATGCGCGCGCCTGGAAGCCTTGGCGGGCGGCGCGCGCAAGCGCATCGCGCAGCAGCTCGAAGCCGTGGCCGCGCGGCGCCGCGACGCGCGCTTGCTTGAAAAGCTAGGTCAAAAGAAACTCGAACGATGGAAGGAGGGGCATGCCCGCGAAATCGAGCAGCAGGCGGAACAGGCGCACATCTCACGGCGTCATCGCTTGTCCTGAAGCCCGCCCGCTGCCGCTCAGATAGGAATAAAAACCCAAATCCTCGCCCGTCAGCAGCTTCGTTATAAACATGATCTGAAACGCGTGGCCGGCAAAATGTTCCACCACGTGATAAATCGCCTGGAGCTTGGTTCCCTCGAACCCTTGTATACTTTCGCGCTCCAATAGTTGTGCGGCGGTCATGCCCCGAATCGTTTCGCACGCCGCCTGAACAGTCTCCTTCAGCCGCGCGACCAATTCCGCCGGGGCCGAATCGGACTTTCGCGCGGCAAACTCAGCATCCCGCACGCGATGATCCGGCGCGCCGCCGATCCCCGAAAGGATCCACTGCCGTACATTGCCCTCCAAATGCAGCAACAGATTTCCCGCCGCGTTCTGCTCTTCGGTTCCCCGCATCCACACCTGTTCCGGCGTCAGCTTGCCGATGCACGCCTCGATGCGCTCCACGAACTGCTCGAGCTTAGCCGCCGAAAACCGCAAGAATTCCGATTCGAGAGTAGTCATTACTAGATTATGGCCCTGTATCGCTGCATATAGCCTACCGACGATCTTTACGGGTGGCTTTGCGCCGGGTAACTCGCAGCGCCTTGCAGCCAGTAACGCCGCGAAGCACGCCCGACGTTCCGCCCCGAGCGTTCATCGTCAGATCCGCAGGCGACTTGGGTATGCGCATGGGGCGCCCAGTCAAACCGCTCAACTGACTAACGATCGCGGCTCACTGCTTAGCGGACGGCGTGGCAGTCGCCGTGAACAGCTTGGTGCGCGGGTGAAACTCCGACCATGCGAACCAAAACTCCGGCATAAGGATGAGTGCTCTTAGCTGCGTGCCCTTCAGTGGCCCCTCGAGGCAGAGTCCGTAGGCATTCCACACCGAACGTGTTTCCAGATCGGCTAAAGAGATCGCGTCTTCGTCCACAGCCCGAAAGTTGAGAACCTTGCCTTTTGCGCGTGCCTCGAACGCGGTCGTCGTATCGGAGGACGGCTGATGGACCACCAGCACCGGCACGCCGCCAACTCGGTCGTTCACGACGCGCGCGATTCGAAGCTGCGATAACGCGTACGCCTTCTCGTCGGTGCCGACCCGCAATCCGGCTATGACTTCCCTTGGACGCAATCGATCATCATGTCCGAAGGCTTTCGCCGGCGCCGCCCCGTCAGCCGAGAACATGCTCTTCTTTATGAGCCTGCTCAAGTTGGGCATTCGCTCATCGTAGCCGGGCAACGGCTTCAGCACCAGAGTGTTGGGATAACGTCTGCGCCACTCTTTCCACGTGGTTCGGACAAACGGATACAGCTCCAGGGAGCTACCCTTGAGGGGGCCGGAAATGGCTTCTCCCGTGGACTGTTGCCACCGGCTGCCGGTCTCCCGGTCCTTGTGCACCTCGTTCGCGCCAACCATGCTGTCGTAATCGAAGTGCAGAATCCGCCCCTTGATTTCGGCCCGAAACACCGCGCCGGTGTTGCACACTCCGCACCAGGTCACTTCGATGGGCGCGCCGGGCATCTGGTCGTTCACCGATCCGTGTTGGGCGAGGTCCGCCGCCGGGTAAGCCTTGGCCACATTGCCGCGGGCTACGCCAAGCAGGATGTCGTCGTCTTGTAAAAAAAGCGTCTCGGATGCGGAGACAAACTGCGGGTCAAGAATTGCGGTATAAGGCAACATTCCCGGAGGTGGCGGGCTTGTCGCGGAGGCTGTCTGCGCACAAACCGGTGTGACTATTCCGGCCGGCAATAAAGCAATGACAAAGTACCAGTTCCGTATTTTCACTAAATTCTCCTTCAGGATCTGGCTCGCGTTATTCCTCAGCACTCGTCGCGAGCGGCTGGCCCTTTTCGCCGACCTGAAAAAGAAGCAGCTCGGCGGGTTCGGTTTTGCTCGGATTGCGAAGGAGCCGGTGAGCATGCATGGGAGGCTCGTAAAAGAGATCGCCCGGACGGTAAATCTTGGGCTGCTCCGGATCGACCTGATTCTCGATCTCTCCCTTCAAGATGTAGGCGAAGACGGGCCCGGGGTGTTTGTGCGGCCGCAGTACCGCCTGCGGGGCCATGGCGACCGTCATCACGCGCGCCTCCCGATTGCGAATGTCCGTCAGCGGCTCCTGCATGAGGATTTTCACTGCGGGAGACGCCTTGCCCGTATCGCCTACCTGGAAAATGAGGAGCTGCGCAAGCTCAGTCTGGCTCAGGTTCCGAAGGAGGCGGTGGATATGCATCGCAGGCTCGTAGAAAAAATCGCCCGCGCGGTAGATCTTCGGCGGATTCGGCTCGACTTGGTTCTCGATGTCGCCTTGGAGGATGTATGCAAAGACGGGTCCTGCGTGTGAGTGCGGGCCCGCAATCAGTCCTGGCGATACAGAGAGTCTAATCACACTCACTTTCGGCTCGGATGTGTCATCCAGAGGTTCCTGCATCAATGTTTTCGTCGCAACGGCAGACTGCGCCGCAGCGGTTTGCGCGAACAGATGCGCGTCGGAAATTCCGAAAAAGACAGCGGCAATCGCGACGAGCGAGGCGGCTTTCGTTGGTCTGGGCATGCTCCAGTATGTGGCCAGAACGCAGGAAACAGCCAGTGCGTTCCCTGCAGAGTTCAGTAGATTCACTGCATCAGCAGTTCGTTCTATGGCAGCAAGGTCCGATATCGATTCGTCAATGAAAGGCTTGGAAATAGCTCGCAATTTCTTCGGTTCGTGGGGACATCCCTTTTTGACTACCGAATCTTCGAATCTGACCGGCAAACTGGCGGCCGGCCGGCTACTGGATCTATACTCTATTTTTTTCGCCATGCCGAAATCTGGGTCGATGGAAAAAGGGAGCTAAGACGATGGCGGAACGCTGTTCATGAGTATGCCGAGGAGATTCTGCGCACCCGGCTTGCGGAAGAATGTTTTCGCATTTGGCACCACGGCGAATACAATTTCGTTCAGCGGATGGCACTCCGCCGCGACCCCCGCGCGGACCGCGGTCTGTCTTGGCCAATTCGTTACCGGCGTGATGCGAATCGTGCTGCTGATGAGGCGCGACTTCACGCCATATTGGAAATGGCTGGCGTTCGAGTTTCGTAAGCGGCCGCAGGCGCAACCATACTTTCACAGCCTGCATATGCGCGCCGTGCCAAGAGGAATGGAGTAAAGCGCGCGCGGAACTATCCAGCGGATCGAATCCGGCCGTTCTCCCGTATCGCGGCATGCAGTTTCTCGCGATATCCGCGGCTGACCTTCAACCTCATCCCAGCGCGCAACACTACTTCGTACTCCCCGCCGATGTCGAGGCACAGATCCTGGACCCTCGCCAGATTCACGATCGTCGACCGGTGAATGCGGCAGAAACGCGCGGCCTCTAGATCGCGCTCGAGTTCCGCCATGCTGCGGCGCAGCAGATGGCTTCTCGTTCCAACGTGGAGGCAGGAGTAGTAATCCGCCGCCTCAATCCAGTCGATCTCCTCCACGCGCAGGAACGAAATCCGCCCCGCGCTTCTGACCATGATCCGATCGAAGCGACGCTCTTCCGCGGGACGCTGCATCAGCGACGATTTCGCTCGGGCAAGCACCCGGAAGAACCGCTCATTGGAATACGGTTTGAGCAGATAATCCAGCGCTTCCGCTTCGAAGGCCTTTAACGCGTACCGGTCGTATGCGGTAACGAAAACAACCGCCGGAGGAACATTGTTTCCGAGAGCTTCCAGCACAGCGAATCCATCGCAATCCGGCATCTGCACGTCCAAAAACAGCAGTAACGGCCGCAGTTCCCTTACCGCGTTAACCGCGTCGCCGCCCGAACTGCATTCCCCGAGGACCAGGATTTCCGGGTCCGTCCGTAGCAGGCCGACGATGTTGGCGCGCGCCAGCGGTTCGTCATCCACGACGACGGTCCCCAGGGCAGCGCACAGGTGGTCTGGGCCGTTGTGGGCGGTAAAAACAGGAGTCAAACGGCGGTCCTGTATGGGAATTTGAGAATTGTTTCCACGCCCGCCCGCTCGCCGTTGTGAAGCTCGACGCTGCTGCCGGCTCCATACAGCATCACCAGCCGGCTGCGGGCATTGGACAGGCCGACTCCGGTTCTATCGTCCGGGCCGGCAAGGGCGACCGCAGGACCGTCATTGTAGAGGCAAATCGACAAAACTCCTTCGGATTCGCGCGCCGTCATCCGGATCTCTCCGCCGTCCACGAGCTTTCCGATGCCATGCACGATCGCGTTCTCGACCAGCGGCTGCAGAATAAGCCGCGGCACCAGAGCGCCGTAAACTTCCAAGGGGATATCGACCGTGACCTTCAACCGTTCGTCAAAGCGCATCGCCTGCAGTTCGATGTAGCTTTCGAGGAAGGAAACCTCCTCAGCGAGCGGGACCAATTGGCTGCCGCCATCCTCCAGCACGCGCCGCAGCAGATCGCTAAGACCGGCGATCATTTCAACCGCGGCGTCGTTTCGTTGTTCCCTCACCAGCCCGGAAATTCCATTCAGGGTATTGAACAGGAAATGCGGCTCCAATTGTCGGCGCAGCGCATCCAACTGGGCCTGCGATAACTCAGCGGCGAGCCTCGCCGCCTCCGCTTCGGTGGGCCAGGCGGCGGATGGAATCGGCCGCGTTCCCGATCGCCACGATGGCGGCATAAATGATCACCCCCGTGTGGAATTGCATATAAACGGTCGTGAAGAACACGTGGCGAAAAGACGGAGCGGGATGGTTGGCGAGGGGATTCAAGACCCACTCCAGCGTCGCCGACCAGGCGATGTGCCCGACGCCGAGCGCGAGAGCGGCCGCCAGATGCACGGGAAGATTGCTCCAGTCCGCGGCCTTCGCTAAGGGAAAGCGGCGGTTCAGCGCGAGGATCGCCGGCGTAGTCAAAGGGAATATCAGCCATGCGGCAACGGTAGTGAAAAAAAGCGCAATCCAGTTGTGCTGCATCCCGACGGCGGCCATGCCGACAACCACCTGGGTGGCCGTGATCAGGCTAAGGGCTAGCCAGAAAATCGCGACCCACCAGGAATGGCCGGACCGCGCTTGCCGCATGCAAGCCGCGCAGGGCCGCCCTCGATCATCACAACGGCAAACATGCATATCCGCCGGCGCCGTGGGCAGGCTCCGTTGTGCGGCTTGGTTTTTGGGAGATAGCAGATAAGACATCGAAGTCTTATCAAAGTTTAAGCCTTAAAGGCCCACGCCACGGAGTGAATGCAGCCAATCCACGGAGGTGTGCAGCGGACGGACTGGCTGGCGCCTCCATTCTCGCCGCATATTGGAACCATGACCAAAATAACGAAAGCCGCCCTGCTTTTGGCGGTGGCGGCCCTGAGTGGACAGGCGCAGCAATACACGAAAAATGGAGATTTGGTGATGCCCAAGGATTACCGGGATTGGGTTTTCCTCAGCTCGAGCGTCTCAATGAGTTATCCGGAGGAAGGTCCGGGCGGGCACGCCATGTTCGGCAATCTTTTTGTGCAGCCGGCGGCGCGGAAACAGTTCGAGAATACAGGAACGTGGCCGGACAAAACGGTATTGCTAATGGAACTGCGGGGCGTGGGAGGGGCCAGTACCGATTCGTTTCTCAATAAGGACGCGCAGTTTCAGACCGAGATCATGGGCTACGAGGCGCATGTGAAGGATTCAACGCGCGGCGGCTGGGCCTTCTATTTCATCCCGAAAGACAGTGCCAGCGGCAAGCCTTTCGACAAGACGGCTAAATGCTTCTCTTGCCACGCTGACCACGGCGCGGTGGACACGACCTTCGTGCAGTACTATCCCACGCTCGTCGCAGCCGCGAAGAAACACGGAACGTACAAGGAGAGGAACAAGCATTAGGTGGCAGGTTAAGCCCGCCGCAGGCTCGAGCCCGGCTCAAGCCTGCCCCACTCTCATGCTCAGGAGAGCCCTTTTCGCGCCTTCAACTCCGCCAGCAGCTTGTCGATCTGGTCTTCTTTCTCGAGCGCCGCAAGCCGTTCGTCCATTGTGTCCGCCGTAAGCTCGGCTTTCGCGCGGCTCACCGCCTCGGCGTGACTCACTTTGCTGCGCGCGCGATCGAAGGCTGAAGCGGGCGTTTCCCCGCATGCTGCCGCACCCGCGTCCGTCGCTCGGCTCAAAGCCCGGGCGCGCCGGTGCTGGGCGATCAGCACGTCGCTCTTGCTCCGAGCGTCCGCGAGCTTCAATTCCAGCTTGCGAAGCGCCGTTTTCAGGTTCTCCACCTGGGCTGTCTGATCGGCCACCTGCTCGTTGAAGTTCTCGGCCGACTGGCGCGCCACCATCGAACGCTCTAACGCCGCGCGCGCCAGGTCGTCCTGGCCTTTGGTGACCGCGAGCTCCGCCTTCCGTACCCATTCTTCCGCGGCGGCTTCATGCTCCTGCTGCTTCTTCATCAGCAGATGTTGATCGGCGATCGTGATCGCCACTTGGGTCTTTACCTGGAGCAGCTGATTCTGCATATCCAGAATCAACTGCTTGATCATTTTTTCTGGATCTTCGGCCTTATCGACCAAATCGTTGAGATTCGCGCGTATCAGCGTCGCCACGCGTTCCAAAAGTGCCATACAAACCTCCCCGTTTACTCGCTCATTCACCCGCGGCTTTGACGGCTTTTCCGCCGCCATCGGGCTTCGGGGCTTTATCCCCGATCATGCGGACCTTGCTTAACAAATCGCCCATCGGCATCCCGCTGAGCGTTTCAAACAGCGCCGGAATCTGCGCCGCCATCTTGGTCATGTCGCCCGTGATTTTGTTCATACCGGACGCGTCCCCGTTCCCCGTGGAGACGATCGTGATTTTGTCGATGTTCGAAAGCGGGGATGCGAGCGCCTTCACGACCTCAGGCATCTGCGTGATCAATTTGTCGAACACGGCTGCCTGGTTGTACTCCTGATAAGCCTCGGCTTTGACGTTCATCGCCTTGGCCTCGGCCTCGCCTTTCTTCAGGATTATTTCGGCTTCGGCCTCGCCTTGCGCGCGGATGGAGGCCGCCGCGCCTTCCGCTTCCGCGATTCTGCGCTGCCGTTCGGCCGCGGCCAAAGTCTCAATACGCTGGCGCTCCACTTCGGCTTGCTTCAGCGTGCCGGCGATCAGCTCTTTTTCGTGCCGCAGGATTTCGGCTTCCTGCACCTTGATTTCGTGCTCTTTCTGTACTTGCTGGATCTTTACTTGTTCGGCGATGACCTGCTGCTGCATCATGTTGGCTTGTATGTCATAGGCTTTATCGGCCTGAGCCTGCTGCCGCTTAGTGGATTCCAAATATTGCGCCTTTTTGATTTCCAGGTCGCGTTGCGCTTCAGCCTGCTTTGCCTGGGACAGCGTCTCGGCCAGCACCCGCTCCTGATCGGCCTGCGCCTTGGCGACCGCGGCCGCGCGGGTGGCCTCTGCGCGCTTGATGGCTGTATCGCGCTCGGCTTCGGCGGCGGCGACGTCGGCGTCGCGCTTGATCCTCGCGATATCCGGCCGGCCCATGTTGGTGATGTATTCGTTTTTGTCGCGGATTTCCTTGATGGTGAAGGAAATCACTTCCAGCCCCATCTTCGTCATGTCGTCGGCGCAGGTGTTGCGGACCCTGTCGCCCACCATTTCCGGCTCCTTGACGATCTGCTCCACCGAAAGCTGGCCGATAATTCCACGCAGGTGACCCTCCATGACCAGCCGGATCAGGCCCTCGCGCTCAGCGTCGCTTTTCGTTAGGAATTGTTCCGATGCGGTGATGATCGACTCGGGATCGGACTTGACTTTGATTTGCGACACCGCCTCTACGGTCACAGCGACGCCTTGCATGGTGTAGAGATCCTGCTGCGGCGCGACGTCGAAGGACATCAGTTGCAGCGAAAGATCGCGATACGTTTCAAACATGGGCCAGATCACGGTGCCGCTGCCCTTGATGACCCGCGTTCCGCGCATACCGTACACCACCAGCGCCTGATGCGGCCCGGCTTTGCGATACAAGCGCGCCAGCATCGCCATCAGGAACAAAATCGCGAGCACCATCAGCCCGGAAACCACTAAGACTTCGATCGTCATGGTCATTCGTCTCCTTTACGCACTCAGGCAACTACTGAACGTCTTCCCAGCGGCGCACGTAGGCAATGCCCTTTTCGTACCGCGTCACGATGACTTCGGTATCGCGCGCCACCTCGCCGAAATCTTCGCTCCGCGCGGGCACGCACTTGCGCGCGCCATCACGCAGATATAGAACCTCGCCGGTGCCCGCGCGGCGAATAGGACTGCTCACCCGTCCAAGCACGCCCACCATGTCATAGTCGACGGGATTCATAGGATTTTCATGCGCTGTCAATTTGGCGACAAACCAAAGCACCAGGCTGGCCCCGGCCATGCCGGCCGCGCACGCCACCAGCAGACCCAGGTAGACCCAAACGCCGGCGTAGTGCTCCAGCAGATAACCGGTGCCGCCGAACCACGCCAGAAAAGCTGTGATGGCCGCGAAGTTAAAGCGCGAAATGCGTCCCCCGCGCCCGAGAACATTTCCGTTTCCGTGGCCGTGGCCGTGCAGATGCGGTCCGTGGCTATGCACTGTGCCGGCCAAAACAGAGGCGAGGCTCAGAAGAAAGCCCACCATGAACGTCGTGAGATAGAAAGTCTCCCAATTCATCAAGCCTCCTTTTTTTCCCGCTTGCCGTAGAGTCGCGGCGCAACGGAGCCTGGCGCGGCGGGTTCGGGCGATTTTCCGGAAGTCGGGGAGGCAGCGGGAACCCTGTGCCGCTCCTCGGAAACTCGCGGCAGAACGGAGCTTAGTGCCGCGGCGCTGGACGAGTTTGCGGAATCAGCCGGGGCCGCGCCGGCCCCGTGCCGCTCGCCGGGGCGCGCTTCGGGCGCAAGCACGGACATAAGCCGCTCCGCCAACTGCGGGGTGTCGAGAATCGCGCTCAACAGCACCAGGCAGCCTCGCGAATCCTGGTGCTCGGCCAATTTGAGCAGCGCCCGGCCGACTTTAGGGTCGCGCGAAAACCGCTCCGCGCCGCCGATCAACCACAGATCAAGCTGGTCTTCCAACACCCGCACGTCGGACACGAGTTCAGAGTGGTAGCCTTCCGGATCGTCCACCAGATATCCCGGATGGACGCCGAAAAAACCTGCCAGCATCATGCGCGTGGAATTGGTCAGATGAGGGCGCGCGCCGTTCTCGATTTGCGAAAGGTAGCTTTGACTCACGCCGCGCTTCTTCTCGCGCCGCATGGCCCGCACCACTTCCTGTTGGGTCATCTCGCGGCCCAAACCACGCAAGGTCCCCTCCACCAGCCTTAAATACCGGATTTTTTGTCCTAGTTTCATTATTTCAATATGCAATGTATATATCACGAATTGCGATAAGCTGTCAATAGGCAGTCCATGCGCGGGAAACCCGGACCCGGCGCGGGACGTCTGTTAACCTTTAACTTTGTTCAACATGAAGTTACCGACCCGCCTCGCCCGTCTCGCCATATTTTTATTTCCGGCCCTCGCTTGGGGGCAGATTCAGCAAGCCTACGTGATCACGACAATTGCGGGCGGAGGAGGAGGTGTTCTCAACTTTCAGGGCTTTTCCGGGGATGGCGGCGACGCCAGGCAGGCGCAACTTGCGCAACCCGTGGGATTGCTGCTCGATAACAAGGGCAATCTGTACATTGCAGACCAGGTAAACAACCGTATCCGGCAGGTGGTTTTATCCAGCAACGTGATCACGACCATTGCGGGAACGGGAACGGCCGGTTATTCGGGCGATGGCGGCGCGGCGACCTCGGCGACGCTTAACGCGCCACTCAGCCTGGCGATGGACGCTTCGGGCAACCTCTACATCGCGGACACCGCAAACGACGTGGTCCGCGAGATTACGGCGAACGGCAATATCGGCACCGCCGCGGGATTGTATGGCGCGGGGTTTGGCTTCGGCGGCGATGGGGGCGCTCCTTCGGGCGCCATCTTCAACCAACCGAGCGCCATTACTTTCGACTCCGCCGGAAATCTCTATATCGCCGATACGGTGAACAACCGCGTCCGCAGGGCGACATTCGGCTCGAGCGCGACGACTCGCACGATAGCCGGCCAAGGGACGGCCGCGTTTACGGGCGACAATGTACTGGCGACGTTCTCGGCGCTGAACAAGCCGCGCGGGGTCGCGATCGATCCGTCCGGGAATATCTACGTCGCCGATACGGATAATAACCGCATCCGTAAGATCGACTCGCACGGAATTATCACGACGGTTGCCGGGACCGGTGTGCCTGGATTTTCAGGAGACGGGGGCCCGGCCACAAGGGCTCAATTGAATTCGCCGCGAGGGATCGCATTAGACGCATCCGGCAACCTCTATATAGCGGATTATTTGAACAGCCGCGTTCGAGAAATCGTAAACGGCACGATTACCACCATTGCGGGCGGCGTCTCGCCGGTGTTCGGTTATGGCGGTGACGGCAGCCTGGGCACGCAGGCGGTATTAAATTTCCCGTCGGCAGTCGCGGTGGACAATGCGGGCAACGTTTATATCGCCGATACGCAGAACAATGCGATCCGGCTGCTGACGCCGACTGCCGCGCCTCCCGCGATCAAGAAGGGCGGCGTGCAAAGCGCCGGCGAATTCGGCGCCTTCTTTTCCGCCGCGCCCGGTTCGTGGATCGAGATTTATGGATCCAGCCTCGCCTCGGACGCGCGGCCTTGGGCGGCCGCCGACTTCAACGGAATCTACGCTCCGTATCAGTTGGACAACACGACCGTGACCATCGGCGGTCAATACGCGTTCATCAGCTATATCAGCGGCGGCCAGGTGAACGTGCAGGTGCCGACGACCCTCGGCCCGGGTCAGTATCAGCTTTTCCTGAGCACCTCCGCCGGGACGTCGGCGGCGTATCCCATCAACATCAACACCGTGCAGCCGGGCCTGTACGCCAAGGCGTCGTTCGCCGTTAACGGCAAACAATACGTGGTGGCTCAGCTTCCCGACGGGACCTACGTGGCTCCGCCGAATTCGATCCCGAACATAACATCGCGCCAAGCCAAGCCTGGCGAGACGATCACGATTTACGGAATCGGCTTCGGTCCGGTCACGCCGGAAACGCCCGCGGGCCAGATCACCACCGGGCCGAACACCCTGAATACACCAGTTCACTTTATGTTCGGCCAGACTCCGGCGTCAGTATCGTATGCGGGCCTGGCGCCTGGATCTGTCGGATTGTACCAATTCAACATCGTAGTGCCCAACGTTTCAAATAACGACCTGTTGCCTCTGACATTCACTGTAGGCGGGGTAAACAGCGCCCAGACGTTGTATACCGCCGTGCATAATTAATCTCTCGCAACACGCAAAGATCCAAAGAAAACTCCGTAAAACTGTTTTTGGGTTTCTTTGCGATCTTTGCGTCTTTGCGAGAAATGTTCTTTACGTACGTTGCCCGCCAACGCTCTGCTTCGGATTTACGTGCGCGGCCGGGCGTTGAGACCGCGCAGACGCCGCGCATAATTAATGTTTCGCAAAGACGCAAAGACTCGCGTGACACTGACGGAACTGGAGATGGAACCGAAGACTTGTGCTGAATGGCGGTGCCCACTGTTTTTTTGCTTTTGCGTCTTTGCGAGAAAGGTTCTTTACGTACGCTGCCCGCAACGGTCTGCTTCGGATTACGTGCGCCGCCGGGCGTTTAGCGCGCAGACGCCGCGCATAATTAATCTCTCGCAAAGAAGACTCGCGTGACACCGACGGACCTGGAAGCGAAGACTTTGTGCTGAATGGCGACGCCACTCTTTTTTGCTTTTCTTTGCGTTCTTTGCGCCTTTGCGAGAAATGTTATTTGTGATACTTTGTCCGCATGACTCTGCTTCGGATTATGTGCGCCGCGGGGCTTTCGCTTGGGCTGCTTCACGCCCGCGATCTTGAAATCAACTGGACGGATGTCGAAGGCGGAGGCGCGACGCTGATCGTGTCTCCCTCCGGGCAGGCCTTGCTCGTCGATACGGGATTTCCCGGCAACGGCGATCGCGATGCGAAGCGGATCGCGGACACGATTAAGTCCGCCGGTCTTAAAAAGATCGACGTTCTCGAGATCACTCATTATCATGGCGATCATGTCGGCGGAGCCGCCGCGCTCTCCAAACTCGTTCCCATCGACAAGTTTTACGATCACGGCGATTCGATTGAAGCGTCAACGCCGCAAGGCGCCCAGCTTTACGACTCCTACAAAGCGCTGGCGGGCAGCAAACGGGTGACCGTCAAACCCGGCGACAAAATTCCCTTGAGCGGAGTCGATATCACGGTTGTCAGCGCGAATGGCGAGGTGATATCGAAAGCCATAAATGGCGGCGGAGGGGCGAATGAATACTGCAAAGACGCGCAAACCAAACCGGAGGATAAAACCGAAAACTCCCGCAGCGTTGGGTTTTTGCTGACCTACGGAAAATTCAAATTTCTCGATCTCGGTGACCTCACATGGGATCGCGAGCTGATGCTCGCCTGCCCGGCCAACAAGATCGGAACGGTTACTCTTTTCCAAGCCACGCACCACGGCTTCTCAAACGGCGCCTCCGGCTCTCCGGCATTCGTGTGGGCGATTAAGCCTCAGGTGGTCATCGTCAACGACGGCGCGCGCAAGGGGTTCAACGCCGACGCTTACGAGACCATCGCCAAAATCCCCGGCATCGAGGGGATTTGGCAACTGCATCGCGCCGTGGCGAGCGATGCGGCCCACAACACATCCGAGCAGATGATCGCTAACGTGGAAGAAGGGGCCGCGGATCAAGGAAAAGGCATTAAAGTGTTCGCGACAAAAGATGGGAAGTTCACGGTGACCAACGCTCGCAATGCCTTCAGCAAAAATTATGCAGCGCGTCAATGAAGTGACAACAAATTGATGGCGCAATTTCGCGGCTGACCCAAATCGTTGTTAAAATCAAATACCCTATCTCTATAAAGGGCCGCAACCGAGCCACGTAGTGTCTCTCGCCCTACAGGTATCACAATGCTAGAAAGCGAGCATCAGCTTCGGGACGAAATCCTTCGTGCCGGCCGCCTATGCTTCGAGCGCGGTTGGATCGCAGCGAGTGACGGCAACGTGTCCGCACGCCTGCCGGATGGCCGAATTCTCGTGACACCAGCGGGGATGTGCAAGGGCATGCTCGAGCACCGCGATCTGGTGATGTGCGACCTGGAGGGATGCATCCTGGCGGGGCCGCGCAAACCGAGCACGGAATTAACGATGCACCTGACGGTGTACCGTATGCGGGAGGACGTTCGCTCAGTCGTGCATGCCCATCCGCCTTTCGCCACGGGCTTCGCCGTCGCCGGGCGCGAGTTGAACATAGGCATCCTCCCGGAGGTGATTGTGCGGCTCGGATCGGTGCCGCTCGCGCGTTATGGCACGCCTGGAACTCCGGAGCTGAGCGAAGGGATGATGCCATATGTTCCCTCCTATGACGCTCTGCTGCTGGCGAACCACGGCGCGGTGGCTTGGGGGGAAGATCCGTTGCAGGCGTTCTTCCGCATGGACACCGTGGAGCACTATGCTCGCGTTGCGCTGGTCGCACATCTTCTCGGAGGCGCGCGCGCGCTGCCGCGGGCGGAAATCGCGAAACTGTTCGCCGCGCGCGAGCGGTACGGCGTGAAATCCAACAGCCGCTTCGAGCCCGGATCGCCCCTCTGCGCCGAAGACATGGCGGACGAGGCAGCCGAAAAAATCGAGCTGACTCGGGATCAACTCACTTCGTTGATTGACGATGCTGTCCGCGCGGCGCTCGCTTCGGAATCGCGAACGCCGTAACCGGCACGCTACCGCAATCCGACGACTTCGAATCCGGCGTCTCGAAAATGGCGGTCGAAAGTGAAGGCCGCTCGGATCCGGTGGCGGCGCATCATTGCGAAGGAAAGGCAATCTGTGAAGCCGATCCCGTGATCGGCATACTTACCCATCCAGCCCAACGCCGCGACCTCATCTTCGCGCGTGAATTGTAGAATATCGATGCTTTCGGATTCGTATACGTCCCTTACGCGGTCGACCGCGTGGTTGAAACCAATTTGCCTGCCCAACAAAGTCGCAAATTCACCGATGACAAGAGTGGTGGTGAGGATAGGCGGCTCCAGAGTTGGCCATAACCGCTCGGCTTCCCGGTGATACTGATCGCGCTTCCCATGCCGTGCGAGAAAAGGACCTGCGTCGACGAAAATCACTCTTTGCCGCCATACAGATAATCGTCAATCCGCGAGGACAGATCCGTAGGCCAGTTCTCGTCATCGTAAACGATCCAATTGTCCCAAAATGGATCTCCGGTCTTGCGGCCCTTTTTCTTGGGCTTGGTATCCAGTTCCTTTTTCAGAGACCGCCGAACCAGTTGGCCGAGGGAAATCCCTTCTTTTTTGGCCCGATCCATTGCCCGCTCTTTAAGCCCTGGCGGGATTACAATTGTGGTTCGATGCGCCATAATTATGCATCCAGAATACCATCAGGCCGTGCGCCCGGAGGTTACCGCCGCCCAAACAGCCACAGCAGCGCCGTAACAAGGAGGCTGAGCAGCAGGCTCGTCACAATGGGAAAGTAGAAGACGCTGTTCTTTCCGCGAATGACGATGTCGCCCGGCAGGCGTCCGATCCTGATGGGCAGGCGGTTGCCGAGCGTCACCAGCAAGCCGACGGCGATCAGAATCAAGCCGAGGACGATCAGCATCCTTCCCACGCTACGATGATAGCGCCGCAGGTGTTTGTGGGTGTGCGGTATGGAAGTGGGAACAACCGGATAGCCGTTACCGAGCCGGTAGAGTAGGAGAGAGGGTGACGGTTAGACCGCGACCCACTCTCCCCTCGTCGAACCGGAGGTGCCGATTTCCCGCGTCCGGCTCTCCTGAAAACTCTCGCCTCAGGCATGCACAAGCTCCGAGAGACGGATCAGCCCTAAGTGCGCCAGATGCCGCAACCAAGGTTCTTCTCGCGGAGGCCGGTACGGTCGCTGCCTGCGTGGCTGTAAATGCTGGATGAGTCGGCCCTGAACGTGACGTTCGATCTCGCAGTAGGCGCTGATGGACTATCCAAAGGAAAAGTAGTTCGCCCATCCTTTCAAATGCCGGTTCAGCTCTCCAATCAGCACCGGAATCGGCTTAAAGCACTGATGACTATTAGTCATGTCGTGCAGCTTCTCCCGCTCCCGTTGGACCGCCTGCTGCGACGGGAAC
>JAFAQY010000129.1 GCA_019261985.1 Bryobacterales bacterium | reverse complement strand
GGGTGACTCCCGAAAGTCGGCTCGCGAAGTTTCTGTCTTCGCGGCTCTTCTGTTTTAACGCAGGATTTTCGGGGTCACCAAATGGCGAGGCAGTCAGACCTCCGTCAGTGCTCTTCTATTACGTGCATAATTTAGGTAGCAACCCGCTGCAGGTTTGGCAACCTGCCCTACCGAGTCCTTAATGGGGGGGCCGGATGCTATCAGGCGCGCGGTTGCTAACCGCGCTTGAGAGGTCTACAACGCCAAGCGGGTTAGCAACCTGCTGCAGGTTTGGCAACCTGCCCTACCCGTGCCGGATCACCAGCACATCCCCGTCCTTAACGATGTATTCTTTGCCTTCAAGGCGCAGCAGTCCCTTCTCCCGCACGCCCGGGTACCCGTTGTGATCGATCAGCGCTTTCCAGTTCACCACTTCCGCGCGGATGAATTTTTTCTCGAAATCGCTATGAATCGCGCCCGCGGCCTTCACGGCTGTGCTGTTGATGGGAATGGTCCACGCGCGGACCTCCGTCTCGCCCGCGGTGAGGAAGCTCATCAGCCCCAGCAGGGAGTATGTCGCCGAAATAAGCCGTTCCAGCCCTGACTCTTTTAAGCCGTAACTGGCAACGTATTCTTTCGCATCTTCTGCCGATAGCTCGGCCAGCTCCGCCTCGATCTTGCCGCAGATCGCGGTGACCGCGGTATTCGCCCGGCCCGCCAGCGGACCTGACCGGTATTGCTCCTCTATCTCGTGCAATCGCGCGGCGTCTTCTTCGCCCACGTTCAGCACTGCCAGCATCGGCTTCTGGGAAAGAAATTGAAATCCGCGGATGCGCTTCTCGTCGTCTTCATCTAACTCCAATCCTCGCAGTGGACGATTGGCCTCCAGCTCCGCCTTTAGTCTCTGAAGGAGGGCAAACTCTTTATCCAGGTCCGGACTTTTAATCTTTTTCCGGTCTTTATCCAGGCGCTCCATCCGCTTTTCGACCACCACGAGATCGCTCAGAATCAGCTCGATCTCCACGTCCTCAAAGTCGCGCAGCGGGTCGACCGATCCTTTTTCGTGCGGCACGGTATCGCTTTGAAAAAGTCGCAGCACGTGCGCCAGCGCGTCCACAACTCGCAAGCTCGCGAGATAACTTGGATCGCGCAGCGCCTCTTTCGAGATCGCCGGGAAATCGAGATACTCGACCGTCGCGTGCGTAATCTTGGGCGGCTCAAACAGCTTCGCGAGCGCGTCCAGCCGCGCGTCGGAAACTTTCGCGATGCCCACGCGCGCTTCCATTAAGCCCACGCGAGTGGCTTCGTGAACTCCGGTCAAAATCGTGAACAGACTAGTTTTGCCCACCATCGGCAGGCCAATAATCGCAGTTTTCATGAATAGTTGTTAGTTGTCAGTTGTCAGTTGTCAGTTCTCAGTTTTGGTGGCTCCCACGTACCGATAACTGATCACTGAGGACTGATAACTGACAACTATAACGGAACCTCTACTAGCGTGAGGATCTCGTTCAAAATTCTTTCGGCTGCCTCGGAGGGCCGTTGCGCCGGAGTCACGCGCGAATTCACCAACACGCGGTGCGCAAAAACAGGCAGCGCCAGGCGCTTGATGTCGTCCGGAATCGCGTAATCGCGCCCTTCCGCCGCCGCAAGCGCCTGAGTTGCGCGATACAGCGCCTGCGCGCCTCGCGGGCTTACGCCCATCGCGAGAGATTCGTGCGTGCGCGTGCGCTCTACGATCGTGAGCATGTACTCTACCAGAGCTTCATCGACCGTTACGCGGCTCACGGCGTCTTGCAAAGCTCTAAGATCGTCGTTGCTTATGGCCGGCCGCACGGCTTCCGCCGACGATGCTCCGTTCTGCCGGACCACTTCGCGCTCCGAGGCGCGGTCCGGGTAGCCGATGCGGATGCGCATTAGAAAACGGTCCAATTGCGATTCAGGAAGCGGATAGGTTCCGTGGTGTTCCACTGGATTTTGCGTGGCAATCACCATGAACGGCTGCGCCAGCGGATAAGACCGGCCATCCACGGTCACCTGAAGCTCATTCATCGCTTCCAGCAGGGCGGATTGTGTCTTCGGAGTGGCGCGGTTTATCTCGTCTGCGAGCAGAAAATTCGTGAAGACCGGACCCGGTTTAAACTCGAATTCCTGGCTATGCGCGTTATAAATCGTTACGCCGACCACGTCACTCGGCAGCATGTCGGAGGTGAACTGCAGGCGGTGGAAATTCGAATCTACGCTGCGCGCCAATGCATGTGCGAGCGTGGTTTTGCCCACTCCCGGAACATCCTCGATCAGGAGGTGCCCGCGCGCCAGAAGGCAGGCCAGAGAGAGCCGCAGCACATCGGGCTTGCCGCGAATCGCTTCGCCCAGCGTGGATTCAATTTCGGCGATCCGCGAAAGCGCAAAAGGGCTTTCCACGGTGACCCTGTGGGGCATTATTTTCATGATAACTTGCGGGTGTAAAGCTAAGTATTATCCTTCTTAGAAGCATGTCCAAGAAGAAGAAAGAAGTTCAACAGCACATCCAGCAGGTGGGAATAATCCCTGTCGTGCGCGCAGCGTCCGCGGAAGCCGCCATAACGGCGGCGAAGGCAGTCTGCCATGGAGGCATTCCGATTGTCGAAATCACGATGACCGTCCCGGACGCGGTGCAAGTGATCGCCGAACTTACGTTATCCCTCAGCCGGCAGGTAATGATCGGCGCCGGAACAGTGATGGACGCGGACGCCGTGAGGCTGTGCGTTAATGCGGGCGCTCAGTTCATCGTCAGCCCGGGGTTCGATGCTGAAGTCGTCAAGCAGGCAAATGCCGAAAATGTGGTGATGATGTCCGGCGCGCTGACGCCGACAGAGGTCATAACGGCGTGGCGGGCAGGCTCTGATTTCGTCAAGATTTTCCCCTGCTCGAGTGTCGGCGGTCCGGCTTACATGCGGGCGCTCAAGGCCGTGCTGCCGCAAATTCCGATGATCCCTACTGGAGGGGTGAATCTGGCGACGATCGGGCCGTATCTCGAAGCGGGAGCATCGGCATTGGGAGCCGGAAGCGAATTGATCGCGGCGGACGCTTTGGCGGCGCGGGATTTCGAGGCGATCTCCGCTTCCGCCACCCGGTTCGCCGCGGCCGTCCGCGAGCAGCAGGATCGCAACCGCCCGTCGCGAGTCGCGTGAGGGGTCGATTCCTGAAGGCGGGCTAAAGCCGGCCGCCGGCTGAAGCCTGCCTCACCGACTTAAGGCTCGCTCGCGGTGAAATACACGCAATCGGGATGATGGAACACCAGCGCGCTCACGCTCGCTTCAGGGTCCATCATGAAGCCTTCCGTCAACGAGACGCCGATTTCCTCCGGCCTCAGCAGTTTCCACAATCCCGTCTGGTCCTCCAGATTGGGACACGCGCCGTAGCCGAAGCTGTACCGCTTTCCGCGATAGCGCGAAGTGAAGCGCTCCTGCATGGTCGTCTCGGGTGGATCGGCGAAACCCCAGTCTTCGCGGATGCGGCGGTGCAACCATTCGGCGCAGCCTTCGGCGGTTTCGATCGCCAGTGCTTGCAGCGTGTGCGCGAGCAAGAATTGGCCCGCCTGCTTGGCTTGTTCGGAATGTTGGCGTACGCACTCGCCCGCCGTCACAACGAACAGCGCCAGGTGGTCGCGTTGCCCCGCGCGCGAATCCAGAATATAGTCGCTGAGGCACAGTCCATCCGTCTTCGCCTGGCGGCCGAAATGGAACACATGCAAGGGCTTCTCCATGCCCGGCTCAAAGAGCCAGATTGAGTTGCGGTCGCGCTCTGCCTCGAAGAACCGCCACACTGCGCGAACCTTCATGAACTTCGCCGCCGCCTCTTTAACTTCCTCGACGTCCTGGTAGAGCTTCAGAGCCGTGGGGTCGCGCTCGGCTAGAAGTTTTTCGAAATTGCCTTTGAACCCGAGATGGCGGCCGTAAAGCATGTACGGATTCATGTACGTCCAAATCTCGTTCAAATTGGGAACGGAGCGCACGCGCCTGTCGAGATAAGGCGCGGGAGGGATCGGGATATCGGTGCGCGCTTTTGAACTTCGCGCGGTGCGGGCCTGCACAGCCTCCAGAACCGAGGGTCCGGCGGTGCCGGCCAGAGTGTAGATGTGCTCCGCGACCAGGCCGTCGCGCTTGGCTGGGTCGACGAGATCGTTCATGATTCGCAGACCCGTCATCGCGTCCTTGGCATAGAATGTAGGCGATCCATAAGCGGGACCGATCCGTGAAGTGGCGAATTTTTCCGACAGCGCCGCGCCGCCGACCAGCAGCGGCACATCCACGCCGCTGTCGCGGAAATCGGATGCCGTTGTCACCATCTGGTGCGCGCTTTTAACCAGCAATCCCGAAAGGCCAATAGCGTCGGGCTTGTGATCGCGCCAGGCTTCAATTAATTGTTCCGGCGGGACCTTGATGCCGAGATTAATGACCTGGTACCCGTTATTCGAAAGGATTATTTCGACCAGATTCTTGCCGATATCGTGAACGTCGCCCTTCACGGTAGCGAGGACGATTTTCCCGCGCGTCGACGTTTCGGCTTTGTCCATGAACTGCTGAAGATAGCCTACGGCGGCCTTCATCGCTTCCGCCGACTGCAAAACCTCGGCGACAATCAGCTCGTTATTATTGAACAGCCGTCCCACTTCGGTCATTCCGGCCATTAAAGGGCCGTTGATAATATCAAGAGCGGCCATGCCTTCTTTCAACTTCAAATCCAGATCGGGTATCAGACCGTCACGGGTCCCCTCAATGATGTAGTTAGCCAGCCGCTGATCCAGGGGCAGTTCCGCCGCGCTCTTGCGCTTCAGCGAAGCGCCGCGGAAATGTTCGCTGATCGCCGCGATGTGAAACTGATTGATCGCAATTTTTTGCTCGCGCGTCTGCTCACGCCAATCCGAAGGTTCGCCGCCCACGGGAGCATTGAACAAAAGATTCTCCGCGAGTTTCCGTTCTTGTTCAGGGATCGACGGAAAACGCTCCAGCTTTTCGGCATTTACGATGGCCAGGTCCAATCCCGCTTTCGTCGCATGATAAAGGAATACCGAATTCACGATTTCCCGCGCGGACGCGGGCAGGCCGAAGCTGATATTCGAGACGCCGAGGACCGTTTTGACGTATGCAATCCGCGCCTTAATCAGCCGGATCGCCTCGATGGTTTCCACGGCGCCGCCGATATAGTTTTCGTCGCCCGTAGCGCAGGGAAAAACAAGCGTATCGATGACGATGTCCTCCGCCGCGATTCCGTATTTGTTCGTGAGCAGATCGGTGGACCGCTGCGCGACCGCCAGCTTCCGTTCACGAGTGAACGCCTGCGCCTGTACCGGATCTTCATCAATCGTGCCCGCGATAATGGCCGCGCCGTACGAGCGCGCGAGAGGGCAGACACGCTCGAATTTCTCTTCACCGTCTTCGAGATTGATCGAATTGATCAGGCTCTTGCCCTGGCACCATTTGAGCGCGCGCTCTACATTCGCGGCATCGGTGGTATCGATCATGACCGGCGCCTTGATCTTCGGGATCAGCTTCGAGTAGAAGGGATCGATATCGCGGGACTCCTCGCGATCGGAGGATTGCAAACAGACATCCACAACATGCGCGCCGTTTTTCACTTGCCGCCGCGCGATTTCGCTAGCCTCTTCCCACTTCTCTTCCGCGATCAAATTCTTGAACAGCCGCGAGCCGATTACATTGGTGCGCTCGCCGACGATCAGCGGTCTTGCGGACTCATCGGCTTCGATCATCTCCACGCCTGAATAGTAGGCGCGGTGACGCTGGGGCGGGATTTCCCGCGGAGTCTTGCCCTCAGCCATCTTCGCTATCGCCTGAATGTGAGCGGGGGTGGTTCCGCAGCAGCCGCCAACCATGTTCAGCCAGCCCTGATTTACAAACTTTCCTAATTGCGCGGCAAGCGACTCCGGCGTCTCCAGATACTTGTCTTCCTCGTTCGGGAGCCCAGCGTTTGGATGACAGGAAACCGGAACCGCCGCCATTTGCGATAGCGTGCGGATGTGATCCGTCATCAGGTCCGGCCCGGTCGCGCAGTTGAGACCGATAGCCAGCAAATCAAGATGGGACAGCGACGAATAGAATGCGTCGACCGGTTGGCCGGCGAGCATAGCTCCCCACCGCTCGATGGTTCCCGAAACCATAATCGAAATGCGACTGCCGGTTTCGCGTTCCAGCCGTTCAACCGCCAGAAGCGCCGCCTTCGCGTTGCGTGTATCGAAGACTGTTTCAATCAGCAGCAGGTCCACGCCGCCGTCGATCAGTCCTTTCGATTGCACGTAGTAACTATCGCTCAATTGATCGAAGGTAACGTCGCCCCGGAGGGTGAGCGATTTCGTGGTCGGACCGATCGACCCGGCAACAAATCGCGGCTTGGCTTCCGCCGAAAATTCGTCCGCGGCCTGCCGCGCGAGCTTGGCCGCGAGCACGTTCAGTTCGTGCGCCTGCTCGGCGAGCCCGAATTCCGCAAGCACAATCGGCGAGCCTTGAAAACTATTCGTCTTTAGAATGTCCGCGCCGGCAGCAAGGTACGCGCGATGAATTTCGAGGATCCACTCAGGGTGGGTCCGGCAAAGCTGCTCGTTGCAGTTCTCAAAACGAGGGCCGCCAAAATCCGTGGCGGTAGGCTTGCGCGCCTGGAGCATGGTCCCCATGGCTCCATCGAGGATCAGGATGCGATCACGCAGGCAAGTCCGAAGGTGGTCCATAGTTCAGCATGTCATAAGCGGCAAGCTGAAGCTGGGCTACTGTGCTGTTACCGCGAGCTCCAGGTTGAAACTGTAACCGAACCCGCGCACGCTACGGATGAAGGAAAGGCCCGAATCGCCCTCGATCTTCTGCCGCAAGCGGAGAATATAGACATCGACGGTTCTGTCGGTCACTGCGCGATCATGGCCCCAAACTGCGTCCAGCAACTGCTCGCGGCTGAAGACCACGCGAGGGCGGCTCATCAGAAATTCCAGCAGACGGAATTCGGTCGCGGTAAGCGCAAGCTCGCGGCCTTCCATACGCACCTGGCATCGCGTACGGTCAAGCTCCAGCTCGCCGGCCTTCAGGAGCTTGGTGGCCGGCTGCTGCTGCCCGCGGAAGTGGATTTTGATGCGCGCGATCAACTCGCGGACAAAAAACGGTTTCACGATGTAGTCATTCGCCCCGAGTTCCAGTCCCACGATGCGGTCCGTTTCCGATGCGCGCGCCGTAAGAAAAATCACTGGGATATGCGCCAGATCCGAGTTCCCGCGGATGCCCTTGCAGATCTCCAATCCATCGGAATCCGGCAGCATGATGTCGAGAATGATCAGGTCCGGGCGCTCGCGGCGGCACAGCTCCAGCGCGCCCTTTCCGGTTTTGGATCCGACCATCGTAAAGCCTTCCTTCTCCAGGTTGTACTGAAGCAGGGAGTACAGATCGGCATCGTCCTCGATTACAGCGATTTTTTTCATACCTAAACTCAGAGTAACCGAGTATTCATTACAATTAAATTACAATCAGACTAACTTCTGTTGAATCATGCAGAAAGGCGGACGCGGTGGTTACCCCAATGTTAGGATGGGCGTGGAAAGCACTCAGTGGCGCCCAAGATTCGTAGCGCGATCTTTCAACGGCTATTTTGGTGTTCCCTGCTGGCCGTGGCAGCCGGACTGGTGGCGGCCATCGGTCTTCATCCGGCATCGGCAGGTGCTTGGCTTTCGCCAATTCTCGCCGGAGTCGTTAGCGCTTCATTGATGGCGACGCTGCTGGCCCGGGGAGTGGACCGCAAGATCGCGCGCATGCGCGAATTTGCCGAAAGCCTCCTTCAAGCGGGCGATGAGCCGGTCCGCGCGGGATCCTTAGACCAACTGGAAGCGCTGGACCGCTCCTTGCTGCGGATGGCTGGACAAACGCGAACGCTGGTGGAGCGAGCCAAGCTGGAATCGGCGCGCCGCGAAGCGATCCTATCGTCAATGGTCGAAGGCGTACTGGCGGTCGATGACCAACTGCGCGTCACGTTTTGTAATCAAGCTCTGGCTCGCCTCGCCGGAACCCGAATGCCAGGGGTGGGTACACCTCTAATGGAATTGGTCCGAGACGTCGCCCTTCAAGAAACTCTGGCAGACGTGATCCGGACCGGCGAGCCGGCCAAACGGAACTTGCACATCCCGGTTTCTTCGAGCGGCCGCTCCTTCGAGCTGCAAGCTGCGCCCCTGATTACGGGCAACAAACCGGGCGATAAGCCCGGCGCAATCGCGATCCTGCACGATATCACGGATCTGGAGCGCCTGGAGCGCATCCGAAACGACTTCGTCGCCAATGTTTCCCACGAATTCCGCACGCCTCTTGCCGCGATTTCCGGGTATGCCGAGACTCTATTGGATGGCGCACTGGAGGATCCGCAACATAATCGCCGCTTTTTGGAGATTATCAACTCGAACGCAATCCGCCTAAGCAACATTGCCGCCGACCTTCTGACCCTGTCGGAGCTTCAAACCGGCGCGCCCAAGGATATCGAACCGATCCCGGTTGCGGACGCTCTCGAGAGCGCTTTGTCGACCGTGGCCGCGGAGGCATCACGGCGCGGCGTTTCCATTGAACGTGGCAATTTCGAAAACGTAACCGTGTCCGGATCGCGCTATCGACTGGAGCAGGCGCTTGTAAATCTGCTGGCGAACGCTGTGAAATTCAACCGTCCCGGCGGTAGCGTGCGAGCGGAGAGCCTGCGGAACGGGACGGAAGTCCGGATCGTCATCTCCGATACGGGCGTCGGAATTCCGTCGAACGATCTGCCTCGCATCTTCGAGCGGTTTTATCGCGTGGACAAAGGCCGCTCGCGGGAGGTCGGGGGTACCGGGCTCGGGCTTTCGATCGTGAAACACATCGTCGAGCGGATGCACGGCAGTGTGTCTGCGACCAGCCAGTTAGGAAAGGGCTCGGCGTTTACGGTTACGCTGCCGCTGGCGTGAGTTCTATTTGGTCAGCGGATTACGAACCGTAATTCGACCGAAGCGGCTAAAATCGCGGTCAGCGCTCCAAAGTTCACGCACGCCATGCTCGATACAAATAGCGGCAACACGGGCATCGTGCACCATCCCGCCGGTAATTTTCCCCCCTGTAATGGTTTTTTTCAGCTCATCCCAATGGCCCTTCAACTCGCCGATTAACACTAGCGAGGGCGATTCCATCCAGGTTTCGACTTGCTCGATCGCCTTCGCACCTGGGCTAGGAGGTGCATAGATCCGCGGGTGCGTCACGATTGAAAGAAATTCATGGACGCACGGCCAAGGGATTGCCCACGGAGCAGGATTTTCGGCCAGTCCTTCGAGCGCCCTGGCCGCTCGTTGATGCCATTCGGAATCGCGCCGATGGGCATAGATGAGGATGTTCGTATCGACCCCGATCACTCGCCGCGCCCGTGATAAATCATTCCCCGAATTTCGTCCCAAGACATCTTGCGTTGCAGGCCGCGCCCTCCGACTGAGGCGTCTCGAAGCTTGAAGGGTTTACTGGTACTTTTTCGCTCCGTTACCGCCCGCAATCCCTCTTCGATAACCTGCTTGAGCGGGACGTGCCGCGAAGCCGCATAAGCTTTGGCTTCCTCAAGAAGCGAATCCGCTATGTCTACCGTCGTCTTCACGCACCCATACTACCATACATTCTGATATGGGTGTATTGCTTTCCCTCGGGCAGCATCCGCTTACACCGCCTCAATCACACCGTTGAACCTATAGCCCACCCACGGCTCCGTCGTAATGTACTCCGGACTTTCCGGGTTCGCCTCGATCTTCTTGCGAAGGTTTTTGATAAACACACGAAGGTAGTCCACTTGATCGCCGTAATCGGGTCCCCAAACGGCTTGCAGTAATTCGCGGTGCGACACAGCCTCGTTGGCGTGCTGCGTGAGATATCGCAACAGATCCAACTCCTTGGGTGTCAGGTGAGCCGTTGAGGTTTCATGTGTCACACTCCTGGCCGCGAAATCGATCTCCAGCGTGCCCACGCGGACCTTCGCCGGCGAGGACTGAAGAGCGGGCACGCGCCGTAGCGCGGCGCGGATGCGCGCCAGCAGCTCTGGAGTGCTGAACGGTTTCGTCACGAAATCGTCCGCTCCGGCGTCCAGCGCCTCAACCTTGTCGGCTTCGGCGTTGCGAACCGATAGCATCACAATCGCGACATTCGTGTCCGCGCGTATGGCCCGGCAAGCGGCAAGCCCCCCCATCCCCGGCATATTTATGTCGAGCAGGACAAGATCCGGACGGAAGTTCCGCAGCTTTTCCAGTGCCTCCTCGCCGGTTTTGGCGTCGTCGATCTCGTAGCCGGCGGTGGTCAACGTTGTGCGCATAATACGCCGGATTTGCGGTTCGTCATCGACGACCAGAATTCGTCCCGCGCTCACTCCGTCGCTCCCTTCCAGAGCGCTCCATTCGGGCTGAGAGGAAAAATCATGCGGAAGGTAGTATCGCCGGGGCTGCTGGTCACCGTCAAATCTCCATGGTGAGCCTGGGCGATACGGTGCGCGATGCTAAGCCCAAGCCCGGAGCCGGGAATACGATGCTGCACCGAAGGGCTGCGGTAAAAGCGGTCGAAGATCCGAGCCTGTTCCGCGGCCGGTATTCCGTCGCCGCCATTACTCACATCCACCTCTACGCCGCTATCCAAATCGCGCACCTCAATTTTGACCGGTGTACTTGGGGGAGAGTACTTTAGGGCATTATCGACGAGCTGCTTGAGGGCCAGCTTCACCAAACGGCGATCCAGATCAACGTCGGGGACCTTCTGCGGATACCGCACTTCTACCGGACGATTCTCGATTTCGTCGCGCATTGAGTCCACCACGTCCCTGACCACGTCTTCGATATTGGACGCCTCAGCCCGGACGTGAATCTGGCCGGAATCGACCCGTGCTATCTCAACGGAATCATCGATAAGCTCGGCCAGCCGCCGCGCTTCTTCGTCCGCAATTTTAATAAGCTGCATTCTGCTGTCCGGCGGCTGGGGTGGATCGTCAAGCAACGCCGTTGTTGCGGCGCGGATCGAGGTAAGCGGAGTCTTGAATTCGTGCGCCATGGCGTCGATTAGCGCTGTCCGTAGCTGCTCGCTTTGGCGGCCGGCTTCCACCTGATGAGCAAGATTCTGCGCGCGTGCGCGCTCCATGCCGATCGCTACCAGATTGCCTATGCCCTGCAAGACTGAATCGGGCATTTGCGGACCCTGGATGGCGAGGCTCGCAATCGGCTCCGAGCCCAGCCGAATGGCGGTGATCACACGGTTCTTCTCGGGGTCTGAAAAAGAGGTTCCGCTCAATGCGGATTCCCGCAACTGGTGATCCATGCCATCGAATTCGAAAGGACCCGCGCGATAGAACTCGTCCCGGCGGCGATCGTACAGTACGACGGCTGCCAAGCCGAATGTCTCCGCGACTTTTTGTGCCAGGTCCCTGGGAAAAGAAGCCGTCGCGTCGATCAGGAGGATGGAACGACTGAAGGTATAGAGCCGCTCCACATCGCGCTGGCGCTCCATGGCCTCTTCGGTGGTCCGCTTGGCCTTATCGGACAGCCTGCTGGCAATCAGCGCCGTGGCGAGAAACGTGAAGAGCGCAACCCAGTTCTTAGGGTCCTGGATAGTCAAGGTGAGGAGCGGTTCGAAGAAGAAGAAATTTAAAGTGAGGGTGGCAAAAACCGACGCGGCAGCCGCTTCGACAAAGCCCCAGGTGCTCGCTATCACGAGCACTACCAGGAGATACCCGAATCCGGCCGTGGTCGCGTTGACCGCCAGTACCTTATAAGCCGCGAATGTCAACGCTGCGACGGCCGCAAGGCATATGGTTATCCTGATGAAGAGCCGCGCCAAACTGACATTGTACGTGGGGCAGGTTGCCAACCTGCGGCGGGTTGCCAACCCGCCTGGCGACGTTTCCACCAGCGCCGAACAGCGCGATTAACAATCGCGCGCCGGATAGCGCGGATAGCATCCTGCTCACCGACCTTGTAGAATCATCGGGCGGAGGATCGAACCGATGCACCACTCGCTCGTCTCACTGATCGTCTTCGGCGCTGTTTTTGCCAGCGGAGCCGGCGCCGAGCCGATCGTGACTATCACAGGCGGTAAAATTCGGGGCGTCACGTTGGATAAAGGCGGCGCGGTCTTCAAAGGGGTTCCGTACGCGGATGCTCCCCTCGGCGATTTGCGATGGAAGCCGCCCGCTCCCGTAAAGACGTGGAATGGTGTCCGCGACGCGACCGCTTTTGGATCTCCGTGCGCGCAGAATTCGGGCGGACGAATGCTTGAGAACAGCAAGGAAGATTGCCTCTTCCTGAATGTCTGGAGTCCGGAATGGCCGGCGAAATCGCGCCGCCCGGTGATGTTCTGGATCCATGGCGGAGGCAATTTCGGTGGATCCTCTTCGAACCCAGGGTTCGATGGCGAGAGCTTGGCTCGGCGCGGGGTCGTAGTCGTCAGCGCGAACTACCGGCTCACGCTGTTCGGCTTCTTCGCTCATCCCGAGCTGACGCGCGAATCGGCGCATCGCGCGTCGGGCAATTATGGTCTGATGGATCAAATCGCGGCGCTGAAGTGGGTTCGCGACAACATCGCAAAATTCGGCGGCGATCCGGCGAATGTCACGATATTCGGGCAGTCGGCGGGGGCGGTGGACGCGAATGTTCTGATGACCTCGCCGCTCGCGAAAGGGCTTTTTCATAAAGTCATCGCCGAAAGTGGAACGGTTACCAGGAATCCCGATGCCGGCACGATGGGAATGACGGCACTCGCGCCCTCGATGGCGGTGAAAGCCGGGCCCGTTACTTACTCCGATGCAGCCGGTCTGAGCGAGGCGGAAAAGAAGGGGATCGAAATAGCCGCGCGCTTGAACGCGCCCACCGATGGCGCGCTCAATTTCTTGCGCAATGTTCCGGCGCCGGAAATCTTGAAGATCGCGGCGATGCCGCAAATGGCAATCGGTCCGGCCAACGGCGTGATCGTCGATGGATGGGTGTTTCCGAAATCGCCGGCCGAGGTGTTTGCGTCAGGCCAGCACCAGCATCTGCCTTTGTTGATCGGCAACAATTCGCGAGAGAGGACGCCTCCCCGGACGAGCGCTGAAGATCTCACGAAGGCAATGCAAGCCATGTATGGACCTTTAGCCCAGGGCACGGTTTCGCTCTATAACGTGAATGGCAATTCCCCGGCCGACCCTTTGTATGGTGAAACCGCTACGCAGTGGGTAGTGGATACGATGTACCGTTGCCCCGTAGTCGCGCAGCTGATTTGGCACGCGGGAGCCGGAAACGTCGGATATGAATACCAATTCGACCGGGCCGCGCCGGGAAGGGAACCGGCGGGAGCAGTCCACGGCGCCGAAGTGCCATATGTGTTCGGCGCCCTCAGCGCGGGCAGAGGAGGCTCCGCTTACGCGGATATCGACCATGAGCTTTCGTCGGCAATTCAGCAGTACTGGACAAATTTTGCGAAGACAGCAAATCCGAACGGGGGCGATCTGCCTCAGTGGCCGAGATTCGATGCCGCGGCGCGGGGATACATCGAGTTCACGGATAACGGGCCGATCGCGAGAGAGGGCCTGCGAAGGCCCTTTTGCGATTTGTATGTGGAGAATGTGAAACGGCTGAGAGCACAATAGGACAAGCTTCGGCTTGTCCTATTTGTGAGTGGACAAGCTTCAGCTTGTCCTTTTTTGTGAGTGGACAAGATGAAGCTTGTCTTTTTGTGAATGGACAAGCTGAAGCTTGTCCTACTACGGCTTGCGCGCGATGCCGATGATCGACGTCGGCCGCCACGGCAAATACGGATCTATCCGCCGCCATAGCCAAACCATGCGATCGTACAACTGCATCTGATTCCAATCCAGGCTTGTCCGCTTCAGAATCCGTCCGCTGACAAACCAGGGGAACCGAGAAACCCGGTTGAATCGCACAATGCGCTCAACCTCGAATCCGGCGGCTTCCATTTTCTTTTTCAATTCTTCTTCCGAATACCGCCTGTAATGACCCAGCGCGACGTCAATGGTTCCGTACACGCTCATGCCCTCAGGAACAAGCACAATCGCGTGGCCGCCATGGTCCAGCACCGAATAGATGTTCTGCAAACCGAGCGGGTCGTCTTTCACGTGCTCCAGCACATTCAGGCAGATCACCGTATCCATCGAATTCGCGAAGGGCGCGAAATCCTCCGGTTGCTGAAGATCGCAGAAATGCGATTCCAGATTCAACCGGTGATGAAAGCGCGCGCCCAGGCGCGCCAGATGCTCGGGATTAATGTCGGTGGCGACATAGCGTTTGCGCCCGGGCAGCAGCGCGCGCGACAGATTTCCAATTCCAGCGCCGATCTCGAGTACGCGCTGACCGACATAAGGGCGAATCGTTTCGGCCATCCAACGGTTAAAGCGCGGCGCGGCCGACAACGCATGCAGCGTTTTTGCGCCCGGATCTTTGTATAGATCGCCCGTGCGCGCGAACCGGGCAATCGACAGGACGATTTTCATCGCGTCGCGGAAGCGGATCTTCTTGCCTTCTTCGTAAGTCCGCCCGTTATAGCTCACGGGCACCTCGTAAACACGCGCTCCGCGCCGGCCAAGCTTAATCGTAATCTCCGGCTCAAAGCCGAAGCCGTTTGAATAAATCGGAGTTTCTTTCAGCACGGCCGTGCGGAACGCCTTGTAACCCGTGCCCATATCCGTCACGTTAAGATCAGCGACAAGGTTGCACATCTCCGTCAGGATTTTGTTCGCGACCGAATGCCAGTAGTACATCACCCGCCGGTCGGCCACGATCATGAAGCGCGACCCGTAGACCGCATCGGCTTTGCCTTCGAGCAGCGGCTTCAAGAGCGCCGGATATTCCCGCGGATCGTACTCCAGATCGGCATCCTGAATCAGGCAAAACTCGCCTCGCGCGTTTTCTATGGCGGTTCGAATCGCCGCGCCTTTGCCCCGGTTGCGATCGTGCCGGAACAGGCGAACGATGCCGGGATAGCGCGCAGCGAATTGTTCGACTACTTTGTCGGAGCCGTCGGTCGAGCCGTCGTCGGCAACAATAACCTCGCGGCTCAGATGATCGGGAAGCGGGGCCGAGAGCACGCGCTCAAGCAGTGTGCCGATAAACTCCTCCTCATTGTAAAGAGGGATCAGGATCGACAGGGTGGAGTCGCTTTGAGCCAAAATTTGCCTTAAAACGCGCACAATGGACGACGGCATCAGCGTGTTTGGGAAGGAATGGAAGGCCGCCGCGCCCCGCGCGCTCACTGTAAACCGTTTAGTATAGCGAAAGATGCCGCGGTGGCTTCACGGGGCTGCGTTGATCTTGGTTTCGATGGCGTTTATTGCCTCCGCCCTTTTGTTCGCGCGGGGGCTGGGGATCGAGGCTGACGAGGCGATGATTGCCAACGGCATCTACGATCACGGGGCGCCCTGGTACTCGTGGAAGTTCGGCGCGTACGAAGTGCCGGTGATGCTCATCAGCTACCTCGGCGCGCTGAAGACCTGGTTTCTGAATCCGTACTTCGCGGTGTGGCGGCCCGGCCCTGTTTCGCTTCGCGTGCCCGCGATACTCGCGGGGGTGGCTACGCTGTGGTTGTTCTTCGCGGTGCTGGATCGCGTGGCCGGCCGCGCGGCAGCGTGGATCGGTACTCTGCTGCTGGCAACCGACTCCTGTTTTTTGCTGGTGGAAACGACGGATTTCGGTTTCGTGGCGCTGCAGTTTGTGTTTAAGCTCGCGGCGATTTTGCTGTTGCTCCGTTTTGATCGGAAAGGCGAGGCGTGGGCTCTGGCGTGCGCTTTTTTTCTGTTTGGGCTCGCGCTCTGGGATAAGGCCGTGTTCGGATGGGTGCTCGCCGGGCTGGCGGCGGGCGCGTTGATGCTGTTGCCGCGCTATGCGTTCCGGCACTGCAACTGGCGGAATGTTGCAATAGCGACGGTTTGTTTTGTCCTCGGCGCTCTTCCTCTGTTGATTTACAACTTCGCGCGCCCGCTGGAAACCCTGCGCGCGAATGCGAGCGTCGCGCGTGAACCCGTTTTGGCAAAGGCGGACATCCTGTTGCGTACAATTGACGGCTCCGCGTTGTTCGGCTTCATGACCTCCGCGGGTGTGGGCGGCGGAGTGCGAAGCAATCTGATTCTTCCTGCATTAGCCATATCCGCCCTTTACGCGGTCGTGACCTGGCGGCGCAAAGCGGCTCGGCGAATGCTATTTGCTCTCGTGGTATGCCTCGTCACATGGCTTTTTATGGCGTCGACATCCGGGGCGGGAGCAGCCGTGCAGCACACAATCCTGCTCTGGCCTTTTCACTTGATGGTGATCGCGATCGCATTGGCGGAGTTGCCTGCGCGGTGGAGTGCGGCTTTGACGGCCGTGCTGTGTCTTCTAAACCTGGCCGTCACCCGGCAGTACTATGCGGATCTGCGCCACAACGGGCCGGCGATTCGCTGGACCGATGCCATTGGTCCGCTGGAGCATTACCTGGAACAATCGAAATCCGAGCGGATCTTGATGGCCGATTGGGGGATCATCGAAACGCTGAATCTGCTCTCCGAGGGGAGGCTGCCAGTGTATTACGAAAAAGATCCGGCGCCGGATGTAGATACGGTATTCGTTTCTCACACGCCGGAGTTCACCTTCCTCCCGGAAATTCGCTCGAGGCTGGAACAGCGGGCGCGCGCGGACGGCTTTAAAGAGCAGCGCGTCGCGGCCATCGTGGACAGCAAGCAACGGCCTACGTTTGAAATTTTCGAGTTCCGAAAAAGCTCCGTTACTCGGTAACTTTAGGAACGATCACTAAAATCAAGGCGTCGCCGGCGGCATTGACGCTGGATTTGCCGACGACGGTCTTCTGGCCTTCGCGGAGGTCCAGATCGGTGGAGATGCTGGCCGGGTTGTCGGTGACTTCGCTAGTTGTCGTGAGATTCTTTTCGAGAGTCGTCACTCTTCGCCGCCCCGAGATCCTGAAGGTCAAGTTGTTGACGTGTACCGTTCTCGGATTATCCGGTGTAATGTTGAGGGTGTTGTAGCTGAAATAGTAATGAAGGTCGCCAGGGCCAGGGAGAACGCCGGTTGCGTCAGTGCGCTGATTTCCGAACGGAACTTCGCCGCGCGGGACCGCGCGTCCACGCAGGACGACCGTATCGGCCAGCTTATACATTTTATATGAAAAGAGGCCGTGTAGCTGTTTGATCGTGGATGCGAGATCTTGAGGCACCTCATCCGCACCTTGACCTTGGGTTAAACCCGAAATCAGGTAGACGGTTAACTCGACGTCGGGTTGCTGCGGAGGAGGGACGTCGAGCTTCTTAATCGCCGCCGTCACTGCATTCACGAGATCGGGATTGCCGCTGACGGCGATCACGTGCAGAGTCGGATCCGCCCTGACGTTGCCTCCGTATATCGGGCCGAGCAAAGCGGCGAGACGGTTCACGTCTGCGTATTTCACATCGATCAGCGCCTGCGTATTCTTGGGTGCAGCATCCTGTGCGGACGCCAGCGCCGCACCGCACAGCACGATCGTCATCTTAAGAAGGTTCTTCATTCGGATCTCTCCTTCGATTCGACAATCCAATACACCACTACATCGGGGTCGGGCGTGAGCATTTTCACCATAAGTTGTTCTTCATGTGCTGGCGCCGGAGCTGGTTTTCGGCGGCGCGGTTTCGGCGCCGGTGCTGCACTCGGCTCCACGGGGGCGGCAATCGCGATTTGCGCTTGGGGCGGTGGCGGGACCCGGGGGGCTTTGCGCGGCCAAACGGAAGCGAGGGCAAGCAGCAGGACGGCAGCCGCCGCCGCGGCCACCCATACGGCAGAGCGACGGCGCCGGTAGGACAAGCTTAAGCTTGTCCAACTCAATTCATCCCGCATGGAGGCAAGCGCGGCGGCGTTTTCTCGAATCTCGAACGCGAGAGCCTGACAATCTGCGCAGGAATACAAGTGTTCTTCGGCCTCGGCGCTGAGGTCCTCTCCCGCTAATACAAGTTCGCATTCCCGGCAGGTCATCGGTGTTTCCTCATGTACTTCGCCAGCTTGACGCGAGCCCCGGAAATATGGCTGCGCACGGTCACTTCTTCCACTCCGAGGATTCCAGCTGTTTCGGCGGTGGACAACCCTTCGATATCGCGGAGCACCACAGCGGCCCGCTCGCGCTCGGGCAAGGTTTGCAGCCCTTGCATCAGTAGCCGTTTGCGTTCATCCAAGGACGCGGCCGTTTCGGGGCTGATCGCGGGATCGGCGAGGTGAAGATCCAGTTGGCCCGTATGCTTTCGTCTCCGGTGATGATCGCGGCACACGTTCACGGTGACGCGGTAAAGCCACGACCGTGGGTCGCCCTCAATCCGGCGCAGGTTGCGGTAGAGCCTCAAGAAAACCTCTTGCGCTGCGTCCTGCGCGTCTTCCATACGCCCGAGAAGCCGGTACGCCGTCCGAAGCACCAGGCCCTGATGAGCAGCCACCAGTTCTTCGAAAACGTGCTTCGCGTCGCGTTCACCGGGCAGGGTGGCCAGTGTAAGTTCTCCGGCTGTCGTCACTACACAAGAGAATACGCGAGGCCACGGGATTTCGTTGAAAGGAAAATGGCAGGCACTGTATTTTGGTGCGCCGCAGGTCCCGTGCGTCACACACTGGCAACCTGCGCCACAACCGCTCATAATTGATCCTGGAGGCTGATGCATGTTCGTCGGTAAGAAGGCGTTGCCGCGGCGGACTGTGCTGCGAGGCATGGGGGCTGCGGTCGCGCTGCCGTTTCTCGATGCGATGGTGCCCGCGCTTACTCCCATGGCGAAAGCAGCCGCAATGCCCCGGATGCGGTTCGGGGCAATTTACTTCCCGAACGGCGCGGTTATGCAGGAGTTTACTCCCAAAACCACCGGCGAGGGGTTTGAGTTCACGCCCATTCTAAAACCGCTTGAGCCGTTCAAGGATTCGCTAGCGGTGCTCACCAATCTCACGCGCTCGCACCCGGGCAGCCAAGTTGGCGATCACGCTGTGAGCGCCGCCGGCTTTCTCACTGGCGTGTGGCCGAAGCGGACGGAAGCCGAGGACGTGTATGCGCACACAACCATCGATCAGATTGTGGCGGAAAAGATCGGGCAGGACACTCCCCTGCCCTCGCTTGAGGTCGCGACGGAGGATTTCACGGGATATGTGGGCGCATGCTCGCCGGGGTTTAGCTGCGCCTATATGAACACGATCTCCTGGAGCGCGCCGAATACACCGCTGCCGATGGAAACCAATCCGCGCGCCGTTTTCGAGCGCCTCTTCGGCGAGGCGGGAACGGCCGCGCAACGGTCCGCGCGTACGCGGGCGGCCGGAAGCATTCTCGACTCCATCACCGCCGAGACGCGCGGTTTGGAAAAAGGATTGGACGCGCGCGACCGGGCGCGCCTTGGCGATTACCTCGATAACGTTCGCGAGATCGAGCGGCGCATTCAACGCGCCGAGGCGCACAGCCGCGAGTCGTTGACGCTGGATGCGCCCGTGGGTGTTCCGGATGCTTTTCAGGACCACGTCGCGCTGATGTTCGACCTTATCGCGGCGGCTTACCAGTCCGATGTGACGCGCGTGTTCACGTTCATGATGTCGCGCGAGCTTAGCCAGCGGACTTATCCCGAGATCGGCGTTACCGAGCAGCACCACTCGGTCTCGCACCACCAGAACAATCGCGAGAAGATGGCGCAAGTGGTGAAAATCAACACCTATTACGTTGGTATGTTCTCAAAATTTCTGGAGAAGCTGCGAAATACTCCCGACGGCGATGGCTCGCTGCTCGATCATTCGTTGATCTTTTACGGAGCCGGCATGGGCGATTCGAATGCACATGCGAGCGATCCGCTGCCGGTGGTTGCCACCGGCGGCGGCATCGGGCGGGGCCATCGTCACGTGCAAGTCGCGACGCGGACTCCGGTTGGGAATCTTTGGATGGCGGTTGCGGCGAAGTTCGGCAATCCGCAGGAAAGTTTTGGCGATAGCACCGGAACCGTTGATGGGCTGTTTTAAAGCTACAACCGGGATGCTATCCCGCGGCGGCTTGCTCAGCCGCCTGGCGGGGCGTGTGAAAAGTCCACCTAGCGGGTTGGCAACCCGCTGCAGGTTGGCAACCTGCCCCACTTTGATTGCGTTATTGATTATTGGGGCTTACGCAGACCCCGACGGTACTACTCCGCTGCACTGGGCCGTCCGCTCCGACGACCTCAAACAGGTTCAGGCGCTTTTGAAAAACGGCGCCCACGTGAATGCAGCGAACCGGTACGGGATCACGCCTCTGGCTCTTGCAGTCGAGAACGCGAATCCCGTTATCGCGGACCTCCTGCTTAAAGCAGGCGCGGATGCGAAGGCGAGCCTGCCCGGCGGCCAGACGATTCTGATGACGGCCGCGCGCACCGGAAACGCCGAAATCGTGAAATCGTTGCTGGCGCGCGGCGCCGATCCGAATGCGGCGGAAAGCCAGTATGGCGAAACGGCTCTGATGTGGGCGGCTGCGGAAAACCATTCGGCGGCCGCGGCGATGCTGGTCGAGTTCGGGGCGACCGTCAACACGCGATCGAAGGCCCTCGAGTACTCCAAGGACCGCTTCGGCCTCGAAGGCGTCACCACAATCCTGCCGCACGGAAGCTGGACCGCGTTGATGTACGCGGCCCGGCAGGGCTCGACGGAAACGGCGAAGACACTGGTCGCCTCTCATGCCGATCTTAATATCACGGATCCCGATGGAACTACCGCGCTGGTATTCGCAATTATCAATGGGCACTTCGATACGGCGGCTCTGCTGGTTGAGAGCGGGGCCGATCCTAATATCGCCGATAGCGCGGGTATGGCTGCGCTTTACGCCGCTGTCGATATGAATACTTTAGGCGAGGTCTACGGCCGGCCAGGAAGAACGTTTGCGAATAAGCTAAGCGCGGTGGATTTGATTAAGCTACTGCGGACGCATGGGGCCAATCCGAATGCGCAGTTAAAGTCGGCTACGCTCTACCGAGCGCACACTCCCGGTGAAGGCACTCTGGCCGACGGTTCAACCCCGCTGATGCGCGCAGCCAAAAACGGCGACGCGGCGGCAATGCGGCTGCTGCTCGCCAACGGCGCCGACGCGTCGATTATTCAGAAGAACCACACGACCGCTCTGATGCTCGCGGCCGGCTATGGACGCGGCCAGGGTGTGTTCGCAAAAGACTACGCAACCGAGAGCGAGATGGCTGAGGGCGTCCGCGTGCTCCTGGAGCATGGCGTTGACGTGAACGCAGTGAATGACAACGGACAAACTGCGCTGCATTTCGCCGCGCAGGCGTCGGATGAAATCGTCCGTCTGCTTGCGGCACACGGGGCGAAGCTGGAGATGAAAGACAAGAACGGCCGCACGCCCGTGGATTTCGCGATGGGCGTCGGGCTGCGCGGCAGAGCCGGCGGTCCGGTTGAGGTCCGCCAACACACCGCCGTACTTTTGCGGCAGTTAGCCCAGCAGCAATAGCTTCGCCAGTTGAAAGGCGCGCCGGCAAGAGCTAACGTGGGATTCGCATGAAGACACTCTTGTTCATCGCGATCGCCGCTGCTGCATTTGCGCAAGGTACGCGGCCTGAGTCTCCGTCCTTCGATATGTCGCAGCTTCATATGGAAGCTCCGCCGCCGGCTGGAGTGGCAATTCGCGCCGGGCGTCTTTTCGATCCGAAAGCCGGGACGAATCTCACCGATCAACTGATCCTGATTAAAGGCGAGCGCATTTTGGAAGTCGGCCCTTCGGATCGCGTGAACATTCCGCAAGGCGCGCGCGTGCTGGATCTTCGCGGAGCAACAGTGCTGCCCGGTCTGATCGACCGGCATGTGCACCTGATGCAGGAACAACAGCCGAACGACGGCCGCGCGGCTTTTCTTGGGCTTCACTACGCTCTCAAGGATTTGAACGCGGGCTTCACGACACTTCAAGACATGGGCTCGGCATCGACTTATGCCACGGTTGAGCTTCGCGACGCAATCAATAAGGGACTGATTCCCGGTCCACGGCTGCAAGTTGCCGGACCGCAGATCAATCCTCGCGGCGTTTCTTATTACCCCGCGCCATCCACTCCAAGCCAATTCGGCTTCGGTACAGGGTTGCCGGTATGGCAGCTTACCGGGAACGTGAACTCGCCGTGGCTCGCCCGCGCCGCCGTTCGGGAACACTCGCATTACGGCGTGGATTGGATCAAGATTTACGACACCGAGGACTATGAAGGCGGCGGCTATCCCGACCCTACTGGCGCGGGCGCGTTCACGCCGGACGGAAAGATGATCAACGTGCCTTCGCTGACGCTCGAAGAGGACCAGGCGATCGTGGATGAAGCGCACCGGCGAGGGTTGAAGGTTGCCTGTCATGCCTACGGGGGAGAAGGTCTGCGGAACTGCCTGGCCTCGGGCGTAGATATTCCGATGCACGTAATTGTCGGGGTCACGGGAGCGCCGGGCCTCGACGACGAAACGATCCGGTTGATCAAGCAGCCTTTGGCCGATGGCAAAATGAGGCCAGTGATGCAGACACTTTGGGACCTGATCGGCGATCTGGAGGCGCGCGACCTGAAAGCGACCAATGGAAAAACCACGCGCTTTCGTCTGACGGAGATGAGCTTCAAACGGCTGGTGAAGGAAGGTGTGACCGAGGTCTTCGGCAGCGGGGCTTACACGGTGGGGCACGGCGTACAGGCATTTCAATTCGCTTATTACGTGAAGTGGGGTCTCACGCCCGCTCAGGCTCTGCGCATGGCGACGTCGTCCGCGGCCGAAAGCCTGAATTTCGAGCTCGGCAAGCAGATCGGGAGCGTAGAAAAGGGTAAGTACGCCGATCTGATCGCAGTCGAGGGAGACCCGCTGATGGACATTACAGAGACGGAGCGGGTGAAGTTCGTCATGAAGGGCGGCGTCATATTTCGCAACGACCTGTAGGGCCAGCTTCAGCTTGCCCATCGACGCCACAAGCTAAAGTCTAGTCGTATGTACCTGGCGATTCATTCCACCAAAGCCAAAATTTACCGCAGCGCAGCGTGCGCATTTTACGATAAATCAGTGACTTGATTTTGGCAAGACGCCTGCTGAATTGCTTATGGAGGGGCAAGAATATGAACAAACATTTCTTTTCCGCAGCGTTGTTCTTGGCTATCGCCAGCGCCGTTTCGGCACAAGATTTCGAGCGCCGAGCCGTCATGAATATCCGGCCCTCGGGTGACCGGCAGAAGTGCACAATTGAGGTGGTCGTGGATGGCGCCGTTGAGGTTGAGATTCGCGGCGACCATGCCATGTTGAGGAACCTCTCGGGCGCGCCGCCGCAATGGAGGCGGTTCGAATGCAGTTCTCCGATGCCCCCGGACCCGGTCAACTTCCGGTTCCAGGGCGTTGATGGGCGCGGCAGTCAACAACTCATTCGCGACCCTCGTGGTGGCGGTCCCGCCGTTGTGCGCATCGAGGATCCGCAGAGCGGGTCGGAAGGATACACGTTCGACATCACGTGGAATAGCGGTGGAAATCCGAGTGGTGGATATACAGGTCGTGAATACCCAAATCGTGAAAACCCGGGTGGTGCGTACCCGCCTCCGCCCCCGCCTCCTCCGCCATATCGAGGAGAGTCTCGCCGTTTCACGAGCGATCAGGCGGTTGACGTTTGCCGCGATGCGATTCGGCAACAAGCCATGGACCGGTTCCGGACTTCGGATATTCGTTTCCGCCGCATCAACGTAGACGATAACCCCGGCAGGAACGAGTGGGTCGTCGGCACGATCGATGTCCGATTCGGGTACGACCGTGAGGAACCCTACCGGTTTTCCTGTTCTGTGGACTTCGACTCCGGACGTGTGCGGTCGGCGGAGATTCGCAGGTCCGATGAGGATCGCGACCGCCGGTAGTCACACCATGTAGGCAGACGACTTGGTCCAAGTCATCTGCCTAATTCACAGCGCAACCGCCGCACGCGCGTGGGCCTACCGCGCCGGTTGCGTTTATGATGCTTTTTCGCGCTTAGGACCTTCTTCCTCGAAATCGTCGTAGACGGGGACCTGTTCCAGGTCATCGGATTCGAAAACCTGATCGCAGTCCAAACAGCGGATATAATCGACCCCATCCCGGCGCATCAAGAATTCCGTGCGCGAATGTTCACAGCCAAGCATACAAACTGAATATCCCTATTCTAATGATGGACGTATCGTTGTCAAGCCCTTTTTTGAGGCTGTCAAGGCAAAATAGAAATGTCCGCTTTCCGGCAAAGTAGAAATGTCCGCTTTGCCCCCGCGGATTCGGGAGTGCATGTTAATCTGCTCGTGCCGGTGAAGCGGAGACGGGCTCTGCTGGCGAGCAACCCGATCAAGGATTAGCCG
>JAFAQY010000030.1 GCA_019261985.1 Bryobacterales bacterium | reverse complement strand
CGGCGGTTATGTGCGCCAGGGATTAACCGCCGTTGATGATCCGGTGGCGTCACCCGGCGTTTATCATCCGTTAGTGGTCGCGCACCCCGAAACAGGGAAACGGGCGTTATTTCTCGGCCGCCGCCGCAATGCCTACATCCAGGGCTTGCCGCTGGCGGAGTCTGAAGCGCTGCTCGATGAGCTGTGGCAATATGCAACGCGCGACGAATTCACATGGCGGCACAAATGGCGCCCGGGCGATCTGGTGCTGTGGGACAATCGCTGCGCCATGCATCGCCGCGATGGCTTTGATCCGGCATCCCGCAGGGTGTTGCACCGCACGCAAATCAAGGGCGACGCGCGCCCCCGCGCGTGAACCGGGCCTTTCGAGCCACGCCTCCCCGAATCGTTCTCGGGCTGCTCTGTCTGTTGTATTTGATTCTGTTCGTAGTCCGGGTGAGCCTCTCGACCGTCGCCCCGCTGATGAAAACAGACCTGGCGCTGAGCAATTCGCAGCTCGGGCTCGCGTTTTCCGCGTTCGCCCTTCCGTACGCGGCCTTTCAACTGATCGGCGGCTGGGTCGGCGACCGCTTAGGACCTCGCCGCACTCTGATCGCTTCGTGCGCAATCGTGACCGCCGCGACGGTTCTCACGGGAGCGGCCGGAGGATTCGCATCGCTGTTCGCGCTGCGCGCGATTTTGGGCATCGGTGAAGGAGCGGCCTTCCCGGCGGCGACGCGCGCTATGGTCAGCTGGACTCCGGTGGCACGCTGGGCGTTTGCCCAAGGAATCACTCATTCGTTCGCGCGCATTGGAAACGCATTGACGCCCGCGCTGGTCGCCGCGCTGCTGCTGGTTGTGGCGTGGCGAACGACTTTCGCCATATTGGGAGCGCTGGTTCTTGTATGGCTTGCGGCCTGGGCCTGGTATTTCCGGGACGATCCGCGCAAGCACTTCGCGATAACCAATGCGGATTTAGCGCTGCTGCCCGCGCGGGCGGAAAGCCGGGGAAAGCCGGTGCGATGGCTAAGGCTCGCGCGTTTCATTCTGCCCGTCACGATAGTCGATTTTTGTTACGGCTGGACACTCTGGCTCTTTTTGAGTTGGATTCCCTCGTTCTTTTTGGAGAATTACCATCTGGCTTTGCAGGCTTCTGCGATGTTTTCGGCCGGCGTGCTATCGGCGGGCGTGATAGGGGACACTGCCGGCGGTATTTGGAGCGACAGGCTGCTCCACAAAACCGGCAGCAGGGTAGTGGCGCGGCGCCGCGTCATTGTGACAGGGTTTACCGGCGCTTTCGTTTTCATGTTGCCGGTAATCGCGTTTCACAATTTGACTGTGGCCGCGATTTGCTTAAGCTTGGCCTTCTTTTTCGCGGAATTGATTGTGGCGCCGATCTGGGCCGTTCCGATGGACATCGCGCCAAACCATGCCGCCATCGCGAGCGGAATGATGAATTTCGGTTTTGCCATCGCGGGTTTAGTTTCACCTTCGAGCTTTGGATACCTGGTGGATCGCACCGGCAGTTGGACGATTCCGTTTGGAGGCTCGGTCACGCTGCTATTGCTTGGCGCGGCGCTGGCGCTGCGCTTGCGGCCCGACCGGAGATATATGGAATGAAGCGCGTTCCATCGGGTGGCTCAACCGGCCATCCCGGTACGGGTCCGCTGGCGTATACTACAGCCTTGGCGACGTTAAGAGAGCCTTCGCGCGATGTCTCCGCCCGCATGCAGCGGCGCGATCAGCGCAACGCGGTTCTCGCGGGATTCCTGGGCTGGACATTCGATGCCTTCGACTTTTTTGTATTGACTTTTCTGATCGCCGATATCGGAAAAGCCTTCGGTAAGTCGCGCCCCGAGGTTGCACTCACGCTTACGCTCACGCTCGCGATGCGGCCCGTTGGCGCGCTGCTGTTTGGCGTGATGGCCGACCGTTACGGCAGGCGGCTCCCCATGGCGATCAATATTGTCTTTTACGCCGTCGTATCGGCGCTTTCGGGCTTGGCTCCGACGTTCCAGATTTTCTTAATTCTTCGCATGCTATTCGGGATCGGCATGGGAGGCCAATGGGGTGTCAGCGCGTCGCTGGCCCTGGAGTCGATTTCGCCTAAATGGCGCGGACTCATCTCCGGAATGCTTCACCAAGGCTACAGCCTCGGCAATCTACTAGCGGCCACGGCCTTTCTTTTCGTGTACCCGGCAATGCAAAGCGCGTTTCCAGCCAACGCCTGGCGCTTTATGTTCTTCCTCGGCGGATTGCCCGCGCTAATATCCTTTTTTGTGCTGACGCGGGTGAAGGAATCCGAGGCTTGGCATGAGCATCGGACCGATTGGCGCACCTACGTAAAGTCGCTGCCCCCGATCTGGCGGCGATTTCTCTATCTGGTGCTGATGCTGGCGGCCATGGGCTTCATCTCTCACGGCACGCAGGATCTCTACCCCACTTTTCTCCTGCAGCAACGGAAATTCTCACAAACGCACGCGGCGATCGTCACTATCATTTCCATGCTGGGCGCGACCTTCGGGGGAATAGTCGTCGGTTATTGCTCCGATCGTTTCGGACGACGGCGCGCGATGATCGGAGCGGTGCTGGGCGGCGTGGCGATGATCCCGCTGTGGATCGGGGCGCCGGGAGCGGCGTTGCTCGCGGCTAGCGCCTTTATGATGCAGTTCTGTGTGCAGGGCGCGTGGGGCATTATTCCCGCTCACATGAACGAGCTCACGCCTGCGCACCTCCGCGGTTTCGTCCCGGGGTTCGCCTATCAGATCGGCATGCTCATCGCGGGAATCGTTCCGTATCTGGAAGCGCTGGTTGGAGAACATTTTTCTTACGCCCTGTCGATGGGAGGATTCGCCGCCGTCGCGCTCCTCGCCGTCGCCCTGATCGTCTCCCTTGGCCCGGAAGCCCACGGTATATCGTTTCGAAAAGGTGGCGAGTCGCTAACCACCCTGAAGGCCCAAGCAAGCGCGAAACTGTAGGAATGGCAGTCAATCGTGCAACCGTCGATCTCTCTCCGTATCCCGACCTTGTGGTGATCTATCTGGGTATGCGGGTCAACTCGCTTCGAGGGCTGAAAACGCTGTTTTCCTTCGCTCCACGTATTTCCGAATCTGTGGCCGCCAAGCCGGACGGCTTACTGCTGCATGAGAACATGCTGTTTTCGTTATTTCCGGTCCACGCCGGCATGCGCCAATACTGGCGGGACTTCGAATCGTTGGAGGCCTGGGCGCGTTCCATGCCGCATCAGCAGTGGTGGCAGAGCTTTGTGCGCGACCCCGGCGGCACGGGCTTCTGGCATGAGACGTACTTTCTCAAAGGCGGGATCGAAGCCATTTACGACGATGTTCCCAAGCCCATCGGATTGCTGAAATTCGCTCCCCAGAAACAGGCTCGGGGCGCCATGTTTTCGGCGCGCAAACGCGCGGGGATCGGAGGAGAAGCCGGAGTGGCCGCGCCGGTGCCGGAGGAATGATTGATCTACGCCAGTCCGCCCCCTCAGTACGCCAGCAAAGAAGTACCGGAGCGAAGGCTATCTCAAGGCAGCATTGTGGGTGACTTCACCGGGTGTTTCCCCGTGCGCGATCATCGGAACGAATGGAGATCCGCCATGCCCCATCGCGCAGCGCTGATTGCCTTTTCGGCGATCCTTTGCGTATCCGCCCAGCAGCCTTCCGGCGACGCCGAATTTGAAGTAGCTTCCGTCAAGCCGGTCGAAGTGCCGCCCGGTCCGCATGCTGTAGCATTGCGCATGAATCACGGCACGGCTCGCATCGGCGGCGCCACGCTCCGCCAGATCATCGTGCAGGCCTACCTCACCCAGCGTGTGAACGTCCTCGGCGGTCCAGCTTGGTACGATTCCGATCAATACGATGTTGTCGCCAAGGCCGCTAGTCCGGATGCTTCTCCAGAGCAGATCCGGCAGATGCTGCGAAGCCTGCTTGCCGATCGCTTCAAACTAGCCGTTCACCACGAGACTCGCGACCGCACCCACTACTCCCTCGTCGTTGCAAAGAACGGGCCAAAGTTCCAGTCCGCCAAGGCTGAGGAAGCGACAGGTCTGCAGCAAAACCAAGGCGGCCAACTCGTCTTTCAGCGCCATCCTATGGCGACCTTGGTTAATACCATCGCCAACCAGATCGATGCGCCCGTCGACGACAAGACCGGTCTCAGCGGTTTCTTCGATTACCAGCTCGATTTCACCCCGGAGCCCGGGCGCCAATATGCCGATCGCTTGGATTTCGTTCTGGAAGCCCTGGATCGAATTGGTCTCAAGCTCGAGGCGAAAAAGGCGCCCACCGAAGTCCTGCTTGTCGATCACGCCGAACGGCCTTCGCCGAATTGATCGCGGCGGCCGCGATAAGAGGCATCGCAACGAGGAAATCCAGTGGCCGGGCCATTTTTGGGGTTGGACGGCGTATCATGATTAGCGACGTCAGCGGACCGCAGCGAGGCGCTGTACTGCGGAAAGGCTCTTGCGATGGTGCTTCGATTTTTCTTACCGATCGCGTTGGCAAGCGCGCCTATTTTCGGTCAAGCCGATCTTTCCGGTAACTGGAGTCCCTTGATGCACGAAGACCAACCGGAGCGCGGCCCCGGCCCGGATTTGGTCGATTATCTTGGCCTGCCTATCAGCGATGCCGCGCGTCAGTGGGCGCTGAGCTGGGCTCCCGACCGCCTTTCCCTCCCAGAGCACCAATGCCAGGTTCACACCGTCGGCTACATTCACCGCGGACCGCTTCGCATTCGTATCTGGGAAGAGCGCGATCCGCAAACCCAGGAGGTGGTTGCGCTACGGGAGTACATCAGCACCTACGAGCAAAACCGCACGATTTATATGGATGGCCGTCCGCATCCGCCTGATTACGCAGCTGACCAGCCATATCAAGCAAGGATGGCATCGCCGCAATGGTCTGCCTTCGAGCGATCTGATGACCTTGACGGAACACTTCATCCGTCACGGCGATCACCTTACCCACGTGAGCATAGCGTACGATCCGGTGTATCTCACCGAGCCTCTGATCAAGAGCCAGGACTATGTATTGAACGGAGGCTCGGATGGAAACTGGCTCTGGCCTTGTGAATACGTGGATGAATCGCCGGGGCAGGCGCGGAGCAGAGTGCCGAGCTATATGCCGGGGGAAAATCCGTTCGTATCGGAGTTCGCTAATCGGCATCATATTCCCGTGGATGCTGCGCTGGGTGGGGCCGAGACGATGTACCCGGAGTATCGCAAGAAGCTCGATGGGCCGGCCTCGGCGTTGAAGTAGCCGCTGCCCAGGAGGCTCGCGGCGGCATGTTTTTCCAGCACGAGAACGCGCGGGCATTGGGGGACAAGCCCGAATCGTAGCACCTGTGCCGGAGGAATGATCTGGTTGGACCTTGCCGTTGAGACTATCGTGTTCCTTGCGTGCGAGCCCCGGCTAGGATGTTTGTCATTGTGTAATTGCCCTCATGACAGGCATATTCCAACAGGGCATCGTTGCTTCTGCTGAAAGAGAGCTCGCCCGTCCACGGTTTGGTGAAGGCCGTTGGATCGTCTACCGTGAAGCGGTACATGAGCGTATCGGGATCCGTGCGCGTCAGCCGCTCAATGAGGTGCATGTTCTCATCCGCGCCGTAAAAATTGTTGATGCCGATAAAATTGGTGGTGTCGATAACTAGCGTCTGGCCTTCCCAATGGCCGCGCGAATCGCCCATATATCCGCGGACAGGCGAGTCAGCGTGCGGCCGCGTGGTGAGAGGGATGAGGCGCCACTCATGCATCATCTCCTGGTCAATGGCTACAAATCCGGCGCCTTGGACGATCCGAAGAAAGTTATTGTTCGGCGATGGGATCATCGGAAGATCGCGCGAGATGCAGCGTATGCGCAGCGCTAGATCTTCCGGCCCCGCCGGGCCCCCGCTGGCGCCCGCGGTTCGCGATTGGTTCGCGGCTTGACGGCGCCTGAGAGCGTCCGGCTTCGAGGGGATCTTGCCGTCGGGCGGGTCCACCACGATGGACGTGCGCCGAGTGGCAACCACGCGGGTAGCGCGATCGCGCCAAAATTCGTTATAGTTCCGGCCTAGATCGGCCTGGGCCCCGCCGTCGCGCCGATCGCTATTGACCGCCGTCAGAACGCGCTTCTCATATGCAATCGCTTCCTGCTCGGTCAGGAACTCTTTTCCGGCGAACTCCTGAGGACGCTCCAGCGGCGTCAGGGTCGCTGTATTCCAGATCGCCTGAAAATCCGGCTGACCGTCGGGGGTAAGCGCGGGTTTCCAGGACTGCGCTCCCACGCGGCCGCAAACCGCGATCCAAACAAACGCGGCAGTTACGAGAAGTCGTCCACTGGTCAATCGGCCCTAGTCTATCTGAAAAGAGCGCTGGCTTCTACCGCCCAAATCTCGTATCACCATAGGCGACTAAGCCCGGCCCTCCTCCAGCATCTGCAACGCGCGCTGAACGGCCAGCTTCAGCGGCGCTATCTCCCTCTCGACGACCAACCAGATGCGCTCGACGTCGACCCGGTCGTACTCGTGCCGTAGGTGACTACCAAGACCTCGAAAGTTGCGCCAGGCAATTTCCGGACACAAAAATGATCAAGCTTTTTGGCCGCCTCGCTAATGATTAGCAACGCGTGTTCACGCCGTAGAGAGCCAATGGCGTATTACGGAATGCGTGAACATAAAGATCTTCCGTAAATTTTTCGATCAGGCCAATGTTTTCGAGAATATCTTCAAAGCGCTGAGCCGGGTCTTTAGAAGGCACGCACCGCCTCGGTCTCCACTTGTTCTTGAACTCGCGGCTTTAGCGTTCCCTCCTCCACGAGCTCCACTGGTCGCCCCAGCAGGTCTGAGAGGCGGAGTTCAATACCCACAATATCTAAGAGCGAGAGCCGCCGAGTCGCATCGAATGCCGCTAGCAAATCGATATCGGAGTCGTCTCGTTGCTCACCGCGGACCATTGAACCAAACAGAGCTAGCCGCAAAACGCCTGCCTCGCGAAGCTCTCGCTCGTGCACCCTTAAAGCTGCTAAAACCTCTCGGCTGTTCATGGCTCGACTTCATGTTATCTCAAGAGGCACTCTGACGACCGATTTAAGCAAATGCCAGAAGTCGTCCGCGGTTCAATCGGCGTTACAGTGTGCGAAGAACGCTGGGGTTTCCAACGTCGCCTGAAAAGGTTGTGAGGCGGGCCGGCAACCGCCTTATTCTGGGAAGACCTCACCAGCGCGGTTGGCAACCGCGCGCAGGATGGCATCCCGGATGGCATCCTGCCCCACAATGGAGCTTAGGACTATGGGTAGCCCTGGAGCCTTGGCTCGCCATGTTTCCACGCAGGGGGGAGGCCAAACCCATCGCGATTGGGCATCTTTACTTTCGGAAGACTCTGTTTATCCATGACCTCGTCTTCCTTGATCACGTCGTTCTTGTACAACAGAAAGGCCGTGAGGGCGTAGACTTCATTGGGCGTGAGGGACCCTTCCTTTCCCAACGGCATGCCGCGGTTAATGTAATCCCAAAGGGTGGTCGCGAAAGGCGAGTGAAGCGACATCGAGTTCGCGTCGTTCACGCATGGGGCGAGACAAAACGCGGCAGGATTCGGCTTCACGTCTTTCCTGCTGATCAGCGTCGGCGCGTGCATCCCGGATCCTGTCGCCCCGTGGCATCCCGCGCACCCTTTGCTGCGGTACAGGAGCTCGCCCTCTTTCGCCGTCCCCTGGCCTTCCGGAAGTTCTTTTCCGGTGGGACTGATGGCGATATCCCATTTGCGGATTTCTTCAGAGCTCGGACTCCTGCCAAGCCCATACGTGGGAGACTGCGTCCAGGCAGTCTGGCACATGACGAGCACCGCAGCAGAGAGGGAAAGTCTAGGCAAGGCCATTTTGAACACTCCCGTTGCTGGTGATTTTCCACGGTTGGACACTGTTGTCGGCTCCCGGGACGCGGAAGTTTTGGTCCAAAGGTTGGTTCCAGTATTTTGCAACTTCGGCGCGCGTGGGTTGGACGGTCCCCAGCTCGTCCGTGCAGCGCGACATGAGAACACATTCCTTTCCGTCCCAGTTCCAGTGGTAACCGAATCGGGTATGCGCCATGGGAAGCGCGGGTGAGCGCAGCTCGGCATCCTTCCAGTTCCGGCCGCCATCGGTAGAAAGCTCCACGCGGCGGATGGCGCCCGAACCGGACCATGCGAGGCCGGAGATTTCGTAGAAGCCGGGTCCTGAGAGTTGTTGTCCCCCGGAAGGAAAAGTAATCACCGATTTCGGTCCGATGATGTGAGTCAATGCGGCGACTTTCGGGTCCGGATTGATATGACCGTAGTCGTCATAGGTCATGTAGTAGCGGTCCACGACCTTGATGCGCCTCAGGTATTTGATCTGATAAATGCCTTCGAAGCCGGGGACCATCAGACGCAAGGGAAAACCTTGCTGCGGACGGAGAGGCTCGCCATTCATGGCATAGACCACCACACAATCATCTAGAGCCTTGGCGAGCGGAATGCTGGAATCGCCCTTCACTTCTTCCGCGCCTTCGGCCACGATCCAGGACGCGCCGCTTTGGACGCCGGCCTCCTTCAGCAACAACGGCAAAGGCACGCCGGTCCATTCGGCGCAGCTGGTCAAGCCGTGCGTTTCCTGAACTGTTTTATGTGTTGGCCGCGCGCGGTTGCCCAGGCATTCGATGAAGTGGATGCGCGAAACGTAGGGGAGGCGCTTCAGCTCGTCGAGCGTGAAAACCAGTGGGCGGTCCACCATCCCATGGATCATCAGGCGATGCTCTTTGGGGTCGATGTCGGGAACGAAGGCTCCGCGGTGCGTGGCTGTATAAAAAAGGGACGACGGCGTGATGATCCCGGACGAGTCCTGGAGCGGAGTCAGGACGTGGAACGTGAGACCGAACTCATCCGGCGAATGTCTTTCGGCGACCGGCACACGTATAGAGGTGACGAAACGGGAGCGCTCGCCATAGGCGATGAGCTCATCGATTTTCTTGGCGGGCGTTCCCTGTGTTTGGCCCTTTGCGAGCTTGGAGCCCCCTGCAGCCAGACCGGCTAAAGCAGCGCCGCTCTTCAGGAATCCCCTTCGATTCCGTCTTTTCGCATCCATGGGTATCTCCTACGGATGAAGTCCGACGTTGTCGTCCGCCGGTGGTTCAAAGTATACACCGTCTGGGTGCGGGAGGTTCGGCCCTTTCGGGCATCAAACTACTGGAGCGGTTTAGCTTGCGATGAGCGCCGGGGCTGAAGCCCCGGTTGCACGCTAAAGCGTGCTCCACCATTGCTTGCGGCGCATCCCCGGTGTAAACTCGACAGTCAATGCCACCAACTACAACCACGCGATTGCTTAAAATGATCCCGCTCCTTTGTGGCGCTGCCGCGTTTCTGCTTTTGTTGACCATTCCAGCCAAAACTCAGCAGGGAGGCGCCAACGGGAATTGGACTTCCTATGGAGGCGATACGGGGAATACCCGTTATTCACCGCTGAGCCAGATTGACGCCGGCAATTTCTCCAAGATGGAGGTGGCGTGGACGTTCGGCACCGCCAATCTGGGGCCGGTGGCGGAGGCGAATCTGGAGTCGACGCCGCTTGTGATCGATGGCGTGTTCTACTCGACAGCCGGGGACCGGCGCGACGTGATCGCGCTCAATGCCGCTAACGGCGAGTTGCTGTGGACCCATCGCGAGGACGAAGGCAAGCGCGCCGAGGTTTCGCCCCGGCGTCTTTCGGGCCGTGGGCTCGCGTACTGGGCGGATGGCGACGATAAACGGATCGTGTATTTCACTACCGGGTATCGCATGATCGAGCTGGACGCGAAGACCGGCTACCGCATACCCAGCTTTGGCGTGGACGGCGTGGTCGATCTCAAACAGGATGACGATCAGGAGATCGATCCCATGAGCAGCGAGATCGGCATCCATGCGACTCCGATGATCGGAAGGAACACCATCGTGGTGGGCGCCGCGCATAAACCGGGCGGCGTGCCCACAAGCAAGACGAATGTAAAAGGGTATGTGCGCGGATACGATGTGCGCACGGGTAAGCGTAAGTGGATCTTCCATACCGTTCCGAAGCCGGGCGAGGTTGGATTCGATACCTGGCTGCAAGATTCCTGGTCGTACACCGGAAATACGGGTGCTTGGGGACAGTCGTCAATCGACGAGGCGCGCGGCATCGTTTATGTGGGTGTAGAGGCGCCAACGGGCGACTTCTATGGCGGGCCGCGTCCCGGCAATAACCTGTTCGGGGAAAGCCTGGTCGCATTGGATCTCGAAACCGGTCAACGCCGCTGGCATTACCAGTACGTCCATCACGGCATTTGGGATCACGACAATCCGTCGCCGCCGATCCTGGCGGATGTCCAGATTAAGGGCAAGCGAGTCCCGGTGGTGGCGCAGCCCAGCAAGCAAGCGTTCCTGTACGTATTCAATCGGGAGAGCGGGGAACCGGTATGGCCGATTGAAGAGCGCCCGGTAGAGAAAGGCGATGTTCCGGGCGAGTGGTATTCGCCCACGCAACCGTTCCCGACCGCTCCGCCGGCTTACGAGACTCAGGGCGTTAGTGAAAGCGACCTGATTGACTTCACTCCCGCGCTGCACAAAGAGGCGCTGGAAATCGTAAAGCATTACAAAATGGGCCCGATTTTTACACCGCCGGTGGTGAGCAAGGCGGAAGGCCCTTGGGCGACGCTGGTATCATCGTTGTCCGGCTCTAACTGGATGGGCGGCTCTATCGACCCGGAAACCGGCGTGGTCTACGTCGGCTCCAGTCACGGCATAATCGGCATGGGTCTGGTTCCTTCAGGGACTCGCTCCGACGTCGGATATATTTCCGGCCGGGCGCCGGGGGCGCAAGGTCAGTTGACCGTCGAGGGACTGCCGCTGGTGAAGCCGCCCTATGGACAGATCTCGGCGATCGATTTAAAGACGGGCACCATTCTTTGGCACGTGCCGCATGGCGATACGCCGGATAATGTCCGCAATCACCCTGCTTTGAAGGGCCTGACCATTCCGCGCACCGGACGCAGCGGGGCGGCGATCACGCTGGTGACCGAGATGTTGGTGATCGCCGGCGAAAAGGGCGTTGTGACGATGGACGATGGACGCAAGGGCGCGATGCTGCGAGCGTACGACAAGGCGACCGGGCGGGATGCCGGCGCGGTCTATATGCCGGCTCCGGCGACGGGCGGTCCCATGACGTACATGGTGAATGGGGTGCAGTACATCGCCATTGCGGTTGGTGGCAATATCAATGGGCGTCCTCAGGCGCAGTTCATGGCGTTCCGGTTGCCGAATGGGAACGCGGCTAAGACGCCGGCGCAGGTGGAGCAGTAGGGGGCCACTGCGATTGGTGGGCACGGCTTTCGAACCCTTTCATTGCAGAATTTCATGTCACCGCTCGAGGCGGGCTGAAGCCCGCCGCAGGCTGGCAGCCTGCCCCACATAATGGCTGTATGCCAAGTTCTGGTCTATGCCAAGTTCTGGTTTATAGCAAGCTCTGGTCTTATGGCAAGCTCTGGTCTATGCCAGCCTTTGGTCTATGCCAAGTTCTGGTCTATGGCAAGTTCTGGTCTATGGCAAGCTCTGGTGTGTGCCAAGCTCTGGTGTGTGCCCAGTTCTGGTCTACGGGGCTGGGGTTGCGGGTTATGCGCCGTGGCACTTTTTGTATTTTTTTCCGCTGCCGCAGGGGCATGGGTCGTTGCGGCCGACCTTTGGCAGCGCGGGGGGCTTTTCGGGTTCCGGCTCGCGCTCTTCCTCGCTGGAAGCGTCGCCGAACAATGGATTAAGTCCGTGCAGCCGTAGCCGTTCATCGATGCCGAACATGACCACCTTCAACTCGGTGGGGGTCAACTGTGTAATGGAATCGATTTTGCGCAGCAGGCCGGGCGCGCGGCCGCGCGTGGTTTCGCCGGGCATCGCGAGCGCATATGCAAATAACGCGTCTTCCCGCATGTCGTCGTTGTCGAAATAAGAGGCTATCGTTTCCGTCTGGCCAGTCAGGCGGAAGTAGCCCGCGCCGCGCAAGGCTTGACGGACAATGGCCGGGTCGGGATCTTTCAAATGCGGCGCGAAGTATTTGGCGAACGGGTCATAAAGCGAACGCCACATGGCCTCAAGCGCTTTCACTCGCGCCGTGCCGCCCTCTTCATACAAAGCTTCGATTTGCGGGCGCACTTCGCGTGTGTCCGCGATGCCATACAATCCGACGGCCGCTCCTCCACGCTCCTCGACGGGGCGGGATTTATCGGCGAGGACGGCTATCATCGCGGTGCGAACCTCCTGCGACTCCGCGGTCGCGTCGGCGAGCGCTTCCCAGGAGCGTCCGCGAACATCGGCATCGGGATCGGATTGCGCCAGTTTCATCAGAGCGTCGCGAGCATTCGGTTGCAACTCGTAATTGAAGAAGCTGTACGCCGCTCCCGCACGGATTTCGGGATCGGGCGAGGAGAACATTTCCAGCCGTTCGTCCTCGGGTAGGATCTCGAATGCGGGTAATTCGCGCGGGCTGTACTCGGCCATGATGTCGAAGGGCTGCGGCTCATACGGAAGCACCGGCGCTTCGAGCTCTTCGAGCGCATGAGTGATCTCGCGGCGGATCTCAGCGTCCTCCTCAGGGATTTCGGCGAGCATTTTTTCGAGAGCGGGCCTTGCCGCGGGGTCGCCATACAGGCCGAGAAGGAATGCGCCATCGGCGGCGTCGAATTCCAGACGCTCAAGCAGCAGATGGAGCACGCGGGGGTCGCGAACCCGCAGTCCGGCGAGAACGAATGCGGTATCCCCTCCTAGCTCTTCGCCTAACTCTTCGTAAAGCTGGAGCAGCGGGGCGATCGCTTTCTCGCCATAGCCAAGCAAGGCTTCGACAATGCTGTCGTCTATATCGAAGGGATCGCCGCGGATCAGATCGAGGTAGAAGCCGATGGCGTCGGGCGAATGCAGCGAACGGAGCAAATCGGCTAGAACGAGATCGAGATCCGTTCGATCCTGGTCGTGGGATTCGCGCGAAAAGGCCAGGAGATCTTCGACGACGGATTCTCCACGGTCAAGAATGGATTTGAGGAGCCGCCGATCGACTGCGACCCAGCCGAGGGCGGCGGCTCGGAGCAGGTCGATTACGGGGGTTTGATCGTAGCGGCCGGGGTCGAAGGCGGCTGGGGAGAATACGTTGGTGGCCATGGTTCAGGCTGTGGGGGTGGGGGGCGGGTGGGGGGTGGCTGAATGGCGGCTGAGGGCTGATCGGTGGCTGAGTGCTGATCGGCGGCTGATTGCTCCCCGGCGTTTTCGGGTTATTCGACCGGGCGGCTTGGCAAGCCGCCGCAGGTTGGCAACCTGCCCCACTAGGGCTGGCACTGACACTGGCACTTGTACTGGCACTGGCACTAGAACTGGCACTGGCACTGGCACTGCCACTGGCGCTGACACTGGCACTCAGTCTTCTTTGATTACGTGGACTGGTACTTCGATCGAGACTTCGCGATGCAGCCGAACTGCCACCTTGTAATCGCCTAGTGTCTTGATGGGCTCCTCCAAGTAGATTTTTTTGCGGTCTATCGTGTAGCCCTGTTTTTCTAGGGCGTTCGCGATGTCGGCCGCTGTTACGGAGCCGAAGAGCTGATCGTTTTCGCCGGCCTTCTGCGCGATCGTGATTTCCACGTTCGCCATCAGCTTGCCGAGATCCTGCGCATCGGACTGAACCTTGGCCTCGCGGCGCAGATGGGCCTGGCGCTCCTGCTCCACGATCTTCTTGTTGGCTTCGGTTGCCGCCACGGCCAGCTTCCTAGGCAGCAGAAAATTGCGGGCATAGCCCGGCGCAACCTTGACTACCTGCCCGCGCGTGCCGACCTTTTCGATATCGTCTCTAAGAATAACTTCCATGTCGTCCTCCTACAGCGACGTCGCGAACGGCACCAGCGCGATATTGCGCGCCTGCTTGATGGATTCCGCCAAGCGCCGCTGGTGCGGCGCGCACACGCCGGAGATCCGGCGCGGCGTAATCTTGCCGCGCTCGCTGATGAACGCCATCAGCAACCGCACGTCCTTGTAGTTGATGTCGTCGATCTTCTCGACGCAGAACCGGCACAGTTTCTTGCGCCGGAAGTATTGTTTTTTTCCTCCGAACGCCTTGTCGCCGCCCGTAGGTCTTTGCGATGCGGCAATTGGCCGCCCACCGCCCGATCTTTGTTCCGCCATATTATGCCTCCTCGACCTTCGCTTCCGGCGCTGCCGCGGGCGCCGTACCCGGCAGGCCCGGGACCGCCGGCGCAGGCTCGGCCGGCATGGGCGCCGCGGGTGCGGCCGCAGGAGCCGGTGGCTTGCGCGCGGCGCGCTTGGCACGCGCCTTCTTACGCTTTTCGATCTTCTTTGCCTTCTCGTCGATACGCACGGTGATGAACTTGATCACCATGTCGGTGACGCGCATGCGGCGCTCGACCTCTTTCACCAACTCAGCGGGCGCCGCAAATTGAATCAGGATGTAGACGCCTTCCTGATACTTCTGAACCTTATAGGCGAGCTTGCGGGTGCCCCACTTGTCGGCCTTTTCGATCGTCCCCTTGCCGTTCGCGATCAACTCTTTCACCTGTTCGACGAAAGCGTCGACCTCCTCTTCCGGAGCATCCGGCTTGACGATGAACAACTCCTCGTAAATTCTCATTCTTCCTCTTGTTGTAAGCCTTGGGCGCGACGATTAAAGATCGTCATGGACTTTTCGACGCCCTCCGCGATTATGGACTCGATGGCTTCGGCCCCACGGGCCACCACCTCCTCCACTTCCTGCTTCTGCGCCCGGCCAAAACGGCCGAGCACAAACTTTGCTCCTTCTCCGGCCTGGCGCTCCCGCCCCGGCCGGTCAATGCCTATTCGCACCCGGGCGAACTCGGAAGTGCCCAGGCTGCCGATCAAACTCTTAATCCCGTTGTGCCCCGCCGCCGACCCTTTCGGCCGGATCCGCAGCGTGCCCCACGGAAGATCCAACTCGTCGTAAACCACGAAGAAACGATCCGGCTGTAACCCGTACCGTTCCAGCAGCCCTTTTACGGCGGGACCGCTGACATTCATGTAAGTCTGCGGTTTGGCCAGCGCCACCCGCCTGCCGCGAATGGAGCCGAGCCCCACCAACGACATGTTTTCCTTCCGGCTGAGCCGAATCGCGTGCGATTCGGCAAGCCGGTCAATTACCAAAAAACCGAGGTTATGCGGGGTGAACTCGTATTCCTTGCCTGGATTGCCCAAACCCGCAACCAGAAATTCGATTTCATCCACCCTGGCTCACTGGGGACAAGCTAAAGCTTGTCCTACTTTTTCCTCTGGGGACAAGCTGAAGCTTGTCCTACTTGTCCTACTTTTTCTTCTTCTCCTCGGCTGGAGCGGCGCCTTCCTCTTCCTTCTTGCCCTTCTTAATAACTTCCGGCTCGGCGGCCGCCGGAGCCGGCGCGCCCTCGGCGCCTTCAGCGGCGGCGGTTGTTTCCTCAGCCCGCAGCGCGACTACGTGCGATATCACGGTATCCGGCGAGCTCACCAACTTAATCCCGTCCCCCATCTGGATGCTGCCCGCGCGCACGTTTTGACCGATCATCAGCTCGGCAACGTCGACAGAGAACTGCTCAGGAATCGAATCTGGAAGGCACTCGATTTCCACCTCGCGCGTAACCGTTTCATGCAGGCCGCCCTGAATCTTGACGCCCTTCGGCTCTCCCGTAGTCACGACGGGAACGCGAACGCGGATGGCCTTATTCAGATCCACGCGCTTCAGGTCGACATGAATCAAGTTATCCTTGACCGGATCCGACTGCCAATCGACGATCATCACGGGTGTGTTTTCGCCGCCCGTCACCGCCAAATTGAAAATGGTGTTGCTACCGGTACGGCTGTGGAGAATACGATTAATTTCTTTCGGACTTACGGCCACCGGCACAGCCGTGCCGGTGACGCCGTACAAAACCGCGGGAGCGTTTCCGCCGGCGCGCAAGCGCCGCGCTTCATTTTTCCCTCGCGATTCGCGCGGTTCCGCCGTCACTGTAATATCTTTTCTCATATTGCTTCCTTAATTCGCCCTTGATTCAGGGCAGGGCTCACACAAATAGTGTACTAACCGATCCGTCCTCATGGATGGACTGAATTGCTTTCGCCAGCAGGGGCGCTACAGAAAGCGGTTTGATGCGCGGGCAATTATCTGCTTCCTCGCGCAAAGGTATCGAATTTGTAACAATCACCTCTTCGACGGCTGAATTCTGAATCCTCTCCACAGACGGTCCGGACAAAACCGCGTGGGTCGCGCAAGCGCGCACGGTTTTCGCGCCGTGCTCCTTCAGCGCTTCGGCGACTTTCACCAATGTACCGGCCGTGTCAATCATGTCGTCCACAATCAGGCAATGCTGATCTTCCACATCGCCGATAACGTGCATTACCTCGGCGACGTTGGCTTCCGGCCGCCGCTTATCGATGATCGCCAAAGGCGATCCCATCCGCTTGCCGAACGCCCTGGCCCGCTCCACTCCGCCGGGGTCCGGCGAAACCACCGTCAAACTCTCGCCCTTCAGATCGTCGAAATAATCCACCATCACGGGGGCGGCGAACAGATGGTCCACCGGGACGTCAAAGAAGCCCTGAATTTGCGCGGCGTGAAGATCCAGCGCCAGAATGCGATCGGCTCCCGCGCGTTCGATCAAGCTTGCGACCAGGCGAGCCGAAATCGGCATACGCGGCCGATCCTTACGGTCCTGCCTAGCGTACCCATAATAGGGTAACACTGCCGTGATGCGTTCCGCCGAAGCGCGTTTGAGCGCATCCATCATCAGCAGCAGTTCCATGAGGTTGCGGTCCACGGGGGTGCATGTAGGCTGGACCACGAACACGTCTGCGCCGCGAACGTTTTCCTGAATCTGCAAATGGGTTTCGCCGTCGGAGAACTGCTTGACCGTGGCGGCGGCAAGGGGGCACCCGAGCTCATAGCAGATTTCGGCGGCGAGAGCCGGGTTCGCGTTGCCCGTGAAAACCTTGAAATGGTTAAACCGCATCGCTTTGGTTATTCGTTCTTTCGATACCGGCTTTGGGGCGGCCATGACTCGACACTTAAGTTAATGACGGGCGCCAAGTGTTGACGAAGCCGCCGCCTCCACAACCGCTGGTAGTTCTTCCGGCTTACCAGCGCGCAACGCATCAAACGGCAACCCTCGAACACCGGGTCTCCCAGTAAAAGCTTTTCGGCGAGGTCCCGCTCCTTGGCGGAGCGAAAAAGCGCGAAGATGGCGGAGCCGCTTCCCGACATTCGAGCACCCACGGCAACGCCGGACAATTTGGCCCGGATCGTATGGAGTTGGGGATGCCGCCGGAAAACGCTCGCCTCAAAATCGTTCGCGCAGAACGGACTCGCCGCCGCCGCTGAACGCGCCTGCTGAAGCGCCCAAACGGCGGCCTGGAAACTATTAATAATAGGTGACAAGCGGGGGAAAGTCAAACCGCGTTTCAGGGCTTTATATGCGTCCGGCGTCGACACATGGATTCCGGAAGCGGCTAGCAGCAACGGTTCTTCGGCGAGGTCGGGCAGCGGGTGAAGCTCGGTGCCGCGGCCGACGCCGACGGCGGCGCCGCCGAGTAAAAAAAAGGGCACATCGCTGCCGAGCCCAGCGCCGAGTTCCAGGAGCTTTTCGACAGGTAAACATCGGCCGGCAAGCACCGGCAACGCAAGCAGAACCGCGGCTGCATTGCTGGATCCTCCGCCCAAACCGCCGCCCATCGGGATCTTTTTTGTGAGGCGGAAATGAACTCGGGCTTTCAGCTTCAGCGCGTCGAGCACGCGTTGCGCCGCGCGAACGATCAAATTGTCCCCGATGGAGAGCGGGTCGTCGATGTTGATGCTGGTCCGCTTGGCCGGCTCGAATTCAATGTCGATGACATCGGCGAGAGAAATTGTTTGAAACACTGTCCGCATGTCGTGAAATCCGTCCGGATTTTTATGCAGGACACGCAAATCGAGGTTAATTTTGGCGAGCGAGCGCAGGCGCGCGCTTCGGACGGCGGGCATGGAAGTTCCAGCGTAGCAGGCGCTTCGCGATCTGTTTACCAGGCTATTGCGTTACCAGCTGATCGCGAGCTTTGCGAAGGTGCGGACGCAGACTCCTGTGGGGCCTCGACAGTGGGCCATACGTGTCTACAATGATATGAGCGTACTAGCGGCGGGCTACGATCTCACCACCGCGGAGCAAAAATGAGGAAAGTAGAATAGGCGCACTTTTTGTATTGCTTCGGATGGCAACGGCTCCTTTACTTAATGCTCAGGTAGCTGTCCCCGGGAAGCTGTCCCTCCGGGTGGAGTTGATAGGAAACGAAATTGCGAATGCTCGCAGTGTCCAGGTGCGCACGGAAATCAAGAACGTTTCGGGGCAAGATGTGTCCCTGTTGCTCTCTTCACCCCAAGATGATTTCACCTTTACGGTAGTCGGTCCAGACGGGACGCTCGCTGCCATGACGCGCCGCGCCGAGGCGCGGCCATCGACCGTGCCAAATGGAAGTCACATCTTGGTTACCCTGCCGCCGCAGCAGGCCATTACGAGAATTTGTAGTCTCAGCGACATCATCGATTTTTCAAGGCCCGGAACGTACCGTGTGGCTGTCTCTCGTCGATTCGAAGCCATTAACGAGACGCAGGTGTCAAACACAATCGAGGTCAAGATCCCGTAGAATGTCGCAGGGCGCGTCCGATCACCAGCCCATCGCGAGCTTTGCGAAGGTGCGCACGCAGACTCCGGTCGGGCCCTTTGCCATATACGGCTTCGCATCGTCCAGCCAAGCCGTGCCTGCGATGTCCAGGTGCACCCAGGGGGTTTCGCCTACGAATTCGCGAAGGAACCAGGCTGCGCTGATTGCGCCGCCCCAGCGGCCGCCGATGTTGGCCATGTCGGCGAAGGCGCTCTTGAGCAACTCTTTGTAGTCGTCGTCGAGCGGCATGTGCCACATCTTCTCGCCTTCTGTTTTCGCTACCGCCATTACGCGCGCGAGCAGGTCCTCATTATTGGTGAATGCGCCAATGTTTACGTACCCGAGCGCTACGACAATGGCTCCGGTAAGGGTGGCGGCGTCGATCAAGTGCGTGCAGCCGAGGCGCTGCGCGTAGGTCAGCGCGTCGATGAGAATCAGCCGGCCTTCCGCGTCGGTGTTCAATACTTCTACTGTTTTGCCCGCAAGCGAGGTAACGATATCGCCGGGCCGCTGCGCGCGCCCGCCCACCATGTTCTCGACCGCGGGCACCAGGGCGGTGACCGGGATCGCGGGCTTCAACTGCGCGATTGCTTTCATGGCTCCCAGCACAGCGGCGCCGCCGGACATGTCGTACTTCATCTTTTCCATGCCGTCGGCGGGCTTGATGGATACACCGCCGGTGTCGAACGTGACTCCCTTGCCCACTAAGCCAAGATGATCGGATGTCTTCGGCGGCGTGGCAGGTTTATAGCGGACCACGATCAGCGCCGGAGGCTCGGCGCTGCCTTGCGCAACCCCGAGCAGCGCGCCCATGCCTAGCTGCCGCATGCGGTCCTGATCTAGGACCTCGCATTCGAGGGCCATCTCCGCGGCCATGGCGCGCGCTCTTTCGGCGAGCAGCAGAGGCGTCAGGCGGTTGGCAGGCTCATTCGCCAAATCGCGAGTGAAGTTCTGGGCTTCGGCGAGAATGCGTCCGCGCTCGACGGCCTCCTCGAGTTCAGCTCCGTTGGGCGCCGCGATCAAATGAAATTCTTCGAGGGGTTTGCTCTCCTTCGTGGAGGTCTTGTATGCGTCCGGCTCGAAGTTGCCGAGGACGGCTCCTTCGACGGCGGCCTCGGCATCGGCGGCGGTGTGGCCGGCGGCTAAAACCCACGCGAGCCGCTTGATGCCTTTTTGCTTCAGCGCGCGGACCGAGGTTGCGACGGCGCGGCGAAGGGCGGCGGAATCGAAGGCGGCGCGCTTGCCTCCGCCCGCGGCGACAAGCCGTTTCGCGGCGAACTTTTGGGGCTGATGAAGAATCGAAAGCTCGCCTGTTTTGCCGGTGAACTCGGCGGATGCGCGGAGCTCGTCGAACCACGCGTGCGCGGATTTCAGCTCTGGAGGCGCGGGTTCTTCCTCGAACACTACTACGGCGACGGCGTCGGCCTCCGCGCGATCGAGAGGTTGGTAAATTAATTTGAATTCCATTATCGATGTAAATCTACCACGATGGGTTCGATTCACTGGTTCCGCTGCGCCGAGGCTGAAGCCTCGGTTGCAGGCTGAAGCCTGCTCCACAGCCTATAGGCCATTAGGCAGGTATTTCCGGGAGTTACCTTTTACAACGGGTTTTCGTCTTTGCTATTGTAGAGAGGTAGGACATGTCAGACCGCCGTTTGGAGGGTATCTCAGACGGTCTTTCCCAGTCGATTCTCAACCCTACTTAATACTTATTTCAAATACTCTGGAAGGAGATACTACAGTGAAACTGTCTCAAGTGACTCTTGCGTTCGCAACTCTCGCGCTTGGCATTGCCAGCGCGGCAACCACTTACAAGGTCAACCTGCCTCAATCCACCTGGGTGGGCGGCACCGAGTTAAAGGCCGGTGAATACAAGGTCGAAGTACAGGGCGGCCAGGCCATCTTCAAGGGCGAAAAGCAAACCGCGCAGGCCCCCGCTGTTGAGGAAAAGAACGACAAGAAGTATGCTTACACCACGCTCGAAGCCAAGGATTCGAAGCTGAACGAAGTTCACTTCGGCGGGACCAACGTGAAGCTGGTTCTGAAGGGCGGGGCTGCATCCGAGGAAGCCGGCAGCAAGTAATTTGATTCGATCCGCGCGCGATGATATAAGTGTTCGCGTGCGAAACAATTTTGTAAAATTAACCCTCTCCGGCGCGGCCGCGGCGCTGATTTTGTACTTCGGCGCCGCGCTCGCCGGGGGGCAATCCCCCTCCCCGAATCAAAGCGGCGAAGCGCCGCTCCCTCCCAGCAATGACGCCGTCGCGGCTTTAGAGACAAAATTGGAACGCGGCGATGCCGCTCTTGAATATCACCCCCGCCTCGGATATCTTCCCAGCCTTTTAAAGCTCCTGGATGTAAATTCAGACTCGCAAGTCTTAGTATTTTCCAAAACGAGTTTTCAGCAGGCGCTTATATCGCCGAAAAATCCTCGCGCGATTTATTTCAACGACAATGTTTCCGTCGGCGCAGTTCCGGGAGGCGAGGTATTCGAAATATCCGCGCTTGATCCGGCGCGCGGCGTGGCTTTCTATACGCTGGGAATGCGCCAATCCGATAAGCCGCGGCTGGAGCGGAGGTCCGCCGTTTGCGGGCAGTGCCACGATCCGGTGAGCGTGCTTGTTCCGGGCCTGATGGTGACTTCTGTAATACCCGATAGCAATGGCACGCCGTTTTTCACCGGCGCGTTTTTCAATATCACCGATCACCGCACTCCTATCGATCAGCGCTGGGGCGGCTGGTATGTTACGGGAAACTCGGAACCGCATCTCGGCAACTCTATCGCGCCGGATCGAGAACATCCCACCGATCTGGATACGAAAGGCAACTCCAATGTGCTGAGCCTGGAGGGACGGTTCGATACGTCGAAATACCTGGTTCCGACGAGCGATATCGTCGCGTTGATGACATTGGAACACCAGACACGCGCGATCAATTTGATCACCAGCGTGAGCGCACAGGCTCGCTCACTGCTGAAAAAGGGTCCGCTGAGCGCTGCGGTGAAGACAAAACTGGACGCGGCGATTGAGGAGATTGTGATGGCTCTGATGTTCGCGGATGAGGCCGAGCTGCATGAGCCGGTGAAGGGCGTCTCGACGTTCACGCAAAGCTTTCCGCAGCGCGGCCCGCGCGATAAACAGGGCCGCTCACTGCGGGATTTCGATCTGCGCAAGCGCATGTTCCGGTACCCGTTGTCTTACATGATTTACAGCGAGATCTTCGACAATATGGAGCCGTCTGTTCAGCAACGCGTCTATCAGCGGATTTATGAGATCTTGAGTGGGAAAGATACGAGCGCGAAATATGCTCGCTTGAGCGCGGGCGACCGGAGTTCGATACTCGCGATCTTGCGGGATACGAAATCGAACCTGCCGGAATATTTCAGGTGAGGGAGGATCCGGTTTGCGAAGACAGCGGATCGATTGCGGCTTGTAGTATGCTGTTATTTCTGCCTCTTGTGTCGTGCCGGAGTTACCGGGCGCGCAGAAATCAACCAGGAATTACCGAAAGAGGAAAGCTATGTACGCAGTAATCGAGACGGGCGGGAAGCAGTATCGCGTTGCGCCGGGCGAAACGGTGGATGTGGAGACCATACCGGGCGAGGTGGGCGCGGAGATCGAACTCGGGCGCGTGCTTGCCGTCGTGGATGGAGATGCCGTTAAAGCCGGGGCGGCCACCGGGGGCGTTCGCGTAACCGGCACCATCGTCAGTCATGACCGGGGCGCCAAAACGCTGGTGTTCAAGTTCAAACGCAAGAAGCAGTACAAGCGCACGATCGGCCACCGGCAGAATTTCACCCGCGTCAAAGTGAACGACATCACCGCGTAAAGCAGGAGCACGTCATGGCACATAAAAAAGGTTTAGGCAGTTCCAAAAACGGCCGCGATTCGAATTCTCAGCGTCTGGGTGTGAAGGCGTTCGGCGGCCAATTAGTCCCGGGCGGTTCGATTATCGTGCGCCAGCGCGGCACGCGCATCAAGCCCGGCGCCAATGTCGGTCTGGGCAAGGACGATACCTTGTTCGCCAAGGTCTCCGGCGTGATCGAATTTCGAGATCGCGGGCGGCTGGGCAAATTCGTCAGCGTTCGGGCGGCGGAGTAAGTTATTCAAGAGCGCGACCGGGGGGTCGCGCGCGGACGAGGGCGTCCGCCCCACCATAGCGTTGTTCATCGACGAGGTCATTATCTCGGTCAAGGCCGGCAACGGCGGCAACGGTTGCCTCGCCTTCCGGCGCGAGAAGTACGTCCCCAGGGGTGGACCCAGCGGCGGGGACGGGGGCCGCGGCGGGGACGTTACGCTCGTCTCCAGCCAACACTACAACACGCTCCTGCATCTCCGCTTTAATCCCGAACATAGAGGCGAGCGCGGCCGTCACGGCGAGGGCAGCAACAAAAAAGGCCGCGACGGAGAGTCCGTTGAAGTCGCGGTTCCGGTGGGAACCATCGTTCAGGACGCCGAGACCGGAGAAGTGCTGCACGATTTCACTCAACCGGGGGACCGGTTTCTGGCGGCGCGCGGCGGCCGCGGCGGGCGCGGGAATGCGCGCTTCGCCACTTCCACGCATCAAGCTCCGACCGAGCACGAACCTGGCTCGCCGGGCGAAGAGCGCCGTTTGCGTTTGGAATTGAAGCTCCTGGCCGATGTCGGGCTGGTGGGATTCCCGAACGCGGGAAAGTCGACGCTGATCTCGCGTATTTCCGCCGCGCGTCCTAAGATCGCCGATTATCCGTTCACTACATTAGAGCCGAATTTGGGTGTCGTCAGCCTGGAAGATCAGCGCAGCTTTGTTGTAGCCGATATCCCAGGGTTGATCGAAGGGGCCCATCTGGGTCACGGCCTGGGGACGCAGTTTCTGCGGCATATCGAGCGCACGCGAGTGCTGGCTCATCTGGTGGATGTATCCGATGCGACGGGCCGCGATCCGGTCCACGACTTCGAGGTGGTGATGGAGGAGCTGCGCAGCTTTTCGGAGGATCTGGCCAATAAGCCCATGCTTGTGGTGGCGGCGAAGATCGACGCGGCGCAAGATCCGAACCGGGTGGCCGGGCTGCGGCGCATGGCCCGCAGGCGAGGCTTGCCGTTCTTTAAAATCTCAAGCGTTACCGGCGAAGGAATCCGGGCGCTTATCCGCGCGATGGCGGACGCGGTTTTCTCCGGCGAGCCGGTTGCGGCGGAACCGCGGTAGTTTCGCGCCAATCCTTCCAATCGTCGAGCGTCGATTGCAGCATCTGCTCGGCCGCCAACTGCAGCCAGGAGGATTCGCGCGTCATCGCGTCTTCGAGCAACGCCGCAGCGGGCGCCGAGGCGAGGTGAACGTTTGCAGTCTCGTATCCCATGGCCCGCAGCAGGCGAACGGCATCGTGGCGCTCCGGAAGCGAGGCAAGCTCGATACGCGAGCAGTCGGGCGCCAGCCGGCGGATAATCCAGCGCCCGCGGACTCGGACGAAGGGGTCGGGACAGCGAACGGAGCGCTTCAGGATCTCTTCATACCAAATCTTGTCGCCGGGCCTTGACGACCGCGCCCAGCGCCAGGCGGAGACGGTGAGTTCTTTCGCTTCGCGGGCGATACTTCCGCCGCGCCAGTCGGCGAGCGCCAAATAGCGCCGCCGCCCCAAACTGCCGGTTCCAGCGATCCGGTGGGAAAAACGAAGGGTCAGGCCGCGGTCGGGCATCATTTTCGTAAGTCCTTTTAAGGCGCTAGAAGGCGGCTTGGCGCGGAGCTCGCGGAAGGAACGGAGTTTTTCCCAGAACCCCTCGGGCTCTTTCAGGCGTTCCACCGCGGCATGGCGCAATGCCGGGTGGTGCTCGGCGAGCACAAACGGCCGCCCTCCCAGCTTCAGGGCGGCGATGTATCCGTCCAGAATCGCCTTGGAACCGCGAAGCTTAGAAACCTGCAGATGGCCAGTGTCGATGGCGAGGTGCGCGCTGGTGCATAGCCGGACTAAATCGACCGTATAGGGCAGGCGGCAAACTTCGTCGAAATCGTTGACGCCCCACACCAGGCGGCCTTCTATATCGCGCCATGTTCCGAAGTTTTCCACGTGCAGGTCGCCCACGCCAAGCACTGGAGCCGCTTGCATCAAATCCGGGCAGATCTGAGGGAACGTCTGCGCCCAGCGATAAAACGTGCCGCGGAGAAAACGGAGCGGGCTTTCAGACATGGCTGCATGCTTCAGATTTAGATCCGCTCGGATGAGCGGCATTTGCTCGCCGAGCCAGGCTTCGTACTTTTGGGTGGCGGGTTTGATTCTCATCGGTTTTCAGTTATCAGTTATCAGTTTTCAGTTTTCAGTTCCGGCTTTGCCGGTTTGTGATGACTGAATGAAAACCGATTGATAACCGATAATTGCCGGCGTGGCCTATTTGCCTCCGGCGAGCTTCGGGGTGAGCAACGATTTAAGAACGCCGCGGGGAGGACCGTTATTGTCGTCCACAGTCAGGCGAAGCAGAGCGCCTTTTTTCAAATCGATCATCAGGGGCGACTCGAGCAGAAAGCCCGCAATGCGGCTAAGCTGCGGCTCATGCCCCACCAGCATGATCTCGCCGGCGTCGTGATGCGAGCGAATTTCCTTCCATACTTGAGCGGGCGCGACTGCCGGAAGCAAAGCCTTGGTCTCCGCGATG
>JAFAQY010000076.1 GCA_019261985.1 Bryobacterales bacterium | reverse complement strand
CGAACAGCGCAGAAGATCTGATCGGCTTCATCAACGCCGAGGGCCATGTAGTCGTTCGGCCCTGCTACGCAGGTGGTTCTTACTTCTCCGAGGGCAAAGCTGCCGTAGTCGATTGGAACGGGAAGTCTGGGTTCATCGATGACCTTGGCGAGCTGGTGATACCTTGCCGCTTCAAAGGTCTCGGAAAGTTCAGGAATGGCCTGTGCTCGATAAATGGCGGCTTCATCGACCACTCTGGTGAGTGGCTGATCGAGCCGCGTTTTCTCGTGGCGAGTAATTTTTCAGAGGGTTGCGCGTTTGTCTCACTTGACGGTGAAACGTTCGGGTTCATCGATCTGCGGGGTGATACCGTTATCCGTCCCGATTTCCAGCAATGCCGCTCTTTCAGTGAAGGTCTAGCCGGCGTCTGTCATGATGACCGATGGGGTTACATCGATCACGGCGGACAGATCAGGATTCCTCAAGTTTTTGAAGGAGTGCGAGTACAGGGATTTCGCTCCGGAATCGCTGGTGTTCAAATCGATGGACGCTGGGGGTTTGTAGATCACTGTGGCAACTTTGTAATCAAGCCAGAGTACGAAGACCTAAAATCCTTTTCGGAAGGGTGTGCCCCTGTGCGGCGCGAGGGAAAATGGGGTCTTATCAATCTGGACGGAATCCTGGTTGCGGATTTTCAGTTTGACGACCTCGGAGAACTTGACGGAGGGATGGCCCCTGCAAAGCTTAGGGGCAAGACAGGATTCGTCTCAGCCAATGGATCATGGGCCATCGAGCCAGCGTTCGACCGCTGTTATCGATTCTTCGGGAAGCTGGCCGTTGTCCGCAGGGGTGATACTTACTGTTACCTCCGGCGGGACGGAGAAGCTGTGTGGACATCTGAGCCGGGCGCGATGGTGCAGTCGCCACCGGTTGCAGCGTAAAACCCGGCAGCGAAACGCGGAGCTCGCGTACCGGGCGGAAGCGGGGCCACGTCACCCGAGGAGGGATTCGGCTTACCGCGCATACGTTAACTCGGCTTGGAGTATTTCTGAGGGCTTCCATTGCCAGTGCCAGCGAACGCCGCCTCAATTTACATTGGCATTCACTGCCATTTCTTCTAGTATGGGCTCCGCGACCGCCAAGCAGAGGGATACCGATACGAAAACCCAAAAAGGGTGATTTCGTGCAAGAACACAGCGCATCCACGCTAAAGAGTAGTCGTCCGACGCCGCCAGTATTTACGAGCGTTTTCGGAAACATGCCAATTTATCTAATGTTTCCACTTCACACCCAGATCTCGCGCCCCGTGACATATGGCTAAACTGCCGATATGATGGCAACCAAACCTCACCCTTTGCGCTTTTCCATTTTCATGCGGCCCCGAAAGGAAACCAACGAAAAACGGCCGCGAAAAACACATTTTTGCGAGACGAACCCAACAACTCACTGAAAACAAAGGATCGCGATTTTGAGCGAACCCAAATACGAACCCAAACTGGCGTTTGGCGGGCCGTCTGGCGTCTGGCATCAGCTGCCGTAGCGTCTGGCATCTGCCGTCTGCGCGGTTGCACCCCCATCAACCCCTTGATACACCTCCAACGATCCACGAACAAAACAGTTACAATCGAAGGCAGTTGTACAAATCGCGTTGAGGAGGATTATGTCCGTCCCTAGGTCGCTGACCCTTCTTTGCTGCGCCGCCGCCCTTACGCTGGCGCAGCCCAGCGGCCTCTCGCAACCCAGCGCCCTGATCGACAAGTACTGCGTCTCCTGCCATAACGAAAAAGCTCTCTCGGGCGGACTTTCGCTTAAGTCCGCGAACCTGACCGACGTGCCAAAAGGCGCCGAAACCTGGGAAAAAGTCATCCGTAAAGTTCGCGTCGGCGCCATGCCGCCGCTGGGAATGCCGCGGCCGGACGCTGCCTCGCTCGATCAGTTTGCGTCTTTTTTTGAAAGCGCTCTCGACAAGGCCGCGCAGGAAAAGCCCAATCCCGGCCATGCCGGCATGCACCGGCTGAATCGCGCCGAGTACGCCAACGCCATTCGCGACCTGCTCAGTGTGGAGGTGGACACCGCCGCGCTGCTCCCGCCGGATGATGAAAGCAGCGGGTTCGACAACATCGCCGACGTCCTGCGCATGTCGCCCTCGCTGATGGAGCGCTATTTGTCCGCTTCCTGGAACATCAGCCGCCTCGCCGTAGGCAACACGACTATTGCGCCCGCAACCGCCGTCTACCGCGTCCGTCCCGATCTTTCTCAAGATCAGCACATTGAAGGCCTGCCGCTGGGCACCCGCGGCGGCATGCTGGTGCAGCATAACTTTCCCGTGGATGCCGAATACATCGTCAAGGTCCGGCTGTGGCGCAACACCTTCGATCTCATGCGCGGCATGGAGGATCAGCATCAGATCGAAGTCGGCATCGATGGCGAGCGTGTCGCGCTGGTGACGGCGGGCGGAAAAGACGACTTTGTCGCGATGGCGCAAAACCCGGGCTCGTTCGGAGCCGCGCTGGATCAAAAGCTGACCGTCCGCATTCCCGTAAAGGCCGGCCAGCACGCCGTCTACGCCGCCACCATCCTCCGCAGCCACGCGCAAAAAGACGACCTGATCAAGCCCTTCATGCGGACGACCATCGATGGGTTGGATATCACGGGCGATCCCTCGGTCGACCGCATCAGCATCGAAGGCCCGTTCAAGGCAGCCGGAGCCGGCGACACGCCTTCGCGGCGCAAAATCTTCCTCTGCAAACCGGCCACCGAAAAAGACGAATTGCCGTGCGCGAATCGGATTCTTTCCACGCTCATGCGCCGCGCCTACCGCCGGCCACTGAAAGACGGCGACCTCGAATCGCCGCTCAGCTTCTATCAGCGCCGGCGCAATGGCGGCGGCAGCTTCGAGGCGGGCATCGAGTCCGCGCTTCAGTTCATCCTCGCCAGCCCCGAATTCCTCTTCCGCTTCGAGCCCGATCCGGCCAACACGCCGCCAGGTTCGGTATACCGCATCAACGATATGGCTTTGGCATCGCGGCTTTCATTCTTCTTGTGGAGCAGTATCCCTGACGGCCAACTCCTCGATCTCGCCGCGAAGAACAGGCTGCATGAGCCGGCCATTCTCGAAGCGCAGGTGAAACGCATGCTTTCCGATCCAAAATCGGAAGCCCTGATCGACAACTTCGCCGAGCAGTGGCTGTTCCTGCGAAACCTGAAAAGCTCCGCTCCGGACCTCCAGGATTTTCCCGATTTCGATGACAATCTCCGCCAAGCCATGCGGCAGGAAACCAAGCTGTTCTTCGATAGCATCGTCCATGAAGACCGCAATGTGATGGACCTGCTGAATGCCGATTACACCTTCTTGAATGAGCGGCTGGCGAAACACTACGGGATCCCGGGGATCTACGGCAGCCAATTCCGGCGCGTGCCGGTCTCCGACCCGGCGCGCCGCGGTCTGTTAGGGCAGGCGAGCATTCTTACCGTCACTTCGTATCCCAATCGAACCTCGCCCGTGCAGCGCGGCAAATGGATTCTCGCGAACATTCTAGGCACGCCGCCGACTCCGCCGCCGCCGGATGTTCCGGCCCTCAAGGAAAACGAGGAGGGCGCCAAGCACTCCTTGCGCGAGCGCATGGAGGCCCACCGCGCCAACCCGGTTTGCGCGGGCTGCCATAAAGTAATGGACCCCATCGGCTTCGCGCTCGAAAATTTCGATGCCATCGGGCGCTGGCGAACCATGGATGACGGCGCGGTCATCGATGCTTCCGGCACATTATTCAACGGAGCAAAGGTGGATGGCGCGGTCGCTCTCCGGCAAATGTTGAGCAGCCGGCCCGAAACATTCGTCGGAGTGATGACAGAAAAGATGATGACCTACGCCCTCGGCCGGGGCGTCGAGTATTACGATATGCCCGCCGTCCGTAGAGTCGTCCGCGATGCGTCGGTCCAGAATTTCCGTTTTTCGTCGCTGGTGCTGGGCATCGTAAACAGCACTCCGTTTGAAATGAAGATGAGCGGGCCAGGCCCCAAACCCGCCGCGGCCACCGTAGCCGCTCTAAGGACCCAACAATGAGAATCGTCACGAAAAAACACATTTCGCGCCGCACGTTACTGCGCGGTTTAGGCGTAAGTTTGTCGCTTCCTCTCCTCGATTCCATGATTCCGGCGCAAACGCCCTTGGCCAAAACCGCGGCCAGGCCGAATCTGCGGCTTGGACTCTGCTTCATCCCGCATGGCGCGGTTATCGGCAATTGGACCCCCATCGGAGACGGCACGGATTTCAAGCTCAATCGGACCATGAAGCCGCTGGAAGCGTACAAGGACCGGCTGGTGGTGATCAGCAATTTGGCTCACAAAATGGCCGCGCCCGCCGGGCCGGGCGACAACGGCGGCGATCACACGCGCTCGCCGGCCGTGTTTCTGAACGGCGTGCACCCGAAGCGTACCGATGGCGCGGACATTCAGGCCGGCACGACGATCGATCAAATCGCAGCCGCGAAGATCGGTCAGGAAACGCCGCTGCCGTCGCTTGAGCTCGCAACCGAAGACTATAGCGGACTGGTCGGCAATTGCGACGTCGGCTTCAGTTGTACCTACATGAATACGATTTCCTGGCGGACTCCGACCGTTCCGCTTCCGATGGAGATCAACCCCCGTGTTGTGTTCGACCGCCTTTTTGGCGACGGCGCCACGGCGGAAGAACGGCTCGACCGCATCCAACAGGAACGCAGTATTCTCGACGCCGTCACCGGCCAGGTGCAGCGCTTGGAGGGCAATCTCGGCCCCACGGATCGCAATCGCGTAGCGGAGTATTTGGATACCGTCCGCGAAATCGAGCGGCGCATTCAGCTTGCCGAAAAACAAAACCAGAACTCCACTCTGGCCGTGCCCGCGACGCCCAGCGGCATTCCAGACGATCATCAGGAGCATTCGAAACTGATGTTCGATTTAATGGCGATCGCATTCCAGGCCGATATTACTCGCATTTCGACGTTTATGATGGCGCGCGAAGTGAGTTACCGGACGTTCCCGATGCTCGGCATTTCGGAGGGTTTCCATCCGGCGTCGCATCATCAAAACAACCCGGAGCGCCTGGAAAACCTGACGAAGATCAACACGTATCACGTGAGTCTGGTCGCGCATTTACTCGAGCGCTTAAAATCCACGCCCGACGGCGACGGCAATTTGCTGGACCATTCGCTGATTCTTTACGGCAGCGGCATGAGCAACAGCAACGTGCATAACCATTCCCCGCTTCCTGTTTTGGTCGCAGGCGGCGCGGCCGGAAAGATGAAGGGCGGCCGACATCTGAAGTACCCGGATGAAACGCCAATGTCGAACCTTCTGCTGACCATATTGGATAAGGCCGGCGTGCCGCAGCAGAGCGTAGGCGACAGCACAGGCATGCTCACGGAGCTATAGAAATGAAACTCCGCTCCAGTAATTCTGCCATGCAGACCGTCCCGATCTCTGCCATCCAGACTGTCCCTGTCTCTTTAATGCAGTCTGCCAGTATCTCTGCAATGCAGCCTGCCTGCATCACTGCAATGCAGCGTGTGGGGCAGGCTGCCAGCCTGCGGCGGATTGCCAATCCGCCTGGTCGGTTTTCAACCCAACTCGCAGTAGCGCTACTATCCCTCCTAGCATCCGCCCTAGCTCAAGCCGCCCCCTCCGAAATCGCCACCGCCGCCGAACACCGCGACAAGGAAGCCCTCCGCGCCCTGATCCAGAAGCACGCCGACGTCAACACCCCCCAACCCGACGGCGCAACCGCGCTCCACTGGGCGGCCCACTGGAACGACCTGGAATCCGTGAACGTGCTCCTCGCCGCCGGAGCAAAGCCGAATGCAGCCGACCGTTACGGTACAACTCCGCTATCCGAAGCCGCGGCGGCCGGAAGCGCCCGAATTGTCGAAGCGCTGCTAAGAGCCGGCGCGGACGCAAAGACGCTGACCACCGCCGATGGCGAAACCGTGCTGATGACAGCGGCGCGTGCCGGCAATATCGAAGTGGTAAAGGCGTTACTCGATCATGGCGCGGACGTCAATGCGAAGGAAAACTATCGCGGCCAAACCGCGCTGATGTGGGCCGCCGCCGAACGCCACGCGGCGATTGTGAAAATACTGCTCGATCACGGCGCGGATTGGCGCATCCAATCGGTGTCGCGCGAGACCAGGCTGCCCAAGCTAAGCGCGGCATCGTCGGTAACGCCGTTCGCTCGCGGCGGCCTCACCGCGTTCCTCTTCGCCGCGCGCGAGGGCGATATCGAAACCGCAAAGGTGATGCTCGACCATGGCGTCGACATCGATCAAGGCGATGTCGATAATACCAGCGCTTTGGTTGTCTCCGCGCTGAATAAACACTACAGCTTCGCGAAATTCCTTCTGGATCGCGGAGCCGATCCGAACGTGACGGACGGTTACGGCCGCGCCGCTCTCTATGCTGCAATCGACGCGCGGGACCAGGATTGGTCCACGCTGCCGGTCCGTAAGGAAGACGATCCGCTGCCCAGCCTGGAGTTGATCGAAGCGCTGTTGGCTCACGGCGCGAACGTCAATACCCGCCTGGTCAAGAATCTTCCGGGCAAAAGTGGCATGGATTCGGGGGACACGACCCTGGATGAGGGCGCCACTCCGTTAATGCGCGCCGCGCGTTCCGGCGACGCGCCCGTTATGCGATTGCTCATCGAAAAGGGAGCCGATCTGAAACTAACGACTAGAGACGGCAACACCGCTCTGCTTTTCGCGGCCGGCGTCGGTTACCGCGACAAGAACACGCGGGGCACGGAAGCTGAGGCGATCGAAGCGGTGAAGGTGTGCCTCGACAAGGGAATGGACATTAACCAGAAGAACAATCGCGAAGAGACCGCTTTGCACGGCGCTGCCGGCAGGGGTGCGGACTCAGTCGTGCAGTTCCTGGTGGAGCATGGAGCGAAGCTGGACGCCAAAACCAAATCCGGCTTCACGCCGCTCGACTACGCGCTCGGAAAAAACATCGTGTCGCAGTTGCCGGTCCCGCACGACACTACCGCCGCGCTGATTAAGAAGCTTGGAGGCGTCGAGGGCAACGGTGGCAGCAGCTCCCAGACCGCGGCTCGTTAGCTTGCTTTCAGCGGGCGCGCCCCTGGATCAGATCCAGAGCCACATCTTTAAGCGGCTTGCGCGACCGGCGGCTGAGGGCTCGCAAATGCGCGTGCGCTTGCTCCTCGGTTAATCCCGCGGCTCCTTGCAGGATTCCCTTCGCGAGCGCCGCGACCCGGCGTTCTTCAACTTCCTCTTCGAGGTCTTGGACAATCTTTTCGAGAACGCGCCTGGTCTCGGTGGGACGCAATATGGTCCCTACATGCTTCGAGATTGCGCCGGCCAGGTCCGACTGGCTCGCAGCCGATAGAAAGCCGCGCGCGCGGTCGGCAATTTTGGAATCGAGAAGCCGAGTTTCAAGCTCATTCACGCGGCCAATCAAGTCGGAATAATGCTCAGCACTCTCGGATGCCGTCCAAACCATTCGTATCGTATCGACCATCCGGTCCAAACGCGCTGCCGATTCCTGAAGCCGCGCGGAACTGAAGAATGAAAATGCAAGGAGCGCCTCACCTAAGCGATACACACGCACGCCAGTCGACGGGCCCGCAATCGCATTCTCCTCGATCACGACTCCGCCCCCGTCCAGGCGCTGCGGTCCGAAGTAAGCGTACCCGTCCGCACCGGACTCCCGCATTGCGATGGAAGCCAGAGCAGAAAGGCTATTTCGAAATGGCTGCGCTTCCCAGTTCCGCATTTTTATCCAAAGGCTATCGCTTCAGGCCGCCTCGTTATCGAGAAATACCTCGCGATTCGTCCGCGCCAAAAAGGCGCCGAGTTGTGCGGCGGCGTGAGCAGTGGCGCGCTCCAACATATCTCCTGAAGCGCCCCACGACCCGAAGCACCCGATCAAGACTGCCTTCCGGTCTCCGCCCGCATCGAACCTCGAGGTGTACACCGAACGCACGGGGAATTCTCGCGATTCGAGCAAATCCGCGATGGGCTTTTCGCGGAGATGCGATCCCGCGGTCTTCGCGAAGCGAACCAGTAGAATCGCGCGGCCGGCTTCTTCTTCCAATAGAAGGCGAATTGATTCGAGCGCGTCCGCAAAACCGGCGGCCTCGCGCACGCGCCGGCTGATTTCATCCAAAAGATATCTTTCCTTCATCGCTGTCATCCTTCAAGGGCGTGGACCGAATTTGCCGGCCAGAAAATTTAGGAAGCTGTCGCGCTCTTCCGGCGCCACCGAGGCGCCCCAACCCGTCATCTTATTAATCTCCCTGTCCCACTGCGCGCGTGTCAGACGTTGCTGTTGAATTAAATCCGCCTCATGACAGGCGAGGCAGGCCGAGCGGAATCGGGGCGGCTCTTCAAGATTAGAGCTCGCAGCCGATGGCGGCGAAGCGGGCGCACGGACTTCCCGCCCTACTTCGACACCTGCGCGAGCAGCGGCATTCCACAGGTAACCCGACGGATTCCACTCCTGTGTCAATGGCTGCAAGTCGCCGCTGGTATCGCGCGCTCTGGCCAGCACGGTATAAAACTGCTCGGTTGCGGGGGTCCACGTGACTCGCCACAACCTCCAGCCAAATCTGGACTGTTCCGAGCCAAGCTCCGCCCGTTTCCAAGAGCGGCCGTTATCTACACTGACCTCTACTCCCGTTACAGGTCCGCCGTCTCCGCTCCAGGCCGCTCCGCGAATTGTGACCGCCTTCCCAACCAAGATTTGGGCGCCGTCCACCGGCGAAGAGATCACGCTTTTCACTCGAAGGCTTCGCAGGGGAGTCATAGCATCTTGAGCCAACGCCGTTCCAGGGACAACCGGCTTGCCCGGATGCCGGTAGGCATTCTTGACCCACCAGCCGTCGAACTCTTTGTCCAGCACGCGCACCGATGTGACCCATTTCATCCAGTGATCGCCGGCCCATCCGGGCGCCACGACTCGAAGCGGAAAGCCATGTTTGCCCGGCAGACTTTCACCGTTCATCTCATAAGCCAGCAGCGTATTCGGATCCATCGCCTTTGCGAGCGGCAGAGCACGCTGGAAATCTTCCATGCTCCCGATTGGAGTGTCCGCGCCGTCGAACGCTATATCGACGGCGTTCTGTTGAATGCCCGCGCGCTTAAGAATGTCGGCCAGGCGGACTCCGCGCCAGCGGCCATTTCCAACAGCTCCGTTGACCCACTGCACGCCGGCAACTGTTGGGCTATAGAGCGACCTTCCATTTCCCGCGCATTCAAGAACGCTCACCAACTCGGTGGCCGGCATTCTTCGGATTTCATCCATGGTGAGGGTCAGCGGCGTTTGCACTTGCCCTTCGACTTTCAGCCGCCAATCGCGCAGGTTTACTTGAGGAACCAGCACGTGCGTGCGAACGTAAAAGTGCTCGATCGGGGTGATGTAATCGTCGAAGCCGGAAGGAGGCATTTCCAGGTCTTCCGGCCTGACCGATCGAACGATCATGCCCTGCTTGGGGCGGTCCGGATTCGGCGATTGCGCCCAGGCCAAGCCCCCGGCTGCGATCGCGAAGAACTGGCGGCGAGTATTCATTTTCGGGTCTCCTACGGCAAGCGATTCTGCGGCGCCTGCTCTATCTTCATTATTGGTCGCGTTTTTTATGCGTAACCTAGTCGCTCTACTAATGCGTTGCAGCGGCGGGCTGCCCGTGATTGCCGTTGCCTTCAACGCAGATGCGTTCATAGGCTTCGATGACCGGCTCATTCCCGGCGTGCTTGGCGGGAAATGTCAGATTGTTCCAGTCATCGGCCGGGGTCTTGTCGGTTATTCTGCGGTTGGGTATGGTGATGGTGAACGGCCTGGTGAGCACCGTCGGATCGGTGTAGGCGGCCTGATATGTGAACCTATTGCCGTTCGGGTCGAAGATGAAGAACTCCTGAATCGTCGCGTTCTCGCTGACAAACTCGCCGGTGCGGCCGAGCCGCGCCTTCGAATTGTTGTTGGTTGTATCGACGACGAGCGTGTTGCCCTCCCAGTGGCCGCGTGAATCGCCGTTCCACAGCTTCAAATTCGCGGGAAGGTGAGGCTTGCCATCCAGGTGAATCACCCGGTTTCCGGAGTCGAACAGGAACACCACGTATCCGGGAAACTGGCGGATTTCGTAGCCATGCCACATAAACGACTTCGAGGGGCCGCCGGGAGCACAGCGCGCGAATGGCTCAACATATTCCGGCTTGATGGGATTGTTGAGATACTTCAGAAATTCCCGCTGCTTCGCGCGCGCCCACGGCTTCAGTGGGATCTCCCCGTCAGGCGGATCGCTGACGCGGCTGGGAGCGCGCTCGCTGCGCGGCTTCGGCTCTCTTGTGTTCTGCCGCGAATTCTGGCGCGGCGCTTCGTCATCGACGCCAAGCGGACCTTGCGGGTCGGTGAGATTGTTGTGATTGCCGATCGTATTCGACCAGTGCCCGGAGACGTCGGGCTGTCCATCGGGAAGACGCTCGCCAGCCCAATCGCCTCTCGGCGTAGGAACGAACGATGTCTCGCGCCACCCTCGCATGCCTTGTCCGAACGCGACGTTCGAAGCGAGGGCGAGAGCGCCGAAAAAAATGGGAAGTGCAAAGTTTCTCATGGCCACCTCAATTACCCGAATGCGGGAGCGGATAGAATTCGCCGTAGTCCAGAGTCGAACAGTAGTTTTCGATCAGCTGAACGTTCTTTTCGAGACGCCGGTAAAGCAGCACTTCGAGCGTCCACGGCCGTGTGTACACTTTGGGGTCTTCAAAGGTAGCGCGGTACCGGACGGTGTTCCGGTCGACAAAGCTCCAGCGTTCTACTAGGTGGAGTTCGTCGCTGTTGAAGTCGCCGGCGCGATCCAGCCAGGTTTCACCATTAAAGTCGGTCACGTCCACGACAAGAGTGTCGCGGTCCCAATGGCCACGAGAGTCGCCCAGCCAGAAGTCGATGTGTCCGTCCGGGTGCTCGGTGTTATTGGTGTGGATGGTGCGAACGGGATGGCCGAACTCGAACATCAGCGTCAAATCGCGAGGCCGTTGGAAAATCTGGAACGGCTCATTGCCATAGATGCCGCGCGGAGTGCCCAGGGTGTAGCAGTTCGTGCGCGGATCGGCGGTGGCGCGCGCGGCGAAGTTCTTCGCGCGCTGCTCGAGCGCCGCCGGCGTGTACGGTATTACGTCACCTTCCACTACGCCCATGCCCGGCGGCTCTTCTTTAGTTCTGGCGAGATGCGGCTCTAGACCGTAGTCGGCCGCGCTCAGCGATTGCCAAACGCCGGAGAAGTCCGGCTTTCCATCGACGCCGCGCGGAATCGCCGCACTCGGAGTGCGCGGTTGCGCTTGCGCCGTGGCGCACAGCGCCGATAAAGCAAGCGCGAGGATTGCAAGCGGGACGGCAGCGCGAGTGTTCACTTCTCGGCTCCTGGGGCATTCGGATTCGATGAACCGGTGTATAGATCACGCCCATCCGGGAGCCTAACGCTAGTCCCGTTGATCGTCGCCGACCCATTCTTGGCTCGGTAACCGTCCACGACGACCTCGAGTCCAGGAGGAAAATCACTTTTCCTCAATCCCCGCCGTAACAGGGCATTGGGGGAACCGAATTCAACAGCCCAGTTGACCACTTTTCCGTCGCTTTCCTTCACATCCAGGTAGACCCAGCCGTGCGGGTTCACCCACTCCACCTTGGTCAGCGTCCCTTTGAGCGTGATCGGCTTATCCGCGGCGTACTCGGCGGAGAAGGCGTGATGGGCCGACAGCGGCAAGCTCGCGAGAGTGAACGCGACACTCAGTACGCGAAAAGATTGCGATTTCATTTGAGTTCCTCCGTGTGGGATTACTGCTTTTTGGCGTTAACGTTCGGCGGCGGAGGCGCGATCCTGGTTAGCTTGCCGCCGTCCGACTCATAATTTTGCGCTCCGGCCGCCCCCGCTACTTTAAAGCCGTTCTTGGCGAGAAGATCGGCCGCGCGGCCGGCGCGAGCAGCATGGTTCGAGACCGCTATGATCGTGCGGCCCTTTGGAATCCACACCAGGCTTTTTTCCAGATCATCCATCTGGATGTTCAAGTAGACCGGGAATCCGCCGATATCCTTGATCTCGTCGGGCCGTCTCACGTCCAAAATCAAGACTTGGTCCGGCTTGCTCAGGAGTTCATCGATCTCGGCGCGTGTGAGCACCTTCGCCTGCGATGCCTGTTTTTGCTTGACTTGTTTTGCTTCGGACTGGCTGAATGCGACCGCAGCCGCCGCCAGCATGATCAATAGCAGTGTTTTCATTGTGCTTTCCTCTTTGGTTTGGAATAAAAATCTATTTGCTTAAAAAACAAACTTCAGTCCCAATTGGTTGTCTCTGGCCTGCGTCCCAGGCGCCGTGGATGTGAGCTGCCCGAATAGTGGATTTCCGAGCACCGTGTTCGGAGCGCCCAGTGCCGGCGTATTCGTTGCATTGAAGGACTCGATGCGAATCTGCGCGCTCACGCGCTCGGTAATCTGGAAGGATTTGTGTAGCGCCAGATCAATATTCGCCAAACCCGGTCCGACAATAATGTTGCGGCCGGCGTTGCCGTAGGTGTATGGGGCGTTCGCAAGAAACGCCGCTGTATTGAACCACTCGGTGACGCTGGGACTCGGCAGATGCCAGTTGCCTACGACATTCGGCCTGTCCACGCTGGTCGTTGCTCCGGTATTGGAAGGGCTGCCGTTGACTGTGACATTCAGAGGCATCCCGGAACTGACAGTTACAATGGGCGCGAAGCTCCATCCTCCCAGGAAGACATCCGTCACCCGGTTCCAGTTGGAACCGAATTGACGCCCTCTTCCAACGGGAAGCTGATAAACGGCGCTACCGGCGAAGTGCTGCCTCATATCAAGGCTGGAGACAGCTATGTCCGCTCGCCAGTCAAGCTGGTTCTGCACTCCGGAGGTGTCGCCCAGCGCGATGGCTTTCGAGTAGGCGTACGATGCGATGAACGTGAGCCCGTTGCGGTAACGCTTTACGAGCTTGGCTTGCAGGGCGTTGTAGGCGCTCCAACCGTCCTTTTGAAGTCGCACGACATCAGCGAGCGTGATCGCGTATCCGGTCCCCGGCACAACGGTGCTCGTAAAGCGGCGATTCGAGTTGATGTTGCCCGGTATGGGCGGGGCGGGATTGCCATCGATCTGACGCCACATATGGTCCAGCTTGTTGCCGTAGTAACCGGCTTCCAGGAGAATTCCGCCCGGTAATTCGCGCTGGATATTGAAATTCCATTGATAATCCGCGGGAGTCACACCCTTGCGGTCATATGACACCAATTCGACGTTCGACGCGTTCGCCAAACTCAGAGCGTTGGGGGCAAATCCCTGGCTTAAAAAGAGCGTAGGAGCCGCGGCCTTGTTGGTTGTGAAGCTAACACGAACGTTGTTCGGCGGATTGACCTCTAAAGATTGCATGCCCCCTTCGGTGATCAAATTCGAATAGAAAACGCCGGCGCCCGCGCGAATAACGGTCTTGCTATCGAGGCTATACGCCAATCCGATCCGCGGCGCAAACTGCCTGTAGTCGATATTCTGAAGCGCCCGCCCGGCAATACCATCCCCCTCAGATCCGGCCGGAACAAGGACCGGATGCGCGGGATTGGTGTCCATATCGAAATTGGAAATGGTGTTGTTCTTTTGAACCGGAGGAGGATCGAATTCATACCGTAGGCCGATATTTAAAGTGAGCCTGGTATTGACCTTCCAATCGTCCTGGACGAAGAAATCGGTCCAAGGCGCGCGGAGCGAAAGGTACGAATAGTTGGAGAGGCTTTGCGTGTAAGGAGTGCCCAGCAGAAAATCCGCGAGAGGGTTTTTAGTGTACTGGCCGTTGAAGTTGAAAATCCCGCTGCTGCGCTGAGAACTGAGGAAGTTGGTTTGCAGCCAATACGCCTGCACGCCGAACTTCATTGTGTGCCTACCCTTGGTCCAGGTCACATCGCCGGAGAGCTGCCGGTCCTGCGAGTCATCGGAATTCGGGACATTGCTAACGCCGAGCGAAGGATAGCCCGTGATGACCATCTGCGAAAATCCGGGATTCGTCGCCAGGACACCCGGAATTCCTAAGCCCGTCAAGGCTTGATTCGGCAGGTAGTTTATCCAGGCCAGATTGTTCCATCCAGCGCGAATGGAACTGACAATCGACGGCGTCCACAGCATGTTGTGGCCGAGCACGAAGCTTTTGCTGTCGGCTTCGGTGGCCCCTTCGCCCGAATAGTATTGGCCATTGGATGGCGGCAGCGGGGATGAGACGCCGTTGTCCACCACTTGATCGCTAAAGCGGAAGAATAAATTCTGCTTGTCGCTGACGATTTGGTCGAGTCGCAGATCCCATCGATGGTTATCTTGATTGGCGGGGCTTTGGTAATTGTAGTTGCTGGTGGTGGCGCTGGTTTGCGGCAACGGCTCGAAAGAGAGAGCCTTCTGCGATATGGGATCGAGACGATTGAGCGGAATTTGATTTCCTGGAAACGCCGCGCCCGTCAGGGGGTCGATGATGGTGGAGGAGAAAGATCCAGCGCGTTGCGCAGCAGTGGGAACAGTGCTGAGCGTTGTCGTGGACTGGCGTATATAAGCGGCCTCGAAATCGCCGAAGATGAACGTCCTATTGCGAATGGCCGGGCCGCCTGCGCTGGCGCCGAACTGGTTTCGCTTGTAAGGAGGCTTATAGGTCGCGAACAGGTTTTTGGCATCCACTACGTCGTTGCGAATGAATTCGAACGCGCTGCCATGGAACTGATTCGACCCCGATTTGATGGCGACGCTAACGACGCCGGATGAGGAACGGCCATATTCGGCGGAGTATCCGTTCGTGACGACCTTGAACTCTTCAATGGCATCGACCGAAGGCTTCACGACTTCCTTCTGGCCGGAATGGCCAGTGGAAATTTGTTGATTGTTGTTGTCTTGTCCATCCAGCAGGAAGGCGACTTGAGTGCCGGCCTGTCCTCCGATGCCCACGCCTTGGCTCGTGGGATTCGTCCCGGATGAAAGATTGGCGAGTTGCAAATAATCGCGCCCGTTGAGCGGCAAATCCTCGATCTGCTTGTTACCGATAACGTCCCCGACCGTAGAATCGGAGACCTGCAGTAACGGCGCGTCGGACGTCACGTTCACCGACTCGGAGGTTTGGCCGACTTCCAGGACAACGTCCACCTTGCGAACGTCGCCGATTTCGAGCACCACCCGCTGAACCGATTGCTTGAACCCTTCAGCCTCGACGTCGATCGCATACTCGCCAATTTTCAGCGATGGCGTGCGGAATTCACCGCGCAGATCCGTGTGCACTTCCGTCGCGGCATTGGTGGCCAGATTCGTCAGTCTGACCGCGGCTCCGGAAACAACCGCGTGGGATGAATCCAACACGGTTCCGACGACGACGGCGTTATCGACCTGCTGAGCGAAAACGCCCTGCACAATCGCCGCCAGTAATAGCCCGCGTATGGCTGTTTTGGAAATCGGCAGACGGATAGAAAAATATCGAGTTGGGTTTAAAGACACTACTCCCTCCAGTAATGAGGATCTGAATTAAATGACTTTTTAGCGGACGGTGGAAGCTAACCGCGGCGACAACAACAAGGCGCGATCGCGGGAGCCGTGGCTTGGGGAGAGAGATTAATCGTTTTGCCGATCACAGAGATAGCTCCTTAGTTAGTTGAGTGGAACGGTCGCAGTCATAGCGACCTGGCCAGCGAGCAACCTCAAGGTGCTGTTTAAGTGCTGCCGTAAATACTACTTAATAGATAGACTATAGGGAGAAAGCGGATCTGTCAAGAGGAAATTGAAAATCCAGGCGCGAATCTTGTTCTATACGGGGGTGGCAGACACGAATTCTCGGGCAGGTACGCGAAGTCGACTCGGCGTTGTCATGGCAGGCGCGCTCGCCGCGCGGACACGCGGATCAGCGAACGGGAGCCGGGCAGTAAAGAAGGCTGGCAGGACCAGCGCACGAAGCCGATAACTAGGCTTAAAAACCGGGTTGTCAACGTGCCGCCGGTTGCTCACCCACCTGGCCGCTTCTTCCACTCGCGCCCAGCGCGATTGGCAATCGCGCGCAGGATGGCATCCTGCCCCACAGCGGACTTATGATCTGAGGTATTTGTTGAAGAAGTCCAGCGTGCGCTGCCATGCCAGCTCTGCGGCGGCTTTGTCGTAGCGCGGGGTCGTGTCGTTGTGGAAGCCGTGCTGGGCGCCTTGGTAGACATACCCTTCGACGGTGACGTTGTTCGCTTTTAATGCCTGTTCGTACGCCGGCCATCCACCTGTGATGCGGGCATCTTCGGAACCATAATGAGCCAGAATAGGAGCCTTGATTTTGGCGCAGTCGGCGGCCGGAGGCTGCGCGCCGTAGAAAGGCACCGCCGCCGAGAGATCCGATCCCAACCGCACGGCCAGCGTGTTCGCAATTCCCCCGCCATAACAGAACCCGACGACGCCGATTTTTCCGGTGGAATCGGAACGATTCTTCAAATACATCGCGGACGCGACAAAATCTTCGGTCATTTTCTGGCCGTTCACTGTACGGAAGGCCGCCGCGGCTTTCTCTTCATCGCCGGGATACCCTCCAACGCTGGTGAGCCCATCCGGCGCAAGCGCCATAAAGTTCGCAGTTGCCAAGCGCCGCGCCACATCTTCGATGTACGGATTGCGGCCCCGATTTTCGTGCACGACCAAAACTCCGGGCAGTTTACCGGTCGCGTTCGCGGGCCGGACAAGGTAGCCGTTGACTTTCCCATTTCCTTGCGGCGAATCTATCATCACGGTCTCGACCTTGATGCGCTTGTCGTCTTTTGGAACCTGATCCGCCCAAGCGTAGTTGGGGCGGAGGCTCTCCCAGATCATCGTGGCGGTCACGCCGCCGACTGCGAATTTTTGGGCGCCATCCAGAAAAGCACGGCGATCGATCTCGCCATGAACGTACAGGTCGAAGAGGTTGAGCAACTCCTGCGGATAATCGGATGCTTTCTTTCGTTCCATTTGAGGGACTCCTCCAGCGATGCAGCATATCACAAGAGAGCGGGCCGTACGGATCGCACGGGTTTCGTCTCGGCTTAAAGATGCGTCCGGCTAACGCGATTCCGGCGGGTACGCGATTGGCTTAATACTCCTCTGATAGGGACGCGCCTCGTTTGTCGCTCCGTGGTTAGCGGCCTAGCCGAATGGTGAGGCACCCGCTACGGCGTGCCCTCGAAATCGCAGATTTCAATTGGACGCGGTATTGGCGGTAAATGTGCTGGCTTTTCGCATTGCAGAGCGGTAGTACTTATGCAATTCCGGCAAGTTGTTCCGTCGGCAGGCCTCGTCGTTGGCGCGGTGCTTGGAGCAGCGGGGCTGGGATATCTGTACTTGTCCTCCGAGCGGCTCCGGCTCGAGGAACAGACCCGGCGGGAGATCGCTCAAGCCGGACGGGACCTGAAGAGCATCTTGTCCGGACTGACGTCCTCCGCCTCAGCATATTTCGTCGAGCCGGAAAAGCGCGGTCCCAAATCCATCAGGAGTTTTGCTCACCGTAATCCTTACATCGAAGACACCGCGGCAGATAACAACAAGCAATCAGTGACAGGGTTGAAGGGCGTTTGCGCATATTTGGAAAACCCGCGCCAGATCACGATGGGGGGAGTAACACTCGATGTCGATACCACCGCGATTATCGACGATATCGCGATCAGCGAGACCTTCGAGTATCTATTTATATCGAAAGCAGACGGCACGGTGGTGTTCGCGATCGAGCACGGTGAGGCCTCTCGGCACCGAAACGGCTTGGGTTGGATCGACAGCCGTTCTCGCGAGCACGATAACCGCGACCACCCGGTGATCAGCCTTCCTAATGTCGGTGGGCTCTTAGGAGCGAATGGTGAACGGCTTAAGGCGAGCGATCTCGCACTGTCGAGCGTAAGCCAGCCCGTCATCCTGGGTACAAAGAACTATGAACTGTTTGCGTATCCGATCCAGATCGGTTCCGCCGGCCCTTGCACTGATGTTAAGACCAAAGAACAGACTTGGATCGTCGGCGGGCTTGTGGATCCTGCGCGCATGTGGACCGAGGCGGCAACCTTGTCCCCGCGAGTAACGCTGGTGATTGTACTGGTTCTGGTGCTCGGTTTCGCCGCCGTACCGATGTTTAAACTGTTCCTGCTCCAACCCAACGAAAGGTTCCGCTTCGTCGACGCCTGCATTTTAGTTCCCAGCGCCATTCTCGTGTTGATGATCGCGACGGTACTATTGCTAGCGTGGGGCGCTCACGACCAGCTCGATGATCTGGCTGGAGGTGGACTTAAAGATCTCTCCCGATATGTCGAAGCTCAGATGACGGCCGAACTGGCGACGGCCAGAAGCCAGCTGATGGCGTCCGAGATAGTCTTCGCCGAAACACTGAAGAGGAGTTGCCCGAACGGAGTCCCAGCCGGCGAGAAAACAATCGCTGTAAATGAAGATATCGCTCAATTCCTGAAGATTCAGGGGCCGACGGTGCCGACCATCTATCGGGATCTCGCCTCACTGTGGTGGATCGACCGGAATGGAGCGCAGGTGTTCAAGGCCGACGTCCATTCCGAGGCGACCTCGCGGCAGAAACTTCCAGACCGGCCCTATTTTCGTGAGCCGAGCCAGGGACGACTGTGGCAATTTGATCGTCAGGACAAAACGGGCTTCTTCGTCCAGTCGCTTCACAATAATAGTACCGGCGAACTCACCACAGTGTTGTCGATGCAGTCGCAGGTTTGCAACGACTACATCGCCGCGATCTCGATGGCGCCGCTGTTCGTGGAACATCCGAGCTTGCCGGCTGGATACAACTTCGCCGTGATTGCGGCGGATGGCCAGGTTCTGTATCACTCCGATGCGCGCCGGACCCTGAAAGAGGATTTTTTTTCACAAGTGGCCGGCGCAGAGCCGCTTCACGCCGCCATTCAGAGCCTCCGACCCGGAGATGAGCTCTCGCATGTCATCCGGACGACCTACGGACGGGCTCCGGTTGATTTGCAGGTGCGCAAAATCGGGTGGGCAGGTCCCCACTGGTTCCTAGTGACATTGCGCGACCGGCGCTGGCTGGAAGCGGCCAATACCGAAGCGCTCGTTCACGCCACGGCGTGGTGTCTGGCGGCGTGGGCACCGATGCTAATCGCCTTCGCCGCATGGGTTGTATTGAGGGGCAAGAGCATTCTGCGATCCCTGTGGCCCAGCCCTGATCGGGCTGGCTTCTATTGCGTTTTGTTCTGGACAGCGTGCTCGCTTTTTGCAGTAGGCCTAATCTCCATAAGCTTCTGGCCGCGCGCAAGTTCCCAGGCATTATTCGTGTTCTCTTGCGGTTTTCCTTGGACGGTGTTGGTCCTGGTAGGACTGGCCTCAAGATTTAACTTGGCGCCGCCCCAAGCCCGGGCAACATGGTACACCCTAGCTGCCGCGAGCCTATGGGCCACGTTTGCGATCGTGCCGGCCGTGGGAGTGTACCGGTACAGCTGGCATCACGCGCTGGACAAGTTGAGCGGGTTTGAAACTCGTCAGCAGCAGGCACGCGCGGAAGATTGGAACGCGCGAGATCGCTGGCTTTACAAAGAGAAAAACATTGAAGTCGCCGCCGATGACGCCCATAAAGGCGAAAACGAAAATCGGTTCTATGTTTACAGGCGAAAGCAGATGATGCAGTTCGGGGTCGATTATTCCGGTGCATCGTCAGGACTTGAGCAGACGTGGCTCGAAGATTGGCTCGACCGGAACCTTCCGTTCTACGATGAGCCGGTGGAGTCGTTCCGTTTTCAGCTTCCCTCGTCCGGCGAGGGCCCGATCCGGGCGAGCGATCAATCTGGCGCGTGGTTTTTCAGTTGGCTGTCCGCGATTACGTGCTTAGCAGCGGCGGCGGCGGCTTATGCGTGGCTGCGTATCCATATTCAGAGGTTGTTCTGGATGTCTATAAGCTGTCCGGAAACGGCCGAGGAAACAGAGACTCAGCATTGTCTACTGGTGCTTGCGCAATCGGCCGCCGAAAAACGCTGTTTGCGAGGACTACTGGAGCGGCCCCGGGCTGTTGCCGCTTCCACCGCGGCCGGGGCAGGGGGAGCGAGTTCGTTTGTTTCATGTAAGGACCTGGTGATCGATTTTGAGGCATCCTTTGAAAAGGACGACGATCAACGCCGCGAGGACCTGGAAGCGCTGGAGGAGGCGCTGCAACAGCCGGACCGGTGGGTAGTGGTGCTCGCGCAGAGCGACCCCCTATCACTGCTGGAACGAGAAGGGTCGCCCGCCCCTTCGACGGATCAGGAACAGCAGCAGCGCTGGGCCGCGGCTCTAAAGCGGCTTACAGCCAGCGCGAGCCTTAGCTCACCCCGTTCACTTGCCATGCCCGCGAGCGAAGTGCTCTGGAGGCAGTTGTCCAGAGAGGAGCAGTTGATTTTGATCCAGGTGGCTGAAGAAGGATTCGCAAACCCACGTAACGAGCTTGCGATGCAGCAACTGCTCAGAAAGGGCATTTTACGCTTCGATCCCGGCCTGGAGGTCACGAACGAAAGGATCGAGAGATTCGCCCACGAACGCGCAAGGACCGAGGAGGTGAAAGAATGGGAGCGCCCGGCTCGATCGATAGGCTGGCGCGGAACGCGATGGATCTTCCCGGTGCTTATGGTTTTGGGACTTGCGTTCGCTACCAGCACAGGGCAAACGTGGCTGAAGAGCGCCACTGGTGTGCTGACGGTGCTAGCGACCGGACTGGAAGCGTTATGGAAAGTACTCGGCGCCGTGCAGAAGCCGCGTTCCTCGACGGGCTAGCTGCTGTCAGATCTTGACTGTGCGGCGGGCTAAGCCGATCGCTTCGGTCCAGAACGACCCGGAGGTGTGCATCAGATCGACTACGCGTGTGATCGATCTCACGAAACTGTCGATATGACGCTCCTCGATCGTTAACGGCGGCGCGGCTTTTAGGACCATGAAATTGTTGCCGCAGATCTGGGTGAGAATGCCTTCATCGCGGAAAAGGCGCATGACCAGCACTTGGCCGAACATCGCGGAGTGGATCTTAGCAAACACTTCGAAGAAGACTCGGAGGCGCAGCGTCGATGGCGGGGCGAATTCGATGCCGTTCAGAAGGCCTTTGCCGCGGATTTCTTTGACCATTTCATAACCGGAAAGCGCTTCGCGCAGGCGCTCGCGCAGATATACTCCCATGGAGTTCGCTCGCTCGCCCAGATGCTCGTGCTCCAGGACGTCGAGCGTCGCCAATCCGGCGCGCATGGCAAGGCCGTTTTCGCTGAATGTGGAGGTGTGGACAATGGCGCGCTCCAACGAGCCATATACCGAGTCGTAAATAGCATCTGAAAGCAGAACCGCAGCGGCGGGAATCAGCCCGCCGCTCAGCGCCTTCGCCAGCACCACCATGTCCGGATCCAGCCCGTAATCGTGCGCCGCTAAAAAGCCTCCCGTGCGATGCAGGCCCGTCTGAACTTCATCGAGGACAAACAATGTTCCGTACTTCCGGCACGCCGCTTGCGCCCCTTGTAGATAACCGCGCGGGGGCAATCGAACGCCCGCTTCCGATTGCACCGGCTCCACGATGAATGCCGCAATTTCGCGCGTGCGTAGTTTCTCTTCCAGGGCGATCGAATCGCCGAAAGGAACCGACTCCGTGCCGGGAAGCAGGGGGCCGAAGGCTTTGCGCCAGAACGGCCGATCCATCAAGGAGAGCGCTCCGCAGGTAAGTCCATGGAATGCGCCGCGAGCATACAAAAGCCCGTTCCGCCCCGTGTGCGCGCGGGAAAATTTAATCGCCGCTTCGACTCCTTCGCTCCCTGAGCTGCAAAAAAACGCTTTGCCGAGGCGGCCTCCAGCCTGCGCGATCAGCCGCGCGGCCAGCTCTCCGGCCAAGTCCGCGACGTGGCTTTGGACCATGGCCGGGCCGGATTTTTCGAGCTCCCGTTGAAGCGCTTCGACAAGGTAGGGATGGTTATGGCCGGTGTTGTGGACGCAGTAGCCCGACAAAAAATCGAGAAAGCGCCTGCCGTCGTCGCTGAAGAGTTCCGCTCCAACACACCGCTGGTAGCGGACGTTCATTTGGAGCACGTCCAACAGACGCGCCCACTGCGGATTTACGTGTTCGCGATAAAGCTGCGCGGAAACCGCTGCTTCGCCGGTTAGCAGTGGCAATTAATTGCTCCGTGGTTAATATTGTGACGGCTGGCGGAATGGGGAAGTTTCGGATTCCGCAGGGCAAGCACCGGCTTGCGCTTGGACAAGCTGAAGCTTGTCCTACTTTGCAGAAGCTGAAGCTTGTCCTTCGTTGGACAAGCTGAAGCTTGTCCTACTTTGCCGCGCGTTCCTTCGGTTCCACCAGTACGCCTTCGCGTATCGCGTCCGTGGGGTTCAGAACCACCATATCCATCGGCTCCAGCCCCGAGGTCGCCTCGACCTCGCCGCCGTAATCGCGCCCCAGCACGATCTGGCGAAGATGAATTTTGTGCTCCCGATCCACCACCGCCACATAGGTCCCGTCGGCGCGGAACATCAACGCATCGGCGGGAACTCGAAGGATATTTACCGTGTGCGGCAAGCGGAAGCGAATTTTTCCGAACATACCCGGCAGCAGCCCCCCACCGGAGTTGTCGACTTCGAGCACCGTTAGCATCGTTCGCGAGGACGGATCGACGGATTCGGAGGCGCTGGTCACCTGCGCCGGAAAAACGCGGCCTGCGAACTCGTCGAAGACAAGTTGCGCCGGCTGGCCGACGCGAATCACCGGGGCATACGTCTGAGGAACGTTGACGAAAATTCGCAATTTGCCGAGCTGTGAAATTCGCAACACCTCCTTTACGGCGGAGCCGCTGCCGGACGTCACTAGCGTGCCAACATCCGAAGCGGCCTGATTGCGGTAGGTGATGACGCCATCGAACGGCGCTTCCATGCGCGCATAGTTCTTGGTCTCGATCAACCGCTTCAAATTCGCTTCATTGGCGGCTATCGTGGCTTCCTGAGCGCGTATCGCCTCTTCCGCCGCATGAACATTCGCTTGGCCATTTTCGAGAGCAGCGTTGGAGTTGTCTCTATCCTGCTTCGATAAGACTCCCTGATCGGCCAGGGCGCCGGTTCGTTCCGCGGTGATCTTCGCGAGCTTCAAACTGCTTTGCGAGGCTTGCAAGTTGGCCTGTAACTGCGCCAGGGCTGCTTTTGACTGCGCCAGCGTTGCGCGCGCCTGATCGATCTGTTGATCGAGATCGGGCGTATCCAGATCCAGCAGCATCTGTCCTTTCTTCACGCGGTCGCCGATTTCGACATAGCGCTGCCGGATGTATCCGTCGGTGCGCGCATAAATCGGCGTCTCGACCAGCGCCATGGTTTGGCCGGGCAGCTCCACCGTGGCTTCCGAAGCCGCAAAGCGAACGCGCGCAACATTTACGTTCAGCGCGCTGGAAGCCGTGGTTTCGCCGATACTCGCGGCAAGGGCGTGCTCCTGTGCCTTGCGCTGAGAAAGCTCATAGGCGATGGCCGTTCCCAACGCGATCCCAACCACGACCAGCAGGATCAAAAACCCGTAGTGTTTTTTTCCCGGAGCGGACTTTTTCACGCTCCCCTGCTCCGGGGGTTGACTCGTCGCTCCCGTCATCAATCCAAATCCGCTTCCATAGTTTCAATGCGATCGAATGTTTTCGGCGGCGTCTTGCGCAGCAGGCTATACACCACCGGCACCACAAACAGTGTTGCGACGGTGGCCAGTAGCAGGCCGCCGATCACAGCGCGGCCTAACGGAGCGTTCTGCTCGCCGCCCTCGCCGAAGCCCAGAGCCATGGGGATCATTCCCGCCAGCATCGCCATGGCAGTCATGATCACGGGGCGGAGGCGAGTTCTTCCCGCCTGGAATGCGGCTTCCAGGACGCCCACGCCTTCGCGGCGCAGATCGTTGGCGAACGTCACAAGCAGGATGCTATTCGCGGTGCCGACGCCAATGCTCATAATAGCGCCCATCAGCGCGGGAACACTAATGGTGGTGCGGGTGAAAAACAGGATCAACAAAATACCCGTCGACGCGCCTGGAATTGCCATCAAAATAATAAACGGATCCGTCCAGGATTGAAAGTTAATCACCATGACGAAATAAACCAAAATAATCGCGAATATCAGGCCATAAGACATCCCCAGAAAAGACGCTCTCATTGTTTCTACTTGTCCGCGCGTATCGATATAGCTGCCGGCCGGGAGCTTCTTCGTGTATTCGGCGATGACCTTGTCCACATCCGCCGCGACGCTCCCAAGGTCGCGATCCTGAACGTTCGCGTAGACGTCGAAGACGGGCTGGACGTTGTAATGGCTGACAACAGCGGCGGTCTGGCCGCGCTTAACCTGAGCCACATTGGTAAGCAACTGCGTGGATTGCGAATCGCTGGATCGTATGGGCGTGCTCATGATCGCATCCGGCGAATCGACGCGGTATGTCGGGGTCTGGACGATAACGGTGTAGTCGACTCCATTAGCGGGGTTGACCCACCAGTTCGCGGCCGTCTGGAATGAGCCGCTTAAAGAAGTCAACATTCCGCTGGCTACATCTCGCTGCGTGAAACCCAACTCGCTGGCGCGATCGCGATCGACGTCAACACGCATCAACGGCACGTCTCGCAACTGATGGACGTGTACATCCGCGGTTCCGGGAATTGCGGACAAACGGGCCGACATCTCCGCCGCGAGCTGGTAATTCTTCGCGACGTTGCGGAGCGGCCCGGCGATCTGAACGTCGATGGGCGCCGGCAAACCGAAATTCAGGATCTGGCTCACGATATCGGCGGGCTGAAAGAAGAAAGCCAGATCCGGAAACTCGCGTGGAAGGCGGCTGCGCATCTCACGCACGTATTCCCATGTGGACCGGTGCTCGCCCGGCTTTAGGGATACAAGAATCTCGCCATCGAAGGTCCCCAAAGTGGTGCTGTCGCCGAAGGTCAGATTAAATCCCGAGGTGGGAAGCCCAATGTTGTCGAGAATGTCGTTTAGCTCATTCGACGGAACGATTTGCCGAATGCTGCGCTCCACTTGCCCGAACCGCGCTTCGGACTCCTCGACGCGAGTCCCGGTGGGAGTGCGGACATGTAACCGGATTTGGCCCGCATCCACCAGCGGGAAAAAATCGCTGCCGACCACAGTGTAAAGCGCCAGGCTCGTGACAGAAAGAATCACAAAAGCGGCGAGCACGATAGCACGATGGTGCAGCGCCGATTCGAGGATGCCCGAGTAGGAATCGCGCAGCTTTTCAAACCCCCCGTTGAAGCCCTGATGCAAACGCCATAGCACGCTTTTGTCGTGCACGTCGGCGTGACCCTCCGGCCCGCGATAGCGGTGCAGCTCGGCGGGCAAAAGGAAACGGATCATGGTGGGAATCAGGGTCCGCGAAAGGAGATACGATGCGCCCATCGCGAGCGCGACGGCCATTGCGAGAGGCGTAAACAGGTATTTGGCGGTTCCGGTAAGAAATGCGACAGGCACGAACACGATACAAATGCAAAGCGTGGAGACAAATGCGGGCACCGCGATTTGCCTGGCGCCATCGAGAATGGCCTGAATAATTCCCTTGCCCATCCCTAAATTCCGGTGAATATTTTCGATTTCCACCGTGGCGTCATCCACCAGAATTCCCACCGCGAGCGCCAGCCCGCCCAGCGTCATGATATTGATCGTTTCTCCGAACGCATACAGAATCGCAAGCGAGGTGAATATCGAAAGCGGAATCGAGATGCAAACGATCAGAGTGCTGCGCCAGCTTCCCAGGAACAGCATGATCATCAACCCGGTTAAAGCCGCGGCGGCGAGCGCTTCTTTGATTACGCCCTGAATCGCGGCGCGGACAAAAATGGACTGATCGAACAACGTCCTGATTTGAAGCCCCGGGGGCAAAGTGGACGCGATGCGGGGCAGCGCATCTTTCACGCGGCGCACGATTTCGAGCGTGGAAACGCTTCCGTTTTTGAGCGCTGTTAGCAGGGCGCCACGCTCGCCGTTATGGCGCACGATATTGGTCTGGACGCTATACCCGTCGCGCACCTGCGCAACGTCGCTCATAAAGATAGTTCCGCCGTTTACCGTCTTGATCGGAAGACGATTGAACGCCTCCACGATTTGCGGCGTGTTGTTCATCTCAATACGGTATTCGCGGGAGCCAATCTTCGCGCTCCCGGCGGGCAAAATGACGCTCTGGGCGTTAAGAGCGGTGGATACATCGCCTGCCGAGAGCCCCCGGGCAAAAAGCTGCTGCGGATTGATATCGACCATGATTTGCCGCTGCTTGCCGCCGTAAGGCGGGGGCACGCTCGCGCCTTGAATTGTCGCCAGCTGCGTCCGAATGAAGTTGGACCCCAAGTCGTAAATCTGCTGCTCGCTGAGCGTGTCGCTCGAAAGGCCGAGCTGAAGAATGGGGACCGTAGCGGCGTTGTATCGAAGAATGTTGGGCGGACGGGAACCTTCCGGCAGATAGCCAAGCTGAGTGTTGGTCTGCGCGCCGATTTGGGCGATGGCGGCTTCGATCTTCGCGCCCGGATGAAAGTAGATACGAATTACGGAGATGCCGGCGAGAGTCTGCGACTCGATGCGCTCGATATCGTTCACGGTGGTGGTCATGCCGCGCTCGCTGCGCGTGGTGACCAAGTCCGCCATTTGGTCCGGGTCCAGGCCGTTATACTGCCAAACGACGCTGACAATCGGAATATCAATTTCCGGAAAAATGTCGGCAGGCATTCGGGCGATCGCGAGCCCGCCCGCGAGTACCAGCGCTAACGCCATGACAATGAAGGTGTAAGGGCGGCGCAGTGCTAGCCGGACAATCCACATACGTACTTACTTTTATTTAACCGTGAGGGGTCGGGAAGTGTCTACTACCGCGCGCCGTTTTAGGGGTTTGCCATGTGGCATAGTGGCAGCGGTCAGCTGTCGGCTTTCAGCTATCAGCTTTCAGCTTTCAGTTTTCAGCTGATCGCTGAAAGTTTGTGGCGGCTGATCGCTTGCAGAACAAGATTCATGCGCGACGGCCGGGGCGAAGTGGGAACGTAATCCGGGGGGTGCCCACGACTGATATAGAACGCAATCATTTTTAGATAAGGCACGCGAGCGGGAGGTCGTGTGTAATACTAGTCCGTGCCGACGGTTCTAAGGTCAGGGCCTTATCGCGTGTACTTTTATAGCCACGAACCAAACGAACCACCTCACGTGCATGTCGACCGTGATGACGAATCGGCGAAATTTTGGCTTAGCCCGGTCGCCTTGGCGCGTAACCTTGGCTTTAGCCCGGCCGAGCTTCGCCGCATACAGCAGATGCTGAAAACAAACGAAGTGAGCCTTCTGGAGAAATGGAATGAGAGGTTCGGAACCTAATCCGGGGGAACGCATCAAGGATGTACGCTTCACCGCGGATACAATGGCGGTGGACCTGGTGGATGGCCGGACGATTATAGTTCCTTTGGCCTGGTACCCGACTCTGTTAGACGCCACGCCAGAACAGCTCCGGAATTGGCGGGTTAGCGGCGGCGGATATGGCATCCACTGGCCCGAGTTGGACGAAGATCTGAGCTCTGAAGGTCTGTTGCGAGGGGCGCCCGCGGTACCGTTGCCGGTTTCGCGTCACATATAAATTGCCGCGCGCCTACCGCGTGCCGGATTCGTGAGTACCTGATATTTTATGCCTCGCCGCGGATATTTGAGGCGGCGGCGCGGCTTATACTTTGAAGCTATGGTGACTTGCTTTCTGCGCTACGAAATCGACCCTGCCAAAGTAAGAGAGTTTGAACACTGTGGGCGGTTATGGATCGCTTTGGTGAACAAATTTGGTGGTACGCACCACGGCTATCTCCTGCCTGCGGAAGGCGCGAGCGATATTGCGTTAGCTTCGTTTACTTTCCCAAACCTGAGTGCCTATGAGTCGTATCGAAGTGCGTCCGCAAATGACCCTGAGTGCCAAGCAGCTTATGAATATTCCCGGGAAACTGCCTGTATCCGACGATGGGATCGGAGTTTCTTCAGACCGGTGTTTGAATGATGGCCTATGGAAATCGTTGCGCGACTGGAAGCGACAAGAGACCGGACACGGACTTACTTTGGCTTGAACGGCGACCCGCTCGATCGCAGTTATGCGCCCGGCAAGTGGCCCGTTCGGCACATTCTGCATCACCTTGCGGATGCCGAGACGGTGCTATTCTACCGAATCCGCAGCATCATCAGTGGACCCCGGCAGGTACTTTGGGCGTTCGACCAGGATGCGTGGGCAAGGGGCCTCGACTACTCCAACATCCCGCTCGATCTCTCTCACCGCATCTACGAATCTGTACGGGCCGGTGTCATCTACCACGCGCGTCTGCACTATGACAGAAGCGGCCACCTACAGTTCGTTCATAGTGAGATGGGCATCCGAACCCTCAAGGAAGAGTTCGACAAAGTCGCCTGGCATAACGAACATCACTTGGCACAGATCGAGTCGGCCCTGCGGTCGGAGGGGCCGGTGTGACCAGTTTTCAGTTTTCAATTTTCAGTTTTTAGTTCTTAGTTTTCAGCCCACATTCTTTGATGGTAAGATTTGCGGCCCAGGCCCGGGCACAGATGCATGCGGGGCCGCGACGATGCTGATTAGATAGAGGACAGCGCCGCCGGCGGTTAACGGTACACCCAGAGCGATAAAGGCGACGAATGCCAAGGGGTGAAGTTTCAGGAACGATAACAATTGGATGAGGAGCCCGGCGGCTACCATGCTGCTCGCCCATTTGATTCTGCGTTCGATGCCGGGAGCTTCCATATCTATTGACTCGATTTCCAGAACGTCGCATCTTTCAGCGAGCCCACTTCATGCACGATGTCATGGCAGCCGTTCGACAAACACGAGCGCCGGCCCGCTTTGACCGTATTGAGCAGATCCGGATCGCGGCGGTGAGCCGACGATTCCTCAAAACGGCGCGCGCCCAAGTGGCAGTGCAGGCATTCGCGATTGTTATACGGCTCGTATAGCTTGATGTCTGCGGGTTTAGGAATCGTGCCGAGATATTGAACCTGTAAATGGCGGAGTCCGCGAATTTTGGATTTAACGCCCCCGAATAATGTGTAATCGGTGTGGCAAGTGTAGCAGGCGCGGTCCCGGGGCACGCGATTGTTTTGAAAATGGCGCGCGGCCAAATAGCTGGGGTCGTCTACATACAGGCTCTTTCCAAAATCGCTCATGACGTGACAGGAGAGGCAGAATTCCCTGGATTGCGCACGATCCATATGCATTGAGAAGCCGGCCCACGCCGCGATTGCGGGCACAATAAACAAAGCAACGAACGCGAGGATTTTACCTTCGCGCGAGCGCGTCAGCCGGGGCCGCAGCCCGATCAACAAAACCAAAACCAGCGCGATGGCAAATAATCCGATCAACAGCGAACTCGGCATTATTTTGCCAGGCTCCGGTAATATTCGACGATTCCCTTAATTTGTTCTTTGCTCAATTCTTTTCCGTATGCCGGCATGTCCACGCCCTTGCCGTTCTCTACGGTTTTCTCCATATCCGCGGCGCTGGATTTCGCGGCCGCTTCTTTCACCGGGCGAACGTTGAGTTTCTTGCCTTTGGCGGTTTTGCCCGCGCCATCGGCACCGTGGCAAGAAGCGCACTTATCCAGGTACAGGTCCTTAGGATCTGTCTGCCCCCAGGCGGCGAGCACGCCTAAAGCGAACAGGGCCGCTGCAGCGGCGGCCTTGATAAACATTCGAGTCATTTTCAAAAACTCCTTGTCCACGCAATCATTAGTAGCTTCGCGCCGAAATTGTTCCCGGGCACGATTTCTTCTACATAGTAAGTGCGCTGTAATTGCACCGTGAACCGCCCGAACGCAGGGAAGTCATAATATAGCGATCCAGTGACGTAGGGAAACTTCATAGGCCCGTATAGCGGAGCTTCACCGGAGATTTCTCCCAATCCTGTCGAGCGGACGTAATTGCCGGTGAAATCGATGCCCAGCCGCTTCACAGGCAAGACCCGAAGGCCTGCCTGCCAGACCCGGTCGACCGTCTGATCGCGTAAGGCGACATTTGTAATCGGCGCAGGTCCCCGCAGAAAATTCACGAAATCCGCCGCGAAGAAACTGTCGTAACTGAAGCCGGCGAAAGCTGTGAAACGCGGACTGAATTCGTAGTTGATTGTCGCGGCGTTGCTGCGGATCGTGCTCCGATAATCGGTCTCGAGCAGCTTCCGGTTCCGGACGATGGCCGTGTCTTCCAAATAGAACTTTTCGGTAGGCCGGACGCGGACGATGAAACGGGCGCCGATATCCGTATGAGGCGTCACGCGCGTATAAGAGGTCCCATTATTGATTTCCTCTACGTTGGCGCGGATGCTAATTACCTTCGATGGTTGAAAATAAATACTGCCGATCGGCCATGCCGTATGGATCGTTTTGGTCCGGGTTGCGTCTACCACGCCGTCAACCAGGGCCAGGACGTCGTTATTTTGGAGGCGCACGCCCGCTCGCACCAGCAGCGACGCCGACGGTGTGAATGCAAGATTTAGATCGAGAGTATTGGTCGAAATCCGCCACTGGTCATCCGCCGTGCCGGATGTGACGATATCCGCGTTGACGCTGCGAAACTGCGCCGCGCTATCGACCGTAAACCGCGAATAGCGGTAGTCGAGCAGGACCTGCCACCATTCTTTGACTTTGTAGGTGAGGCCCTGATCGACGACTTGATTCGGCTCGGTGACATTCGCGCGAGTAGAGAGCGCGACCGAGTAAGGCGCGTCCGCCGTGCCGCCGCTGTTCGCGCGAGCGATGCCATCCATGGATATGTCCAAAGCCGCGGGGCCGCGATATCGATAGAAGATGTAACCGCCGCGCGCCTCAAGGTTAGCCGATAAACGGCCCGTGTAGGAGAATTCGCTGACAGGTGTTGAGAGGTTACGCGAATCCGACCACGAAGCTCCGTTCAGCAGCTCCGGCGCAGTGGTTGGATCGTCGATATTGATGCTCCGCTCGCCCGTGGCCGCGTTCTGCCCGTTAATTGAATCTTTGAAGCGCTGGTATCCGAGCTTGTAGTGCAAGGTCCACGCGCGGTGCGTGTAATCCACCCCGGCGGTGATTCGATTGGCCGCTTCGCTGAGCGGCGCGATCATGTAGTAGGGATTTGCGCGCGCGAAGGAACCCCACGTTGCCGAAGAGCCGAAATAATCAAGCGAACGCGTTGTGAAGGTCACTCCATCGCGAGTGTTGCGATAGTATTCGAAGCTGAAGCGAAGATTATTCGTTGCATGGATTAGGAGATTTATCGAACCGAGCTTGCGAACCGTAGCCCAGTTATGGTTATTGGTCAACCCGTCCAAGCCATTCGGCAGAATCGCTGAGTCGTTACGGTTCCAGTAATAGTGGCTTTGCCGGAAATCGACGCGGAGATCATACCGATTGTTTTTCCGAACCGTCGCCTGGACGGTCGAGTACGGGTCCCCGCCGACGCCGAAAAGATTCAACGAATAGTCGTTTGCAAACCGGTCCTCCTCTTCTTTCGCTTTTCCGAACAGGCTGAAATCGAGCAGCCGCGGGCCGCTATTGAGATCGAACAACTCTTCGAATTTCGGACGGTAGCCGTTCACATCCGTAAAGCGGTAGCCAAAGGTAGCCGATCCCTGGTTTTCAAAGCCGTCGAACGTCAAAGGCTTGGTATCGTTTTGCGCGAAGGCCGCAACTGAAACCGCGAGAATTCCGAGAATTTGTCGTGTCATCGCGAGCCTCAGTGAAGGAAATTGACGTCGAAGTTCGAACCGTGAATGGCAGCGTGGCATCGCGTACAATCGCCTCGAGTCTGAAAGCCGAGGCGGCCATGCGGCACGTTCACCGCGTTGGGGTCGACGTGGCATTGGAGGCAAAGAAAACGCTCCTCGCGGCGCACCAGGAGCATGCGGTTCACGCTGCCATGCGGCGAATGGCACGCCGTACACCCCTCGACCTTTACCGCCGAGTGCTCGAAAACGAAGGGGCCGCGCTTCTCGACGTGACATTGCGTGCACGTCTCCCATCCGCTTTGACGCAGAGTGGCGCGGTTCGACGTGCCATGCGGATTGTGGCAATCGGTGCATTTCATGGCGCCCTCGGGAACGCGATGATGCGTGGGCAATGCGAATTGCGCCTGAATGTTGCCGTGGCAGCCGAAGCACAAATCGGGCTGGGGTTTTTTTAACAGGCTATTGTGCAGCCAGCGCTGCTGTTCGGGGAGCTTGGGAACGGAGAAGAAATTCGCTTGAGCCAAACCCAGCGCCGTTTTGGACGGGTTACGCGCCGCGTCGACGAGGTGTGTCGAGTGGCACTCGTTGCAACCCACTCCGTGCAGCACGTGAGTGGAGTGGGTGAAATCCTTCTGGTCGCGGCTGCTTTGATGACAACGCAGACAACGCTCGGAATTCTGCTTCGGATTCGCGTTAAAGGCGAAAATCAGTTTCGCTCCAGCCGCGGCCTCGGCGTCATCGCCGTGAGCTCCTTCCTCGGCATCCGCGTGTGCTTTGCCCGGTCCATGACACATTTCGCAATCTGCAATCGCGTTTTTGGCAGTGGCCGCCAGCGAGGCGTGCCTGGTTTTTGCGTATTCGAGGGACTCGGCGCGATGGCAGGAAGCGCAACGATCGGAGCCGGTAAACTGCGTACCCTCGGGCGCAGTCAGTGGGGCTACGGCGATCGACGGCGGCTCAGCGGCGGACGGCCGTGTCTGGCCGAAGCAAGCAGAAAATAATGACGCAAGGAAGAACAGCTTTGCGCGAGGCGTCAGCATGTTGGGTTTAGGCTACGCACGCGAACTTCCAAGGGTCGAACGCTTGATTCATTGGCCCGCGGCGGCGCCGAAATTGGATGCTGCGTGTTTTGACTCACCGGGTTTGAGTCATTTCGCGAATTTTCGCAATGCGCGCAATCGCCCGTGCACGCTCGTTTCTCTGAAAAGACCGCGAGGATTGTAAAGTTCATGAGCGCGATTCATGCACGCGGCATTCCGAGCGGCCAGCGCCGACTCTCGATGGCAAAGCCGGCGTCAAACTCGAGATCTTTTGCGCCATGCCGCGCACCATCTGAGCTATCGCGCGCACGTAGGGAACGCGGGGCAGGTGCGTTTTCGCCGTTGGGCATTTCTGGCGGACTGCTTGCTGTTTCCGCGGTGTTCGGGCTTCAGAAAGGAGGAAGTGGTCATGAACAGAATCAAAAATACGGTGGTGGGAAAAGTAGCCCCATTCCTCGCCGGATGCGTGCTCGCAAGTTCCACAGCCGAAGCGACGGAGTTTCGGGATTCCGAAGCTGTCACCAAACTTCTGGCGGAAGCGAAGTCCGTGGCGTCTCAATTGAAAGCGGACGCGGTTGCCATGGAAGGTTTCACTCGCGCCAATGTCAGCGTGGAGAGCCATGCCGCGGCGATCAATGAAATCAGGGAACACGTAAATGCCTTGGGCAGAATCGAAACCAAGCTTAAGGATGCGCGCGAAACGGCTGCTCCATGGCAAAAGGCGGCGGTAGACCGAATCGAACCGTATCTGGACGAGCTGGACGGCTACACTTTGGCGGTGATCGAACACATCAATGGCGCGCCAAAACACACCTTCGCCGAATACAAAGATTTCCTCGAAGCAAACGCGGATTACGCGACGGATCTTGCGGCGATGATCGCGGTTTTCGTGGATTACGGGAAGGCGAAAGAACGAATGGAGGGCTTGGGCGCGAAATTGGAGGTGCACCCATTCAAATGACTGAAACAGTGGTTCAGGGGTAGCAACCGCTGTCCACGGGCTGTGGCCGGTTTCGCCGGAGAGTTCCAGAGCGGGCCGGCCACTTGCATTTTGGAACGGCGATTGCGAATACGCGCGATGGTGGGGATGATTGCCGCGTTACGCTTCGGGCTCTCGGTCGCCGGTGATTGTGGCCGGGACCGCTTGGGCGGGCGGAAGCCCGGCGGAAGCCCGCCGCAGGCTCGAGCCTCGCTTCCGCACGTAGGTACTTGATGGATGTTTGTAACTATCAGGAGAAGTTCAATGAGTAAGATGACTAAGATTGCGGCTGCTGGGGCGCTGGCGGCGGCAAGCTGGATAGAGGCTCAAGCTCCACCTCCCAAAGCGCCGCCCACATCCGAGGAGACGCGTTTGATTTCCTCTTTGGAAGGCGCGGAGCTTTATCAAAGCTATTGCGCGGTTTGTCATGGCAAAGAGGCGCGCGGCGATGGCCCGATGGCCGGGACGATAAAGACGCCTCCGCCGGATTTGACGCGCATCGCGGCAAGAAATCGCGGGATGTTTCCGCTGCAACGCGTACAACAGATCATTTCCGGCGAATCGGGAGTGAACGCGCACGGAACGCGCGAAATGCCGTTGTGGGGACCGATCTTCTCGCAGGTCGCCTGGGACCAGGATCTGGGACGCGTACGCGTGTACAACCTCGCCAAGTATTTAGAAAAAATTCAGAGGCACTGATCATGGGAGAAATAGCCGCCGCAAGGGCCACAATGCACGCGCCGCAGCTCTTTACGCGGCCTCCGGAAGAGGACCCTAAGCAGCTCGACGCGGGCGTTGCGCCATGCGGCGGCTGGGGCAGGTGTTGGATGAGAGCAGGCCGGACGCTCTGATCGTTTTCGCCAGCGATCATCTGGAAACATTTTTCTTGAAATCCGTTCCAACGTTTTCCATCGTCTGCGGTGATACGGCGAATGCCGTGTTTGCGGGCAAAACCTGGTCACCCGCCATTCATCAACCGCTGGCAGAAGATCTTCTCGAAAAGCTAGTCCGCCGGGACTTCGACATGGCGTACTCGCAGGACGCCGAGCTCGGACATTCCTTTGCGGCGCCGTTCGAGTGGGTTCTCGGAGGACGCGATATTCCCGTCGTGCCCATTTTCATAAACACCTACCTGCCTCCTCTTCCAAGTCCTCGGCGGTGTGCAGCGTTGGGCGGCGCCATCGCCGCCGTTGTCCAGCAGCGGCCCGAACGGGTTGCCGTTCTCGCCAGCGGCGGCATGTCGCATTACCCTGGCACCTCGCAATACTACACACCGGACTTCGCGTTCGATCGCTGGTGCATCCACGAGCTCGAAAACGGGCATAGCCATTCGTTCCTCGATCTGACGGTGGAGCAGCTTGACGAGGTCGGGAACACCGAGATGCTGCCGTGGGCCGCGGTCCTAGGCGCGAGGGGGCCGCAGCACATGGAACTGCTGTCGTACCAGCCCACGGCACATCACGGGCACGCCGTGGCGATCTTTCATCCCGGAGCGCCCACCGGGGCGCCAGAGCCGTCGCCGTATCGTTTCGAGAATCATCCTTTCGCCTTCTACACGCACCCGCCGATTGCGTCGTATCGTCTGAACAAGCTGCTCTATGACTCGCGGTGGAAACGTGAGTTGCGCTTGCGTATGCTGCAAGACGTCACGCTCGTGGGCGAAGAATACGCGTTGACGCCGGCTGAGATCGACGTCTTGAAAAGAGTTTGTACATTTCCGCACAACGGAACCGATAAACCTGCATTGGACGCCGAGCCCCTGGTGAATCTCGGCGCGCATCCGGTTGGCGCACTGATGGCCGTGCATGTCCTGCAAGCCGAGCAGCGCCGTTTGCGGAGTTAGCGCCGGAATCCTATCGCGGATTGACCAGCCGCTCCATCCTTCGTGCTCGCGGGAAAAGAATGCGATTTTCCAAAGCTGCATGTTCGGAAACGTCATGAGCCAGGGCCGCGAGCTCTTCGTATAACGTCTTCAGTGTTTCGCCTGCCTCCGCGGTTATTTGGTAGCCATTCGTGAGGGTGCGCAGCTCCTCCCAAAGCATCCGTTCGATGTCATGATCCTGTTCCATCATCGCAATCGGATTCGAAATAGAGCCGAACGGCATCGGCGCGGAGCCGCCTTGCTCCAGTTTGAGAATCGCCGGAAAGAGAATGGCCTCTTCCTTTCGAAGATGCTCGGCCATTTCGTTTTGAATTCGACGGATGAGCCGCTGGAGGAAACGGACCGCCGGCGCTGTCCTGGAGGGCTCCAGCCGGTATGCAAGGTTCTCGATCGAGGGCATCTCTTGTTCGATCCAGCGTATATGGGTTTCAGATAAGTACGCAATTAATCGTGGGATGGGAACGGCGTGCCAGCACTCGAGCGTGTGCGAAACCGCTTGAGCTTCATTCAAAGTCGAGATCATAGGAATCTCTCCTCGTTTGGGTGTTTTCGCGCAATCGACGCAGCCGCTTGCGTGGAATCGCCCGGCGGGAGCCCATTGATCCAGCATTCAGCGCTGCTCTACTCGAAGGTTCGCAACTGAAAAGCCATTCGGGCTTTGAAATCTTGCTCGATGCCGAGGGCGGAGGGAAAATTGCGTAAGAGGGGACCGAACCTTGACCTCGCACGCTCCAGCCGGAAATGCCCGGGCCGACCAACAGCTTCGCGAACTGCTGGAGGCCGCGCCTGACGCCATCATGCAAGTCGATCAAGCGGGCAGCATTCTGCTGGTGAACCGGGCCGCGGAGAGCATGTTCGGGTACTCACGCCAGGACCTGCTCGGCCAACCGATTGAGATCCTGATCCCGCACGAGTACCGTGAGCCGCACGCCGGACATCGCGGCAAGTATCGCGCTCATCCTTCGACTCGCGCGATGGGTTCCGGCCTGGAATTGTCGGGTTTGCGCCGCGATGGCAGCCGCTTTCCGGTGGAGATCAGCCTGAGTCCGTCGCATACAGACCAAGGCCTGCGCGTCACAGCGATTATCCGCGATATGACGGAGCGTAAGCGCGCCGAAGACAAGCTGCGCAAGCTCCAGGAAGCATATATTCGCGACTTAACTTCGTCCAATCACGAACTGGCTCTGCGCAACCGCGAGATTGAGCAGGCCAATCGCCTCAAGAGCGAGTTTCTGGCCAGCATGAGTCATGAACTCCGCACGCCCTTGCACACCATCATCGGCTTCTCGGAGCTTCTCGGCGAGGAATTGGAGGGGCCTTTAAACGAAAGGCAAAAGCGCTTCGTCAGTCATATTCACAAGGACTCCATTCACCTTTTGGAGCTGATCAACGATATTCTAGACCTCAGCAAAATCGAATCGGGGCGCCTGGAACTTCGTCCCGAGGTTTTCGACCTCAAAGCGGTGGTAGAGGAATCGCTCGCGGCATTTCAAACGCTCAGTCAGGCTAAGTCGATTGCCCTTGAAGCGAACGTCGCGGTGGCGCAGCCTGTGGAGGCGGACCGGCTCCGTTTTAAACAAATCCTCATAAATCTGTTAAGCAATGCTTTGAAATTTACTCCGGAGGGCGGACGCGTCGACGTCGAGTGCGCGGTGCGGGAAAGTTTTGCGGTCGTGTCCGTGCGCGACACCGGCATCGGTATTGCGAAGGAAGCTCAACAGGCGGTTTTCGATAAGTTCTATCAGGTAGGGGCGACCACGAAAGGTATTCGCGAGGGAACCGGTCTGGGTTTGGCGATCACCAAACGCCTGGTGGAAGAACATGGCGGACGTATTACGCTCGAGAGCGAGCCTGGCAAAGGCAGCCGGTTTACGTTCACCATCCCGCTGAACGCAATCAAAAAAAGAGGCTCAAGCAAGTGAAAACGGTTTTGGTCGCGGACGATAAGGCCACGGGTCGCGAGCTGGTGCGCACGGTTCTCGAAAACAGCGGCTACACGGTGATTGAGGCGGCCGACGGCGTGGAGGCCGTGAAACAGGCGCACGACGCACATCCGGACCTCGTGATACTGGACCTGCATATGCCGGGGTTGGACGGCTTCGGCGTAATTCAAGCGCTGCGGCGAGAAGCCGAATTCGCCTCGACCCCGATCATAGCCCTCACCGCCAGCGCCATGATGGGCGATCGCGAGCGGGCGATGGCTTGCGGCTTCACAGGCTACATCACGAAGCCAATCCGCTTGAGCGCCCTGCGAGGCGAGGTGGAGCGCCTGTTACGATAGCGAGTCGGGATGCCCGCTAAAGCCGTTCTTTCCCTTGTAGTCATCGACGATAATGCGGGCAGCCTGGAAATGCTATCCAGTGCGCTTGCGCAGCCCGACCTCGAGATCCTGACGGCTTCAGATCCGGAAGAAGGCTTGGACCTGGTTCGCAGCCGGCATCCGCAGGTCGTCATTACCGATCTGGTGATGCCGGGCTTGAACGGGATGGAAGTGCTGGAGCGGATCATGGAGTTCGATCCCTCTACGGAAGTCATTTTGATGACGGCGCATTATTCCACCGAGTCGGCGGTGGAAGCCGTAAAGAAAGGCGCCGCCGATTACCTGAATAAGCCGGTGTCGATTGCCGCCCTGCGCGAGCGGGTGGGCAAAATGCTGGACAACGCGCGCAAACGCCATCGAGCTTTGCAGCTTGAAGACGAGCTCCGGGAGAGCGCCGAATTCGAGAACATTGTCGGGAACAGTCCTCTGATGTGGGACATGTTCTCCCGTATACGGCGCATCGCGCCGCATTACCGGTCGGTATTGGTCACCGGAGAGACGGGAACCGGCAAGGATCTGGTCGCGCAGGCGCTTCACAGGCTCAGTCCGGCTTCGCGCGGCCGGTACGTGGTTCTGAACTGTTCCGCCGTGGTGGAAACGCTTTTCGAAAGCGAATTGTTCGGGCACATACGGGGCGCATTCACCGGAGCGGCGCAGGACAAATCGGGCTTATTCGAGCATGCCCACGGCGGGACGTTGTTCTTGGATGAAATCGGCGATATGCCGCTGGCGACGCAGGCGAAGCTCCTGCGCGTTCTTCAAAATCAGGAAGTGCTGCGCGTCGGCTCCCTCGTACCCCGCAAGGTTGATGTGCGGGTGATTGCCGCAACCAATCGCGATCTGCGCGTGCAAATCGCGGAAAGACGCTTCCGGGAGGATCTATACTACCGTCTTTCAATGGTCGAAATTCAGGTCCCACGCCTGGCGGATCGCAAGGAGGATCTCCCGCTGCTGGAGCGGCATTTTGTCGCGAAGTTCTCGGCACAGTATTCCAAGAAGATTCGCGGCATTTCCGCGCGCGCCCAGATTGTGCTCGCCGCACACAACTGGCCGGGCAATGTGCGGGAACTGGAGAACGTCATCGGGCATGCCTGCATGATGACCATGGTGGATACCCTCGATGTCGCCGATCTGCCGCCTTACTTGCGATCGCCGGCCGAGAGCGCCGTCACTTCCGCTCCATCGGCCAATGGGGCAGACTTCGGGACTCTCGAGGAGCAGGAAAAACACCTCATCATACGCGCAATGGAATCGGCGGGCGGCAACCAATCCGAAGCCGCCCGCCTTCTGCGCATCGGCCGCGACGCGCTGCGCTACAAGCTGAAGAAACACGGCTTGTGAGCGCGGGTGCGTGATGGCCTAGAGCCTACTTTAATTTGTCCTTGATCCCGATCTCGCCCTCGGGCCTCAGCAGCGGGAAAAGAATCACATCGCGGATCGATTTTGAATCTGTCAGCAGCATTACCAATCTGTCGATGCCGATGCCTTCGCCGCCGGTGGGAGGCATGCCGTAAGACATGGCGCGAAGGTAATCCTCGTCCATGCGGTGGGCTTCTTCATCGCCCGCGGCCGCAAGCGCGAGTTGCATTTCGAACCGCCGGCATTGCTCCTTGGGGTCGTTCAGCTCGGTATAAGCGTTGCCCATCTCCAGGCCGCCGATGTAGATTTCGAAGCGCTCTACGAAGGCCGGATCTTCGGGCTTGTTCTTAGACAGCGGCGAAACTTCAACCGGATAATCGTAGATAATCGTCGGCTGGATCAGCGTGGCTTCGACGTTTGCCTCGAAGGCCTCCATCAGCGCGTGCCCCTTCAGGCAGGGATCGCCGACGGCTTCCTGCATGGACATGCGCCGGACGTTGCCCAGGTCGATCTGATTGCCTTGATATGTGAAAACGGTAGATCCGGTGGCGTCAATCGCGGTCTGCTTCAGCAGTTCCTCTGTAAGGTCCATCAGGCCGCGATAATCCGTGTACGCCTGATAGAACTCGAGCATCGTGAATTCCGGATTGTGGCGGGTAGAGATTCCCTCATTACGAAAATTGCGGTTAATCTCGTACACGCGCTCCAGCCCGCCGACGATTAGACGCTTCAAGTACAACTCCGGCGCGATCCGCATGTACAGATCCATGTCGAGCGTGTTGTGATGCGTCACGAAAGGCCGCGCGGCCGCTCCGCCGTAGAGCGGCTGCATCATCGGCGTCTCTACTTCGATGAACCCGCGCTCTTCCAGTTGACGCCTGAGTGACGCGATGATCTTCGCGCGCGTGCGGAAAATTTTCTGCGATTCCGGATTCGCGATCAGATCGAGATATCGTTGGCGGTATCGGATCTCCACATCTTCCAGCCCATGCCACTTCTCCGGCATGTTGAGCAAAATCTTGGACAGGAACGTCAGCTTCTCCGCATGCACGCTCAGCTCGCCGGTGCGCGTGCGGAACAGATAGCCTTCAACGCCGACGATATCGCCTATATCCACAATTTCGTACAGCTTGTAGTCGCGCTCGCAAACCGCATCCTTGCGAATGTAGACTTGCAGCCGCTCGCCGGACTGGAGCAGGTGCATGAAACCGGCTTTGCCCATGCGCCGGACGGTTTGGATGCGGCCGGCCATGGCCACTCGCGGCTTGTGCTGTTCCAGTTCGACCGCGGTGGACGCGTTCCAGTTCGAGACAATCTGCGGAATAGAGTGGGTGAAATCAAAACGCTGCCCGTAAGCGCGGAAGCCCAGAGCCTGGATGTCCTGCGCTCGGCGCAAGCGTTGTTCAAAAACGTCGTCTTCGAGCGACATATTTTCAATATCGCGCATAGCGCGGTGTATTACTAGACTCTGGTTTCATTGCGCGCTGCGACGATTTCATGCGGCCTGAGCCGTAAGCTGCTGAGAGGTGGCGCGTTCGGCGGAAAGCACGGACCGGTCTGCCGTTCCAACGCACTGGTTTTTCGATGGACTGGGTCAGTTCGCGCAGAGTGGTGGTATCGTCCACCTGGGCCAAGGCGGTGCAATAACGGTCGAGGGCTTTTTGCGAGACTTCGGCGCACCGATGTAAATCGGCAATTCCGGCCCGCAGGGGACGCCATTGTATGGGTACATCCTCCGGCTCGCCGGCTTTGTGCCGGAAGACACGAAATTGTTGTGGGGCGTTCAGAGTCACCTCCGGACGCAGCACGGCGCCCACCTGGGTGTAGGCCTTGTCATACAGCTTGATCGAATTTTTCCCGAGCCGGTGCTTGATGCGCACCCTCGCTGCGGGCCTTCCTATCGCTCACACTTCGTGGCCATGGGGCCGCACGTATCGCCTGTGCGCGTGACCTTCTTGCCCATGAAGCGCATCACGTCCTGGCTGGAGCAGCCGAATATGCCCAGATGGAGCAACTGCGATAGAGGCGCTTAGGCTGCTGAGGATCCCGGGCACGAACTGCGATTATTTTCGGGTCGGTTCCAGAGTCTTTCAAGCGGATCATAGCCAAATCCTATGTGACCCTTAAACTTCTATGTGCGGTCAATCTGGACCATATCAGCGCGATAGACTGCGCCGAGCGTGATGGTACAAGAGAAGTTCCAAATGGCGATATCCGACTCGCGAAACAAGACGCCACTCTATATTTAGTTACTCAGAACGGCGCATCACTCTCGACCGCCCAACCGCCGACAGAGGACTGTTCTCGTGCGATGTACGGGCATGATCGACTCGCTGTGGCGGGACTCGGCCCTGGGGTTGACCTTTCCCTGAAGACCAAACGCGGTTCCACATCTCACGTCTTCTTCACGAATGACGTCGAAAACGAAAGCACCGCGGTTCACTTGGTACGTAACGCGTCATTAAGAAATCACTCAGAGCGCGTAATAATACGACTGATCGACGGTTCAGCCTGCGTTTACAGGCTGGTCACCGACTCCAAGCGCCCGTCCGGCGTTAACACGAACACGCTCGTACCGCTCATTCGCTCAGTTCCATCCGCCGCGGACGCGATCCACTCCGCAAGGACCATCCCCTGGCAATGCCGGACCTCGCCCTTGCGCCGAAGAGTGATGCCCGGCATAAACCGCTGCGCCGCGCCCGTGTGAGCCGTGAGGTCCTCAAGCCCGTCCAGCAGGCTGTAGCTGTTACGAAAGCGGATGCCGCGCGTGACGATCCGAGCAAATGCTTCTTCGCGCGCCTTATCCTCAGTGAGGGACCATGCCCCGTACCATGCATCCACTGTCGCCGCCGCGTTGGCGTGCGCTTCATTGGCGACCACGTTCGCAAAAACGGAAAGCTGGAATCTCCATCCCTGGATGTGCTGATCGCGCGCGTTCGCTTCGGCAAAATCGTGCCGCAAATAAAGGCGCGTGCCGTTAGGATCTTCATCCAGCCGGATGGTTACTTGCGAGCTTCCCGGAGGAATCGGATTGCCGCTCGCATAACCGTACGTGAACACGATTCGCTCCGGAGCCGCGGCTTCAAGGACCTCCCCGACTGTCTCGACGCCGCCGGGATGCCGGATGTAGACCTTGCCGCCGGGACGCGCATCGATCGTCGATCCCTCGCCCCACCATTTGGCCCATCGCGCGGAATCCGAGAAATAAAGAAACACCGTCTCGCGATTTGCATGAATTAATACGGTGCGCTCCAGACGATAGGGCAGTTCGGGCATAGATCCTCACTTTTTCTTGGTTTTGGGGCGCGGCTTGGGTCCACGGCGAGTTTGCTCCAGTTCCGCGGCTAACTTCAATTTCCAGAGCGCGTCATCCCACATGCGTTCCAGCAAACCGGCAACCGGCCCAAGCGTTTCCCTCCGAGCCCGATAGAATCGGTTCCGCTTGTCCAGCCGCGCCTCAATCAAGCCGGCATCCAGCAGCGATCGCAGTTGAAGCGAAATCGCCCCGAAGGTTACATCGGGCATTGCGTTGTGGATCGCCCCTGCAGTCTGTTCTTCGTTCCAGACCAGGCGCAGTATTTCGCACCGGCGCGGCGAGGCGATGGCGGCCAGAATACCGGGCTCGATGTACATTGATGATAGTTTAGTTTAAACTAAACTATCTCGTCAAGCCCTATTAATGCGTCATAGCGTAGATGATGTAATTGATTCCGTAGCGGTACGCGAGGGTGGTCATCGCCGCGGGATAGAACGGCGCGTCCGCGAATTCCCATGCGTCGCCGACATCGGTGTTGAAGTTTACCGCCACCACCATCCGCTGCTTGTCGTCGTACATGGCGCGCCAGGCGGGCATGCTTGCCTGCTGCGCGATTTGAACCTGCCCGCCCGGCCCCATATACAAATGCCGCGAACCGGGGATGTAAGTACGATCTTTTTCCTGGATGTCGTACAACACATGCATGACGGAGTCGGTCTCCAGCATGTCCGTGATCTGATGATTCGGTAACACGCGGTTCATCACCTCGGCGAAGTAATCCCACTCATCCGGCCCCCAGAAATCGTCGGTTACCAGAAACCCGCCGCGCATTAAATACTCGTGCAGGCGATCCGTTTCGGCCTTACTTAAATCCCAATTCGCGGCCTGCGTAACGTACATCCACGGGTAATCGAAAATGCGATCGTCCGTAAGAGGGATGTGTACCGGCTCGCCGATATCGATTCGGGTCAGGCGTTGGATTCCGGCGGTGAAGTGATTATCGGCATCCGGCCAATCCTGCGCCCACCATCCGTTCGCGCGGCCGCGCCGGGATACGAAGCCGAAGCCGCGGCGGAATTGCGGCAAATCGACGTACTCCATGCGAACAAAATGAAAATCGGCCAGTTTCGGAAAATTGAAGTCCTGCTCGCCTTCGGGCTCGGGGAAAAAGCCGCCGAATCCCCTTCTCTGCGCGACCACTGCGATCGAGATCAGCAGCAGCGCAGCTCCGTAAATCAGCCCGCGTTTCATCCAGTACCCCTAATCATAAACGTTGCAGGATTCGGAATCGGTTACACTCGCAGGTGATGCCTGAAAGAAAGTGGGGCAGGATGCCATCCTGCGCGCGATTGCCAATCGCGCTGGGCGGGGTTGGTAGAAAGGTCGGGAAGCGGGTTAGCAACCCGCTGCAGGTTTGCAACCTGCCCCACAGGCGCTTATGCATAGATTCATCCCAATCTGGCTCTGCCTAGCATCGGCTCCGGCAGCTTTTGCCGAGGGCGATCTGCTAAAGCTCGCATCCCCCAACGGCCAGATCGAATTCCGGCTAATGGTCTCGCAGCCCCCGACCGAGTTCGCGCTGCCGCGAGTCGGCTATCAAGTTTACTTTCAAGGCAAGCGCCTAATCGACACTTCTTATCTCGGCTACGAAATTGAAGATCCGGTTCCGCTGCTCGGGGAAAATATCGGCCTCAGCTCCTCGACCACCGAATCGGTCGACGAAACATACACGGTCCCCGCGGGCAAAACCAAGATCATCCGCAACCATTACAATGCGCTCTTCGCCGAGTTCATGCAGAACGGCTCGCTCGGCCGGCGGCTGCACGTGGAGGCCCGCGCCTACGATGACGGAATCGCGTTCCGGCTCACGATTCCCGTCACCACTCCCACGCCAGAAGTGCGCGTGGATCGCGAATTATCGGAATTCAATTTCACCCGAGACGGCGAAGCCTACCCGCTCATCCTCCGCAATTTTCAGACGAACTACGAGGACGAATATAGCCGCCTTACCTTGAGCGGCATTCATCCCGAGGCCGTCATTGCGTTGCCGTTCTTGCTGGAGCAGCCGGGGATCGGCTGGGTCGCGATCACCGAAGCGCATCTGGACAATTACCCCGGGATGTATCTCACTCACACACGCGGAACCGGGTTGATCGCGACGCTCGCGCCTCGGCCCAACGAGTCTGCCATGTCGGTGTATTCAAAAACGCCGCTGGTATCGCCGTGGCGCGTGCTGATGATCGGCACCGATCCGGGGCGTTTCATCGAATCGAACATCGTGATGAATCTGAATCCGCCTCGCGCTATTACAGATACGTCCTGGATCAAGCCGGGCAAAGCCGCCTGGAACGCGTGGGCCGGGGCGCCTGCAAATACCGCAACCCTGGAGCGCTACATCGATTTCGCCGCTGAATCGAAACTCGAATACGCCCTGATCGGACCAGGCTGGGCGGCGGCCGGCGGTGATTTGCCGCCCGATATTACGAAGCCTTCGCCCGCCGTTAATCTGCCTGAAGTTCTAAGCCACGCCAAGGCCAAGCACGTGGGCATTTGGTTAACGGTGGAGGACTGGAACTCGCTTGATCGCCAGATGGATCAAGCGTTTCCCTTGTTCGAAAAATGGGGCGTCTCCGGCGTCTACATTGACGGCATCCAGCGTGACGATCAACGGATGATCGGATTCTACAACCGCGTGGTCCGAACCGCCGCCGAGCATCGCCTGATGGTCGATTTTCACGGCTCGTTTAAACCCGCCGGCGTTGATCGAACGTACCCGAACGCGATCACCCAGGGCGCCGTTATGGGTTTGGAGTATTCAAAGAGCAGCGCGCGGCCGAACCCCGCGCAAGACGCGATATTGCCGTTCACGCGCATGCTCGCGGGTCCCGTGGATTACACTCCTGGAGGCTTCGACAACGCGACGCCTGCTCAATTCATCCCGCGCGATGTAAACCCGATGGTCCTGGGTACGCGGGCGCACCAACTCGCGCTGTACGTAATTTTCGAAAGCCCTCTTCAGATGGTTTCGGACGCTCCGGAGTCTTATAAGGGCGAGAACGATTTCGAGTTCATCAAGCAGGTTCCCGCAAGCTGGGATGAAACGCGATTCGTTGCCGGCCGCGTCGGCGAATACGCCGTCATCGCGCGGCGGAGTGGAGACGATTGGTACATCGGCGGAATCACGAATTGGACTGCAAGGGAATTGGAGCTGCCGCTGACTTTTTTAAGCAAAGGCGATTACGTGGCGGACATCTATGCCGATGCGCCCGATTCCGCTCAAAATCCCAAGCACACCACGATTGAGCGCAAGCCCCTGACTGCCTCCACGTTGAAACTGCCTCTAGCGCCCGGCGGCGGCTTCGCCATTCGTGTGCATGCGGCACGCTAACGTTCGCGATTTGCTCGCATCCGCTTCGCGCATCGCGGTCCTCACGGGCGCGGGCATTTCCGCCGAAAGCGGCATTCCGACTTTCCGCGGCGCGGGCGGGCTCTGGCGCTCATTCAAAGCCGAGGATTTGGCCACACCCGGAGCATTCGCGCGCGATCCGAAATTGGTGTGGGAGTGGTACGACTGGCGTCGCGGCCAGATCGCGTCCGCCCAGCCGAATGCAGCTCATCGCGCCTTAGTCGAGCTCGAAGTAGGGCAGGTTGCCAACCTGCGGCGGGTTGCCAACCCGCCTGCCGAAGATTCCACCAGCCCCGACCAGCAACGATTCACCCTCATCACGCAAAACGTCGACGGCCTCCACAACCGCGCCGGCAGCCGGAATCTTCTAAAGCTCCACGGCGATATCTGGATTCAGCGCTGCACCGCCTGCGGAGCCGAACGAAACGAAACCCATACGCCGCTGCCGGAAATTCCGCCAAGATGCTCCTGCGGAGGCCTGGAACGGCCAGGCGTCGTATGGTTCGGCGAAAATTTGCCCGAAGAAATCCTCGCGCGCGCCCAGTACGCAGCTACCCAGGCCGAAGTCTTCCTAGTCATTGGCACTTCCGCGCTGGTGTATCCCGCCGCGGGGCTCGCCGGTATGGCGAAATCCGCGGGCGCAAAGGTCGTAGAGATCAACGTCGCGGAAACACCTGTGACAAACTGGGTCGATTACTCCCTGCGCGGTGCCGCAGCCGAGATCCTGCCCCAAATACTTCCATGAAGATCTGCTACTTCGACGCATTCTCGGGCATCAGCGGCGATATGACAGTCGGCGCTCTCGCGGATGCCGGCGCTCCCGCTGCCGCATTGCTCGACGCGCTCAACAGCCTCAACACAGGAGCGCGCTATGAAATCGAGAAGACCTCACGCCGCGGCATCGCGGCCTCCAAATTTCGCGTCCACCTCGGCGATTCGTCGCGCGCGCATCGCCATTTGTCGCATATAGTGCGGCTGATCGACCAGTCCGGAATTACGCCGCGAGCCAAAACCAACGCCTCCGCGGTGTTCACGAAACTGGCGGAGGCCGAAGCGCAAGTCCACGGAGTTTCGATAGAAAGAGTCCACTTCCATGAGGTGGGCGCGGCGGACTCCATCGCCGATATCGTTGGCGCTTGCATCGCGTTGGACCTCCTCGGCATCGAAGAGGTACATGTTTCGCCCATCAACACCGGCAGTGGCACGGTTCAGACCGAGCACGGTATCCTCCCGATTCCTGCGCCGGCAACAGCTCTTCTACTCGCGGGGAAACCTGTCTATGCGCGTGGGCCTGAACTTGAGCTGACCACCCCCACAGGCGCCGCCATCGCCTCGGCGCTGGGCGCTGGATTCGGGCCGCTTCCACCGATGCGGATTGCGAGCATCGGTTACGGGGCAGGGGACCGCGATCTGGTCCAGCAGGCCAATGTTTTGCGGGCCCTGATTGGCGAAAAAACCAGAGCGGCGGAAGCGGCGCAAGTAAGCGTAATGGAGGCCAACATCGACGACTCCAATCCGCAGGTGTTGGGCTACGCCCTGGAGCGATTGATGGAAGCGGGCGCTTTGGACGTTTCGCTTTCCCCATTGCAGATGAAGAAGAACCGGCCGGGGACGCTGCTTCGCGTGATTGCAAAACCCGAAGATCAGGAGCGGATGGCGCAGATCGTTTTCGCGGAAACGTCCACCCTGGGATTGAGGATCTATTCAGCCGAGCGCCGCGTGGAGGAGCGCCGCATTGTGGAAGTCGAAACCGCATGGGGAAACGTGCGCGGGAAAATCTCCGGGCTGGGCGTATTTACGCCTGAATACGAGGACTGCCGTGTAATTGCGGCAAAGAACGGCCTGCCGCTGCGCGAAGTGCTAGCCGTGGCAGCTAAAGCATACTTGAATAAGGACTGATGAAATACTATCTCACCACCCCGATTTACTACGTGAACGCGGCCCCGCACCTTGGGCACACATACACCACCATCGCCGCCGATACCATCAAGCGCCTTAAGACGATGCAGGGTTATGATGCCGTGCTCACCACTGGCACCGACGAACACGGCCAAAAAATCGAGCGCGCCGCGGCGGCCGCGGCCAAGAGTCCAAGAGAATTTACCGATATCATCGCAGCGGAGTTTAAGAATCAGTGGGACCATCTCGGTCTGTCGATTGACCGTTTCCAGCGCACTACCGGCGAAAATCACGCCAAGGCTGTTCAGGATCTATTCCTGCGCTGCAAGAAAAACGGATATATCTACAAGGGCCGCTACACCGGCCAGTACTGCGTTTCGTGCGAACTCTATGTGAGCGACGCCAAACCTGGCGATCCCTGCCCGGATTGCGGCCGTCCTACGGAAACGGTCACCGAAGAGAATTACTATTTCAAGCTGTCCGAATTCCAGGACCGCCTGCTTGACTTGTATTTAAAGCAGCCGGATTTTATTCAACCGGAGACGCGGCGCAATGAAGTGCTGGCATTTGTGCGGCAGGGCTTGCAGGATCTTTCCATCAGCCGCACCACGATCAAATGGGGCATTCCGGTCCCGGAAGACGAAAAGCACGTCTTCTACGTGTGGTTCGACGCGCTGACGACATATATGAGCGCCGTGGAAGGCGAAAACCTCTGGCCGGCGGATCTGCATCTGATCGGCAAAGAGATTCTGCGATTCCATGCCGTCTACTGGCCCGCCTTTCTGTGGGCCGCCGGCCTGGAGATTCCGAAGAAGATTTTTGCCCATGGCTGGCTCCTGATCGAAGACGAAAAGATGAGCAAATCGCGCGGCAACATGGTGCGCGCCACGCCGATTCAAAAAGTGCTCGGCGCGGATGCGCTGCGCTACTTCCTGCTGCGCGAGGTCGTTTTCGGACAAGACGGTAGCTTCAGCTACGACGCCCTGGTAGGGCGCTACAACTCCGACCTGGCGAATGGCCTCGGAAACCTGGCCAGCCGCACCATGTCCATGATTCACCAATACCGGGGCGGCGTCATCCCCGAAGCAAAACAAGGCGGGGCCGACCAAATCGCGAACATCGGCCGGGCGACCGCCGCGGCCGCGCTGGATGCCTTCGAGCGCCTCGATTTTTCGAAAGCTCTCGAAACCATCTGGGCCTTAATTGCGGCTGTGGACAAATACATCGTTGAACAAGCGCCCTGGAAGCTCGCCAAGAGCCAGGACCAAGTCGATGCAGCGGCTCTCAATGAGACTCTGTACACCGCGGCCGAGGCTTTGCGCATCGTCACCGCTTTGCTTTATCCGGTAATTCCCGAATCCACGGCACGGATCTGGCGGCAGCTCGGTTTTGACGACCCGATCGAAAAAGTTCGCATTGCGGATTTGCATTGGGGACACCTTCCGGCCGGGCAGCAGCTCAAAGCGGTCGAAGGTGTTTTTCCGCGCGCGGAACTCAACGCTTCGATCATGAAGATGCGCGACTACGAGCAGGAAGATCTCGCGCGGCAGCAAGCGCTGCTTGGCAAGCAGCCCACTGCTGCGACTACTGCCGCGGCCTCGAACGGCGGCCCGCAAATCACGATTGACGATTTTGCGAAAGTGGACCTGCGAGTCGGTTTGGTGAAATCCGCCGTGGCTATAAAGGGCGCGAATAAACTGCTGCATCTGCAGGTCGACATCGGCGAGCCGCAGCCCCGCAGTATCGTAGCCGGAATCGCCGAAGCGTATGAACCGGGCGCACTGGTGGGGCGAAAAGTAGTGATCGTGGCGAATCTCGCGCCCCGCAAACTGCGCGGTTTGGAATCGCAGGGTATGATCGTCGCCGCTTCGATCGGCAACGGCACGCCGGTGCTGGCTGGATTCCTTGAGGACGCACCAGTTGGAGCAAGGCTGAAATAGCGCACAGGACCGTCGCGGCGCCCGAACTGCCGCGGCGTTCCGTTGTGCGCATGACACATTTTGAGGAACAACCCAAGATTGGGACGCCATGAGCCAGAAGAACAACCGAAAGCTCTTTGGACGTGCCCGGTTCGCCGCGTCGGGGAGCACCACGCCGTTTGTCGTTCTGATCGGTGCTTCGGGTTCCGGAAAGACGACGATCGCATGGGCAATCGAGCAATGCTATCCGGATGACGTCGCAGTCTTCTATTTCGATCGAATCGGTGTCCCGCCAATCGAGGAGATGATCACCGAGTACGGATCTGGCGAGGAGTGGCAGCGCGCCAGGACTATCGAGTGGATGGCGAACCTCGCACGCCTCAGCGGATCGGCACGCCCGTTGCTGTTCGAAGGTCAGACCCGCCTTTCCTTCCTTGCCGAGGGGGCCGAGGCTGCCGGTGCTGCTTATCTGCCCATTCTCCTCGACTGCGACGATAGGACCAGGGCAATAAGGCTCTCATTCGAAAGAGAACAGCCTGAACTCCTGAATGAAGAGATGATGGATTGGGCAGGCTATTTACGGCGCGAGGCCAGGAAATGCGGTTGCGAGGTACTGGACACCTCCAAGCTTTCGCTGGAGCAGTGCATCAGCCATGTGATGGATCGGCTTAACGGAAAGAAGTTTTCGGACTTGAGTCCGGGCCGAGCCCCGACCTTGTGCGCGTAAAGGAAAGTAGTGCTAGTAGATTCCCACTGCCATCTGGACAACGAGCAGTTCAATCCAGACCGCGATGCCGTTATCCAGCGGGCTCTTGAAGCAGGCATTGATCGCATGTTGGCGATCGGGACGGGCGAGGGTCCGCCCGATCTCGAAGCCGGAATTCGTTTGGCCGATCGGCATGCCGCGATCTATGCAACCGTCGGGGTGCATCCACACGATGCCGCCAAGACGGACGCCGAAGTATTCCGACGATTAGCTGAAGTATTGAAGCATCCCAAAGTGGTCGCGCTGGGCGAGATCGGACTTGATTACCATTACGATTTTTCGCCGCGCGACGTCCAGCGCGACGTTTTTATCGAGCAGATGCGCATCGCGGCGGACGCGCGAAAACCCATCGTCATCCACACGCGCGAGGCTTGGGAAGACACGCTGGCCCTCATTGAACGGCACTGGAAACCCACGGGACTGCCCGGCATCATGCACTGCTTTTCGGGCGGGCCACAAGAAGCCGAGCGCTCCATTGCGCTCGGGTTTTATCTCAGCTTCGGCGGCATCCTGACGTTTCCAAAATCCGTCGACGTGCAGCAGGCCGCGCGCGCCGCGCCGCCCGATCGAATTCTGGTGGAAACCGACGCGCCCTATCTAGCGCCCGTGCCGAAGCGCGGAAAAAGAAACGAGCCGGCATTTGTGGTAGAGACCGCGCGAAAATTAGCCGCGCTCCGCAGAGAAACTCTGGAGAACGTCGCCGAAGAAACGACGCGGAACTTCGAACAGCTGATCAAGTAGGGCAAGCTTCAGCTTGCCCATTCAATTTGGATAAGCCGACGCCTGTCCCACTAGCGGCGCCGCGACCGCCTTCGGCTTCACCACCCAATGCAGCGCTGCCATTACAATCGCGGAGATGAGCGCCGGCACCGCTGACGCCAAAAACAACTGCTGATTGGTCCAGTGCAGCGCGATGAGCTGCCCTCCTAAATATGGGCCCACAATAGCGCCTACCCGCCCCACGCCCAGCCCCGCCCCCACTCCGGTCGAGCGAATATCGGTGGGATAGAACGTCGCCGAAAAAGCGTTCACTCCGGACTGGCCCCCCACCACTCCTAATCCGGCAATCGAAACTACGACCACTAAGAGCGCCAGCGAAATTCCCGGATACCCGATCAGCGCGATGTTCAGAGTCGCGAGCCCGAAGCCGGTTGCGAGCACCGGAACGAAGCCGAAGCGGTGAATCAGCCAGCCTTGCAGAAATGCGCCGATCGCGCCCGCAAGCTGAAGCGTCGCGCCCACCCGCACGGCGACGGGAGCCGAGTACCCGATATCGGCCACCACCGTGGGAAGCCACAGCGTTAGGAAATACAGGTTCAGCAGGTTCATGAAATTGAGCAACCAGATCAGCACGGTTCCCAAAGCACGGCCTTCGTGGAAGAGCTGAACCCACGGTACGCCCCGATGAGCCTTCTCCGTCAGCACGTAGCGAGTCGATTCGCCGGCCGGCGCGGAAGGATCGATCCGCTGCAGCCAGCGGCGGATCTTATGTAAGCTCTTTTCGCGAACGGCGAGGAAGTGTAAAGACTCCGGCAGCGCGAACAGCATAACCAGCGAAATCGCAAGCGGAATCGAGCCGCCGAAATAAAACACCGAGCGCCATCCATAGCTCTGGATCAGTTGCGCCGCGACGAATCCGCCAATCGCGGCTCCCGCCGAAAAACAATTGCCGACCACCATCATCACGGGAACGCGCGCGCGGCGAGGGCTGTACTCGCCGACCAGCGAAACGGCATTGGGCATGATCCCGCCGAGCCCGATCCCCGCAATAAACCGGATGGCCAACAACTGGTTTACCGAAGCGGCGCGGGCGGTGATCAGCGTCAGGATCGCGTAATACAGCGTGACTCCGATAAGCACCGGCCGCCGTCCGATCCGGTCTGCGATCATGCTGAACAGCAGCGAGCCAATCAGAACTCCGAACGGCGCTGCGCTTAACACCACGCCGAGCGCGGATCTTTGAATGTTCCATTCGCGCACGATGGTTGGCGCGACGTATGCGATGGCCTGCGTGTCGAACCCGTCCATGAACAGGCAAAGTCCGCAAAGAAAGAAAACGGTGAGCTGGAACGAGCCCAGCCTGCTGTTATCGATCCGTTGCGCAATGTCCACTCTGGCAGGCGTTTCCATGGGCGAGTAGCTTCAGATAGAATCTCACAGTATGGAAGCTTCCAGTGGGGCAGGTTGCCAACCTGCGGCGGGTTGCAAACTCGCTTGGCCGGGCGTATCCAGGCGCCGCAGCTCGGCTGGCAATCGCGCGCAGCACAGCATTCTCCCCTTCCTGCTGCTTTTAGTAGCGCCGGTCCACGCGCAGTGGCTCAACTATCCCACGCCCGCAATCCCGCGCTTGGCCGACGGTTCCCCAAACCTCTCCGCGCCCGCGCCGCGCCTCGCGGACGGCAAGCCCGACCTCTCCGGCATCTGGGCCGCCGAATGCGCCATCTACGGCCGCGACGCATGCTTCACAAAAAGCCTGTTCTTCGATCTGGCGAAGGATGTGAAGCCCGAGGAAGTGCAGATGACTCCGTGGGCCGCCGGCATTGCGAAGCAGCGCGAGAGCCGAAATCATGTTGACGATCCCTACGGCTACTGCATGCCGCCGGGCGTTCCGCGAATCGACTTCGGCGGCGGGCCGTTCAAGATTTTGCAGACGCCAGGCGTCACCGCGCTGCTCTACGAAAGTTTGGTCGGCATGATCTTTCGGCAGGTGTTCACCGATGGCCGGCCATTGCCTGCGGTTAACGAGCCGACCTGGCTTGGTTACTCGGTCGGCCGTTGGGATGGCGATACGTTCGTGGTCGAGAGCGCGGGATTCAAAGACGCAGGCTGGATCGACACCCTGAAAGGCCGCCCCAGCAGCGATGCATTGCACGTCACCGAACGCTTTCATCGAGCCGATGTTGGCCACATGGAGCTAGCGGTCACGATTTCCGATCCCAAAGCTTACTTAAAGCCGTGGACCGTGAAGACCGTGCTGCGGATGGTTCCCGATACCGAATTGCTGGAAGTCTTCTGCGATGGCCACGAAAAGACAATGGAGCACCGCCGCATCACCCGCCCCACCTGAGCCGCCGAGCAAGTAGTAGGACGAGCTTCAGCTTGTCCAAAAGCGGGGATGAGCTTCAGCTTGTCAAAAGCGGGGACAAGCTGAAGCTTGCCCTACTTGCGCTCCGCAACCACCACCAGCGACAACCCGCGCCACGGCAGTAGTCCGTCAATCAGTTTCTGAAGCCACACCGATTTGTCCCACAGCTTAAGAGCCGGGCGGCTGACGCGGCTGCGGTGCAGGATGCGCGAGGAAAACCACCATCCCAGTGTGCCGATCTTGTTGATTTGGTACTCCTGCTTCACCGTGAACCCGATTTCCGTCAGCATGCCGCGAAGCTCCGCGGCATCGAAGCGGCGCTTGGTTCCCATTCCCTGATCCAGCGTCCCGAATAACCCCGTACCTTGGGGAACCTGCACCACCATCACGCCACCGGGTTGTAAACAAGACGCCAAACAAGCCAGCACGGATTTTGGATTATCCACGGTCTCCAGCAGATTCACGCACAGCACACTTTCAAACCGGGCTTGCCACGGCTCAAAATCCGCTGGATCTTCCGGGTCAAGCTCGCATACCGTTACGCTCGGCGTTTTTAAAAACCGGTTACGGAGCGCGTGCAGATATAACGGGTCATTCTCCCCCGCAACGTACCGCAGCTTTTTCCCCATCAGCCGGCCCGTCATGTTTCCCATACCCGCGCCGATTTCAAGCACCGTATCTCGCAAATGCGGCCGGATAGTCTTGGTGAGCCAGCTCAGATATTTTGGAGTTCCCGTCAGGCTGTTCAAAAATCCACGGCCGTAGGTTGGAACATACAAATCATCGATCAGCCAGAAATACAGGATCACGCCGATGGCCTTCGCTCCATCTTTCCAGCCGATTTTCTTGCCCTCTTCGTAGGTCCGTCCGTGGTAGCTGATGGGCACTTCGTAAACGCGGAGCTTACGCTTGGAGACCTTCATTGTGATTTCCGGCTCGAAACCGAAGCGGTTAGAGCGGATCGGAATGCTCTTAAGCAAATCCGTGCGGAATGCTTTGTAGCAGGTCTCCATGTCCGTCACGTTTAAATTGCAAAACATATTGGAAAACAGAGTCAGGCCCTTGTTGATCATGGAATGCCAAAAGGGCAGCACGCGACTCTGTTCGCCTGCGAGATAACGCGACCCGAAAACCGCGTCCGCGTGGCCGTCAACCAGCGGGCGCATCAGCCTTGGATATTCCGAAGGGTCGTACTCCATATCGGCGTCCTGCACCAGGCAAAAGTCGCCTTCGGCTTTGTCGATGGCCGTGCGGACCGCGGCGCCCTTGCCTTGGTTCACGGGATGGCGGAACAGTCGGATGCGCGGCTCCGACGCGGCGATGCGCTGCAAGATGTCCCACGTGCCATCGGTGGAGCGGTCGTCCACAATCACCAGCTCGCGGTCCATGTTCTCCGGGAGCGGGGCGGCCAACACGAGCTGAAGGCTCTGTTCCACTACGGTTCGCTCGTTGTAAACGGGAATCAGTATGGATAAAAGCATGCACATCCAGCCCGCAGGGGTGTGCGGGCAACAAAATTTCTCCCACGTAGGCAGCCCGCGCGAGGCGTTTACTTTTCGGCTTAACCGGGCCGTTTCCTAAGTATAATTGGGTTTGGCAAACCCTCCTGTAATACAAACAAACTTTTCGCGTTACAAATCCTTTGCGCGGGGCAAGGTGCGCGATGTGTATGAGGACGGCGACCGGCTGCTCATTGTCGCCACCGACCGGATTTCCGCGTTCGATTTCATTCTGGCGACGGGAATCCCGGAAAAGGGGCGCGTTCTCACGCAGATGACGCTCTTTTGGCTCGATTTTCTGCGTTCCGTCGTGCCCAATCATTTCCTGAGCGACGACACCAGCGATCTGCCGCCCGAATTCGAAGGGCGCTCCATGTGGGTGCGCCGCGCCGAGATGTTCCCCATCGAGTGCGTCGCGCGCGGCTACATTGTCGGCTCCGGTTGGAAGGACTACCAGAAGACGGGCGGGGTTTGCGGCATTGCGCTTCCGAAAGGATTACGCGAATCCGACGCTCTGCCCGAGCCGATTTACACGCCCGCAACCAAGGCGCAAACCGGCCACGACGAGAATATTTCCTTTGAGGAGTCCGCCAAGGTTGTCGGCGCGGAAACCGCGGCAAGGCTGCGCGACCTCACGCTGGATCTTTATAAACGAGCCGCGGACTATGCCCGCGGGCGCGGCATCATCATCGCCGATACGAAATTTGAATTCGGCCTTGTGAACGGCCAGATCGTGCTGGCGGATGAAGTTTTGACGCCGGATTCGTCGCGGTTCTGGCCCGCCGCCCAATATCAGCCCGGCCGGGCGCAGCCTTCCTACGATAAACAGTACGTGCGCGATTACCTCGAATCCATTCATTGGAACAAACAGCCTCCCGCGCCCGGACTGCCGGATGACGTCACCCTTCAGACCAGCGAGAAATATAAGGAAGCGTACCGCGCGCTTACCGGACGGACCCTGAAGGTTCCCGAAGCTCGCGAAACGGAGAGCGCGCGTTAGTGAGCTTTCTGGACCTGCTGCTCGCCCTGGTGCTCGTGGCTTCGGTGATCACGGGGTTCACGGCGGGTTTTGCCAGGGCCGGCGTCGGGTTCTGTGCCGTCATTGCCGGCATTTTGTTCGGATATTGGTTCTATGGGGTCCCGGCGGCGTGGATGAATACGTATCTGAATTCGGATACGGCTTCGGATCTGCTGGGCTTCCTGGTTGTCTTTCTCGCTTTTGTGGTCGCCGGAGCGCTTGTAGGCGCGGCCCTAGCGAAGATTTTTAAATGGACGGGACTCACCTGGCTGGACAGGCTGCTAGGCGGAGCATTCGGAATCGTACGCGGAGCTTTGGTCTCCATTGCGTTAGTTTCCGTCCTGCTCGCCTTCGCGCCACGGCCATTGCCGGGCTGGATCGTAGACTCCAGGCTGCTTCCCTATGTGGCGGGTGCGTCGAGCGTCGCCACGGCCGTTGCGCCGAGGGCGGTTACGGACGCGTTTCATAACAGTCTGGCGGAGATTCGCAAACTCTGGGACGAGAGGGTTAGAAAGCTGGCGCCGCCCGCGAACGACAATAAGGTTCCATTGAAGAAGGCGGACGCATGACCGATGGAGGCGCCCGGTGGGACAGCTTTCAGCCTGCGCGGGACTTTAGTCCCGCTCGTTATGCCGATTTGCTGGTATTCGATCTCGACGGCACGCTCATCGATTCCAAGCGGGACCTGGCCGATTCGGTCAACGCCATGCGCGCTTGGATGGGATTTCCGCCCATTCCCGACGATCACGTCTATTCTTATGTCGGTGACGGCGCGCCGATGCTGGTCCGGCGCGCTCTGCCGGCAGTCGCGGAGGAGGACTTGCCGCGCGCGCTGCGCTACTTCCTCGACTACTACCGCGAGCATATGCTGGATGCGACCACCTTGTATCCGCGCGTTCGCCAGGCTCTAGATCGCCTGCATCAGGCGCGCGTGCCTATGGCTGTGCTAACCAATAAGCCCGTTCGCTTCAGCGAGCGCTTGATTGAAGGCCTCGGGTTGCAGAGCCATTTCTTCCGCATTTACGGCGGCAACAGTTTTGAGGAAAAAAAACCGCACCCCGTTGGACTGGAAAAGCTGCTGGCGGAATCGGGCGCGGCGCGGGAGCGTTCCGTAATGGTCGGCGATAGCGCGGTGGACGTCCGGACGGCCAGAAATGCGGGCACTCAGGCCTGCGGCGTAGCCTGGGGCTTCCAGCCCGAAACGTTCGCGGAAGCACCGCCCGACTTCCTAATAGACGATATGGGCGAACTAGCCGACCGAGTCCTGTAGGCGAGTAGGGCAGGATGCCATCCTGCAGCGGGTTGCCATGCCAACCCGCTTGGTCGGCCTTTGTTCCAATCCGCCCAGTCGGGCGGACAATCCTCTGTTTGCCGTCTGCCCGAGGCACCCCACCGGATCAATGCCTCCGCCAGCGGGTTGCTAACCGCTGCGCCGGCGTTTGTTCAACCGTCCACTAGGCCAGTTCCAACGCACGGGGCCTCGATCGGCTTGCCAATTACCAGCCGAAACAGATGTTTCAATTCTGCTCCGGCGCCGGGCCCTGATTCCTCGGCGGCGGGGGTGGCGCGGCTTTTGGCATCTCGGCCTTTCCATCCAGCCCGAAGACAAACAGCATCGGAGGGTTCTCGATCTTCTCGTTATTCGGCGCTACCGAGTTCGCGGGCCTGCCGAGGCCGCCGATGAATGCCACGTACTGTTTCCCGCCGGCGTCAAACGAGATCGGAGGAGCCATTCCGGTGCGTCCGGTCTGGATCTCGTAGAGCTTCTCGCCTTTGTCCGCGCTGTACGCGCGAAACAGGCCATCGTTCATCACTTGGAACACGAGGTTGCCCGCGGTGGTTACAGTTCCTCCCCCGATGCCGCCGCCTCCGTCCGCGCGCCAGACCAGCTTCTTCGCCACGGGATCCCAAGCCTGCAGACCACCGCGAACACCTTCCGGCGCAATCGGGCCAATCGACGGTTCAATCACCCGCGGAGTGGTGCTCGGGCGGAGGTAGCCGGTGGTGCCCGGCTTCAGTTCCTCCGTCGCCTGGTACGGAAAGCTCATGTACGATGCCGGAATGTAAACCAAACCAGTGGAAGGATTGTAGGACATCGGCGACCAGTTGTGGGCGCCGCCACCGGTGGGATAAACGGCGATTGGGTCCTTGTCGTAGTACGCCTCGGGATTCACAACCGGCCGGCCGCTTTTGTCGATGCTCAGCGCCCAACTTACGCGGACGAACGGCGTGGCCGAAATGAACTCGCCCGTCACGCGGTCGAGCACATAGAAGAAGCCGTTCTTGGCGGCCTGCGTGATCACCTTGCGCTGGCGGCCGTCGATGGTCAGATCCAGCAGCATAAGCTGCTGAACGCTATCGAAGTCCCAGTTGTCGTTGGGGGTGGTCTGGTAATACCACTTGAGCTGGCCCGTATTCACATCAACCGCCAGGATGGAGCACGTGTACAGATTGTCCACATTCTGCGCTCCGCGGAATTTTTGCACCCACGGCTCGGCATTACCGGTGCCCACGTAGACCAGGTTCGCGTCGGGATCGTAC
>JAFAQY010000047.1 GCA_019261985.1 Bryobacterales bacterium | reverse complement strand
CCCGCGGACTACGGTTTTCTTCCCGATACTGACCTGTTCTTCGATCACCGGAATCGATTGTGTGGCGCTGCCTTCCTGGTGTTGAACGGCTTGCTGCTGCTGGGCACCGGATGGCTCTTCATCGTGAACGTGAGTGGCTCCGTGATTTTCCAAAATATCTATAACGTCATCTTCGTGTGCGTCATCTGTGTCTACCGCGACCACGGCTTTGCCGTTATTAAGCGCCGCTTGGTAGTCGCTGGCCGAATCAGGGCTTTCGCCGCTAAACAGATTTTCCAGCCAAGCGACGAATCCTCGTCGATGCTCTTCCGTCGTTTTACCTTGACTCTGATGCAACCCATCGCTGATGTGGATATCCTGCTGCGGCACTCCTAGTTTGGCAAGGTCCCGAGCAACGTTCTGTGCTGCCATGCTGTCTTCCAGGACCGCAACTACAGTCTTGCTATTCATACGTGCATTACCCCTCCTTCGGGCTTTGGTCGCGCGCCTATGGCAAGCAGATGGGTCTTGGCGACCGGCGGGCGATTCGTTGTTATGATGTTGCCGATTGGGCGGTCGTTTCGAGAAGCTCGTCGGTCAGAACACTTATCTCGACACAATCGGTTTTTGTCAAATGTGCAGCAGGCGTACAGCAAAAGAGAGCCAACTGAACGGCAGTATATGACGGCTGGTTTCGCCCTCGTGGAATTCTAGTGGTCTGGCACGGGCACAAATGCAGCACGTCACCTTATCGGTCCTCGCTGAAGAGTGCCTTCCGCCACGCGTTTCACGGACGCATGTCGCGAACCGCTGCCCAAGACCCCTCGCCAGAACCGGATGCTCCCGCGAATGTACTTGAATCCGCAGCTAACTAAGACCCTTCGATTATAGAGGCAGACAGTTGCGACATTAACTGGCGTACAGCACGGATACTTTCGACCGAATGTCGCGGCGGATTCGGTTCACGCAACGGCACATACAACCGCTCACCGTAGAAGGTCACCGCGCCCGTAATCTGCGCGAGCGGGTGATCTTCCACATGTACTTTCCAGATCAACTCCCGGTGCATCGAGCGCATAATATTCGCTCCGACGTCGCCGAAAAACGCAAGCAGCCGCTGATTGACTGCCGCCGAGGAAACCGAGCCTCGCACAAACTCCTCGGTTTTGAATGTCCAAACGGTGGTGCCGGCGTCCAGAGAATAGATATCCGTGGGCGCTGGCGAAGAACACCGGTCGCCGGCGGCCGTGGGCTGGGTATAAGAAGTGTCCGTATTCTGAAGCCCGAAGGCCCACTTCAAACGGAGTCTGCCGGCATTGCCGGCCATGGTGCGGCTCTCAGCCTGATAACCGGTGTTGGCCGGATCGTGGCCGAGCCATTCCAGGCCCCCAGCTAACAGCCCGCAAGCTGAGGGGTATTCCGGCGCTTGTCGTTCTCGGAGGAATGCGCCCGAGCGGCAGGGCCGGTGGCGATTCGCTCAGCGCCGCTCCACATATTTCTTGCGCATTTTCGCCACTACGGTAAACTCCGGATCTACCACATTTGAGACCTCATACTCCATGGCTTGGCCCATGAGCAGGCTAGCGCCGCGCTCGTCGAAACCATAATCGGCCATCAGCCAGCGCATCAATTCCGTAGTGGCATGTTGCAAGGCTTCGTTCAACGCGCGGGAACTGCCGAGGACCATGATAAAGTCCGCATTCTCGAGCCGCGGCCAGTTGATTTTCTTTCCCTTAACCAGATCGACCGAAAACTCCACATCGAGTGAGGTTTCAATCGCGCTGCCGACCACCTCGCCATCGCCTTGGCGCGCGTGGCCATCGCCCAGGAAGAACAGGGCGCCGGGCTCAAAGACGGGCAGCATCACAGTCGCGCCTGCGCCCATGCCGTTGTAATCCATGTTGCCGCCGAAGTTATCCGGATAAGTGCTGGGAATGGCAGCCTTGTTCGGCGGAGCGGTTCCGATGCACCCGAGCATGGGGCGCAAAGGCAATTCGATGCGGGGGCCTTTGAAATCTCCCGGGTCCATGTACGCGATTCCCCTTTGTTTATCGATTTTCCACGTCGCGCGTTTTGCCTCGCGCAGGGCCTCTGAACGAAGGAACCCCGGGTCGGCTGTATACGGCGCAAGCAACGATGCGGAAAAACCCGTGGAGCGGTTCGTCTCCAGGCGCAAGAGATGTACGATCAGCGTGTCTCCGGGCGCCGCGCCTTCGATGTAGAAAGGGCCGGTCTCCGGGTTAGGCCCCTGGCCTCGCTGAACGCCTTTGGAGTCCACGCCGCCGGCATCGATTGTGTAGGTGATTACGTGATCGCCAGGCTTGATGCGAAGTACAGGATTATGAGCCCCCGAAAAGGAATTGTAGAACTGCTGCGGTTCAAAGCGATGGGTTTCGGCCCAGCACGCGTTCACCAGGATCAATGTGAATAGCACTTTCATAATCGCGCTCCTATCGAGATCAGCGCCGGAACTCGGGCGTGCCACTCAGTCGCTCGCTCATAAGCGTACGCCGGAGCCAGCACTGTCAAATCGGCAAACGGTTCTCAGTTGGAATTCTACATTACCAGTTCCCACCTCGTTGTGCAAAGCAAACGAATTGGGCACCTAAAATGTCACTGAAGAGGCATCGGTTGGGTCAACTGAAAAAGTAACCGAAACGCGTGAGGCAGAGCCGGGCGCGGATGCGGCCAGGAGGCATGGACATGCACTCGCGCGGCAATACTTAGAGGCCCTGCGGCAAGGATATGGCAGGGCGAGCAAGAAGCAGAAGACGAAGTTATTGAACGAGCCGCGCAAGTGGACGCGTTTGAACGCGGAAGGTGCTCATCCGCAAGCTGGTGCACCCGTCGACGCCGTCCAAGACGCGTAGACGCAAGCTGCGCGGGGCCTCCGCTCTGAGCATTCACCAAAGAAATCGGGGCGCTGCCAAGGCTTGGGATGCGGCGATTCGCGCACTTCGGCGGAAGAGTTGATGTGCACGTTGGCGGCCCCAGATCGTCTGATGTGACAAACAGCGGGATATGGGAAATATCGGCGTCCGGCCGTCCCGGAGTAAGCGTAGAATCTGCCGCTCCCCCCGGCTGCCTCGACCTCGGACCCGAAGGTTGCGCTTTACGAACGATGTTCTAATGATGCATTCCGCTCGCGGAGCCTGCCTGGCCAGTGGATCGACAAGCTTGGAATTTCTGGATTGTACGCGCGCAAAAGCTTAGCCATATCCTGGCCCGTTTTGGTACGTGATAATCAACACCATTGATACCTCCTATCATGACGGCGACCGTAGACATCGAAGCCAACTTCGCAGAAAGGGCGCGAAAGTATTCGATCAGCCCGCCCTGCGCGCTCGGCTTGGCGGCTCATCAGGAGGCACTGTGCTTCTCCTTTCGAGAGTTTCGCCTGGGGGCGCTGGGCGGGGCCGATTTGGCGCGTCGCATAGGCGTTGCTTTCAGATCGATTAAACGGAACGCTTCGCGCACCAACGAGCCTAATTGCGCATCGTCCAACTTGGAAAGCTCTACGCCCACCCAGCCACTCGCACCCACGTAGGGCGGTCGAAAGTAGACGTCCGGCGCCTCCTCGATCAAGGCACTCTGCACCCCCTCGGCCGCCGGCAGCCATACCGCAATGTGGCCATCGCCGTGATGGTCGTTTGCAAACATCGCGAACACTTTTTTCGGCGTAAAAAACGTGGGCTCGCCATGAGAAAGCTTTTCGGTGGTTCCGGGAATCGACAGGCAAATACGCCGAACGCGGGCCAATTGTGCTCGACTGTCTCGTTTTCCTGTCGGTGCGCTCTTTGGAGGTACGATCGGTTCAGGCATTTGGCGCTCGACCTTCCGCGGACCCCGGGCTTTCTTAAAAAGCGCATCCGAAGACTCATACGCCTCACGAAGCCAGTCCGTAATCGGCGCTTCTACTTCGTCGCGATGTGCGATCCGGATGAAGTGCGCGAGCTTGGATCTCGAGGCGGGCTCAATTCGCCGTATCTGTGGGCTCTTTACCTGCCGGCCAAGAAACACGCAAAGTTCCAGGTGGCTGCGCTTTGGCCGCACAAAAAAATAGCAGGATTCACGCGAGAACATGATGGATTTGTGAGAAGCGTAAATCCGTTGATCGCCGAACGACGCAGCGGTATCGCGCAGCCGGTCCCACGCTTCGCGTAGGTCCGCTGAGAGACCTCGGGTTAAGGCTGCTTCGGTTGTGGTCCAACAGTCGTGCTGCTCGCCTTCTTCGACCCATTGCTTGCAGTGGTAACACTCGCGACCAGCCATACAGAGATTGTGGCCCAGCTTGGGGTCCAGTGTCGCACGCCCCCGTCGGCGCCGCACGAGGCGGACGCCACAGGCTGAGATAGCTGTGCTTGGAAAGAGTACACGGGCAGACGGGCCATTCCGTCTGCTACTGTGCCAGTTTGCGTCTTCCTTCCGTCGCTTGGGCCGACGACTTCTTCGCCGTGGCGACGATGCCGGCGGCCCGCAGCTTGGCGATCCGGCTGATGAGCTTTACCGGAACTGGTTTGCTAAGCGGGAAATGGACTGTCCCTTTTGTTAGGTCATCGCCTTTGAGCTCATCTTGGAGCGCTGCGAAGAAAGTTCCCGATGCGGCAAACAAAGAATAGTGCTCCTTGAAGCCGGCAAAATACAACATCGGCTTCCCGTGCAGCTTATATCCGGGCATGCGATACCCGATTCCCTCCACTGCCTCCGGAACGGCCTTCCTAATTACTGCGCGCACCTGTTCGAGCTTCGGCCGTACCGCTTCGGGCTGCGAGGCGATGTACTCGTCGACCGACTTCGGAGCGGGCTGTTTCATTCCCTCATTTTATGTTTCAGCAGGAACCGCTTCTTCGCCTGGTCGAAACTTCTCATAGAAGTTGTCTTGGAGGACGCTTTTCGATTCACCAGGGCGCCGCGCCACGGACATTGACATCGACTTGTTAGGCATCTAAAATATAGATGGTATATACGACACATGGAGGCTCTCGAACTAAAACTGAAGCAGGCGAGCGCGGTGTTGGGCGTGCCCCCAAAAGAGCTGCAGAATCTCGTCCAGTTCAAAGTGCTACGGCCAACTCGCCGCAACAGCCTGTACTGGTTCGATCGTCGACTTCTGCTAGAGGCGAAAGTCGCCTTATACCTGAAGGAGTCCCTTGGTTCCTCGACCGAAGTGCTCGCCCTTTTCACGCGTGCGCTTCCGGATTTCAGGAACGAGGACGTAACGAAGGTTCGCTATCTGTCTTTGCGCTCGCGCCCGGCGAAAGGCCGAGAACCAATCGAAGTTCGAATTCCTCTTCGGGAACTGGCGAATGAACTCAAAGAACAGCTTCCAGCGGCAGCCGTCTACCAGGACCTGCCGCGAGGACGAAAGCGACCTGGATGGAAGCGCGAGTTCACGCGGACTCTAGAAGCGGTAGCGAAAGACCTGTCCGGAGTGACCGAATCCCAGATTGCGGAAGCGATTCGCGGCTTCCGGGCCGAGAAGAAGAAGCTGCCGGAGATCACGGTTGCCCCGTCGAAGAAAACGGCCTAGAGGAGTCATAGATACGTCCGTACTCGTCGCTGGCGTTGCAGGATTTAAATCCGGGCGTGTGGTGAAGAACGCGAGTGCCACTCTGCTTCGCGACTGGCTCGAGCAGGGGACATTCACTTGGCTGCTGACGGAAGAGATCGTTTCGGAATACAAAGCCGTCCTTGGCAGACTCGGCGTTCGACGAATCCTAATCGGCGAGATCATCAACCTGCTCAGGGAGGAGGCCGAGTTCGTCGCTGTTCGAGGAGAAGTGGATGTCTCACCAGATCCAGACGACAATGCCTTTTGCGCGTGTGCTGAGCAAGGCCATGCCGCGTTTATTGCTACATTGAACAGGAAACATTTTCCGCAGAGGAAGCTGACAGCGAAGGTGATTGCGCCAGGTGATCCAATCCCCACAACACGGCGACGGAGCTCCTTGGGAAGACCATAAATACGTGTCCCGGCACCTCTTCTCGTGTACGAGTCGTGTACGAGTGTCGGTTTTTCTGGTCCAATGCGGCATTTTAGACCATTGAAAAGCCTGCAACTTACACATTCTGCGTGAGTTGTTCTTATCGTGGTTCGAATCCATGCCGGGGAGCCACACCTTTGGTACCAGTGGTTTACATAGGCTTTTTGGCATCGTTGTATCGAAGCAGCGTTTCTCGTAAATAGCCGCCGCTGCAATTACACTTACTCATCAGAGCATGGATTTCAAAATCGAATCCTGGACGGTGAGCAAAGCTGAGAGCGATGCGCAGCGCGGAGCATCGCTCCGGACGCATCATTTCTTCTTGTCCGATTTGCTGGCCGGCATGACCATGACGTTGTGAAGCGTGATGTCTCCTTTATATACGGTCGCCATGATCGTGTCGCCAACCTTGACCTTCTTGAGGACCTCCGGCTTGTCCACGGGATAGCTCATCGTCATCGCATCCATCCAGCCTTCGAGCTTTCGCCGTTCACCGTCAGTCCCTTGTCGGTGACAGCCTCCACCTTGCCGTGGAAGGTCATCGGTTTGCCCTTCGCTCCATCCTGCGCGTAAGCGCCGGTCGCGAACAGGCTCGCTACGGCGAGCGCGGCGGCGAGAACGTGTCTTCGAGTGCTCATAAACTGTTTCACCTTTCTGAATTCAGAGATTTATTCGACTGCTGAACTTGCATTGCTAGTGCGGTTGTTCGGCTAAGGTTTCATCTGCGGCTCCTTTCGAAGGGGGCTCGGTGTCTAGCGCAGGCCGGATGGAGTGGCGCTTTATCATGGCGAAGAACACCGGGACCAGGATAAGAACGTGAATCGTGGAGGTAATCATTCCGCCCACAATGGGCGCGGCGATTGGCTTCATCACATCGGAACCGATGCCGGTTTCGCGAAGGATCGGAATGAGGCTCGCGAGCACAACTGCTACGGTCATCAGTTTCGGCCGGAGCCGGTGCACGGCGCCCTCAATGACCGCGGCCTCCAGGACCGCTTCGGTGAGCGGAGCGCCAGAGGCAAGACGGCGTTGCAATGCCTCATGTAGATACACGACCATCACAACGCCCGTTTCGACAGCGATGCCGAAAAGCGCGATATAACCCACCCAAACCGCGACGCTGAAGTTGTACCCGAGGTATCGCTGCAGGATGAGACCGCCGGTGAGAGCGTAGATGGTTGGAAATATAAGGACGGCGGCCTCAGCCACGGAGTGAAACACCATGTACAGAAGGACAAAAATCACGAAGAACACGACCGGCACAATCAGTTCGAGCCGCTCCTTAGCGCGCAGTTCGAATTCGTATTCGCCGGACCATCTGTAGGTGTAGCCGGCCGGAAGCGCGAGCTGCTGCCGGAGCACCTTGTCCGCTTGCGTCATGAAACTGCCGTAATCGGTCGTATTGAGGTCGATATAAACGTAGCCGGTGAGCGCCGCGTCCTCATCGCGGATCATGGACGGCCCGCTCGAAAACGACACCTTGGCGATTTCACCGATGGGTATTTGAGCGCCGCCCGGCGTTGCAATCAACAGGCGGCTTAGGGCCTCGACGTTATCGCGGAAATCACGGCTGTACCTGACGTTGATGGGATAGCGCTGACGGCCCTCGATGTTTTCGGCGATATTCTTGCCGCCGATGCCTGACGTAACCACCTGCTGCACGTCAGCGACGGTCAGACCGTACCTTGCGGCCTCGGTGCGGTTTACCTCGATGTTTACGTAAAAGCCTGGACTGACGCGCTCGGCAAAAACAGACCGTACACCTGGAAGCCCGGACAGGATACGCTGCACCTGCGCGCCCGCCTGCTGAATGCCGTCGAGGTTCGGTCCCTGAATTTTCATTCCGAGCGGCGTCTTGATGCCGGTCAACTCCATGTCGAGCCGGTTTTCTACGGGCATGGTCCAGGTATTTGAAAGACCCGGAAACTTGAGCTTGGCATCCATCTCCTGAATGAGCTTTTCGTAGGTCATTCCGGCCCGCCACTGCTCGCGCGGCTTCAGCATGACCGTCGTGTCGTACATATCGAGCGGCGCATTGTCGGTCGCGCTCTCGGAGCGCCCGACAGTGCCGAAAACGCTTTCGACCTCAGGAAATAACCGGATAACCCGGTCCTGCTCCTGCATAAGCTGCGAAGCCTGCGTGATGGAAATGCCGGGAAGCGCCGTCGGCATGTAGAGCGAGGAGCCCTCGAACAGCGGCGTCATGAACTGGCTGCCGATTTTGAGGGCCAGCGGAAGCGTGAAAACCAGGAAAAGCAGGTTGAGCAGCAGCGTCGTTTTTCGAAAGCGCAGGCAGAGCCGAAGAATAGGCAGATAAATCGCCTGCGTAATCCGGGACAGAGGATTGCGGGCCTCTGGTCGCAGCTTGCCGCGGATGAAAACGATCATGAGTACCGGAACGAGCGTGATGGCGAGCAGCGAGGAAAATCCCACGGCGAGCGATTTTGTCCAAGCGAGCGGCCTGAACATCCGGCCCTCTTGCGCTTCGAGCAGGAATACGGGCAGGAACGAGACCACGATGATAACGAGCGAAAAGAAAATCGCGGGGCCTACCTGCTTGGCCGCGTCGAGCAAAATGGCGCGACGGCGCGCTTCGTCAATTGGCTCACCCGCTGCCTGCGCTTCCGCGACATGCCGGTAGCCGTTCTCCACCATGACGATGGCCGCATCCACGAGCACGCCAATCGCTAGGGCAAGGCCGCCCAGCGACATGATGTTCGACGTGACATGCAGGTAATACATCGGAATGAAGGACGCGAGCACGGCGATGGGCAGCGTCAGTATCGGAACGAAGGCCGAGCGGAAGTGAAACAGGAAAACGATAATGACGAGGCTGACGATGATCGCCTCCTCGATCAGGTCGCGTTGAAGAGTATTGATGGACTCGTGAATGAGGCCGGAGCGATCATATCCGGCAACAATCTCGACGCCTGCGGGAAGCGAGGATTTGATTTCAGCAAGCTTGGCCTTGACGCCGTCGATGACGGTGAGCGCGTTCATGCCGTCGCGCATGACAATAATGCCGCCGACGGTTTCACCTTCGCCCTGCCAGTCGGCCGCGCCTTGCCGGATATCGGGACCGAAAGCGACGGTCGCCACATCACGGATCATCACCGGGGTTCCGTCTTTCGAGGCGAGAGGCACATTCTCAAGGTCGGCGAGAGTATGCAGAGAGCCGAGGCCGCGCACCATGTAATTGGCGCCGCTCATTTCGAGCAGGCTGCCGCCGACTTCATTGCTGCTGGCGCGGATTTTGTCGATGACAGTTGAAAGCGGAATTCCATAAGCGCGCAGCTTGTCGGGATCGAGATTGACCTGATACTGCCGGACAAATCCCCCGATGGTGGCAACTTCGGCGACGCCGGGAACCGTCGCGAGCTGGTAACGGAGATACCAGTCCTGAAGGCTGCGGAGGTCGGCGAGGCTCTGCTGATGGCTGTGATCGACGAGCGCGTATTCATAAACCCATCCCGCGCCGGTCGCATCGGGTCCGATGCTCGGATGCACGCCCTCCGGGAGCTTGCCCTGAATCTGTTGCAGATATTCGACAACCCGCGAGCGCGCCCAATAGAGGTCAGTCCCGTCCTGAAATACGACGAAAACGTAAGAATCTCCGAACATCGTTTGTGCGCGCACGGCCTTGACCTGTGGCGCTGCCAGCAATGACGTGACGATCGGATACGTGACCTGGTCCTCGATGATGGTGGGCGGCTCGCCGGTCCATTCCGTGTGAACAATGACTTCAACGTCGGAGATGTCGGGGAGCGCGTCGAGCGAGATTTGACGCAGCCTCCAGATGCCGGCGAGCACGAGCATGAGCGTCCCGGTGAAAACAAGGAAGCGATTACGCGCGCACCACTCTATCCATCGGGCAAGCATGCTACATGCCTCCCGTCGCGTTCACGCTGAATTGCTTGTTGGCGATGGTCTGGCCGTCCTTGGTGGCAGTGATCGTGACCTGCCACGTTCCACCGCTGCCGAGCTGGCCGGGACCCTCGTAAAGGCCGTTGCCTTTGTCCGCACATTTCACGTCGGTCCGCATGGCCGCCATGCCCATGGCGGGCATCGCCGCCATGAAGAAGTTGACGGAGACTTGCGCTCCTGTGACGGGCGCTCCCTTCGCATCGGTCAGCTTCACGCGGACAACATTGCTCCCCTTGCGCGGAGGTTCCGGCTGCGAAGTCAAATCGGCGTTCGCCTTCAGCGCGTTCGCTGCTGCTGCGCTGCCTGCGCCGGGCGGAGGCGGAGCATAAGACCCGAGCGAAGCCTGCAACTGGCTTTCTGAATCAATCAGGAAATTGGCAGAAGTGACGATCTGCTCGCCTGCTCTCAGGCCCTTCAGCACGACGAAATCGTCGCCGACGCGGTTCCCAAGCTGAACCTCGCGCGGCTCCAGATAGCCGTCGCCGCGGTTGACGAAAGCGATTTGTTTAGTGCCCGATTGCAGGACGCCACTTGCGGGAATGATGAGTTGTTCGCCCATAGGCGACTTGAACGCTACCTTCACGAACATGCCCGGAGAGAGCGGCGGCTCTGGGTTCTGGAGCACGATGCGCACGCGCGCCGTGCGCGTCGCCATGTCGACATCGGGATAGATAAAATCGACGCGGCCTGGGAAACTGCGGCCCGGATAGGTGTCGGCGGTGATCGTCGCAGGAGCGGCAACTTTCACCTGCGCGAGGTCGTTTTGAAACACCTGCGCGTTGACCCAAAGAATGGAGAGATCGGCGATACCGTAAAGCCGCATGTCGGGCTGAACGGCGGTGCTCGGGTAGGCTTTGCGCTCGGTGATGTAGCCCGAGACGGGAGAGTCGATTTCGATTTCTTGACCGACTTCGCCGGTTGATTCCAGCCGGTCTATTTCGGTTTGCGGAACCTGCCAATGCTTTAGCCGCTCGATGGAGGCTTGCAGGAGCGAGGCCGCGCCCGAGGCGACGCCGGGAATGGTGCTGTGCGCTACTTCTTTCTGGTTTTGTCGCGCCACAAGATATTCGCGCTCCGTGGCAACAATGTCAGGGCTGTACATCGTGAAAAGCGGCTGGCCCTTGCGCACGGATTGATAGGTCGCGTCGACGAAAACCTTTTGGATGAAGCCGGGGAACCGCACCTGAACATACGACAAGCGGGTCTCATCGAGCGCGACGTTCCCAGCGGTGTTGATTTCATCAGCGATTTCCTTTCGCTGAACGCGCCCGAGCTTCACGCCGATGCTCTGAAGGCGCTGCGGCGATATTTGTACCGGCACCAATGCAGGCTCTGTTGGAGCGACACCGGGGGCGGGCGAAGCGGTCGTTTGCGTTGCCGGTTGCAGGCTTTCCGGCAGAACCGAACGGATGGCCTGGGGCAGCGCCTGGCGGAGGGTCGTTCCCTCTCCGGCATGTGACCGCCACCAAAAGAAAGCCAAGGCTCCGGCGAGAAGGACATTCCCGGTCAGGGCTATCAGGAATGCTGTGCGGTAGGTCTTCATGACTATTCCTTCTCCTTCGTCGCGGCGGCAAGAGACAACCCTGTGATTTGCTCAAGCCGGGCAATCGCCGTCTCGTGGTCGGCGAGGGTCTGAAGGTTTTCCTGTTCAAGACGGAGGATGTCGAGATAGGAATTCAGCAACGGCTGAAAATCCTCCCTGTTGTTCTGATAGGAGGCGAGGCCCGCCTGGAATCCCGTGCGCGATTCCGGTATTAAGCCCTCGCGGTTAATCTTCAGCAATTCGGCGCTCTGCTCGGCGATAACATACTGCTGGCGCAGGTCGGATGCGATCTGCTGCGATTGCGCCTCGCGGTCGCGGCGCGCCTGGCTCAACTCCGCTTGGGCCTGCGCAAGTTCGGCGCGTTGCTTGCCGTAGTGAAGCGGGATCTTCACGCCGAAGGTGATCTGGTAATAAGCGCGGAACTGCGTCGGATCAGTGCGCTGCCACATGCCCTGAATATTGAAGTCGGGTTCAAAGTCCTTACGCGCCCCTTCCACCTGAAGCGCATTACGGTCGATGGCGTGCTGCGTGGCGGCGAGGTCCGGATTTTGCGCCTCGGCGGCGTTGAGAATCTCGTCGAAGGTCATGTGGAGCGGCGTCTCCTTCAGCACTACGGGACGAATGTCAGGAGATGACTGTGGACGATTGACAAGCTGCTTTAGTCGGGCCTGAAGCTTGCCCTCTTCGAGGTGGTGCATGGAAATATCGCGCAGAAGTTTGGTCTGCTGCACCTGAGCCTGTAATATGTCCTGCTGGTTCCCCATGCCGGAGCGGTAACGCGCGTCGGCGGCTCTTTCGACCTGACGCAGGAGCTGCTGGTCGTTAGTAAGGATGTCGAGGGTCTGCGAGAGGTAGGCGAGCTGGTAATAGGCGGTTTTGATTTCGGCGAGTACGCCGAGAGACACCGAATCCGCGCGGCTGCCGGCGATATCGGCTTCACGCTTTGCAATCTCTCCTTTGAGGCGCAGCTTGCCGGGATATGGAATATCCTGTGAGGCGCCTAATCCGATGTAGGCGAATTCGCTGTTGCTGTAGCCGGCGAAAGGCCGCGGGCTCCCCGCGTTCACCTGCTGGAGCTGGAACATCGGGTCCGGTAGCGCGGAAACTTGGGCGTGCATTTCCTTTGCCGCCTGAGTGCCCTGTTGTGCGGAGCGGATTTGCGGATTGTTCTGCTCCGCTTCCTTCAGCAGTTCGGAAAGCGGGGTCGCGGGCGGCGCATGTTTGTGCGCGGCATCAGCATCCTGCGCGAAGCAGGAGGCGACTAGAAAGGCCGAAACTGTCAGGGCGTAAATGGCGCTCCCGACGCGGCGGGGCGCGCGCTTTCGCTGGAAAAATGAAGTCATCGCTAAAAGCCTCCTGAAAATGCGCCTCCCCGCTCATGACAAGCGGTTCAAGCGCGGTCGGCCGAATTAAGAAAACTGTTGTGGAAACAGAAAACGGCAAACGTGACGCGGCGAAACGCACCACGCTTTCAGGAGGAGGTCTAAATCAGGAGGGAAGCGTAAACGATGTAGAGCGGCGGCGGCGAATGCTGCGGCGTGCCGGGCGAGGCTACCTGGGCGGGCTGCTCGACCTCGGCGAGTGGAACCCAGTCAACGGCGATCGCAACCGGCGCGACAAATGGGGCATGAATGACCGGGAGCGCACTCGGCGCCTGCGCCGAAACCATGTGCTTGCAGCAATCATGCGCCTTGTTCGCCGGATTGCAGGGCATGTGATGGCAGCACTGCATCGACTGCTGGTCTTGGGACATGGCGTAGCAGTCGGCGAATTGCAGAAGGAGCATTACGCTGACAGCCACAACGAAAGATGTGATCTTCCGAAACATCAACCGGTTCCCTTTAACGAAGTATCTCTTTTAATTCTAGGCTGGTTGGACGGCTTGGGCAAGAAAACGTCCCCTCACCGGCAGGCGAGACCCTATGAAAACGATAAGGCCGCTCGACTTAAGAAACTGTTAACACCTGTGGCATGGTCGGCTGCCTTGACGTTCTCTATATTTCTACTATCATCGAAATATACCCAAGGGAGAGGCCAATGCCTAAGAAGGATGATTCTGAACTGATCGCGCGCTATGCCGATATGCTTTCGGCCATGGGAACAGAACCACGGCTGCGCATCGTCCGGCTGCTCCTCAGCGCCCATCCCGCGGGGATGGTCGTCGGTGAGGTCAGCGAGGAGTTGGGGATACCCTCCAGCACCCTCTCGCACCACCTCGAAAAGCTGAAAAATGAGGACCTGGTTCGCCTCAGGCGCGAAGGCACATACCTCTGGTATTCGGCCAACACGGAAGCCTGCGGTTCCGAAGGGGCAGCCGCTGCCGGACCACGACAACGCGGATTTCATCGCCGTGGGCCCTCGCTTCTTCGAAACCATGCGAACGCCGCTTCTTTCCGGAAGAGAGTTTACGGATAGCGACGATGCCGCGGCCCCGCTCGTAGCGATCGTGAACGAAGCCTTCGCGCGCAAGCATTTTGAGGGACGCGATCCCGTGGGGAGCTATATTTCGGCTACCGTGAGCCGTCCGCCGCCGGACCTGCTGATCGTTGGAGCTGTGAAGGACGTTGTCCTTGACGGATTGCGAACGGCGCCACCTCCAACGGTATACGTATCGTACTGCCAGCGCTCGGAGCTTGGGCCGACTGTCGTCAATATTCGTGTGTCCGGGAATTTCGTTGAGGCGGAGCGAGCTATTCGGGCCGAACTCGCGCCACGGTTGCCCAAGATACCCCTGGACATTCACGCCTTAAGCGAGCAAGTGGAGGGCACATTGGTACAAGAGCGCCTTATGGCGATTCTTGCGAGCAGTTTTGGAGTGCTGGCGCTGGTTTTGGCGTGTATCGGGCTGTATGGATTGCTCGCCTATGAAGTCACCCGGCGCAGAAATGAAATCGGCATCCGATTCGCTTTGGGAGCCCGGCGGAGCCAAGTGCTCGGCGGTATTATTCGCGGCGCGGGGCGGCTGCTGATATTGGGCGCCGCGCTCGGATTGCCTGCTGCGTGGGCTGCATCGCGCCTGGTTTCGTCAATGCTGTTCGGCATCACGCCGGCAGATCCTGGGACTTTCGCAGGGGCCTGTGGATTGTTGGTGTTCACCGGGTTTTTAGCGGCGTTCTTGCCTGCGTATCGAGCCTCGCGCGTCGATCCAATGCAGACTCTTCGGAACGAATGAACCTGAAACGTGCCTCGGCAATAAGGTAGGGCGCAACCCCATCCGAAGCGCCGGCTTCCCGCCAAACTGGGGCTGAACTCTTCGCGACCGGAGCGTACAAAAACGGTTGATGCTGCTTGACACTTACAGATTTCACTGTGTAGGAAATGGGGCTGGAGTTCTTCATGCCCACCAACTTGGCGATCGATGATCGTTTGATCAATGAAGCACGAGAACTATGAATGTCCTCGTCGACACATCAATTTGGTCTCTGGCGTTTCGCCGCAAATCGAAACATCTTAATAGACGTGAACGCCTGCTGGTATACGAATTTCAGGAGTTGGTAAGGGAGAGCGGGCGCGAATCATCGGTTTGGTACGGCAGGCTATTTTGTCGGGGATCAAGGTGCGGGTTCAATTCGAGGAATTGCGGGGGATACTCGCAGTCGTTCCGGATGAACCGGTATCCACGACGGATCACGAAGCGGCCGCGAAGGCGGCCAACGATTGCCAAGTCAAAGGGATCGCTTTCTCCGCCGTGGAGATGTTGATTTGTGCCTTCGCGCAGCGGCGGAGCATGAGCATCTTTACCACGGATCCGGATTTTGAGCGGTACGCGCGCGTTTTGGATTTGAAGCTGCACTCGGCTCCAAACGCCGATTCTGAGCCGCGACTGCAAAGGAGCCGTTCCGGCGATTAGCCGCTATTTCGTCACACTCAAACCGATCACGTTCACTTCCGTGTTATGCGCGAAGCGGAGGCCATAAACTCCGTCCGTTGACTTAACTTTCCGGCCGTGACTAGCGCGGATTTATCGTAGCTCGCGACGACGGTTCCATTGATCGCGCACTCAACCTTGCTGCCCTTTACGGTCATCGCAATCTCCTGCGTTACGGGTTGTCCGACGCCAGCGGCTTTATGCACCGCCGCATTCGCGTCGCCTTGAAACCCGTTCATCTGGAACGCGCCCGGCCCGAATCCTCGCACGATGAATCTGCCGTTCCCATAGGCAGCGCAGTATAGGTAGCTTTGGCTCGCTGTACCCAGGTCGTTTCCGGCGATGAAGATTCCGTACGGGTGCGGGTAATTGTTCACGTTCATGTACTTCGGCTCGGTGAAGGTGGCCTTCACGATTCTAATGACGATCGTGCGAACGGCCGATGTGAGTTCACTAGAACTCCAGGCCATACCCAAGCAAGGTCTGGAGCGCGCCTTGAGCCCAAGCGATAAGCGGCTGGGCCGCTATAAAATCCCGGTAAGCCAAATGTACGACCTTTGACGACGCCTGCTCCTGGCCAAGGGTTCCGGGTAATGTTTGCTGAAGTTCGTTGGGGAGCAGGTTATTTAGCAGGACATCTTCCATGGCCTTGGCGCGCGGGTCACTGGCGGCGGTATTGTCCAGTTCAAGCATTCCGCCCGTTGTCGAATAGCCATAGAATTCCAGCTCAATTGAGGACGGGACGATATTAGATGTGAGAGGCACCCAGCTGGTGTACACGCCTAGCTTGGTATCTTCAGTACGCAAGCCCAGAATGTTCAGGGGGGCCAAGTTAAAATTAAAGGTAATGGGAACGATTTCGTCCGTCGCGTAAAGGACGTAAAGGCGCCCTGGCGCGTTCGCAGACTTTAACATCGGGAACATGTCATGGCGGCCGCCGTAGATTGTGGCCAGGTCGCCGGTCATCCAAGCACGGCTGCCCAGGTTTCCGATGGTGACCAGCAAAGGCAGTAAATCTACATGCGACGTGAGCCCGCGGCGGAGGATGTCTTCATCCGCGGTGAATCTACCGCTAGGATCGGCCACGATCAACGGAACGTGCCACGCCTCGTCGTAGACGGTACCTATCTTGCTTGAAAGGAAGCCATGCGCTCCATTATATTCGCCGTGGTCTGAGGCAAACACGATTACAGTGTTTTCGACGACACTTTGTGGCAGACCCTCCAGTGCACCAAGTAAGTTCCCAATTTGGACATCGACGATCTGCATGATCTGCGTGTAGCTGTCCATACCGCGCTGCCAATAACTGTAGGGCATCTTGGCAACCCCCACCTGCGTGGGATTCGCACCCGGATACGGCACGATGGTGGCTGTATTCTGGGATGACTCATCGGTTGCGCCGCCCCAAATGAGCTGGACAAATTCCCTGGCAAAGACTTGCGTTGATGGCTTGTTGGCTGCAATGGTGGCTGCGCTCTCCCAATTCGGAGGTAACGCCGGAAACCCGTAAGACATTGGGGACTTCAACGCATTTTCGCTGTAAGGCACTAAAGGGCCGTTGCCCGGATACTCCGCTCCGGGGTTGAGATTGCCAGGATTAGTCGCGGAGCTCCCGAACAGCTGGTTGACCGCCTCGAACTCGGTCCCGGCGGGGAAGAATTCCCTGTCATGAGGATTGACAAGGCCAACGGTAAGACACCAGGGCTGACTCGACGGCCTCTGGTTCGTTAACCAATCAGTTGCCTGAGACACTGTATAGGCATCGCTATGGTACCCGCGGCTTTCATCGCCATACGTCCCCTGAAGGTTCGTGCCGGTGGGGTCATAATACGTCGGGTAATAGTCGAAGCCATAATTGGCCAGCGTATTTGTGTCTGGAGAGGGCACAGAAACGTGCCACTTGCCAATGTAAGGCGTTCGGTAACCCGCGGCTTGCAGCAACTTCCCATACGTGGGATAAGCCGGGTTCAGGACGGGTTGCGGCGTTGTTGTAGGCGCTGGGTAGGGCGTCGATAGAATTGTGGTTAGCAGCCAATTCTGTTGGGAATAGAGGCCGGTAATCAGGACGCCGCGCGAAGGCGTGCAGGCATTGGCGGCTGTGTTGTGGTTGCCGAACTTTACGCCCCTCTGCCACAATTTGTAGAGGTTTGGCATATAGGTGGCTAGGAACTGATGCGCTGTTTGTATGTTGTTTGGAAATACAGTAGGAAAGCGGAGTTCATCCACAAGTATGAACAAAATGTTGGGCTTGGGTCCGGGAACCGCGCCGCCGCGTTGAAGTCCGGCAAGCATTCCTCCGGTAACTGCGGCGGTTGATTTAATAAAGTCTCTGCGCCTCATGATTCCTCCGTTTACTCTCTTTTGCGAAAGCGTGGCGCAGGGCTGTTGCCGCGGTCCAGAGCCGTCGGCACCCCCTCGTGCCAAAACAGGTCATCCGAGCGTCGCGTCGCCCAGTTGGGTCGACATCACCAATGCAGCCGAACGGCTGCTCGCGGTCATGAGCGGGCCAGTTTGCAGAATTATTACGGTACCATTCTGCCTTTTAAAACTGGCTTAAACAAAAGTATATTACTGCGTGTTTGTGGAAAACGCAAGAATTTTTTTGAAGTATTTTTAGTTACATTTTTTGTTAATTTCACATGAGCACGGAACGCCCAATTTTTCGAATCAGGGCCGAGCGGGTTTAGTTTGGCTATCGTAGATTTTTTGTAGTTCCGAACCAACATCCATTCCTACGATGTTGCAGGGACGACTGGTCGCCGAAGCGACGAACGGCGAATGCCCGATACGTTCGAAGAACCTTAAAAACGGTTCGCGAACTAGGGCGCTTCGTCCATCGTCCAAAAAGCTGAACGGGAAGGAAGGGTCTGGTTCGGCTTATGGGTCGGGCGCGGGGCTGTTCGTTCGAACTCCTCGGAATCCTCAGACTCTAAATCAGGATTCCAACCCAAGGGAGTGTTGCTTGGCGGTCTCAACGAGCAGCGGTCTGCAGATCGCCCGCATTAACCATTTTTTTAAGGATGCTGTGGAGCGGCTTGGTGCCGCAACATCTTCGGCAACACATCCATGAGCACCGGTGCTTGGACCGAGGCGGCGGTTCCGAACGGGCATTCGATGCCGAACCACGATACTGCGGATTTAACCGCCGTCGGGCCACGCTTCTTCGAAACAAATGCGAACCCCGGTTCTGTCAGAGACGGAGTTTGCGGATCGAGATGATACGGCGGCTCCGCTCGTCGCGATTGTGAACGAAACCTTCGCGCGGAATATTTTTGCGAAGCTATATTCGGCTACTGTGAGCCGGCCCCCATCGAACTTGCGAATCGTTGGAGTTGTGAAGGACGTCATCCTTGGCGGCTTAAGGCCCGCGCCACCGTGTACCTTTCTTACTTCCAGGGCTCGTGGGTCCACCGTGGTCAATATTCGTGCGTCCGTGAACTTCGCCGAGGCGAAGCGAGCGATCGCGCCGAAATCGCGCCACGATTGCCCAAAATACCCCTAGAGATTCAACGCCTCACGTGAGCAAGTGGAGACGACACTGTGCAGGAATCCTGGGACATCGGCGGCCGTCTGCCTTCTTGCCCACAGAATCGAGCATCGCGCGTCTATCCCCTGCAGCCTCCTCACAACGATAATCGATCGCAGCTCTGAAATTAGTTGTAACCGGAAATCATCCATTGCGAGTCGCGCCTGTTGAAAGAGCGGTTGTGATGAATCCGGAACCGCTTACGTAAGATCACGGCTCTGAACCGCGACCCCAGGCAGCGGTTCCGACGAACGTCGGCTAAACCGCTATTTCGTCACACTCAAACCGGTCACGTTCACTTCCGTATTATGCGCGAAGCGTAGGCCGTAAACTCCGTCGGTCGACTTCAACTTTCCGGCCGTGACCAGCGCGGATTTATCATAGCTCGCGACCACCGCTCCGTTGATTGCGCACTCAACCTTGTTGCCCTTTACGGACATCGCAATCTCCTGCGTTACGGGTTGCCCGACGCCCGCGGCTTTATGCACCGCGGCATTCGCCTCGCCTTGAAAGCCGTTCATCTGGAACGCACGGGGTCCGAATCCGCGGACTATGACGTTGCCGTTTCCGTACGCCGCGCAGTAGAGGTAGCTTTGATTCTCCGTGCCCAGGTCATTCCCGGCGATAAAGATTCCGTACGGGTGCGGGTGATTATTCAGGTTCATGTACTTCGGTTCGGTAAAGGTGGCTTTAACTGTATAGTCGCCACTAGCCTTGTTGGCTGGATTCCAATACGAGACGGCCGGACCGGTGGTCACGTGGAATGTGTCACCCTCCTTCGCAAACTTGGCGTCGTTGATCGTTCTTCCAAACCGCTCTTCATTGGCGTCGATCTTGCCGGTCCATCCCGGGACTGAGATCCCGCCGCCGGCGATGGCGCGAGACGCGTCCTGCGCATGCACACAGAAGGGCAGCGCCGATAACAAAACAGAAGTTAGTAGTTTCATGGGTGTCCGACCTCTTATTTTATGCCGCCTGCGCTTGACACCGACACCCTCCCGCCATTCTAATGACAAACGGTGAACGTGAATCGTCGCGATCTACTCAAGCTCGGCGCATTGGCAACGCTGAGTACCCGGGTGCGCGCCGCCATCGTGCAGACGGATTTCTCCAAGCTTCCGCCCTATGGCAACGGCACGCTCCCCTCGGGCATTCGCTCGCGTCACATCGCGAACGTAAACGGCATGACGGTGCACGTATTGGAGGCGGGTTACGAAACAGCGGGCCGCCCCGCCGTTTTGCTATTGCATGGATTCCCGGAGCTCGCCTACAGTTGGCGCAAGGTGATGCCCGCGCTCGCGGCGTCGGGTTATCACGTGATCGCTCCCGACCAACGCGGCTACGGACGCACCCTTGGGTGGGACGATTCCTACGACGCCGACCCCGACCCGTTCCGCATCCTCAATATGACGCGAGACGCGATGGCGCTGATCTACGCTCTCGGCCACCGGTCCGTTGCGATGATTGTGGGGCACGATGCCGGCGCGCCGGTGGCGTCCTGGGCGGCGCTCATCCGGCCGGATGTTTTTCGTTCCGTCACCATCATGAGTTCGCCTTTTGAAGGCCCGCCTTCGTTGCCCTTCGACACGGGCAACAGCGCTCCGCCGCCGCCCCGCGCGATTAGCGACGATGAACTCGATGCCGAGCTGGCGAAGTTGAATCCGCCGCGAAAGTACTATCAAAATTATCAGCGCACGCGCGACGCGAACGATGACATGCTGCATGCTCCGCAGGGATTGCACGCCTTCTTCCGCGCGTATTACTACTGCAAGAGCGCCGATTATAAAGGCAACAATCCTCATCCGCTGAAGGCGCGCACCGCGGAGGAAATGGCGCAGATCCCGACGTATTACGTGATGGAGAAGGACAAAGGAATGGCGGCGACGGCGGCCGCGTTCATGCCCCCCGCGGATTACATCGCCAACTGCAAGTGGCTTACGGAGCCGGAAGTGGATGTGTACGCCGCCGAATACGGCAGAACCGGGTTCACGGGCGCGCTGCAAGGCTATCGCGTGCGGCGCGGGTCAAATCCAAAGAGCATCGGGGAGATGCTTACTTTTTCGGGCCGCGCGATCGATGTGCCATCCCAGTTCATCGCGGGGAAAAGCGATTGGGGCGTTTATCAAACGCCGGGAGCGGTGGATAAAATGCGCACCACTGCTTGCACCAACATGAAAGGCTTTCATCTGGTGGACGGAGCCGGGCATTGGGTCCAGCAGGAGCAGCCGGAACAAGTAAGCGCGCTGCTGATTCAATTTCTGCGCGATTACGCTAATCGGAGGTGAATATGAACAGAGTCTGTTTATGCTTCGTGTTGGCGAGCTTCGGCATCGCGCAGACCACGGAAGAACTGGTCAACGATGGCAAAAACACCGAGAACGTCCTCACCCACAGCATGGGCTACGACCGCAAGAGCTACAGCCCGCTGAAGCAGATCAATAAGGCCAATGTAAAAAAACTGGCGCCCGTATGGAGCACCAGCTTGATGAACGATCAGGGCGAGCTGGCCGCGCCGGTAATATACAACGGTGTGATGTACATCGTGAACGGCAAATATACGTTTGCGATTGACGTCGATACGGGCGCGCAGATTTGGCGCACCCCGGTAGAGATTGAACCTGGAGTAACACGTTCGGCGTTCAACCGCGGGGCGGCGGTCCTCTACAACGGAAAACTCTTTCGCGTGACGATCGACAACCACGTCCTCGCGTTGGACATGAAAACCGGAAAAGAGCTGTGGAAGCAGAAGTACGCGGATTCGAAGGATGGCTACTATTCCACGGCCGCTCCCATCGTCGCCAACGGCGTGCTTATTTCGGGGGTCGCCGGGGGCGAGTCCACTACGCGCGGCTTTCTGGACGGCTGGGATCCCGATACGGGAAAGAAGCTGTGGCGTCGTTATACCATCCCCGGACCGGGCGAGCCCGGCTCTGAAACGTGGCCCAAAGGCACTAACGCCTGGTCGCAGGGCGGCGGCCCGACGTGGCGCTCCGGATCGTACGATCCTCAACTCGATCTGGTCTATTGGGGCGTGGGCAATGCCGAGCCCTACGATCCGCGGCCTCGCGAAGGCCTCGACAGCCTGTTCACCAACAGCGTCCTCGCGCTTCGCCCAAAGACCGGCGAGATCGCTTGTTATTACCAGTACACTCCCAACGACGTTTATGACGTGGACGCGACGGACGAGCAGTTGCTCGCGGATATTCGCGTGGATGGCCAGCTACGCAAGGTGATGATCCAGGCGAATAAGAACGGGTTTCTCTACGTTGTGGACCGCACGAATTGCAAGCTAATCGCCGCGCATCCCTTTGTGAAGGTGAACTGGGCCACGGAGATCGATCTGAAGACGGGGCGTCCGCAGCTCACGGATGTCTATAAACGTTTTGCCGCGGGTGAGGAGGTGGAGATTTGGCCCTCGCGCGGCACCAATGCCGTGCCCATCGCGTTCAATCCCACTACGGGCCTTATCTACGCCACAACGTTCAACATTCCTCGAATCCAGAAACTCGGTCCGCAAAAGCAAGCGGAGAACGGGAAAGACTCGACCGGCGTTATCGCAAGGCAAGCGGACCTTAAACCCGGTGAAGTGGTCGGCCATATACTGGCAATCAATCCCGTCACCGGCGAAAAGAAATGGGAGATCCCCTTAGCGGATCTGCCCAGCTCAGCCGGCGTGCTTGCGACGGGCGGCGGACTGCTGTTCACGGGCAAACCGACGGGCGAACTCGTCGCACTGGATGAGGCGACCGGGAAAACTCTCTGGCAATTCAAAACCAGCTCAAGCGTGAATGCGACGGCGGTCACATACACGCACAAGGGCAAACAATATGTAAGCGTGCTGTCCGGGGTTGGCGGCATCGTCGCGAGCCGCTACGCCGCGCGCAAGGTGCCGGCCGGCGGATCGGTGTGGACGTTCGCGCTAAGCGAGTGAGTTTGTCTGTGGGGCAGCCTTTAGGCTGCGGCGGACTTTAGTCCGCCAGAGCGCGCACCCTTGTGCAATTCACTATCTGGTTGCCGGGCGCGGCGGGTTCACCTCATCGAAATCGGCACGTGGCTGAGTATAATCAAAGGCGATCCATGATAAGCCCCCACAAAATCCGCGCCCGCAATGCAGGATTCTTTAGCGCCCTTGCTCTGGTTTCCGCCGGCCTCTGGACCGCCAGCGCTTTTCAACAGCAGGGCGTTCACCCTCTCACTGGCCGCCATATCGCGGGAGTGTGCGGGGCCGGGCCGTGCGCCACCTGGCTTGAGCGGCCGGAACGCGAGCAGGAGGAGAATCCGGATGGAGCTGTGGATGCCCTGAATCTCAAGCCGGGGATGGTGGTCGCGGACGTTGGCGCGGGCACTGGTTATATGAGCCTGAAGCTCGCGAAAAAGGTCGGGCAGGGCGGCAGGGTTTACGCCGAAGATGTGCAGCCGGAGATGTTAGAAAAGGTCCGGGCCAATGCGGCGAAAGCCGGCATGAATAATATCCAAACCGTTCAGGGCACGTTGACCGATCCGAAGCTGCCGAAGGCACAGATCGATCTTGTCCTGCTGGTCGACGTTTATCACGAGTTCTCCGAGCCGCAAAAGATGCTGCAAGGTATTCGAGAATCGCTGAAGCCGGACGGACGGTTAGTGCTGCTCGAATACCGGAAGGAAGATCCGAATGTTCCCATAATTGCGGAGCATAAGATGAGCGTCGCGGAGGTAAAGACGGAACTGGAGGCCGAAGGCTTCGTGCTCGGGCCGGTGATTGAGTCGCTCCCGCGGCAGCATATCCTGATTTTGACGAAGGCTGGAGCGGCGAAGGCGGCTGGGCGGTAGAGTTGACCAGCCCGCTGTGGGGCAGGCTTCAGCGTGCGGCGGCTTCAGCCCGCCTGCCAATTCTGAAATTAGATCCTACACAGCCAGTTTCCCGCGATACATCATTTCTTTCGGCGCGAACTTCACCTGAATGGGAGAGCGGCCTAACCTCGTCGTGAATTCGACTTGTTTATCGTCCGCGCTGATGTGCGCCAGATCTTTCGAGAACCCGAATAGAATGGTGGCGTTTGCCGATGAGCTAAGCGGCTGTTTTACTACCCCGGGCTGGAGAGAGCTCCCGCGCTCCGGTTTCAGATACGTCACAGACTTCAGATCGTCCAGCGAGCTTTGTTCGTAGCGCTCGTCGTCCTCATCGGCCCGGCCGTTGCGCGGCGGCCAGGGAATGCCGCTTAAGGCGATCACATAATGATCTGCGAATTCCTCCGGAAACTCGGGCTTCAGCGCGGCCATTACCGGCTCCGCGCTCTCCCACAAGACGGTTCCTCTTGCCTGATACGCGCCGGGCTGTCGCGGTCCGCCGCGCCGGCCTCCCCCTGGATAGCCGCCGCCGATGCCTGGAATCCCGAGTCCGACGCCTGGAATACCCAAACCGACTCGCGGTTGACCTCCACCCGGATACCCACCGCCCGGATACCCGCCACCGGGAGTGCCTTGCGGCGATCCCGGATCGTACGTGCCGTTGCGGTTCATGGATTCGATCTGCGCCGATACAGGCTTCGCCCAGGGCGAGTCGGTGGTCAACCGGTCGATCTCATCGCGCGTCCAATCTTTAGGGTCTTTCTTATTCCAGAAATCGGACGCCGCGAAAAGGCGGTTTGCGCCCGCCGTGGCAGCCAGCGCCAGAATGCCGCGCCGGGTAACCCTAAAGTTGTCAATGCTGAAATCCACTGGCTTTACCTCCACAACCTGGACGCAGCGCCCGCGGGTCAAGTTGCGTTTGCTATACTCCAACCGGAATCCTGGCGGCCCGCGCAGACGTCAACATTCCAAGGAGAAAAGCTCTTGAGCGATGTAACGGTTGGCCAAATAGGCGTTCCTCCGGTGGACACAGTTCGGAACCACAAGACCATCCTCGGCCATCCCGCCGGCCTGTTCGTCTTGTTTTTCACCGAGATGTGGGAGCGCTTCTCCTACTACGGCATGCGCGCGCTGCTGGTCCTCTACATGATCAGTTTCCTGCTCCCGGGAATCCAGAACGGAACGATACACGTGATCGGTTTTTCCGCTCTGCGCAGCGGGATTGAAGGCGTGTTTGGCCCGATGGGGATTCAGCCGCTATCGTCGCAAATTTACGGACTCTATACGGCCTTTGTCTATTTCACGCCGTTTTTCGGAGGCATGCTCGCAGATCGCGTTCTCGGTCAAAGGAAAGCAGTGGTAATCGGCGGAATAGGCATTGCGATCGGCCAGTTCCTGCTGGCGAGCCCGGCGCTGTTTTTGCCGGGACTCTTGTTTCTGATTTTGGGCAACGGCTGCTTCAAACCCAACATTTCAACCCAGGTCGGCAGCCTTTATCCGCAGGGCGACCCGCGCCGCGACCGCGCCTTCACGATCTTTTATATGGGAATCAATTTAGGCGCGTTTTTCTCGCCCCTGATCTGCGGCACTCTCGGCCAACGGGTCGGGTGGCAATACGGTTTCGGAGCGGCGGGAGTCGGGATGGTCGGCGGATTAATTCTGTACCTTTGGGGCCAGCGATATCTTGCGCAAGATAATTTGACGCGCGCCAAGGAAACCCCTCATACCGAGAAGGCGCCGCTTACCTCTCAAGAGTGGAAGGGAATCATCGGGTTGGTTGTTTTGTGCGCTCTAAACATTATCTTTTGGGGCGTTTACGAGCAGCAGGGCAACACCATTCAGATCTTCGCTGATAAAAATACCGATTGGCACATATTCGGTTTTGAGATGCCGTCGACGTGGTTTCAGGCGTTCAACCCGATGTTCATTTTCCTGTGCGCTCCGCTGCTGAACATGCTTTGGAACAGGCAGTCGATTCGCGGAACGGAACCGGCAAGCGTGACCAAAATGGGGATTGGCTGCGTGCTGCTCGGGCTTGGTTTCCTGCCGCTTATGTATGTGTCGGCGGGCCTGCAGGACACCGCGAAAGTCAGCTTCCTCTGGCTGGCATTCGCGACTCTGATTTATACGATCGGAGAGCTGTATCTATCGCCCATTGGTTTGTCGCTGGTAACCAAAGTGGCCCCTGCGCGGCTGGTCAGCATGTTAATGGGCATGTGGTTCTTATCGAGCTTTTTCGGAAATTACCTGGAAGGCTACCTGGGCACGTTCTATTCGAAGATGACGCGAGAAGCCTACTTCTCGATGCTCGCGGTGCTGGCGGTGGCGGCGGGCCTGGCAATCTTCGCGTTGAGCAAGCCGCTTAAAGGCGCCGTCGGTCATAAGAATTAGCGTTGTGGCGGGCTAAAGCCCCGCGCATCGCGAGGCCGCCCCAGCGTAGAAATTACATTTCCTCCACGGGCACATAAACGGGCAATTTAGCAGCTATGCGCTTGATTTGATGGGCTCTGCCATCTATGGAAGCCAGTGGTAGCCGGATTGCGCTAGCTATGGCGGAGACGTAGTGTATGTTAACCACCGCCCTTATCGTCCTGGCCATTGCCGCAATTTTGTTCTGGTACACCAACACTCGTGTTCCCGCGCCAACGAACGTCAGGGGATTCATCAACATCGTTTTGGCGCTTGTAGTTGTGGGCGCGATTTTGTGGATCATCAACACCTATGTGCCGATGGCAAACAGCATAAAAGCAATTCTCAACATTGTCGTGGTGATAGCTGTTTGTGTCTGGGTTTTACAAGCTGTCGGGCTGTGGAGCGGGCTAGTGGCGCTGTGGCACGATGTAACCAGACGACGGCATATCAATCCGTAAGCACCCGCAGCGCTTGGTTGGATTGCGGAACACAGTCTTCCATTCCAAGGTAGCGCGGGTCGAGCAAACGGTCGGTTTCGATATTTCCCATCGCGGACAGAAGCGATTCCTTGACGCGCGGGTGCTCGGTTTCCAATTCAGCCAGCAAGCCTCTCAGCGAACGGCGAACGGCGCCGCTGCGTTGTGAACATCCGCAAGGGATAACCGGCGCGCCTAGAGATTCGGCGAACCGGGCCGTCAGGTCTTCGGTTACGAAAACCAAGGGGCGGATCAGCCGGAATTCCCGCTTCCCCGACCAGGTTACGGGGGGAAGCGCGCTGGTGCGTCCCGTGAACAATGCATTGCGCAAGAACGATTCACAGAAATCGTCAGCCGTGTGGCCGAAGGCGATAACGTTCGCGCCTAAGCCGCGTACAATTTGATAAACCGCGCGGCGGCGGAAGCGGCTACATACGTCGCAACCGTGATCCGGTTGCTCGTCCAGCAAGCGCAGCGAGGGATTATCGCGGTGATAAGTCCAATCGATTCCGCGCGACTTAAGATACCCGGCAAGCGGCTCGAAAGAACTCAGGAATTTGCCTTGCTCGACCGTAAACGCGCACACGCTGAACTCGATGGGAGCGCGCTGTTGCAGCAGCAACAACACTTCAAGGAGCGTCAGCGAATCCTTGCCGCCCGATAGCGCCACGGCGACACGGTCGCCATCGCGGATCATTTTGAAGCGCGCAATGGCATCCCCGGTTTTGCGGAGCAGGATTTTTTCGGTTTCCACGATCTCATTACCGCGACAAACACATTGCCGCGCGGCCTTTATCCGTGGCCCAGGAACATCAACCAGCTTAAGCCGAAGATCGCGCCGATGAACCAGGCAAAGCAATATGCCGCGTAACGCACGCGCTCACGGTCCGTGCGCTTGGTGACCACTCCCAGGACGATGGAGGTAAAAAGCGCGAACAGCAGCGAGGCTTCGAAGTGCGAGAGGTTTACTTTGGGCACGTTATTCCTTTTGGCGGGTGGCGATCTCGTAAACGTCCACCATGCCGAGTATGTTCAGCAGGCCCGCGGCAACCAGGAATTTCGTCCCGTAATCGTGAACATGTCCCGCCATATCGGGCTGCGAGTAGCCGAGCCACACCGTCAGGAAATACAGGATGCCCGACATGACATTGCCGAGAAAGCCGCCCACATAGATGACCGTGGTGAGCAGATCGCCGGTTTGAGGGCTGAACAGCGCTCCGCGCATCATCAGGCCAAGCAAAAACATAGCGGCGACGCATGCCGCGATCAAGCCGCCTCGGCCAGGACGCTTCAGCAGCAAATGCCCGGCTCCAGGAACAAACCACGCCAGCAAAACCGCGGGCGCCCAGCCGCCGGGAGCTGTTTCGGACGATATTTTATCCGCCACAGAAACATTTTATCGCATGATGTTATAGATGCAGATTTCTGTAGACGCGCTCGGGAACTTGCGCCGGGCGGAAGTCTGGATGCCATGGATTGGCCGCGGAGTAAAGGTCGCCGTAATCTTTGTAGTGGCGTTGTTAGTCACGCGGCTCAACAAGCGCGCATTCAGGCAGTTGCGCGTGTACGCGACAGGGATCATCAACCGCCGCGGTGACGCTAGCCGCGGCGAGTTGGAAAAACGCGCGAGAACTGTTTCCTCCGCCATGCGCAAGCTGCTGAACACATTTATATGGATCATCGCCGTTGTCATGGCGCTGACGGAACTTAATTTCCACGTCGAACCGCTGCTGGCGGGCCTGGGCGTTGCCGGACTGGCGGCCGGCTTGGGAGCGCAGACCTTGATAAAGGACTGGCTGGGAGGGTTATTCTTGCTGCTGGAAGATCAGATCCGAATCGGTGATGGCGTGACGATAAACGGCATCGGCGGGACGGTGGTCGAAATCAACATGCGTACCACGGTCCTGCGAGCAGAAAACGGGGCAGTACACATCATCTCCAACGGCTCAATCACCACTCTGGCGAATCTGACCCGCGAATATTCTTATTATATTTTCGAAACCATCGTCGCCCACCACGCGGATGCGGTGAAGGCGCTGGACATCCTGCGGCAGACAGCAGCCGAGATCGCAAACGAAGATCCGTTTCGTCTTTCGATTCTCGCGCCCTTGGAGGTGATGGGCGTAGACCGGCTGGGCGACAAAGGCGCGACGCTGCGCGCGCGGTTTAAGACCTTGCCGTCAGAGCAATGGCGGGTGGGACGCGAGCTGAACCTGCGCGTAAAGCAGCGGTTCGATGCGGCCGAAATTTCGTTCCCGCCCGTGGGATCGGGTCCCGCGCGGGATTAATGGAACCTCGAATGGTCCACGCGCCCGCTCGGGAATCACGCGGCGCTATAGGAACCATTCAATGGGCCCAATGGACGCTGGTTCTGGCGGCGGCCGTTGTCACCGGAGCGTATTATCTGTGGGCGGTTCGCGCTTCAGGGACCCAGTTCCTATGGAAGTACGATCTAAACGGGTACTACGATCTTCTCGGACGCGGCTTTGCCGGCGGTCACCTATACGTACCCCTGGAGCCTTCGCCGCAGCTTCTGGCGCAGCCCGATCCGTGGGACCCCTCAGTGGATCCCGCTTTGAAAATGCATGACATGGCGCTGTATAACGGCCGATATTACCTGTATTTCGGCTCGACGCCAGCCGTATTGCTGTTTACACCTTGGCGGCTGATTACCGGGCACGATCTTCCAGAGACGTTCGCAATCTTTTTACTGGTCTTCGGCGGCTTTCTTTTCGCCTGCGGCGCTTTGCTGCGTATTCTCGACCTCGCTTCCGCGAAGCCGGGGCCGGCGCTGCTGGGAATCCTGCTGCTCGGACTCGGCCTGTGTCAATCGGTGCCGTATCTGCTGAATCGAGTTGCGGTCTACGAAATTCCGATTGCGGGAGGATACTTCTGTCTTTCCGCCGCCGTTTTCTGCGTCGCTCGCGGCATCGGAATTCCTGAGAACGCGCCGGCCGGTGGCCACGCCGGATGGTTGGCCGCCGCGGGCCTCATGTATGGATGCGCGGTGGGTTGCCGTCCGCACCTGGTGTTTGCAGGCCTAATCGCTTTGGTGGGATTGATCGTGTTCGTGCCCAAATCCAAACGCCCAATCGCGGTCATGCGAACGCGCGGTGTGATCGCTTTCACCGCCGCCTTCGCCCTGGTGGGATTGGCGATCGCCGCCTACAACTACGCGCGTTTCGGCAACCCGTTCGAATTTGGATTTCGATACCAACTTTCCGGTCCGGGTCAGAATCGCATTGAGATCGCCACACGAAACCTGCTGCCGGGGTTTTATTACATGCTGATCGCGCCTCCGGAGATCAGCCCTGTGTTTCCGTGGATTCGCATGCTCCGGCATTTTGTGTTCGATTCGCCGGACCGTTATCCGCTTCCGCCGTTATATTTCACGGAGCCGACCGTCGGCGCGCTATGGCTGGCCCCTTTTCTTGCGGCCGCTGCTTTTGTGCCACCGGCTGCCCGCGCCGGGCGCGCGGCTAACGCGATCCTGCGAATCGTTTCGCTGTCCTCCTTGGCTATCCTGCTGTTCCTGATGTCGAGCCATCTGTCTTCCCATCGCTACGAAACCGATTTTGTCGCGTCAGCGGTCTTTGCCGCTGTTGCGAGCCTGGGCATCCGGATATGCGCGTGCAGCGGCTGGAGGCGGAGCATGCTCACCGCGCTGGTAGCTGTTGCGATTGGTTATAGCTCGGTGGCCAACCTGGCCTTGGGTTTGGCGGGCCCGTACGATGATGTGCTGAACAACCGTCCGAAGAGGTATGTGAAGATCGCAGGGTGGTTCAGCCCGGTTCGCGAATTCCGCCCTTTGATGAATCCGGAAATCGGGCTGGATTTGAAGGTCAGTTTCGTCCGGCGGGACCCGGGATTTCGCGAACCGTTAATAGCACTGGGCCACTCACAGCACGTCTATTTTCTATTCGTCGAACATACCGGGCGCGAGCTGCGCTTTCTCTCCGAAACCAACGAATCGAAGGCCATGTATCAAACTCCGTTTCCCGAAAAACCAATGGCTATTCGGATGAGCTATTCGCCGGGCGTGCATGTTCTGACGATCGACATCGACGGCCGAACGGTGATCGCGCACCCAATTGAGACGCTGGTCACCGCTCCGGCCGACGTCAGAGTCGGAGAGAATCCGCGGGATGTGTGGCGTGATGAGCAGCGATTCACGGGTACTGTGGAGATCTTGGGGAAGACCATCCAGTAGGCGCGCCGAGGAGGCGGAGCGGCAGCGGTGATTTGTGGCAATGCTGGCTTACGCACCTAAATCAACAGAAGGTCGCATCCGGGAAGAAACTCCCCGTATTCTTCGCGAGTCCAACCCGAACAACTTCGCGCAATCCGCGCCCGTCCTAGCGAACCCTTATTATGCATGCGTCATAACAACGGCGATGTTTGGTTGTGGAGTAGCGCGTTCCTGGAGATCATGGAGGATTTGATTCGGGAGCCGTCGGCGAACAGCGCTGCGCGGCCGGACTGGCCCGCGCAGCGCCAGCGGCTCGGACGATGGCTGCAACAGGTGGAAGCGGCGCGACGCCTCTACGAACAGGGTTGCCCCGAACCTTTGGACCGGCTCTACGATTACTGGCGAACAATGGCAAGCGACGATCCTCGCGAGCAGGCTCGATTTGCCAGCGAGACTTATCGCCAGCTATGTTTCGCGTCCGGAGCGTAATTACCCCACTTTGACGCGCAAATTCGTGTCCATTCCTTTCAATATGATGCGCCAACTCAACTTTCCTATTGACTTTTCCTTTTCTTCGCCCAACAATAGGGCATGGCTCTCACCAGACGGCAAAAGGAGTTCATGGACTTTCTGGACGGCTTCCTCAAGCAGCACGGCTACAGCCCCAGCTATGAGGAACTCGCCGACGGATTGAAACTCGCGTCGCTCGCCACAATCCATAAGCACATTACCGCGCTGACGTCGAAGCAATATTTGCGCCGGGGGTTCAATCAAAGCCGGTCGCTCGAAATCACCGACAAGTATTATCAGGAGCAGCGGTCCCGGGGCGGCCCCGGCCCGGCCTTTGAGATTCCGCTGCTCGGGCGCATCGCGGCCGGCGCGCCGGTCGAACAATTCGAGCGCCAGGATACGCTGAGTTTTGCCGATTTCGCCGCGAATCCCGAAACGTATGCGCTTCAGGTGCGCGGCGAGTCGATGATTGAGGATCACATTTGCAACGGCGATTATGTGCTGGTGCAGCGCGCGGCCGAGGCTCACGATGGCGAGATCGTCGTGGCCCTGGTGGATGGCGCGGAGACGACGCTGAAGCGTTTTTACTCCGAGCCCGGCGATCAAGTGCGTTTGCAGCCCGCTAACGCGGCGATGCAACCCATTTTCGTGCCGCGTTCGGCCATTACGATTCAAGGAAAAGTCCTGGCCGTCCTTCGAAAATACTAGCGCGCTGGTTGGGGTAATCTGGTGAGGATTACCCATGTCCGACCAAAAGATTGAACGCGCCTTAGGCTTTAATACTCGAGCCCTGCACGCGGGATACTCGCCCGATCCAACCACCCACGCTCGCGCGGTGCCGATCTATCAGTCCACGTCTTTCGTATTCGAGAACTCCGCGCACGCCGCTTCGCTGTTTGCGTTACAGCAGTTCGGCAACATCTACACGCGGATCATGAACCCGACCACGGATGTGCTGGAGCAGCGCGTGGCATCCCTTGAAAACGGCGCCGCGGCCCTAGCGATGTCCAGCGGCCAGGCCGCTCAATTCATCGCCCTCAGCAGCCTTCTCGAAAGCGGCGACCATTTCGTTTCCTCCCGCACTTTGTACGGCGGCACTCACACGCAGTTCGATGTCAGCTTCCGAAAATTCGGGTATGACGTCACGCTGGTCGAGCCGGACGACCCCGAAAACTTCCGCAAGGCGATCAAGCCGAACACCAAGTGCCTGTACGGCGAGACGATCAGCAACCCGCGCGGCAATGTGTTGGATATCGAAGCCGTTGCCAGGATCGCGCACGACCACAACCTACCGCTAGTCATCGACAACACGTTTGCCACGCCCTACGTATGCCGCCCCATCGACTACGGCGCGGACATTGTGGTGCATTCGCTGACGAAATTTATGGGCGGCCACGGGAACTCGATCGGTGGAATCATCGTGGACGCCGGCAAATTCGATTGGAGCAAGAGCAAGCATCCGCAAATCAACCAGCCCTCGCGCGCCTATCACGGCATGAATTTTAGCGAGGTCTTCGGAGCCATCGCCTTTATAATCCGCTGCCGCGTGGAAGGTCTTCGAGACATCGGTCCTTGCATGAGTCCGTTCAATTCGTTCCTCTTTATACAAGGCATCGAAACGTTGGGCATGCGCATGGATCGCCATCTCTCGAATTCAATTGCCGTGGCCCGGTACCTGGAGAAGCATCCGCGTGTCGAGTGGGTAAAGTATGCGTCGCTGCCTTCCAGCCCGTACTATAAGATGGCGCAGAAGTACACTCCGCAAGGAGCTGGAGCCGTGTTTTCATTCGGCCTCAAGGGCGGCTTCGACGCGGGGAAGCGGTTCGTCGACAACTTGAAACTGTTCTCGCATCTGGCGAATGTCGGCGATGCGCGGAGTTTGGTGATCCATCCGGCTTCAACCACGCATCAGCAATTGTCGGCAGCGGAGCAGGAAGCCGCGGGCGTTACACCGGAGTTAGTGCGGCTCTCGGTCGGCATTGAGGATCTCGAGGACATTACCTGGGATTTGAATCAGGCCCTTGAAGCCTCCGCCGCCGTGGCGGCGGGCTGATACCCTTTACACCATGGCTCGCGAACTTAAGATTCGAGTGAATGAGCGGGTGTGGACAGTAGCGTCCGCTCCCGACACGCCGCTCCTATATGTGCTTGCGAATGAGCTGATGCTGCAGGGCCCCCGCTTCGGGTGCGGACTGGCGCAGTGCGGATCGTGCTCGGTGCTGGTGGATGGTGTCGAGAGGCGCTCCTGCGTTACGCCGGTATCCGCCGTGGAAGGGAAAGCCGTAACGACTCTCGAAGGCCTGCCGGCATGGTACGCAGCTCAAAAGAAGCTCTCGAAAACGCCGGACTTGCATCCCGTGCAGCAAGCCATTCTCGATGAGCAGGCGATGCAATGCGGCTACTGTTATAACGGCATGATTATTAAGGCGTCCGAGCTGCTTTCGAAGACGCCTCAGCCGGACGAGGCGCGTATACGCTCGCACATGAACGGGCATCTATGCCGGTGCGGGACATACCCGCGAATCATTCGCGCGATTCAGCGCGCATCCCGAGTGATGGCGGGAGGCGCGGCATGAACAGGATTTTCAGCAATTCGCCGGCGGAACAGAGCCTGGCGCATCTCTCCAATGGCGGAAGCGCTGCGCCGGCCTTGCGCGGGCTTCTTCGCCGGGATCTTCTTCGAGCGGGCGGCGCTCTGATCGTTGGCTTCCGTTTGCGCGATATAGCGCTCGGGCAAGAGCGCGTCGAAAAGCCGGGACCGCCGGATGCAAAGCAGGTGGATACCTGGCTCGCGATTCACCCCGACAACACCGCGACGGTTTATATCGGCTTTGCGGAACTGGGCCAAGGCTCCTCAACCGGACTGCTGCAGATCGCGGCCGACGAGCTTGACATGGAGATGGGCCAGATAAAGTCCGTACGCCTGGATACGAACGTCACGCCGAACCAGGGCGGAACCTACTCGAGCGCGTCGATTGCACGAGGCGGCCCGCAAGTTCGTACGGCGGTCGCCGAGGCAAGAGCGGCGCTGTTGCAGCTTGCGTCCAAACGATTGGATGCGCCTGTAGAAAGGCTGACCGTTTCAAAGGGCATCGTTACGAGTAACGGCAAATCCGTCAGCTACGGCCAACTGATCGGCGGAAAGCTGTTCAAGTTGGCGTTCACCGGAAATGCGCCGGTGAAGACGCCAACGGAATATAAAGTGGTCGGCACGCCCGTCCCGCGGCGGGAAATGCCGGAAAAGGTTAGCGGCAAGTACGTGTACATGCAGCACGTGCGCGTGGCCGGAATGCTGCATGGCCGCGTTGTCCGTCCCAGAGGTCAGCGCATGTATGGCGCCGGGGCGAAGGTATTGGCCGTGGATGAAAGCTCGATTCGCGGCATTCCGGGCGCGCGAGTGTTGCGCAAGGCGGATTTTATCGGCGTAATCGCGGAGAACGAATGGGATGCAGTCCGCGGGGCGCAGCAGTTAAAAGTCACGTGGGAGACGCCTCCTGCACTGCCCGGCAGCGAGAAGCTGCACGAACACATGCGATCCGCGAAATCGGACGATAACATCGTCCGTGAGCGCGGCGATGTGGACGCGGCATTCAGCAAAGCTACGCATGTCGCCACCCAGAGTTGCCTGGGGCCATATCAAGCGCATGCGCCGTTCTCTCCGAATTGCGCCATCGCCGACGTAAAAGCGGATACCGCGCTCGTGATGTGCTCCACGCAGGACGTCTACGGCACGCGAAATACTCTTTCGCGGGTGCTCGGCTTGCCCCTGGAAAAAATTCGCGTGCAGTATTACGAAGGCTCTGGGACGTACGGCCACAGTTGTTATGACGACGTGGCGCAAGCGGCCGCGCTGCTTTCGCAGCTCGCAGGCAAGCCGGTTCGTTTGCAATTCATGCGTTGGGACGAGCACGGCTGGGACAACTACGGCCCGGCGCACGTGGGCGAGGTCCGCGCGGCCGCGGATGCCAATGGCAAGCTCGTCGCGTATGAATACCGCGGATGGCAGCACGGGTGGAGCAACGTGGAAACGTCCGAGCAACTGGCGCTCGGCAGGGCGACCGCCGAGTGGCCCGGCGGCGCAGTGCAGGGCGTGAGCGCGCTGAATTGTGGCGGCATGTATGAAATCGCGAACCTGAAGCTGGTAAATCATAAGTTGCCCGTGACGTCGTATTTGAAAGGCGGGTGGCTGCGCTCGCCCCTGGATCTTTCGTTTTCCTTCGCGTCGGAACAGGCCATCGATCAACTCGCATTTCTGTTGGGCATGGATTCCCACGAATTCCGGCAACGGAATATAAAAGACGAACGCTGGCTCGGTGTGTTGGACGCCGCTGCGAAGGCGGCGAACTGGAAGCCGCGAAAGGCGGCCGCGAATCTCTCGGGCGCAAAGGTGGTAACCGGGCGCGGGATCGGCGTCGGCACGCATCTTACTTCGTATGGCGCGGCGGTGGCCGAGATCGAAGTCAACAAGGAAACCGGGCGGGTCGTCGCGAAACATCTTTATGGCGCGATGGACTGCGGCCAAGCGGTGAATCCGGGAAATGTGGAAGCGCAGATCGGCGGTCAGTTGGTCCAGACCGCCAGCCGGATGTTTAAAGAGGAAGTCACGATCAACACGACGAACGTCACCAGCCTGGATTGGTCCACTTATCCGATCTTGCGCTTCGAGGAGTGCCCGGAAGTGACGGCCGTCGTGGTCCAGCATCTCGATCAAAGATCTACAGGCGCCGGCGAGGAAGTGATGGCCGCTTGCGCCGCCGCGATTGCAAACGCGTTCTTCGATGCGACCGGCGTGCGGATGCGGCAGTTTCCCTTTACGCCGGCACGCGTGCTCGCCGCGCTGGGCCGCGCATAATCGACGTCAGCCGATCAAATGCAGCACCACGTTGCGGCGCTGCGGAGCCGTGCGGTGCTCGAAAACATAAAGCCCCTGCCACGTTCCCAGAGCCATGCGTCCTCCGATCACCGGGATCGACAAATGCGTTTGCGTAAGCGACGCGCGGATATGCGAGGGCATGTCGTCCGATCCTTCGATGGTATGCCGGTATCGCGAATCGTCCTCCGGCGCAAGCCGCTCGAAGAAGTCCGCTAGATCGAGAACCACGTCGGGATCGTAATTCTCCTGAATCACGAGGGAGGCCGAGGTGTGCTGGATGAAGATGGTAAGCAAACCGGTCGCGGCCTGGCTAGAAGACAACCACGAGGCCACTTCGCGAGTAAACGGATAAAGACCTTTCCCGCGTGTACGAATTTCGATCTGCCGAGTCTGCTGAGTCACGTCCGTATTTTCGCCCTTGTAGGGCAGGTTGCCAAACCTGCGGCCGATTGCCAATCGGCCTGCTCGCGCGAAGAAAGCGACCGCGCCTACTGGTTTGGGCGGCCGCTCTGCGGGGCAGCTTGCCAAGGATTGCCGCCTGCCGTCCTTTTTCGGCGACCTGCCCAGCGCGGTTTGGCAACCGCGCTGGGGAACCTTCCTCGGACTACTAGATTGAAAAAAGCTCCTTTCGACTCCGCCGCAAGGAACGTTGAAATAGAGCGTTCGATGATCGCTCACGCGCCTGTTATTTCGTGCGGAATCCCAAGAGGGTCGTTTGACAGCGGTGATCGCCAATCGCGGCCGGCGAGCATATACTAATTCATTAGTATGCGAGAAGATCTGTTGTGGGCTTTCCGGTGGCTGCGCAAGAATCCGCTTTTCACTGCGGCCACGGTTCTGATTCTGGCAGTCGGGATCGGAGCCAATACGGCGGTGTTCAGCATTGTCGATGCCGTCCTCCTTCAACCTGCGCCGTACGCTTCCGCCGGCCGGATAGTGCGCATCCAAGAGTCCACCACCAGCCGCGGGATGTCTCCTGTGCCCGTCATCCACTTCCAGCGCTGGAGCGGCCGAAGTGATCTCTTTGAAAAAATCGCCCCATACACTCGGGATACCGTCACGCTGACGGGCGATGGGGAGCCCGAACAGGTAGTCGCAGTGCGGTCCGTTGGGCTATTCCCTTTGCTCGGCGTCCGGGCGCGATCGGGCCGGGCCCTTATCACATCCGATGACGAAGGCGGGGCGCGCAATTTCGTAGTGCTCAGCGATCGGCTGTGGCAGCGGCGCTACCATGCAGATCCGGGAGTGATTGGCCGCGGAATGACCATCTCCGAGGAGCGCTACACAATCGTGGGAGTGATGCCACCGGACTTCGAGTTCCGCTACCCCGAGGCCGAGCTGTGGACTCCGCTGCGCCTGGCTCCGACTTCGCCCTGGCTCGACGTGACGGCGCGCCTTCGTCCGGGAGTCTCGCCGGCGCAGGCCCAGAGCGCCCTGGACGTCGTGGCGCACGAATTGGGACAGGAACTGCCCAAAGATGCCGGCGGCCTCAAGTTCCTGGTGACGCCCTGGAGCGAAATGCCCGAGGAGAAGTACCGGCTGACTCTGATTTTCGTGCTGGCGGCGGTCGGTCTGGTGCTGCTGGTCGCCTGTGCCGACGTCGGCAGCCTGCTGCTGAGCCGGGCCGTGGAGCGCCAGAGGGAGATCGCGATTCGCAGTTCGTTGGGCGCGGGATTCTGGCAGATCGCACGGCAACTCCTCTCGGAGAGCCTTGTCCTGGCCGCGATGGGGAGCGCGGCAGGCATCGCAGTCGGACGATCGGTTCTGGCCGTTCTGACGAAGCAGTTGGCCGGGCTGCCCATTGTGATACCCCACTTACAGCGGGTCGCGCTGAACGGACGCGTACTGGCATTCAACTGCGCTCTGTGCCTGCTGCTTGCGCTTTTGTGCGGCCTGGCGCCGATTCTGCTGGCAATCCGTACCGATAGCGAGACGGTGTTGCGCAGCGGTCAGTCGGCGACAGGACTCCTAGGTTCATCGCGTCTCTTCTCCACCCTAATCGCATTGGAAACGGGTTTCGCGTTCCTTCTGTTGGTCGGGTCGGGGCTAATGATTCGCAGCCTGGTGCGGTTGCAACAGGAGAACCACGGATTTCGTCCAGATCATGTCCTCACCCTACGCGTGCCGGTCGGAACGATCGGCAAGTACGACACCCGGCCGCGGCAGATGGCCTACTATCGCGAGATCCTGGAGCGCGTGAAAACGGTTCCCGGAGTGAAGGCCGCGGCCATCGTGAATAATCTGCCGCTCTCGGGTGTGAACACTTCCCTCGACATGCACCTTTCCAGCCCCGGCGGCAGATCCCCGCCTACGCTGGCGCGTACAATCAGCCCGCAGTACTTTGCCGCGATGGGTATCCCGTTGATCGCCGGCCGGACGTTTTCCGATGGTGACGTGTCCGGCGCTCCCGGCGTCGCGATCATTAACGAGTACCTGGCGCGCCAGCTCTTTCCGGATCGGAATCCGTTAGGCCAAAAGCTCACCGCGCAAGCGACGGTCGTTGGCGTCGTCCGGAACGCCGCCCAGTCGAGTTACGAGGCGACGCCCGTGGGCGAGGTGTACATTCCCTATCAGCAGTTCATCTTCGCGACTTTCATGTCGACGGTCGTAGTGCGCACGGAGGGAGAACCGAAGGCGCTCGCGGAGACCTTGAGAAAGCAAGTTTGGTCGGTCGATGCAAACCAGCCGGTCGTCAAGGTGGAAACCATGGAAGAGGTAGTCACGAACTCCATCTGGCGTCCGCGGTTCTCGGCCTGGATCTTTTCGGTGCTGGGCGGGCTGGCCGTTCTCCTGACCGCGATCGGAGTCTATGCCGTAGTTGCCTATACATCCACTCTGAGGGCGCGCGAGGTCGGAATCCGCGTGGCGCTGGGCGCCCGTGCGAGTCACGTAGTGGGCGTGATCCTGCGCGGAGCCATGATCCCTGTGGCGATCGGCCTTGCCCTGAGCGTCCTGGCCGCCCTGCCGCTTTCGCGTCTTCTCACGAACCTGCTGTATGGAATTAGCAGCAGCGACCCGCTGACATATTTCGGTGCGGGCGGCTTCCTGCTCGTGATGGGAGCAGCGGCCAGCGCCTACCCAGCCTGGCGTGCGGCGACACGGGACCCGCTGCCGACGTTGCGCGCCGATTAGCGGGCATACTCGGCGTGGCTGGCGCCGATCGCCATGGGAGCGACACCGCTGAGGACCGGCAGTACGCTCTGCCACGAATCGCCGACCTATAAGCAACTCCTGCCGCTGTGCGTTTCTCTCGGTGGAACCGACTGTAGAAGACGGCGGAAAACTGCCGCTACGTGGCATCTCTTGCTTCATCGCCCGCAAACGGTGGGGCGGCGTCCGCAACGAAGCATGCAGCTCTGGTTGCCCCTGCCGCTCTGCGGGGCGGGTTGCCACCCCGGTTGCCAACGTGCGATGCATGACCGCCGCCCGACCTTTTTCGCCCACCCCACCAGCGCGGTTGGCAACCGCGCGCCGGATGGCATCCCGGATGGCATCCGGCGCCACTGGCGCAAGTATAATGTCCGGTGCCGAGGAACAAACATGCGAATTAAAACCATCCTGACGCGTTCCCTCATAGTGCTCCCCGCGCTCGCAGCCGGAATTGCGCTGGCGCAGAACGATTGGCCCGTATACGGCCGCGACCCGGGGGCGCAGCGCTACTCACCGCTCACGCAGATCAACCCCGGCAACGTCTCCCAGCTGGTCGAGGCCTGGAGGTATCAAACGCGCCCGGCCTCGGAAACCGGCAAAGCCAAAGAGTCGAAATCTACCCCGCTCATGGTAAACGATGTCCTCTACTTCGCCACGCCCTATCAAAGCCTTATTGCCGTAGAGCCGGAGACGGGAAAAAAGATCTGGAGCTTCGATCACCAGCACGCTCCGCGCACGTCGCGTGGCATCGCATATTGGCCTGGCGCCCGCAACGCGCCGCCCACCATTTTCTTCGGAACCGAGGATGGATTCCTGATCGGAGTAAATGCCCGCACCGGCAAGCTGGTCCCCGGCTTCGCCAAAGAAGGCGAACTCGACTTGAAGCAGGGGATGAAGGGCGACGGTCTGGAAAATGCCCCGTACGGGTTGAACGGCGCGCCCGCAATTTATAAGAACCTGGTTTTCACCGGCTCGCACTTGCAGGATTACGGTTCTTACGGCGGACGCGGCGATATTCGAGCATGGGACGCCGCTACCGGAAAAATAATCTGGACGTTCCATACCGTTCCGCAACCAGGAGAGCCGGGACACGAAACCTGGCTGGATGATGGATGGAAAAATCGATCCGGCGCCAACGTTTGGAGCACCTTTTCGGTCGATCCTCAGACAGGCACGCTGCTCATGCCGATCGGCTCGCCCAGCGACGATCGCTATGGCGGCGACCGGCCGGGCGCGAACCTGTTCGGCAATTCCTTGGTCGCCGTGGACGCGATGACAGGCAAGGTGAAGTGGTATTTCCAAGCCGTGCATCACGATCTCTGGGATTACGATTTGCCGCCGCAGCCGACGCTTGTAGATGTGATCAAAGACGGCCAGAAGATCCCCGCCCTGATCCAGGGCAGCAAGATGGGCTTGATCTTTATTCTGGATCGCCGGACGGGAAAACCAATCTTCGGCTTGGAAGAACGCCCCGTGCCGAAAGGCGATGTTCCGGGCGAGTGGTATTCGCCCACGCAGCCCTTTCCCTTGAAGCCTCCGCAATTGGCGCGCGCTACATGGAAGAAGGACGAAATCACAAGATTCACTCCCGAGCAGGGCAACTATTGCGAGGAGTTGTTCAAAAACGCGCAGAACGACGGCCCGTATGCTCCCGTGCGCCTGACCGACACCGTCGTTTTCCCCGGCCCAGACGGCGGTTTCAACTGGGGCGGCGGCAGCTACGATCCTAAGCTCGGCTACTATTTCATCAATTCGCACGACCGCGGCGGAGTGCAGAAGATGGTCGCGCAAGTACCGGCGAAGGAGCGGCCGAAGGGACAGATCAGCGGCGCGGGCGATCCGAGCCAGATGCCGTTTATCCGCCAAAATGTTGGCCCAATCACAAACCCGGCCACCGGATGGCCATGTCAATCGCCGCCCTGGGGAGAGCTGTTCGCGATTAATGTGAATACGGCGGAAGTGGCCTGGCGCATACCCTTCGGGCGCGTGGAATCGCTCGAGAAAATCGGCGTCATGAATACCGGCTCATACAACATCGGCGGCTCAGTTGCGACGGCAAGCGGCCTACTCTTCATCGGCGCTACGGACGATCAACGTTTTCACGCCTACGAATCGAAAAACGGGAAGCTGCTCTGGGAAACAAAGCTACCCGCGAACGGCTATGCAAATCCGATCACGTATCTCGGTAAAGACGGAAAGCAGTACGTCGTGATTGTGGCGCAGGAAACCGTAGTCGCCTACCGCCTGCCGTGAAATCCACGTTGCTCGGCGTGCTCGCGTACGCACTCTGCATTGGGCAACAACTGCCGCCGCTACGCATCGCCGGAAACACAAGTACGATTGAACTTTCGCCAGTCCTGCTGGCCGCGAGCGGCCTTTATCGCGGCCAGGTCACTGTCATCAACGGAGGAATTCCGAACCTGATGCGCGGCGAAGTGGACGCGGCGACAAATGCAGAAACCCAATTGCTGCGCCAATCAGTAGACGATCCGACCCTGCGCATCATCTTCACCGAGGCCGAGAGCTTCTACCGTGTCGTGGCTCGCCGATCCGCGGGAATCGCATCCGTGAAGGATCTTCGCGGCAAAAAAATAGCCGTTGCGCCGAACACGTCGGCGCATTACTACCTGGTGAAGTTGCTTGCGTTATCGGGCGTTCCGGAAGATGCGGTAACCGTCGTTCCGATCGCTCCGATTACGAGAATGTCTGAAGCCTTGAAGAACCGCGAGGTGGACGCGGTTGCGATTTGGGAACCGGAGGCCGGGAACTCGGCTGCGGCTTTGGGCGCGGACGCCGTTGTTTTTGAAAACCGCAGTGCGTACCGCGAGCTCTTTAACCTGCAAACCTCGACAAAGGTGCTGAGTGATCGGGTCAAGCGACGTGCGCTGGTGGAGTTCGTGAAAGCGCTGATCACGGCTTCGGCGACCGTTCGCGCACACCGCGAAGATTCATGGCCGCTGCTTTCTTCTAAGCTGAATTATCCGGTTCCCACCATTGCCCGGAGTTGGGCGCAACTTCGCTACTCAGGAGTGATCGCGCCGGATCTGCTGGCTGTGATGGTCGAGGAAGATCGCTGGGTCGCGAAGGAGCGCAAGCGCGCACCCCGTTCGCGCGGACAACTCGCAGTCTTTATAGATCGCAGCATTTTAGACGAAGCCAAAGGTGCGCCTGCGAAGTGATCTCTAGACGTTCAGTAGGGCAAGCTTAAGCTTGCCCATGGTGTTCCTACAGTCCGTCCTGGCCGGGGCTACTGCCCCAACTGCGCCGACTCGATTTTCTCTCCGGTCGGTTTGATCGCTTGCACTATCGCTTTGCCGCCCACCACCCTCACAACCAGAAAGTTCTCCGTGCTTTCCACCTTCTGGGTAATGCCGGCAGGCGGTGTGTCCACATCGTACAGCGGCGCTCCCCCTCCGCCGGTGATGAAATAATGCACGCCGCGAACAAGGTAGTGCTGGTAATTGTGGTCGTGGCCGAATAGCCCCGCGGTCACTTTGTATTTCTCAAACAGCGGCTCCAGGGCGGTCATGTGCGGGTTTTGCCCCTGTCGCCGGGTAACGGCCGTCATGGGAGGATGATGCGCGGCGACAAACCGGAAAGCGGCATTCTGCGAATTCTTCAAATCGTTCTCCAGCCACTGCGTCTGCTCGCGCCAGAAAGCCTCCCGCTCGAACTCGGTCGGCGCGGCATTCGGTAGGTCGCTGTCGATAAGCGAAAAGTGCGCCTGGCCCCAATCGAATGAATAATACGGCTTCGCGCTCATCAAATCGTAGTACTCGCCGGCATTGCGCTCATGATTGCCCGGGGTGGGATAGAACGCGGTCTTTCGGAGCAGTTCGCGCTCTGCATTAAAGAATATGGGCCAAAGCGAGGCGTCGGCGCCATCCTCCACCAAGTCGCCAGTGTGAACAATGAAGTCCGGATTGGCGTATTTGAGGACGCCTTCGATCACGGTGCGATGCACGTCATGCCGCGTGCGCGTGTCTCCGTAGACCACAAATTCGAAATTGGCCGCGGTCGTTGGCGCGGTTTTGAACGATCCCTTTCCGGCCTCGCCGGCGAAGGATTGATAGTAGTAGGTCGAGCCGGGCTTCAAGCCGCTCAGAACAATCTGCCGCGAGCGTAGAATCGGGACCGCCTTATCGAGCCTGCCCGGGTCGAGGCCTACCGCCGCTTTTCCGGTTTCCACCACCCACATGACGGTAGCCGCGCGAGGGCCGGCCTGAACTACGTAAGGCCCTCCCACTACCTGTTCCGCCTGCGCGCTCAACGTCCTCGCCGCGGCGCTCAACAGCAGCGCTATCAATATCTTATTCATTTTGGCGTCTTCTACACAAGCATCCGACATTTTAATTTCAATGCGATGAAGTCGCCGGTTTGTAACTGACTCGTCACCGGATTTCAACCCGCGTCGGGTAAAGTCCTGGAGAAGCCTTAGCGGTTGAGTCTTGTCGGGAGGTTCATTTGAGTCGATTCTTGGGTTCGTTTTTTCGTGTATTCCTGGGTTCGTTTTTTCTTGTTCTCCTCTTCGTGCCCGTGTATGGGCAGGATCGTGCGGCAATCAATGGAACGGTGACGGACCCATCGGGCGCGGCTGTTCCGGCCGCTTCCGTGGACCTGAAATCGGCCGCAACGGGCCTCCATCGCACAGCGGAAACCAACGAAGCGGGATTGTATGAGATCGCGCTTCTGCCGGTTGGAACATACAGCATTACCATCACAAAGACCGGATTTAAGCCCGCTACCATCAATGACATCGATATCCAATACTCCCAGACGCGCACCATCGATGCGAACCTCGAGGTGGGGACGACGACGGAAGCAGTCCTGATCACAGCGCCGGCGGAAGCTCTGAATCGCACCGACGCCGAAGTGTCCGGCGTCATCGAATCTGCGCAGATCAAGGAGATACCGGTGAGCGGCCGCAATTGGGCCAGTCTGATGCTGCTCGCGCCCGGGGCTATCGACTACGGCGATGGCGCGCAGCGCAGCATTCGCTTTTCCGGTCACTCGCTGGACGACAGCAACTTCACTTTCGACGGCGTCGACACAAGCGGCGTGCAGGAGCAGACTCAGAAGGCCGACACGCGGCTGAACATCGCCTTGGACTCGATTTCCGAGTTTCGCGTCAGCACTGCCAACTACACGGCCGAATCGGGAGCGGCCGGCGGAGCGCAGATCAATGTGGTCTCGAAAACCGGGACCAACGATCTCCACGGCAGCACGTTTTACGCCGTCCGCAACGATGCCCTGGACGCCCGCTCGCCCTTCGACGTCTCGACCCTTCCTTCCTTCACGCTGAATCAATTCGGCGCCGGTTTAGGCGGGCCCGTGGTGAAGGACAAGGCGTTTTTCTACGCCAATTACGAAGGACTCAGGCAGAGCTTGGGGGAGACGTTCGTCAACTTCGTCCCCAACGCCGCGTTTCGTGCGCAGGTGTTGGCGAAGTCGCCCGGGCTCGCGCCTATCGTCAACGCTTACCCGATGGGGCAAACGCCGATTGACAGCGTCACCGATCAGGTCACCAAGGTCGCGACCGATACGGTTCGCGAAGACGCCGGCATGTTTCGTTTTGACTACCACTTTGATGATGCCAATACGATGTTCGTGCGGTACAACATCGATAACGCCTATATCGACACTCCCACCGATGCCCTCGGCGATCACAATGTGGTTCCACACGTTCCCCAGAACCTGGTGCTTCAGTACCAACGCATTCTTTCCCCGGGAATGATCAATGAAGTAAAGTTCGGCCTGAACCGGGCCAACTATCACAGTTGGGGTTACGGCACAGCGCCTGTCGCGGTGAGCCCGGGAACGTTCGACGGCCTAAGCGATACCTCGCTCGATACCGAGGTCGGGACGACTTTTTCTTACATCGACAATCTGACCAAGGTGAGCGGCCGCCATACCCTCAAATTCGGCATCGATATCCGGCGCATTCGCCTGAACAATTCCGGAAACACGCTGACAACGTCGACGCTTTCTTATGCGACGAACACCGATTTCATCAATAATCAGGCCGATTCGGCGACCTATCTGCAAGGCGAAGGCGTGGTCGGCAACCGCCGGACTTTTTATATGGGCTACGCCCAGGACGAGTACCGGGTCTCTTCTAACCTCACCCTGAATCTCGGTCTCCGGTACGAATATTACTCGGTGATGCATGAAATTCTGAACCGTTCGGCGGTGGTGGACATTCTGGGTTGTGGAGGATTTTGTCCGAAAGGCACTCCCTATTACTCCCCGAATACTCACGATTTCGGCCCGCGCCTCGGCCTGGCATGGGCTGTCAATCCCAAGACCACGATTCGTTCGGGCTTTGGCATTTTTTACGGCGGCAACCAAAATGACGATTTCAGCGATCCGGCGGAAAGCGCCGTGCCGCGCTATTCGCTCTCCTCGACAGATTTCCCGGCGCTGTCCTACCCGCTGGTCGCGTTCCTCGATCCCAAGAACCAGCTCTTCAGTCCCAAAGCCATCGACCGTCACCGCAAGGATCTCTATTACGAAAACTGGGATTTCTTAGTGCAGCGGCAACTGCCGTCTGATTGGCTCTTGCAAGTCGGCTACACCGGGGGCGAAGGGCATCACCTGTTCGATAGATACACCGTAAACCTGATCAATCCGGCCACGGGCACGCGCCCGCTGGCGGGTTTCGGGTCGTTTGGTTTCAAGGGCAACGACGCCAATAACAACTTCAATGCCCTTCAGGTTTCGCTACACCGGAGGTTTACGCGCGGCCTGCTGTTCCAGGCGAATTATATGTGGTCGCACGGTATCACGGATGCCTCCATCGGCTCGGGCGAATCAGTGGCCATTCAAGATATGGCCTGCCGCGCTTGCGACCGCTCGAGCAGCAACATAGACGTGCGCCACAACTTCATCGCCAACGCGGTTTATGAGCTGCCATTCTGGCGTGGAAAGCCGGTGCTGGGAGGCTGGGAGCTAGCAGGCATTGGCTCGGCCCGCACGGGCCTGCCCGTGAACATAACCATGTCGCGCAAAGCTAGCGCATTGCCCGATGGCAACACCTCCAGCCAGCGTCCGAACCTGGTCCCCGGCGTTCCGATCTACGCCGCCAATCAGACCATTAATAACTGGTTCAACCCGGCGGCGTTCGCCGCTCCGGCTAACGGGACCTGGGGCAACTTGGGCCGATATATCGCCAACGGGCCGGGCATGTTCGAAATCGACAGCTCCTTGCAGAAACGATTCCGGCTGACCGAGCGCTTGGCTTTGAATTTTCGCGCCGCCGCCTACAATCTGCTAAATCATCCCGTTTTCAGCAACCCATCGGGCAGCATCGGGTCGTTGACGGGCAATCCGCCGTCGGTCAGCGGCAGCTTCGGAAGGATCACCCGCATTATCAATCAGGGGGCAGTGGGCACGGGCGCGCCGCGAAGGATCGAGTTCATGCTACGCGCAGAGTTCTAGACGCACAACCACAACAGTAGGCACATTGCCAATGTGGGGCAGGTTGCCAAACCTGCGGCGGGTTGCCAACCCGCCTGGCCGGGTGTTTACAAAACCCGCCCAGCGCGATTGACAATCGCGCGCAGGATAGCATCCGGGATAGCATCCTGCCCCACCGGGCTGCGCCATAGTTTAGTGATGGACGATTTCTCACTCGTCATCAACGCCGGCTCCTCCAGCCTGAAGTTCGCGGTATACCGACGGCCGGGATCTGAAGAGTGGCGGCTCGAATCCCGCGGACAAATCGAGGGGATCGGAACATCGCCACAGCTTTCCCTCAAACAAGCGGACGGGCGCAAGCTTATCGAAGAGCCAGCCCCGGAAGTGAAAAATGGCCGCGACGCTCTGGATGCACTCGCGCGCCGGCTGCGGTCTTTGTACGGCGGATCGCGAGTGCTCGGGGTCGGCCACCGCGTGGTGCACGGCGGAGCGAAGTATACCGGACCTGTCGTGATAACGCCGGAGGTTCTGGCGGATCTGCACCGGCTGACGCCGCTTGCGCCGCTGCATCAGCCGCACAATCTCGAGGCGATCGAGGCCGTCTCAAAGTTGTTGCCCGATGTTCCGCAAGTCGCGTGCTTCGATACGAGTTTTCACCGCAGTATGTCGTCGGTCGCGCAGTTAGTGCCGTTGCCGCGCGAGATCCGCGAGCGCGGAGTGCAGCGCTACGGCTTTCACGGCTTATCTTACGAATACATCGCGTCCATGCTGCCGCAAGTTGCGCCTGAAATCGCAAACGGCCGCGTCATCGTGGCGCATTTGGGCAGCGGCGCGAGCATGTGCGCGATGAAGCATCGAAAAAGTATAGATACAACTTTCAGCTTCACCGCCCTGGATGGCCTGTGCATGGGTACTCGCCCAGGCGCGATTGACCCGGGCGTGATTCTATACCTGTTTCAGAACCTGGGGCTCTCTGCAAAGGAAGTAGAAACGATTCTGTACATGAAATCCGGATTGCTGGGGATATCGGGAATCAGCAACGATATGCGCGACCTGCTGGCGAGCCATGACTCTGCCGCGCAGCTAGCCGTCGATTATTTCGTGTATCGCGCGACGAAGGAGATCGGAGCGCTAACGGCCGTGCTCGGGGGAATCGATGGTCTGGTCTTCACAGCCGGAATCGGCGAGAACTCGGCGGAGATCCGGCGCCGGATTTGCGGGGCTTCGGCATGGCTGGGCATTGAACTGGACGCAGACGCAAATGAGCGGCGAGGTCCGCGAATTTCGACCGGGACGAGCCGGGTTTCGGTGTGGGTAATTCCGACAGATGAGGAGTTAATGATCGCCCGGCACACGGGACTGCTGTTGGGGTTAACCACCGCGCACAACCGCAAACACAAACCATCGCAAACACAAGGCGCAGCATATTCTCATTGAAAGATGAGCCTGAAGGACGCTAAAAATGCCGCAGGCGATGCTCCTTTCGTTTTGATGATGGGAAAGCAATAGGAAGAGCTCGAGGCCGACCAACGGGAGGCAGGACAGAGCCAGTAGCGAGCCATTCCGG
>JAFAQY010000039.1 GCA_019261985.1 Bryobacterales bacterium | reverse complement strand
GGAACGCCGCCGGGCTTGCAAAGACGTATTCCACTAAGGCGCTCTTCCCGTCATCGCTCAGCTGCATCTGAAACCGATAAGACCCGAGTGCGCGCCGGGTGTCATGGCGCCGCTTCCGGCAGCTGCGGCCGGAGCCGGGACGAACATAGGCCGCGCCTAATCGCCCGGCTTTCCGGTGCCCGTCAATGGTGTTACCGCCCAGACGCGGTGGTAAGCCATGGCTGGAGATACACGTTGGGGACTGATGACGCCTTGATTTTGAGCACGTAATTGTACTCCTAGGACTCCGATCAGGATAATTGCACGGCCAAGGTATTTTTGCATTGTCAAGCATTATTGCGGCCGTGATTGTGCTCCGTCAATACGTAAAATTCCTGATAATAATTTTTATAGATAAGATTTATTGGGGAACGCTAAAGCGTGTCGTCTTTGAGGCTCAATTAAGGAAGAACCGGCCGCTCCGCCGAAGAAGCCGTAAAACCTTTCTCGAATTTTGCGAAGCGCTCCTCTAGGTCCGCCTGGAGTTGCGCCTTCCGGTTGGTTTCAAGGAACGTCTCGCAAGGTACCGTCTTTCTGCCCGTAGCGCACTCCTTCGCTGGAACGCGGTAGTTGTGCTCTCGCCAATAGCTCTCGCCCGGAAGAAACGAGTATTCAAGGCTGTTGCGGACGACGTCTTTCAACGCCGAATAACTCAGGTTATAGTCCAGCACTGCGCGCTGATACTCCTCGGCGAGATGGGTCCGCGAGACCCCTTCGTCGTCGGTCGAGAATGATACCGGAACGCCGGCCTTCAAATAAAGAGGCAAAGGGTGGTCCTTGCCGCGTACTCCGAGGATCAGATCGTTGCTCGTTAGATTGATCTCGACCAGCACTCGACGGCGCTTCATCTCGGTAAGCAGGCCGTTAGCGTCAGTTTCATAGGCAATGTCGACCCCATGGCCGATGCGCTCCGCTTGTGCGATCTCGACGGCCTCGCGAATGTGAAACCGCAACCCTTCTGGCGGAACAAGGCCGGGGGCAAGCTCGCCCGCATGGAGTGTGAGGTGGGCTTTGGGATAGAGCCGTTTCGCGTAACCGGCCATCTGCATCTGCAGATGGTAATCGCGCATGGAGATCAGGCCGTCCTCTGGCTGCACCATGTTGATGCCGGCGACTCTCGGATCCTGCGAAGCCAGCATGAACGACGCCAGCATCTGCGCGAACACCAATTCGGGAGGGGATTCGCGGAGGATTTGGCAGATGTAACCGACGCCGACTCTGCATGTCGTGGAATCAGGCTGAGAATCGCAGCCAAGCGCAGTGGCGCGGGCGCGCTCAAGCTGGTCGATTTGGTGCTTCATGGCCGCGACTGCCTGCGGCAATCCACCGGCTATGAGCTTGGCTTTCGTTGCGTCAAAATCACCATCGAATCCCACGGCCGCGCCCGCAGCATTCGCGGCGGTGGCGTTCAACGCCATCAGTTCCACATACGATTCATTCTGTGAAGCCGCCCGCCCGATTATTTCGGACAGGATCTCCCCGGTATGCTCGGGCCGGCTCGGCCCGAACTTTGCAAAAGCGCCAAAGAAATGGTCGTGGCCCGATTCCTTTCCCGGCACGAAATCGCGCATCGACAGGCTGTCGATTACTGCGCCGGCGAGCGTGTTATCGGTGCGAAGGAGGGCGGCATCTTTCGCGTTATCTCCACAGTTCGCGCCCGGACGAGCGATCAGCGCATACGTCCGAAGATCCACGCACAACCCATCCTCGGCAGCAAAGCGCATGAATGTTTCCGCGTAGATAGATCCGCTCGAGTGCATATGCAGGTCCGCCCCTTTCGGCATGGCGAAAAGGAATGCGTACAGCTCCGGCGGATTCTTGCGGATTTGGGCGAATTTCTGTTCGAGCGTTACAGAGGGCTGCGCGGCGGCGCCCCCGAGAGCGAGACAGCCAACTACAACACCGGACAGTCTCACTCTCTATAGACCGCCCGCTTTGCGCACGGCCTTTCGATCTCTCCCTCCCACGTGGCGGACCAATCCCGTTACCGATCCCTGCGCATTTTTCATGAATTCGAGGGCATCGTCGTTCACTACGCTAGCTAAGAACGTGGTTTCGGTCCGCGGCACGTATAACACTTTGGCTTGGTTCGCGGCTTCTTGCAGATACAGCAGGCCACCGGAGATGGTGACACTGACCTCCTGTCCCGGTGCGTACTCATAAACTCCGGCGTACTTCGCGAGCACTTCGGGACTGAGCTTAATGCCGCTTTCAAGATGCCCGCGGTCGCGTTCATTCTCGCAGACATCCTCTAGAATCTCCGTATCCGGCGAAAGCACCTTGTGCATCTGCATGACTACCGGCTTTGAAAACACCTTCGGATCGTTCAGCGTCATTTCGAGATCCATGTGGCCGAAGTCGCGGCGGTGATAGCGCTCGGTGATGCGGAGCGCATCGGAATTGGGATGCCCGCCGACGTCGAGCCAGCCCTTATCGTTGAATCCGGTGCTTTCGACAACGAGCGTGTCGCCGTCCCAATGCGCGACCGAATATCCGAGCCAGGTTGGACTTGGATCTTTCGGAAGCTCGCGGCCGTCGGTGAAGATGGTTCGATGAGGGCTGTTAGGAGACTCGTACAGGATCACGATGAGGCCGGGCGTCTGCACAATGCGGGATAGATCGCGCGAGTTGTGGAAAGAAACGCTCACCGGAAGACAACGGGCGAGCGGACTATCTTTGCGAAAATCGCCAATGCGCTCCTGGCGCAGCTTTTCCGCCCAGGGCTGAATGTCATCCGGCTTTAAACCCGGGGCGACATCGTAGTCGAACCGTCCTCCCCCGCCGCGCCATATTCCGGAGAGATCCGGTTTGCCGTCGGCGGTTTTTGGAGCAGGCGCGGAAAGGTCCGGTTTGCCATCGGGCAAACGTGGAATGCCCGGCGCTTTATAGTCGATCCACTGCGCCGCGACTGGAAGCGCAAGTATTGTCAAGAGCGCCACGCGAGGTTTCATCGGAGCCTCCGTACCCGACAATGATAACTCCGACGAGCGCCCAACGTGATTAACCCGCGACAATTTGCACGCTCATGCCCTCCGGATCCTTGACATGGAATCCGGCATCGAGGTTGTCTTCAGGCGTCAGACCAAGATCTTTCAGTTGACGTGTGACGGCATCGCGATTGAAGTTCTGAACACCGAGCGCGTAATGATCTACGATGCCGGCCGGATTCTTGTGATGCAGCGAAACCAGTACCGCGCGCCCTGAGCCGAGGCGGACAATTTCGTTGGGCTTATCCTCGCTGACGATTGCCAGGCCGAAGGTTTTTTGATAAAACGCGATCGCACGCGGCAAGTCGGTGACTTGAATGCTGACGTGGTCGACCTTGGTGGCCTTCAGGCCGCTGTCTTGCGCCTGGGCAACGGAACCGGTTGCGGCGGCGGCGGCGAGAATCGAAAGCCCTTCAGCCAGCTCGCGGCGCGTGAGTGAGCCGCGGTCGAAGCGGTGCAACAAATTGGAAATAATCGAGTGCATGCATTCCTCCCGTTAAACTGAGCGTAGGCTCGATGATTTTAAAACAGTATTATCTCGCCTGTCTCGCCCACGCCTCCTACCTTTTGGGCGACGAGGCCACGGCCACCGCCATCGTCGTCGATCCTCAACGGGACATTCAGCAATATTTGGCCGACGCCGAAAAATTCGGGCTTCATATTAGGCACGTTTTTCTTACGCATTTCCACGCGGATTTTGTCGCCGGCCACCTGGAACTGCGCGATCGCTGCGGCGCAACGATTCACCTCGGTCCTCAAGCGAAGGCGGAGTACGCTTTTGAAGCCATGAAAAACAGCGATTCGCTCGCGTTTCCCGGGTTGCGCTTGCAAGTGCTCGAAACGCCGGGGCATACGATCGAATCGATCTCGATACTGATCTTCGACCTTCAAAAGAGCGCGGAGAAACCATACGCCGTGCTTACCGGCGACACGTTGTTTATCGGCGACGTCGGCAGGCCCGATCTGCGCGCTTCTCTCGGCTGGACGGCGCAGGATCTCGGCGCGCGGTTATACGAGTCTTTGCACAACAAGCTGCTGCCCTTGCCGGATGAGACTTTGGTTTATCCCGCTCATGGCGCGGGCTCGCTGTGCGGAAAACAACTCTCCTCGGATACCGTTTCGACGCTCGGGGAGCAACGCCGCCTCAACTATGCGCTTCAGCCGATGTCGAAGGAGGAATTCATCCGGCTGGTCACCGCCGATCAGCCGGATGCGCCGCCGTACTTTACGTATGACGCGATTCTGAATACGCGCGAACGGGCCACGCTCGACAAATCGCTGGAACAGGTTTTGCATCCGGTCGATCTTGACGAAGTCCTGCGGATGGGCGACGCCGGGGCTCAGCTTCTGGACGTACGCGACCCGGCCGAATACGCGAAGGGGCACCTCGCCGGCAGCATTAATATCGGGCTCGGCGGACAATTCGCGACGTGGTCGGGAACAGTGCTCGACCGAGACAAACCCATCGTCATCATCGCCGAGCCGGGGCGCGAACAGGAAGCCGCGATGCGGCTCGGACGCATCGGTTTCGATCACGTGAAGGGATACCTGAGGGGCGGTATGGAGGCGCTCGCCGAGCGGCCCGATTTGGTTTGGCCCACGGTACGCCTCACTGCGCCGCTGATTGCAGAAGAACTCGAATCCGCCGCGCCGCCATTGGTTGTGGACATCCGCGCCCCGCGCGAATGGAATACGAAGCACATTGCAGGCAGCGTGAACATTCCTCTGAATCACCTTCAGGAACGTATGGCTGAAGTCCCGCGCGACCGCCGCATTGCCGTGCATTGCGCGGGAGGGTATCGGTCCTCGATTGCCGCCGGAATTTTGCATCAGTACGGAATTACCAACCTGATCGAGATGGCCGGCGGGCTTGCTGCCTGGGAAGCCGCGAAATTGCCACTGACGATATAGGGCGGCCCCGGCCCCGGGCTCACGTTTGGCCGGACCTGGGGGTCCGGCGCGGGCGAGGGTGCCCGCCCCACCAGCAATTGCCAGTGGCTAAGGGTGATGTTTTACCGCTCCGCCTGATGCTGCTGCATAAACCGCTTTGCAGTCCCGTTCTGTATGCCGGCTTGAATAGCCTCTTGCGTGCGCTCGGTGAAGAACTTCTGGAGCACCGGTTCGTCCTCCTTATGCACGGCGACAACTTGCATGGTCACGCTCCCCATTTCGTCGGTGGATTGCTCGCCCCACAGCACGCGCTTCGGCGGGTTGCTCGGATTGCGAGGATTATCCGCGGAGTTGTCGTAGACGATCCGCACATCCATTCGCGTGCCTTTGGGCAGGAATACCGGATCCTTGTAGTTGTACCGATCCTGCCACGCGAAGTCCCAATCCGGAATCCAGAGGATCGGCTTAACCGTTCCATCCGGCAACGTGGCCGTGGCTTTGATGTCCTTACCGACGTAGTGGGCATGCGCTCCCACCGAGTAGGCCATCACATCCGCCGGCAATGTAAGGGCGCCTTCGATCGTGTAATCCTTCTTGCCGGCCGGAATGTCCAAGCCGGCGCCGAAACCAAATAGCGCAGGTGCTTGCGCCGCGAACAGCTGCTTTTCCGGAGGCTTATCGGCGAAATAAATTCCCACGGTGGACTGCTCCGTCTCCGCCTTCCCCGTCAGATGGAAATGCATTTGAAGAACGAAGTCCGCTCCCTTGGGCAACGGTAAAGCCAACCCATCCGGAAGAAACACCGGCGTGTTACCCACGGCCCACCCGCCAAGGCTTCCACCTCCCTGGCCGGGAACCACTCCCACCGTCCCCATTCCTCCAAAACCGGGTTTACCATCCGCGCCGTTTTGCCTAGGCAGCGAGCCTCCGGAGACCCAGGCGTACAGTACGTGATGCACTACCTTTCGAGCGCTGGGCCGGAACTCGACTGCCCGCACCCACTTGTCTTCGGTGAGGCCCGTCGGGATCACAAAATTCCGGTAGACGTCCGGGCCGCTCGCCGGCAGGTCGAAGCCCGCGGGCATCTGAAGAATCAGGTCGGGCTTGCCCAGGTGCCATCCCTCGGTGAACTGCGGCACTTTGGGCATCTTCGCCGGATCGCCCTGAGGCATGCCATCCTTCACCCACGCGCCGATCATCGCGATCTGCTCGTCGCTGAGCCTGCGCTCAGCGGCGAACTCGCCGTAGCCGTGGGCGGCATGCCAGGGCGGCATATAGCGCGACTTCGTTACCGACGCGATGAGGGAACCACGCTTCTTTACATCGTCGTAAGAGATGAGCGCGAACGGAGCGGCCTCGCCCGGACGGTGACACGTGACGCAATTTTCGTATACGATCGGCGCGATGTTTTCGGAAAACGTCACCTTATCCGCGGCGGACAGCAGACACGCAGATGTAATAAATAAACCGGCGAGTTTGTAGCGCATGTTTTTACTGTACAAAATTCGCGGCGCAGTGGAGCCGGCCCCGCGCCGCTCTACAATGAACCCCATGGACCCACTTTTGTCTCCGATCCAAAACGCCGAGCACCGCCTGATCGGCGGCGTACAGGTTGATGTTTCCCGATGCGGCTCCGTCCGCGTGAAGCGTATGATCTACCCGCCCGGATTCAATTGGGCCGAGCACCTTAGCGACATCATGGGCAGCAAGCTTTGCATGCACGCACACGTGGGATTTATGGCGGCCGGACAGATTAACGTTCGATTCGCCGATGGCTGCGTTAAGCAATATAAAGCTCCGCAATTCGTCGCCGTGGAACCGGGGCATGAGGGTTGGGTGGTCGGGAACGAGCCGGCCGTGCTCATCGAGTTCGATTTCGAGAGCGAGACGGTCGGCAAGCTGGGTTTGCCTTCCGTGCATCATCACGAAAACGGGAAGTAGAATCCAGTTTTCAGTTATCAGTTTTCAGTGCCGCATATACTGAAGCCAACGCCGGAGATCCGTGTGAAATCGCGTTTGCAACTCGCCGCGGCCTGCACGATTCTTCCGTGCGTTTGGGGCCAGACTCCCGGCGGCGATTTGGCCGATCTACTTCGCAAGAAGATCGAGGCCAATCCATCAAGCACGCAAAATCATTTTCCAACTTGGGTTGATTCTCATGGGCCAGAGCCAGTTGAAGGCAGCAGCGAGCGAATTTGTGCCGCGCTTCACGGCGACGGTCAGCTGGCGGCAGTTCTCGGCTGGTCGCGCATCTATTTGGTTAATATTTCCGAAGCAGCCGGGCGCCATGACCAGGCAGTGGCGGAGTATTTCGAAGCGGTTTGCACCGAGGTTGCGGGCTCGACCGCGGCTGGATGGTTGAAAAAGGCCGGGTTTTCGGAACGCGATTTCGATGTCCGGTGCGGCCGCGCGACTTCACCGGCGGCGGTTGAAAAAACCGAGCCGGATTACACGGACGAGGCACGGCTCGCAGAGCTGGCAGCGTGATATTGAAGGTTGCCGTTGGCGAGGATGGCGCCGCGCATGACATTGAGATAACTCGGTCTCTTGGGTTGGGCCTCGATGAGAAGGCGATTGAAGCCGTCAGAAATTGGCGATTCGAGCCGAGCAGGAAAGATGGCCGCGCCATCGCGGGAAGTCTGGATGTTTCCGTCGACTTCTCCCTTAAGGCTAAGCAGTCGCGCTGGCACCTAGTGAATGTCGGCTTCAAGGCTCCCGATGGCGGTTCCAGGCCCGCCTTTCTGCTCGCCGAATACCCGCGAGGCGACGGCATTTTCGGCCGTAACGCGTATGAAGAAGGCCGGCTGATTGGGGCGATCGGGTGCGTTGCCAGCGCGACGATTGGTTTCGATATTAACGAGGCTGGCATTCCGGTAAACTTGCGCACTGAGCGTGCTTCCGAAGACGTTTGGGGACCGGAAGCGATTCTTGTCGTGCAGCTGTGGAGATTCAAGCCGGCTATGAAAGATGGCAGGCCCCTTCCAGCTCCTGGCAGCGTGCAGTTGCTGTGGGGGCCGCGGGAGCTCGATGCGGCGATTGCGGCGGGGTATTGGATGCGCGGTAGCAGGGCCGGAACTGAGACTGGCAAAGGGGGCCCCGGTGGGGATGCTTCCGCCGGTTTGCTTCGCGCGAACAGGCCGATTGGCAATCGGCTGCAGGTTTGGCAACCTGCCCCACGACATTGGCTACTGGTTTGGTGATTGACCACTTGGCTTAGAAGGTTCAACTCTGATGGGGAAGCTTGGACTGCTGCTCAGTCGTGGCGGCTTAGATAATAGTGGACTGCTGGGGTGACTATCAACGATAGGACCATGGATGCTAGTAGCCCTCCGATTACGGCTATCGCCAGAGGCTGAAGCATCTGCGAGCCCGCGCCGATCGCTAGAGATAACGGGATCATGCCGGCTACTGTCGCCAGCGCAGTCATCAGAATGGGCCGGAGGCGGCGCTCGCCGGCTTCGATCATGGCGTCCCGGACGGAATAGCCTTCGGATCGGAATCGCTGATCGGCATCGAGGAGCAAGATTCCGTTCTTCGCGACAATGCCGATGACCATAATCAAGCCCATGAACGATGAGATGTTGAACGTCACGCCAGTAATTAGCAGGGCCAGGAACACGCCTGACGTGGAAAGCAATGCGGAGGCGATAATCGCTGTGGGCGCGGCAAAATTGCGGAACTCGATCAGCAGCACGGTGAAGACCAGCACGATGGCCAGAGCAAGCACAACCACCAAATCGCGGAACGAGCGCTGCTGCTCCTCATAAAGCCCGCCATAGACGATGCGAATCGAAGAGGGAAGGTGCATACCCGCAACCACCTTTTGCACCTGCGCCATTCCGGCGCCCAGGCTCATCCCCTCGAAACGCCCGGTCACCGCAATGCGGCGCTGGAGGTCTTCGCGGACGATCTCGGTCTGGCCCGGCTCGGTTTGAAAATTGGCGACGGAACCGAGCGTAACGGTTTTTCCAGTAGTGTTGCTGGTGATAACGGTATTCTTGATCTGATCCAAATTCGATCGCGCGCTGTCGGGAAAGCGCACCCGAATGGTGTATTCGCGGTCGTTCACGATTACCGGAGTGGTCGCAGGCTCGCCCTGCAGGATGGCGCTGGCATTCAGCTCGATTTCCTGCGGCGTGAAACCGGAGCGTGCCGCCACCACCGGATCGACGCTCATGGTAATGGCTGTACCGCTAACCGTATTCTCGATTCCATCCTTTACGTCCACTACGCCCTTGATTTTTTTCACCTGCTCGGCGACTTTCGGCCCCCATTCTTTGAGCAGATTCGGGTCGGGGGAGAATAGCTTGACCTCCATGGGCTCCGGCGAGTCCGTGAGATCGCCGATGTTGTCTTGCAGCAGTTGAATAAACTCTACGTCGAGCTGTGGATAAGCATCCGTAACTTTCGCGCGTACGTCGGAAATCACGTCGTCAATGCTCTTTCTGGGAGGCGGTTTTAGACGGACAGTGAAATCACCGGTATTTGCCTCCGTTACCGCGGCCAAACCAAGCTGTAGACCTGTCCGGCGTGAAGTGCCCTCCACCTCGGGCGTGGATTGAAGAATCTTTTCGACGCCAAGCAGAACCTGATTCGTATCCTCGAGCGAAGAACCAGCGGGCATGAGGTAGTCCAAAATGAATGTGCCCTCGTCCATGGCCGGGAGCAGGTCGCTTCCCAGAGCCCGATAACAGAAGTAGGAAGCGACGATCAGGACCAGGCAACCGGCGGCGAGGGCGACGGGATAGGCGAGAACGAAACGCAAGGCGCGTACGTATGCGCGGGTGACGCGGCCCATGATGCCTGTGGCGGCAACGTGGCCGTGCGAGTCGGCTCGCGCCGACGCTCTTTCCGGCGCTTGGCGGCGTAGGAGATAGTGGCTAAGCGTGGGCGTCCAGGTCAGGGCCAGGCCTAGGGAAGTGAGCAGCGCGGTTCCCACGGTGATGGCGAGCGCGCGAAAGAATGTGCCTTCGACGCCGGTCATCGAGATGAGCGGCAGGAAAACAACGATCGGCGTAATGGTGGATCCGACAAGCGGGACGCGGATCTCGCGCAACGCGCTGCGGATCGCCTCGGCGCGGCTCTGGCCGGAATCGCGATGGAGCACGATATTTTCGACCACCACGATTGCATCGTCGATCACCAGGCCCACGGCGGCCGCCAATCCGCCCAGGGTCATCAGATTGAAGGTTTGACCTAACGCGTGGAGGAAGATCAGCGTGATGGCGATAGTGGCCGGAATGACGAGGCCGGCGACGAGCGAACTGCCCCAGTCTCGAAGGAAGAGAACGAGAATTATGGCGGCGAGAATGAGGCCGATCACGATCGCATCGCGGACGCTCTTAATGGAGTCGCGCACCAAGATCGATTGGTCGTAATACGTCTGCACTTTCACCCCCGCGGGGAGGGTTTGCTTGATGTTGTCGAGCTCCTGACCCACTGATTGAGCGACGGTAACGGTGTTGCTATCGGGCTGGCGGAAGATATTGAGCAGGACCGCCGGCTTGCCGTTCGCAGTGACGATGGTATAGACCGGCATTACGGATGGACGCACCTGCGCCACATCGCCGATCCGGACCGGCACGCCCTTATCGGTGGTGCGAACGACGACGTTGGCGATCTGAGAAGGATCGCGAGTTTGACCGCTCACCAGAGTAAGTGAAAGCTCATGATTGTTCTCGATCAGGCCGGGCGAATCGATCATGTTCGTCTTGGCGACCGCATCGAGAATCGCGGGAACCGTGACTTGCGCCTGAAGCAATTTGGCGGGATCGGGCTGGATCTCGAACTCAGGGACCTTGCCGCCCTGGAGCACAACCATGGAAACGCCATTGACGCGATTCAAGCGCGGCTTGATGGTGTAATTGGACAGCTCCCAGAGATCGGTTTGCGGCATTGTGTCCGAGGTCAGGCTGTAGGCGAGGATCGGGAAGGCCGCGAACGTGAGACGGTTGGACGTGAGTTTCGCGGTGATGGGAAGGCTCGGCTGGACACGCGAAAGCGCCGCGTTCACATATTGGAGCGTCTGGAACATGTCGACGCTCCAATTGAAGTACAGATTCACTTCCGCCGAGCCGCGGCTGGTGGTGGAGCGGATTTTCTCCAGCCCGGGGACGCTATTCATCGCTTCTTCGATTAAGCGCGTGACGGTGACCTGCATTTGATTGATGGGGGCGACGCCGTTGTCAACGCCTACTACGATGCGGGGGAAGTCAGTGGAGGGGAAGACGGCGACCGGGATGCTGAAGGCGAGATAGACTCCCACCGCGATCAGCGTGACGATAACGAAGATCACGGGGCGGGAGAAGCGCGCCGTCCAGTGGTCGTGGGCGGTTTCGGTGATGGGAGGGAAGGTGGTGACTTCACTCATGGTTGACCACCAAGAGGCCGGCCTGGGGGCCGGCCGCGGACCAAGGGGTCCGCCCTACATTACGCCCTACATTATTGGTCTTCGTCTTCATCCTCTTCCTTGGGCTGCTCCACTACTACTTTGGCTTTGTCTTCTAGCCCTAGGCCACCGGAAACGACCACCTGTTCGCCCTCCTGCACGCCGCCTAAAATCTGCACGCGATCGCCTTGGCGGACGCCGACGGAGACCATCCGCTCGTGGGCTACGTTGTCGCTCGAAATCACCATCACTTTAGGAGTGCCGGTATCGGAATTCAGCAGCGCGGCTGCGGGTACAATCGTGGTGTTCTGGATGGTTTCCGCGATGATGGCGACGCGCACGGTGTCACCCGGTTTTAACCGCTCTCCCGGGTTGGCCAACTGTACCCAAACCTCAACCGTGGTGGTGCTCGGGTCGACGGCCGGGCTGACCACGGTCACCTTGCCCGGGAGATCGCCGTCGGGTCCGGAAATGCGGGCCGGACGGCCGACTTTGATCGCCTCCGCATCCTTGACGGGCACGTTCGCTCGCGCGACGACTTGAGAGATGTCGACAATCGAGACCAGCGGCGTACCGCTGTTCGCCATCTCACCGGGATAAACGGGGCGGTCCGACACTACGCCTGTGATCGGGCTCACCACGCGGGCATAGGAGAGCTGGACGGCGGCGGTATCGTAATGCGCCTTGGCGGCGTTCATCTGTGCCTGCGCGCCGCGGACGGTCTCGCGCTGGCTTACTTGACTCAGCGCCTCCAAATGCCGCTGCGCCGTTTCTAGCTGGCTCTGTGCCTGCGTCAGGGCGACCTTCGCGTCGTCCACCAGCTTCTGCGCCAGCGCGCCCTCGCGCTGCAACTGGACGCGATTGTCGTAGAGCTTCTTTGCGGCATCATAGGTCTGCTGCGCCGTCTGCACATCCGCCTGCGCCTTGGTGCGATCTTCAGGAACGGTCGCGCCGGTGACGGTTTGGTAGGAAGCTTGAGCTTGTTCGTACTGCTGCTGACTCTCCTCCGCCGACGCGGCCAAGTCGCCGCTCTCCAATTCAACCAGCAATTGGCCCGCGCGGACGTGATCTCCCCGGTTGACCAGGACGCGCCGGGCCGGCGCGGTGATCTTCGAAGTCACATTGGATTGGTTTATAGGATAAAGGACAGCGTCGGCTTGCACCACGCGGTCGATTGCGCCGCGCGAAGCCGCCTCCACCATCACATGCGTCGGCGGCTCTTGCTCCTCACCGCCCCCCGCTGCTGCCTCTTTCTTACCGCAGGCCGCAAGCAGCGCCAGGCCACCCATAAGCGCGGCAAGGGCCAAATATTTTCGTAAATCCACGCTCATAATGTCCCCGTAAGTGTTTGCACGCTCGCGATCGCGATGCGATAACGCGCCAGCCCGTCGTCATAGGCGTTGCGGGCCTGGTTTAAAGTGGTTTGCGCATCCACAACTTCGAGCGCTGTCGCCTCACCTGCCTGATAGCGTAGCAGCGTTAATCGGAGACTCTCGTTCGAAAGGTCGACGGATTCGCGGAGGGACCCAAGCTGCGCCTGGGCCGCTCGGGCCTCGGTATAGGCGGCGGCAAGATTGCCTTGCAGGGTTCGACCGGCAAGCGTAAGGTCGAGCCGCGCCTGATCCCGCTTGAGCTCGGCCTGCTTGACCTTGCTGCGCGTGATGCCCCAGTTCCAGACGGGAATGTTCAGGGTGGCTTGGGCGACGTAGCCCAGATTTTGGCGCGAGGACATGCCATTCGGGCCGGAGTCATCCGGATAATGGGTGCGAACCGCGAACTGATTGGCGTTAATGCCGTAGAAAAAGTCAATCGCGAAGGATGGCAGGTACGCATAGCGCGCAACGGTCACTTCATATCCGGATTCGAGCACGCCGGTTCTGGCCGCCTGGAGATCGGGACTGGTGGAGTAGGCTTGCGCCTGCGCTTCGGCGAGTGGTTCAAGGACCGGGATCTCGGAAAGATCGTCGACCACGTTGAATTCGGCGGTGAAGGTCGGGAAGAGAAACACGCCAAGCGCAATTTTGGATTTTTGAATCGCGGCTTCCTGGTCGGCGAGATCGCGCTGCCGCTGGCGCAGATCGATTTGGGCTTTGACGACGTCTGAATGCGCCGCTTCCCCGCCCTGTTCAAGCTGCTGTGTGATCTCATAGAATCGCTGCGATTGCTGGAGCGCGGTCTGCGCGTTGGTGAGCTTGCGCTGGGCGGAGACGATCGCGAAGTAATCCTGAATAATCGTGGCGTTGAGACCACGGGCCGCGACCTCAACGCGCGCCTGGGCTACCGCCTCGGCGGCGAGGGCTCGCCGGACTTCCCCCTGCCGAAAAAATGCCAGCACTTCTTGGTGAACGATGGCCTGGTGGCTGTACACGTGCACGCCGTCATTGGCGACGAAGACACCTGACGGAGTTCCGTTGCCCTCCGTGTAAATGAACTGATTGAAGGCGTTGAGCGAGGGCAGCCGATTCGCGCGCGCCTGCACCCAATCTTCGCGCGCGGTGAGGACGGCGAGATTGGCGCTTTGGACCTGGCCTCCATATTGGCGGGCGCGAACGAGGGCGTTCTCAAGGTTTATCGCCGGCGGCGAGTCCTGGGCAAAGGCGCAAAAAGGAAGGCACGTAAAAAGGATGAGCTTGCGGGGATTCATCTTTGTTTAACAATGGGGTGGTTTGACAATGGCGTGGCTTCGGCTATCTACCAGTGAACCATTTGACTCTGAAAAAATGGTGAAAAACGGGTGCGGGCTCTTTGGTTGAGCCGCCGAGCGCGATTGGCAATCGCGCGCAGGTTGGCAACCTGCCCCACTGTTTGTGCGTCGTTTCCGGCCGCCCTCACATGGCTCGGGGTCAGGATGGTTCGCTACCCCTCCTGTATGACTCTTTCCTTCACTGCTTCGCGCCGGTTTATCCCGACGCTATCCAGGCTCAAGCCTGCCCCATGGCGGGCTGTAGCCAGCCGATTTCTAACTGCTAGCATAGTAGGTTGTCAGGCTCCGGGCTTCGTGCAACGGGCGGCCGCGAACCCCGCCAGGTCCGGAAGGAAGCAACGGTAGTGGTTTAACCTGTGTGCCGCGGATTACCCGGGGTCTGGCATATGATCTAATTCCTTCCCGGGCAATCATGTACCAAGTCATCGCTCGCAAATACCGGCCGCAGGCGTTTGCCGAGCTGATCGGTCAGGAGCACGTCAAAACCACTCTCGAAAACGCCATCAAGCAAAGCCGTATTGCGCACGGTTACATCTTTTCCGGCCAGCGCGGCACGGGCAAAACCACGGTTGCGCGCATTCTCGCGCGCTGCCTGAATTGCGAACAGGGTCCTACGGCTACGCCCTGCGGCGTCTGCTCGAGCTGCCGCGAGATCGCTTCCGGCTCGGCAGTGGACGTGATCGAGATCGACGCCGCCTCCAACCGCGGCATCAACGAAATGCGCGAGCTGCGCGAAAACGTCCGCTACCGCCCCGCGCGCGATCGCTACAAGATCTTCATAATCGACGAAGCGCATCAGATCACTTCGGAAGCATTTAATGCGCTGCTGAAGACACTGGAAGAGCCGCCCGAATGGGTGGTGTTCCTGCTCTGCACTACGGAAGCGCACAAAATTCCGATCACCATCGCCTCGCGGTGCCAGCAGTTCAATTTCCGGTCTGTCGATTTCAACGAGCTCATAGGGCGGATGGAGGAGATCGCCCGGCTGGAGGGGATCGAGGCGGATAAGGAGACGCTCGGCGTGCTGGCGCAAGCGGGCGAAGGCAGCGTGCGCGATTCGCTATCGGCGCTGGATCAAGCCATCGCGTGCTGCGGAAACACGCTGAATGCCGCAGAGGTGCGATCGCTGCTTGGAATGTTCGCGGCCGAATCCCTGGAGCAGGTGGCGCAGGCGCTGGCGGCCGGCGATACGAAGCGCATGCTCGAGATCGTAGCCGAATTGGAGGCGAACGGCCGCGGACTGCAGCACTTCGCGCGAGAGTTGGCGCGTTACATCCGAAATCTTTTGGTCGTGAAAATCGAAGGCGCCCCATCGCGCCTGGTTGCGGCTACCCCCGCCGAACAGGAGCGGCTTGCGGCAACCGCGGCGCTGTTTCGAGAGGAAGACCTCACCCGTTATCTGAAGCTCAGCCTCGACCTATTCAAGGATTTGCAGACCTCGTTGCAACCGCGGCTGCATCTCGAGATGGGCTTGCTTCGACTGGTTCACGCCGGCCGTTTGCAGCCGATCGAGGAGGCGCTGGCGTCGCTCAGCGGAAGCGCGCCTTCAACTCCACCCAAACCTTCTCCGAAGCCGGCCCCAGCGGCGCCATCTCGCGCCCCTTCGGGAGACCTGCGGTCCCGGCTGCATGGCGCGCTACTCGAAGCCAAGCGAACCCACTTGGCCGATGCCATCGAGCACTCCGAGGTAGCCGAATCCGCGGCCGAGGTGGTTTTCACCACGCCGAAAATGTATCAGGCTTACTTGAGGGGACCGGAGTTCGAGTCCGCTGTCAAACAGGCAGCCGGCCGGGCGGTGCGAATTACGGTGAAAATTGGAGATGTTGCGCCGCAGCCGGCCACGAACGCGGCGCCTGCGCAGGACGACACCACCGGGCGGGCGCTGGCGCATCCTGAAGTGCGCCAATTTCAAGAGGTCTTCCCTGGAAGCCAGGTGAGGACGGTACGGAACTTAAGGGAGAACGAAGTATGAAGATGCCGGGAAACATGCAGGCCATGATGCAGCAAGCCCAGAAAATGCAGCAAAAGATGCAGGAGGAGATCGCTCAGATACGCGTGGATGCGTCTGCCGGCGGCGGAATGGTGTCGGTGAGTATGGACGGTCACAAAAACGTGACCGGCGTCAAGATCGACCCGGAGGTCGGAGGCGATGTGGAGATGCTTCAGGATCTCGTGATGGCCGCATGCAACGAAGCCGCGAAGAAGGTGGACGAAGAGTCGCAGCGGATTACGGCTTCATTGTTGGGTGGGTTGGGGCTGCCGCCGGGCTTGATGTAGGCGGCTACGGGCGATTCAGGCCCAGCGAGTTTTCGATGCGGGTGAGGCGTTCGTCTAGTCCGTTAATGCGGTGGTCTAAATCCGCGAACTTCATCAACATTTCGCTGTGATCTCTAGCCATCTCCGCACGAAGCACGTCCCGAAGGTCATCGATTCGCTGATTTAAATGGCGATCTAAATCGTCAATACGCTTGTTTAGCGAATTCTCAAATTGGTTTATTCTGCTGTTGTTGAGGAACACTCCAACCAACACGACAATCAGCGTCACGGCGGGGCCGATTGCGACAGAGACGTAGAACTGTTCTGGACTCACTCACCCCAATTCTAACGTGAATGGGCGTTTTTGTGTTGCGCCTTTGGACCCCACCATGCGAGTCTCATACTTATGCCTGATTTCGCCGCGCCCTTGCAGCGGCTGATTGATGAATTCCGACGCTTGCCCGGAATTGGGCAAAAATCCGCGCAAAGGCTGGCTTTCCATGTGCTGCGGACGTCGCGGGACGACGCGCAGCGGCTGGCCACGGCTCTTCTGGATGTAAAGGACAATCTCGGCATCTGCGCCGAATGCAACAATATTAGCGACGCCGAACTGTGCCCCTATTGCCGCGACCCGCATCGCGACCGCTCGCAAATCTGCGTCATCGAAGAGCCGCACAATATTCTGCCCATCGAAACCACGCGCACGTTCGAGGGTCTTTATCACGTGTTGAACGGAGCTATTTCGCCGCTGCGGGGGATCGGGCCGGAGCAGTTAAAGATCAAAGGCCTTTTAACGAGGATCTCCGAAAACAGTATTCGCGAAATTATTATCGCGACCAACCCAACCGTGGAAGGCGAAGCCACGGCAGTGTATCTGTCGAAGCTTCTGAAGCCGCTCGGAATTAAGGTGACGCGGATAGCTATGGGCATTCCGGTTGGAAGCGACCTGGAATTCGCCGATGAAGTCACGATTTCCAAATCGCTCGAGAACCGGCGGGAGATGTGATTTATAAGACGGGCAGAAGCCCTGTTTCGCTTAAGCCGTCTTTCGTCAAACCGCCAATCTTCACATTCACAATTTGATTCGGTTGCCTAGCGGGGGCGAGCGTGATCTTCAAATAGTTATCGCTGAGCGCGGTTCGGCCAGCTTCAATGGTGACGGATGAAAGCGTGCGCCCGAGCATAGCTCTGCGGAATTCGAGATTCTTTCGCGATCCAAGTTCCCGCAGAATATGCGTCCAGCGTTTACGGACTTCGACTGGCACTTGGGTAGCGGAGTCGGCCGCGGGAGTGCCGGGCCGCTCGGAATAGGTGAACACGTGCAGATATGTGAATGGGAGCGCTTCGATGAAGGCTTTGGATTCCTCGAACTCTTCCTCGGTTTCACCCGGAAATCCAGTCATAACATCGGCCCCGACCGCACAGCCAGGCATCAGCGCGCGAGCCTTTAGAATCCGGTCGGCATAATGCCGAGGCCGGTACTTGCGATGCATTCTTCGAAGCACACGGTCGGATCCGGATTGCAGGGGCGCGTGGACGTGCTTTGCAATTCGCGGTGACGAAGCAACCAATCCAAGCAGATCGTCCGACCAATCCATGGGTTCGACGGAACTAAGGCGCAAGCGTTCAACCGGCGATTCATCGAGCATCCGTCGAACCAGGTCGGCCAAGCGCATTCCGCCGGGCAGATCGCGGCCCCAGCGGCCCAGATTGATGCCGCTCAGAACGATTTCTTTGTATTTCTCCGCCAGTCTACGCACTTGATCGATCGCCTGATCGGCGGGGGAGCTCCGGCTTCGGCCTCGCACGAACGGAATAATGCAGAAGGAACACCGGTTGTTGCAGCCATCCTGGATCTTCAAATTGGGTCTCGTCCGGTCTCCCAATGCGTCTTCGACAGGGCTCGCGAGGAAATCGCGGTTGGAGAAGATGTCTCCCACATGCACTTGGCCGTGATACGGCGTTGCATCCGCCACCAAATCCGGGATTTGCACCTTATGCGAGTTCCCAGCCACCATCCATACTCCCGGCAGTCCCGCGATTTCCTCGGGCGCGCGCTGCGCATAACACCCCGTGACCAGAATTCGCGCGGACGGGCTTTGGCGATGAATGCGGCGGATGGTTTGGCGAACTTCGTCGTCGGCGGTGGCTGTGACCGTGCAAGTATTGAGGACCACCAGATCCGCATCGGATGCTCCATGCGTGTTGGCCAGCCCGCGCGCGGCCAATGCCGATTCCAGCGCGGCGCCATCTGCCTGAGAGGCGCGGCATCCGAAGGTTTTGACGAAAAAGCGGTGCAAATTTCATTCTAACTTCGAGGCATCGGCTATCATCGGATGACCAATGATTGTGGGTACAGGGATCGACATTTGCGAGGTTAGCCGTATTCAGAAAGCGATTACTTCCAGCTATGGCCGCCGTCTTGTCGAGCGGCTCTACACAGCGCGCGAAATCGCGTATGCGGAGAGCAAAGCCAATAGGTGGGAGCGCTACGCGGCCCGGTTCGCGGCAAAGGAAGCGGGGATGAAGGCTCTGGGAACCGGCTGGAGCGGCGGCCTAAGCTGGCAGGATCTGGAGGTCGCGAACCTTCCGTCGGGTCGCCCCACTCTGAAGCTTTATCGCAAAGCCGCGGAGATCGCGGCGCGATTGGGCGTAACCGCGATTTCGCTTTCGCTCACCCATACGGCGGCGCAGGCGATGGCTTTCGTGATTTTGGAAGGCTAAGGTGGGGCAGGTTGCCAACCTGCGCGCGATTGCCAATCGCGCTGGTCTACTTTTGTCACACCCGTCCGGGCGGCTTGGCACCTAAATTATGCGCGCAGACCATTCCTCCTGCGCGGTTCTGATATCCGATCTGTAGTCGGGGAAAGCTGTTGAGATCCGACTAGTTCTGCTCTCCTCCTATAGGTTGTTGTTTTGTTTGGCCGTTTCGTGCATAG
>JAFAQY010000138.1 GCA_019261985.1 Bryobacterales bacterium | reverse complement strand
CATGGCGTACATCTTCATGGAATTCGTCAACGGCCCTCCGCTGGACCGCATGATGGCGTCCGCGCAGCCGCCCGACAAGGATTTCCTGCTTCGCATTTTTCGCCAGACCGCCGCCGCTCTGGATTACGCCCACAAAAAAGGCATTGTGCACCGCGACGTGAAGCCCGCCAACATCATGATCGATAGCGACGGAACGGCCAAAGTGACGGATTTCGGCGTAGCCAAAATTGTGTCGCAGACCATGACCCTAACGGGCACCATGATGGGCACCCCCAGTTATATGTCGCCGGAGCAGATTCAAGGGGTGCCGGAGATAGACGGACGCGCCGATCAATTTTCACTGGCTGCATCCGTATACGAGGCGCTTACGGGCGAGAAGCCCTTCGCCGCCGATTATTTGCCTACTCTGCTGTTCAAGGTGGTGCGGGAGGATTTTGTTGCGCCGCAGCGTTTAAATCCGACGCTTGGACCGCGCGTCGAAACAGTACTCCGACGGGCGATGGCGAAACAACCGGCGGACCGCTACGAAACGTGCGAGGAATTTATCGGCGTGTTAGCGGCGGCATGCAGGGCCACTCCCGATTGGGCCCCGATGCCCCGCAACACGATGCAAAATATGCCGACCACCGGGAGCATCGCGACGCCAAAATTGGAGCCAACAGCGCCGGCGACGTTTGCTCCCGTTCCACCGCGGCGCCGGCCAGAGCCGCGGCACACCGTGCGCAACGCGATCTTTATGATCGCGGCCGCGGCCGCGATTTCGGCCGGGGCGTTCTTCGCAATCCGTTCAGGGGCAGAAAAGCAGATCGTTGGGACCGAAAATCCCGCGCCTGAGCCCCAACCTAAGCAGCCGTCCACCGCGGTAGAGCCTTCTCCCGATGCCTCTGCATTGCCCGCGCCTGAAACCAAGGCCGCCGGCGACGCCCGCGCGCCGACCCCGGCGCCTGCGCAGAAGGAAGCGGGCGCGACCGATGCGCCCGGCAATGCTCCACCGCTGCCTGAACCGAGCACGTTCGAACTCACTGCTACTCCGCCAGGGAGCACTGCGATCTTCGATAACGATCCCAACTTACACTGCGATACTCCGTGCGAAATTCCGCTTCCGCCCGGACGCCACACGTTCACGGTTAACAGCCCCGGATATCGCGAAGAACGGCGGATCATAGAGATCCCTCGCGACACGGGTATCATCGTGAACCTGGAGAAATCAGCGGGAACGGTCAGCGTCACCAGCAATCCTCCCGGGCTTGCCGTCTCCATCGACGGTAAGGTCCAATCGCGCCGCACGCCCGCAATGTTTACCGTCGCGCCGGGGCGGCATCACGTGGAAGTCGCCAAGGGCGCCGAAAAACGCGAGTCGAATGTCGAGGTGCACGATGGCGGCACTACCGACTTGAACATCGACTGGCAGTAGCAGCCGTTTAAGCTGCGCATGCTATGCTGATCCGATTGCGAACCTGAGCACCGCCCCCGCCGATCTCGCGGAAAGCACCCGCCGCCGCGTCACCTCCCGCTTAATGCCGTTTCTGTTCCTGCTGTATGTGGTGGCCTACATCGATCGAACCAATATCAGCTTCGCCGGCCTGCGGATGACGCAAGAGCTCGGCTTCTCCGATGCAGTCTTCGGATTCGGCTCCGGCGTCTTCTTTTTCGGATACACGCTGCTTGCGATTCCCGGCGCGATGCTCGTGGAGCGCTGGAGCGCGCGCAAGACTATGGCCGCCACCATGATCGCGTGGGGATTGGTTGCCTCGGCCACCGGATTCATCGCAACCAGGCACGAGTTTTACAGCATGCGGTTTCTGCTGGGGATCGCAGAGGCGGCATTCTTTCCGGGTGTGATTACGTATCTTAGCCACTGGTACCGGCAAGGCGATCGCGCCAAAGCCGTCGCATTGTTCATGGCTGCGATACCGGTATCGAGAGTAATCGCCGCCCCGATCTCCGCGGCGCTAATCGACGCAAACTGGCTGGGCCTTTCAGGCTGGAGATGGCTGCTAATCGTCGAGGGCGGGCCTGCGCTGGTTTTGGGCATCGTCAGCCTGGTGTATTTGACGGATCGTCCGCGTGATGCGCGCTGGTTAAGCTCGGAACAACGCGATTGGCTCACACGCGAGCTGCAGCGCGAGGCTACCGACAAGCAGGCGGCGCGCATGCCGCTCTCCGCTGTGTTTCGCCATCGCGACGTCTGGTTTCTCTGTCTCGCTTATTTCGGAGGCACCACCGGAGAATACGGGCTGAGTCTATGGCTGCCGAAAATCCTTCAGCGCGTCGGCGGTCTCACGGCCGCAACGACGGCGCTGCTCACCGCCATCCCGTCGATGATCGCTGTTCCGGCGATGCTCATAGTGGGCTGGCGGTCCGACCACCTCGGCGAGCGCCGCTGGCACGCCGCCGTTCCGCGCATGATCGCCGGAATCGCGCTAACGTTCTTTGCGATCCGCTCCTTGAATGTCGCGATCGCTCTCGCGCTGTTTTCCGTCGCGACGGCCGGAATTACCGCGGGATACGGTCCGCTATGGGCGATTCCCAGCACCATACTCGGATCCAGCGCCGCTGCGGCAAGCATCGGTCTGATTAACGCCGCGGGCAACATTGGCGGATTCGCGGGGCCTTCCGTCATAGGCTGGTTCAGCACACGGACCGGCGAGTATGCGGGCGGGTTGTGGTCGGTCGCCGCCGCGCTGATTGGCTCCGGGATCTTTGCCCTCCTTGTGAAAATCCCCATCAAGCGCTAGCACCTAATTGGCACAAGTTGGGCGTCCAAGCCGCTGTGGGGCAGGCTTGAGCCTGCGGCGGGCTTTAGCCCGCCTGAGCGGTTACGTGAAGTTCTGCAATTAAGCGCCGGCGCTTCGGGGCGGCAAAGTAGGGCAGGCAAAGCAGGGCAGGCGAAGTAGGGCGGGCGAAGCAGGGCAGGCGAAGTAGGGGTTGCCGAGCACTCGCCGCGGGAGTATTCTCTTTAGACATTTCGCGGAGCTTTGCCAGCGCACGCGGCTCCGTCTTATTTACCTCCATGACCGAGGAAGGGGATTCTCGAATGCGTCACAAAGTTGTGTTCCTCCTTGTTTTCGCCGCCGCCGCGTTTGCACAGAGCGATCGCGGAACGATTACTGGAACCATCTCGGATCCAGCGGGCGCGGTGGTCGCAAGCGCCGCGGTCGAAGCTCGCAATACCGAAACCGGAGCCATGTACCCGGTGGCCGCTTCAGAAACGGGCAACTATACCATCCCAGAACTTCCGGCGGGCACATACGATGTCACGATCACCGTCACCGGGTTCAAAAAATACATCCGCACTGGCCTGATTATTCAGGCAGCGCAAACCATACGCGTGGACGCCCAGCTTGAGGTCGGCAATGCCGCGGAATCCGTCACCATCACCGCCGAGGCGCCGATGCTCAAGACCGAAAGCGGCGAATTGAGTCAAACCGTCGAGACTAGAACGATGGATGCTCTTCCGCTGTTGCAAGTCGGAGCGAGCAGTTCAGGACTTCGCAACCCCTACGCCATCGTTGCGCTGTTGCCGGGCGCGTACTTCCAGCCCGTAAACACAGGCTTCACTACCGGGCCTACGGTCCGTGTGAACGGCGGAGCCACCTCCTCGGAAACGCTGCTTGTCGATGGCATGGACGGCTCCAACTTGATGGGCCAGGGGATTAACCAGCAAACGCAGCCTGGAATGGATGCCGTGCAGGAATGGACCGTTCAATCCAGCAACTACTCGGCGGAATTCGGGCAGGCGGGCAGTTCCGTGCATAACGTCACCATGAAATCGGGCACCAACCAATTTCACGGCAGCGGGTACAACTACTTCCAAAATGAATTCCTGAATTCCGCCCAACCGTTTACCCTGCAGCCGGGCAGCCCCAACGAACATATCCGGCCGACGGTGAGACGAAACGACTACGGAGCGACCCTGGGCGGGCCGATTTGGATTCCCAAGGTATACAACGGCCACAACAAGAGCTTCTTCTTTTTCAATTGGGAGCAATACCTGAACACCACAAATCAATTGCCGGGCGTACAATCGATTCCTACGGCGGCATACCGCGCCGGCGATTTCAGCGCCGCGATCACCGCGGCCGGAAACAGGAATCTCGGGACCGATCCCCTCGGCCGGGCCATCATAGCCAATACAATTTACGACCCCGCGACGCGCCAGATGGCTCCCAACGGCCAAATCGTCACGAACCCGTTTCCTAATAACCAGATTCCGCCGACGCGCATGGATCAGGTTTCCTTGAACATCCAAAAGATGATGCCTCTGCCCTTGTGCGTGGCGGGCGCGCCTTGTAACGCATCCGGCGTCGTTAGTAACTGGCAGAATACCGAACCGTACACGCGTCGTACCGAGGTCCCTTCGTTGAAACTCGACCACATCATCTCGCCGAAGGACAAAATCTCATTTTTCTGGGGAGAGACTCGAACCACGTCCCTTACCTACTACGGCGCGGACGGATTGCCCCAGCCCATTTCATATTCATTCGGCGGCGCGATCTATGCGCACCGCGAGCGTCTGAATTACGACCGCACAATCACGCCGACCATTCTTCTGCATTTGGGCGCGGGGTTCGATGCCGACGATTTGGGCCGGCCCTCCGTCACGCCCGATTACGACGCCTGCGGCCAAATCGGTTTGTGCAGCTCAGCGTTTATTCGTCCCATTACTTTCCCCAACATCACCGGGCTTTCCGATCCCTTGGCCGGAGGTTTCGGAAGCACAACACAGCCGCTAGGTCCGATCGCCCGCGTTGACAATCTTTACCAACAATTCGTCTCCATCGCGAGTTTGACCTGGGTCAAGGAGAACCACACCTTCAAGTTCGGCGGAGAGCTGCGCAACGGCGGGAACTACACTCAGGCATTCAGCTCCGATAATTTTGCCTTCAGCAGCGGCCAAACCGCGATGCCGTACGTGGTGAACACTTCCACAGGCGTAAGCACGGCCAATATAGGAACCAATCACATCGGCTTTCCGTACGCGAGCTTCTTGCTGGGAGCTGTAGACACGGCCAACATTAACCCCTACTCGGACGTACGGTACGGAAAGCAGCAGTGGGGCTTCTATGGCCAGGACAGTTGGAAGGTGACACGCAAGTTGACCCTCGATATCGGCCTGCGCTACGACTATATGCGCTACTTCAAGGAACAATACGGCCGGTCGCCGAATTTCGCGCCGAACCTGGCGAACCCCGCCGCCGGAGGTCAGCCCGGCGCCGTCACTTACCAGGCGACATGCCACTGCGACTTCACGCATAACTACCCTTGGGCGTTTGGGCCGCGGCTGGGCGTGGCGTACCAGATCCTGCCCAAGACGGTGCTCCGCGGCGGCTTTGGCGTTGTGTACGCGAGCACGGCGTATAACGGCACCACCGGAGCTGCCCAAGCCAGCAACCCCCTGGGTCCCGCTTCCATTCCTGGAGATCCGCTGATGATCTGGGGCCAGGGCGTCACCGTGAATGGCGTGCCCTTAACCCCCGCGCAAATCGCATGGCCCAATTTCAGCACTGGCTATTATCCAATCGCGGGAGTGATCCCAGGCACCGGCCCGCAATACTACGATCCTCAGGCCGGAAGGCCCGCGCGTCAGCTTCAATGGAGCTTCAGCGTTCAGCGCGAGGTGATGCGGAATCTGGTAGTGGAGGGTTCCTATATTGGCAATCGGGGCGCCTGGTGGACCGCCGTCGGCCCCCTCACCAACTACAACTACTTAAGCACGGCCCTTTTGAGCTATTACGGGCTGAGTTTAAACAACCCGGCCGATTTGGCAACCCTGCTTGCGCCTATCGGTTCGACCGCGGCCGGAAGATTCCAGAACAAGATTCCCTTTGCCGGCTTCCCCCTCACCGCGGCGGTGGCTCAAGCCCTGCGCCCGTTCCCGCAGTTCAACGCCGGGCTCGGCGCCGTGAACCCGCCCCTCGGCGATACCTGGTACAACTCGCTTCAGATTTCGGCCAATAAGCGGCTCTCTAACGGCCTGCAAGTGACCTTCGGATTCACTTGGCAAAAGTCGCTCGATACCTTCGGTGGAACGCCGGACGTTCAGAACCTCTCGCTTGCCAAGGCCGTTTCATCTCTCGATCAGCCGCTGGTAACCCGCGCCGGGTTCACTTACACCTTGCCGAAATGGGGCCCGAAAGCCGTGTCGTATGTGGTTCGGGATTGGTTCCTGAACGGCTTCGTCTATTACGCGAGCGGAATACCCTTGTCCGCTCCTACGGCCAACACCGCCGGATATCCAGGCGCGCTGGCGTCCGGCACCATCAATAACATCACATTCCAGGCCGCGCAAGGATTCGGCTTCGCGGGCAATGCCCAACTAAGAGTGCCGGGCCAGCCTCTGTATGTTAACGATCTGAACTGCCACTGCTTCGATCCCAATACCTCGATTGTGTTGAATCCGGCGGCATGGACCAATCCGGCCCCTGGCCAATACGGCGGAGCCTATTATTACGGCGACTTCCGCGGGCAGCGGCGCCCCGTCGAGAATTTCGCATTCGGCCGTCAGTTCCGTATTCGGGAACGGTCCAGTTTGGCCATCCGGGCGGAATTCCAAAATATATTCAATCGCGTATATCTGAACAATCCGAGTGTGACAAGTCCGCAAACCGCGCCGGTTTGCAAGCTTCCGAGCGGGGCCAACGGCGCGTGCTCAACGCCGGGCCTGCAGATCGTCTCCGGCTTCGGATCCGTTAATACCTCGACGTTGCTCTATCAGCCAAGGACGGGCCAGTTGGTGGCGCAATTTCAATTCTGACGCCATCCATCAAGCTGGGGGGTGAAATTTTCTTTGATATACTTCTTTCACTCACGCCGGGTTAAGGAGAAGGTATTGGCTTACGCCGGCCCGTTTTCCCGCCCGGTCGGCTTGAAAGGGGTTAGTATGCGTTTGAGGTTTGTTTCTGCTTTTCTCGTTTCCGCTCTCGCCCTGTTTGCGCAGAGCGATCGCGGAACTATAACCGGAACCATTTCCGATCCGGCGGGCGCGGTGGTCGCGAACGCCGCGGTGGAGGCGCGCAATAGCGATACCGGCGCCGTGTACCCGGTCGCCGCTTCCGATACCGGCAACTACACGATCGTCCAATTGCCGTCGGGAAACTATGCGCTATCCGTTACGGTTCCCGGGTTCAAGAAATACGTCCGGTCCGGCCTCGTCGTTCAGGCGGCGCAGACCATCCGCGTGGATGCCACGCTCGAAGTCGGCAATGCCGCGGAATCGGTCACCGTCAGTGGCGAAGCCACATTGCTGAAAACCGAAAGCGGCGAGTTGAGCAACACGGTCGCGACGCAGACGATGGACACGCTCCCGCTGCTTACCGTGGGCCAGAACTCCTCCGGCATCCGGAATCCATTCAACATCGTGGCGATGCTGCCGGGCGCGTTTTATCAACCCAGTCCTTCTTTTACAGGCCCGACGGTGCGCATCAACGGCGGAGTGGCCGGTTCGGAGACTGTCCTGATCGACGGCATGAATGGCACCAACATTCTCGGTCAAGGCGCCAACCAGCAGAATCAGCCGGGCATGGATTCCATTCAGGAATGGACGGTTCAAACCAGCAACTACTCCGCGGAATTCGGCCAAGCCGGCAGCGCCGTCATGAACATAACGATGAAATCGGGGACAAATCAGTTCCACGGCAGCCTGTACGAATATTTCCAGAACGAATTTTTGAATGCCGGCCAGCCATTCACCAATAACGGTAACGGAGGGTTGCTGCGGCCCACGCAGCGCCGCAACGACTACGGCTTGACGTTGGGCGGACCCATACGGATTCCCAAAGTCTACAACGGCCGTGACAAAACCTTCTTCTTCTTTAGTTGGGAGCAGTTCCTTCAGAACCAGAACTTCCTTCCCGCCGCATTCTCCATTCCCACGCAAGCCTACCGCAACGGTGACTTCAGCGCGGCCATTACCGCCGCCGGCAACAAGAATCTGGGGACCGATCCGCTAGGCCGCCCAATCATCGCGAACACGATCTACGATCCGACGACGCGCCAAGTGGTGAACGGACAGACCGTAACCAATCCGTTTCCAAACAACCAAATCCCGGTCGCGCGCTTCGATCCGGTCGCGCTCAAGGTCCAGAACATGCTGCCGCTCCCGTTCTGCGTCGCCGGACCGCCTTGCAACGCCGCAGGCGTGGTGAATAATTTTCAAAACACCGAACCAGTGAGCCGGGACACAGAAGCGCCTTCGCTCAAGATCGATCACATCATCGGCCCCAAAGACAAGCTATCGTTCTTCTGGGGTCGCACGATGACCTATACGCAGTCCGGTTACGGCGAAGACGGGCTGCCTCAACCGGTTTCCTACACTTTTGGCGGCGGCATCTATTCGCACCGGGAGCGACTGAACTACGACCACACCATCACCCCCACGCTTCTGCTCCATCTGGGCGCTGGGTATGACACCGACTATTTGGGGCGGCCTTCGGTGACGCCGGATTACGACGCTTGCGCGGGCATCGGCCTGTGCAGCCAAGCCTTCCAGCGGCCCGCTACCTTCCCCAGTTTCACCGGCCTCAACGATGCCACTGCGGGGGGCTTCGGCAGCACCACTGTTCCAGCGGCCGAGCCTCAGATTGGTCCTCCCGGGCGCGCCGACAACGTCTACAGCATCGTGGATTCCATTGCCAGCCTGACGTGGGTAAAGGGCAATCACACTTTCAAATTCGGGGGCAACGTCGAGTTCGATGGAAGCTACACCATCACGGTCAGCAATCTCCAGGGAACTTATGGCTTCAGCAGCGCGCAGACGGCGATGCCTTACGTGGTCGCACTGAACACGGCGACCAGCACGAGCAGCGCCAGCATCGGACCCAATCACATCGGGTTTCCATACGCCAGTTTCTTACTGGGCGCGGTGGACACAGCCGAAATCGATCCGCCCTCTCGCGTGCGTTTCGGCAAGCAGCAGTGGGGGTTCTATGCGCAGGATAGTTGGAAGGTGACGCGCAAGTTGACGCTGGACCTCGGCCTTCGCTACGACTATTCGACTTGGTACAAAGAGCAATACGGGCGCGCTCCGAACCTGGCGCCGAACCTGGCCGACCCCAGCGCCGGCGGACATCCCGGCGCGACCATCTATCAGGCCACTTGTGGCTGTTCCTTTGCGCATAATTACCCCTGGGGATTCGGCCCGCGGTTCGGTTTTGCCTATCAGGCCTTCGAAAAGACGGTGTTTCGCGGCGGTTTCGGTGTGGAATACACAGGCACCGGAGTGGCGCAGGTTTTCGGCGCCGCCAGTGGAAATGCCGCGGCGGCGAACCGCTTCGGTCCCTCCACGGATCTTGGCATGCCCATCATGACGCTGGGGCAAGGCGTGGCGATCAATGGCTCGCCGTTAACGCCGGCCCAGATCGCATGGCCCAACTTCAGCCCGGGGTTTTATCCGGTCGGCGGAGTCTATGCCAGCGCTGGCCCGCAGTATTACGACCAGAACGCCGGACGGCCTGCCCGGCAATATCAATGGAGCTTTAGTGTGCAGCGCGAACTCGCCCGCGACCTCGTCGTGCAGGCCGCCTACATCGGCAACCGCGGAATCTGGTGGCCCACTTATGTTGGCTCCGCGCTTACTAACTACAACTACTTGAGTACAGCGATATTGAACCAGTATGGTCTGAATCTGAACAATCCGTCCGACTTGGCCATCTTGCTTGCCCCCGTCGGTTCAGCCGCCGCAAAACAGTTCCAGAACCACCTTCCGTTCGCCGGGTTTCCAACCACCCTGTCAGTGGCTCAATCGTTGCGGCCGCTTCCGCAATACGGCTCCATTAGCCTGGTCAATCCGCCCCTCGGCGACAGTTGGTACAACGCTCTTCAATTGACAGCCACCAAGCGTTTCTCCAGAGGCCTTCAGTTCGATTGGGCCTTCACCTGGTCGAAATCGATGGACACTTTCGCCGGAACGCCGGACGTCCAGAACCGGGCACTGGCCAAGGGGATCTCGTCGCTGGATCAACCGTTGGTGATGAGGGTCGGCCTTACCTACACGACTCCCAAGTGGGGCCCCAAAGCGGTCTCGTTCTTGGTGCGCGACTGGATGTTCAATCCCTTCGTGTATTATGCCAGCGGGACTCCGCTTTCCGCGCCCACCGCCAACGCCACTGGATATCCCTCCGCGCTGGCTCTGGGGACCATCAGCAATCTCACGTTCCAAACGGGCCAATATCAAGTCCGGACGGGACAGCCGCTCTTCCTAAAGGATCTGAATTGCCACTGTATCGATCCCAACACGACCTTCGTATTAAATCCGGCCGCGTGGGCCGATCCGGGTCCAGGCCAGTATGGCGGACAGCAGTACTACAGCGATTTCCGCGGCGAGCGCCGGCCTGTGGAGAACCTTGGCTTCGGGCGGCAATTCCGCATTCGCGAAACTATGAGCTTGAATCTGCGTGCGGAATTCACCAATATTTTCAACCGCACGTATTTGAACAACCCGACGATTAGCGGAATCGGCATCAGCCCGCAAGCCGCGCCCGTTTGCAAGCTTCCCAGCGGCGCGAACGGATCCTGCACCACGGCGGGTCAGCTCATTGTCTCTGGCTTCGGGTCCATCAACACGTCGACGTTAGCCTATCCGCCCCGCACGGGCCAGCTCGTGGCGCAGTTCCGGTTCTAAACTATTGCACCCAGATCGTAACGGCGTTGCTGACAGCGTTTCCTGAGATCAGGAATAGCGATGCTTGGCCCGACAGCGACGCCGGAACGCGCGCATTAATTTGCCAGAGTCCGGGGGCAATAGGTCCGCTAAAAAGGACTTCGGCGGGCAGTTCTGCGATATATGCCTGCACGGGAGCGGAGCCCGATGCATCCAGTGCGCCATAACCCGTCGCGAAGATCTGAATTACCGAGCCGCCGGGAGCCGGATTGCTTTGGCTGTTCACCGAATAATCCTGGTTCTCAACGGCGCCGGGCTGCGCGGGATCGGCGGGTTGTAAGATAAACAACCCCGGCGACGATGCGGTAATCATGAATTGGCCTGTGGCTAACTCGACCCCAGCCGCGCGCACGGAAATCGTGGTTGGACCCGGCGGCGCCGAAACCGGCACGATAAAGTTGACCTGCGAGACACTCGCGCTTGCGATGTGACCGCTAGTGCTCGCGATCAAAACCTGATCCGGAACTTGCTCGAAACTTCCGAAGCCCGATGCGAACGAACCCGGCGCAACACCTTGTTCGGTCCGGAAACTCGCTCCATTCAGCACGAAGACATTTCCCGACGGCGGCGGGGCCGCTCCGTTTGATCGCGCCAATATCGCCCCTAGTACCGGATCGAATCGCGCGAAAAAATCGGTGGAGCGCATTGCCACCGCGACATCCGGATTGAAAGATGGGCCGTTCGGAATACCGGAAGGCGCGGAGAGGAACGCAGTCGAATACTGCCCACCCAGTTGTGATGCCGGCATCGTGAAGGTTTTTACGTTCCCCCAATGCAATGGTTTCCCGCCGGTTGGTTCGCCAATCACAATGAAGCGAGTGTCGATGCCCAAGCTCGGATACTGCGCGGCCGTTTGAAGCGCTAGAGATTTGAATTGCATGGCATTGTCCATCCCGGACGAGAAAGTGCCCTTATTGACGACCACATAAACGCGAAAATTGGGATTGCCCAACAGCGCTTGGGCGCGCTGCGCCAGACCGTTTAGCAGCGGATCGATGACATTCGCATCCCCGCCGGCATTATCCCGAAGATCTAGCGCGAAGGAGTCAACCGGATTCGTATCCAATGCCTGGAGCACCGCGGCGGCGAAGGAAGGGAATGGATTGCCCGAATCGCTCGCGCACCGCAGATACCTGACATACAGCACGCGTGTCGCTGCCGCGTACGCAAATGAGTAGCTCCGGTCGCTGTTCACGAGCTTCCCGGTGTTTTCCAAATACAAGCTATTTGGCCCCTCGCCAGGCGCGGGAATGTACTTTAGAGGCTCATTTGCGGGCGTCACTTGTAATGTAAACTCGTTCCCCGCCAGATCCTGGAATGTAAGCGGGCAAGCGGAGCCTTGCGGCAGCACCCCTAATCCTTGCAGGATCTGCTGCCCCCGCAGATAACTCTGCGCGCGGTATCGCAGCCATTGCATGTTGTCACTGGGATCACCGATCCTAACAACCTAAGCACTTGATCGATCGGTGTGTCCGCAACTTACCAGCCGCATGCCGAGCGATTGCGAATACTCAGCCGCCGCCCCTATCACAAAAACGCCGTCATCCAGCCACAAGAAGTTGAGCGGAAAGCTCTGAAAGCCGGCGCTCACAGCGCCGCCATCGGTTAGATTGACGAAGGTATGCGCGTCGCCCGCCATTCCAGCAAGCTGCGCCAGCCCCACGTAAAACTGAGCATCGGTCCGCGTGGAAATCTGATTTTGAAGCGCGTTCACTGCCTTCGAAAAATCGGCTGGATTGAGCTGGAAAAAAAAAGTCCGGATGCAGTTTGGGTAACTGCGTCGCAATGAAATTAAGATCCTGCAGCCTCGCTTGATCGCGCGAGACCTGCGCGTGCGCCTGGCCAAGAATCACGGCGAAAACAGCGCTAAGCGGGAGATTGGCGGAGTCCACATCGCATAAATGCTATCTCATTGACTGCCTAAAACTCAGCTTTCTCGATCAGCCCAGGTTTGTTGTGGGGCAGGATGCCATCCTGCGCGCGATTGCCAATCGCGCTGTTCGGGGTTTTGTTCAAGGCGCGGCAAGCGGGTTAGCAGCAGGTTTGGCAACTGCCCATGTGTTACAGGCTCAAACCGCCTTCCGCTTCGATTTCACCCGCCCCGCCGCCGACGGTGGCTTCTTTTTCCCATTCCTGCCGCGTACCAGCCTGTCCACCGTGCGCACCAGTTGGGCCACCTCATGCGGGCCCTTCTGGAGAATTGCGTCCGCGCCCGTGTTGGCCTCCGTCAGGCCGAGTGTATTCGCATAGCCCGAAATCAGGATTATCGGCACCGCGGGCGAAGCCTCGCGAAAACGGGCGATCAATTCCAGCCCGCCCGTACGACCCATGCGGCGGCCGGTAATCACCAAGTCGAACTTCTGTCCCGTGAACACATTCAAAGCATCTTCGGCGGATGCGATCGTAATGTGGTGGCCGTTTTCTTCAAGCACGGCCTTGCGCGCTTTGAGTCCATTGTGGTTGTCGTCGACTAAAAGAATTCTCGCGGAAGAAGGCGTTTTCGAGGGCATGCGGTCGTGGTGAACAAAGCGACAGTAACAAGATAGAAACCCATCTGTCAAACACTTTGTAAGAACATCAAAATCGGAAAGATGGAGTGCTTGACTTTTGACGTCGCGCAAGATGATTCGTTTATGTCGGAAGCGGCGGCGGACGGTTACTCAACCGCTCGCGGCGCGGTGTAACCAGGCTTCGCGTGAATCTCGTATTTTATGGGCTTCTGCTTCTCGTCCACAACCTTCAACGGTTGGTTTGTTTCGGGATTCACAAGCTCAACTTTTATCTTCCGAAACTTACCGTTCCGGTCCTGATTGGCGGGAGTGTAGGTGAGCACATATTGGCTGCGCAGCGCTTGTGCGATGGTCTGAAAAATTCCAGGGAATTCTCCGTAAAAATGCGGGAAAAATGCCATCCCGCCACTCTCGGTGGCAAATGTCTTCATTTGATTGTCGGCTTGGAGAAAATCAAGTTCGCGGATCGGACCAAGCGCCCCCATCGCTTCGGCGCGGTCGCGTAGCGATTGCATCAAGCCGAAAGAATAGATGGGCACGCCCGCTTCTTGAATTGCCCTGCGAGCCTTGTCGAAGGTAAGTTTGCTGAATGTATCCACGCCCGATGCGATAAGAAGGATCGCCTTCCGCCCCTCGATATCCTGCATCCGTTGAGCGGTGTCCACAAGAGCGTCGTAGAGGTTGGATTCGGAAAAGCCGGCGAAGCGCATCCGCTGCAGCGCCTCATATGTCTGCTGGCGGTCGGTGCTGAAATCCGAAAGGATCTCCGGCCTCAAGTCGTACGCGATAATTGCGACATAATCTTCCGGCTTCAAAGTCTGGACAAAACCATACGATGCCTGCAGCGTCTGGAACCAGGTTTCCGAATAGAACTGCTGGTACCGGTTCGAGAACTCGATCACCATGGCGATCGTCATCGGCGCTTCGCCTACGGAATAGCCGGCGATCTGCTGCGGAACGTTGTCCTCCAGAATGCGGAAGTTGCCCTTCGGAATTTTGGGAATGAAGTGCCCGCGATTGTCTAATACCGAAACGTCCACCGTAACCGTAATCGCGTCCGTAGAGAATGTGGGGACGCCTTCCTGGGGAGGCGCATCCTTCTTCGAAAATTTCGATGGAATTTTCGGCTGCTGCTCTTCCGCGGGAGCGGGGGAGTTGCCTTTCTTCGGCCGGGCTACGGTTTCACTGCCGGAATTGTTCGGCCCCTGAGCCCGGGAGAAAACGACAAATCCAAGCGAGCAAGCGGACAAAACGGCCAATACACGTAGAGCCTTCATGGTCGCACTATACCAGAAAGACGCGCACAGGTGATTGCCCGTTTCGCCTGTAGGGGCAGGTTGCGAACCTGCGGCGGGTTGCCAACCCGCCTGTCGATCTTTGTGCAAACCCTGACCAGCGCGGTGGGCGTTCCTATTTACGCTTCACTCCATGCACTCGATCGTCGATCTGCACCAGGCGAATGTTGTACAACGTGTACTCGTCCTGATAGATGGTCGCGACGATCTCATCGCCGGCTTTGAGCTTTTTGAACATCTCCGGGTCAGAGACGCCATAATCCATCGTCATCGCCCCCATGTAGCCTTCGATCTTATCGTGCTTTACCGTGACCTTCTTGTCCGCATCTTTCACTTCCTGGATAGTTCCATGCAGCGTGTAAGCCTTCGTTTTCGAATTGGATTGCGCCGTTGCGGAGGAAATCAGGCAGGCCAGACCAATAAGAGCGGCCAGAGTTCGCGCGGCTGTTCTGATCATGGGTCTATCATAAGACAAGCGGACAGCTTCAGGCTCGTCCTACGTCCTTGCGACAATGCTTCCGGAAAAGCTCCAAATCGGTCCTGTCGAGGTGCGCCCCGCGACGGTGCTCGCGCCTATGGCGGGCGTTACCGACACGGTTTTCCGGCGGTTGATCCGCTCCCAGGGCGGGTGCGGGCTGATCATGACCGAGTTCACCAGCTCGCACGGCGTAGTCGCCAACGCGAGGTCGACGAAGCCTACGCGCAGCTTCCGCTATTTATACTTCGATCCCGACGAGCACCCGATCTCCGCGCAGCTCTTCGGCGCCGATCCCGGGACTATGGCGGACGCGGCGCGCTACTGCCAGGACCTCGGGTTCGACATCGTAGATATCAACTTTGGTTGTCCCGTTAAGAAGGTGGTGACGTGCAACGGAGGATCGGGCCTGCTCCGGGATCTTCCGCTCGTCGAAAACATTCTCCGTTCCGTGCGTGCCGCCATTACCATTCCGCTCACGATGAAATTCCGCGCGGGCTGGAACGACCGTGAGCTGGTCGCGGTGCGGATGGCGCGACTGGCGGAGGATTGCGGCCTTCAGGCGATCGCGCTACACCCGCGCACGCGCGAGCAGGGCTATAGCGGTAATGCGGACTGGTCGCGAATCGCGGAAGTAAAAGCCGCGGTGAACATCCCAGTCATCGGCAACGGCGACATCACGAAACCGGAAGACGCGGTGCGCATCGTGCGCGAAACCAACTGCGATGCGGTGATGATCGGACGGGCGGCGTCATCGAATCCTTGGATCTTTCGCCAGATTTCGGATTATCTCGAGACCGGCGGCTACGACACTCCTCCCGAGTATGCGCGCTACGAGCTGATGCGCCGCTACTACTCGATGCTGTGCCATCACGGCGCATCGGACGCCGTAGGCAAGATGAAGCAGTTCGCGACGTACTTCACCCACGGAGTACGCAACGGCTCTCGTCTGCGCGCCGAGATCTATCACGTGCATCAGCCGGGGGAGATTCTGGATCTGGTGGACCGGTTCTTCGAGCAGGAACTGGCTGCCGCGAGCTAAGCCCCGCGCCGTCGAAGCCTGCCGGTATTACCGGCTGCCGCTGCTAACATTGGCTCGATGAACTCAGGTTCTACGAATGCGCTGCAAGGGCGCGTTATCCTCGTCACCGGCGCCGCGAAGCGCATCGGGCGGGGCATCGCATTGCGTCTTGCGCAACAAGGGGCGCGCGTCGCAATTCACTATCACGGGTCGGAAACCGAGGCGCGCGCAAGCGCCGCGGAATGCGGCAATGCTCCAATTTTTCACGCGAATCTGGAGCGAGTCGCCGAAATCGAAAGTCTTTTTCTCCAGGTAGAGCAGCGACTTGGGCGTATCGACGGGTTGGTGAACAACGCCGCGAGGTTTACTAGAATCAACCCGCTGGAAGTGACCGAGGCGGATTGGGACTATATACATTCTGTGAACCTGAAAGCAACGTTCTTTTGCTGCCAGCAAGCCGCGCGGCGGATGCTGGCGGGAGATGGCGGGCGGATCGTGAATATCAGCTCGCTCGGCGGTCTGCGCCCCTGGACGTATCACGCGCACTATTGCGCTTCAAAGGCCGGAGTCATTATGCTGACGCGCGCACTGGCGAAAGCGTTCGCTCCGAAGATCACGGTGAACTCGGTGGCGCCAGGGGTGATCCCGTTTGGCGATCCGGACGAGCGCGTCCAACGCCTGATCGCGCGGACGCCCGCCTGCCGCGGCGGTACCGCGGCAGAAATCGCCGATGCAGTTGTATTTTTCTTGACCACTTCGAATTTCGTCACCGGCCAAGTGCTCGCCGTGGATGGAGGACTGAGTCAAACGTGATTCTCCGAACGAAGCCAAATGCTAAGATGCCAACAATGACGGAACAGGAACGCATGGCCCAGCCGCTAAATGAGGTTGATCCCGAAATTTGGGAGCAAATCATCAAGGAAACCGAGCGGCAGAACTCGCGTTTGGAGTTAATCGCCAGCGAAAATTTCACTTCGGAAGCCGTGCTCCAGGCCGCGGGCAGCATATTCACGAATAAATATGCGGAGGGCTATCCCGGCAAGCGCTACTACGGTGGTTGCGAGCACACGGATGTGGTGGAAAACCTGGCGCGTGAGCGCGCGAAAAAACTATTTCGCGCGGAATACGCGAATGTTCAGCCGCACTCCGGTTCACAAGCGAATGAAGCCGCTTACGCCGCGGTGCTCCAACCCGGAGACACCATCCTCGGCATGAATTTGGCCCATGGCGGTCATTTAACTCACGGCCATCAACTGAATTTCTCGGGAAAACTCTACAAAATCATTCCCTATGGTGTAAGCAGAGGCGACGAGCGCATCGATTACGAAGCGCTGGCCCAGCTTGCCGAAGAGCACAAGCCCAGGATGATCATTGCCGGAGGCAGCGCCTACCCGCGAACACTGGATTTTACGCGCTTCCGTCAAATTGCCGACCGGGTGGGCAGCATTTTACTCGTCGATATGGCGCATTTTTCGGGGTTGGTTGCGGCCGGATTGCATCCGAATCCGTGCGAGTACGCCGACATCGTCACCTCCACCACGCATAAAACGCTGCGGGGGCCGCGCAGCGGAATGATCCTCGCCCGTCAAAGATACGGAGCCGCGATCGATCGCAGCGTGTTTCCCGGAGTGCAAGGCGGACCGCTCGTGCACGTGATTGCCGCAAAGGCGGTCTGCTTCAAACAGGCGATGGCGCCGGAGTTCGTGAACTATTCCCGCCAGGTGCTCGCGAACGCTCAAGCTCTCGCGACCGCGCTTGCCGAAGCCGGCTGCCGCGTAGTCTCGGGGGGGACCGACACACATCTCATGCTGGTCGATGTCTTTGCCAAAGGCGTCCGCGGCAAGGATGCGGAAATGGCCCTCGATTACGCCTATATCACGGCCAATAAGAACGCCATTCCTTTCGATACCAATCCGCCGCTGAACCCGAGTGGAATGCGATTCGGCACCCCGGCGGTTACCACGCGCGGCTTTCGCGAGAACGAAATGCGCAAAGTCGCCGAACTAATCGTTCGCGTGCTGGAAAACGCGACGAATGAAGCGGAGCTTTTGAGCGTGCGCGCGGAGGTGGGAAAACTGACGAACCGGTTCCCGCTGTATGCCTGGAAGCTGGCCGGGGCCGAGCTGGTAGGCGCCAGACCGCAATAAAGTCATGCCCGCCAGGCCGTTTCACGCCGTTATCGACGTCCGCCGGTGGAATGACTTCGGAATCGGAACGTACGTCCGCAATCTGGTGCAGGCTCTTGCCCAGATCGATTGCGTAAATCGCTACACGCTGATCGCGCGGCCGCAAGATGCAGGCGCGCTGGGGCCGCTGCCCGGAAACTTCCAGGCCGCCCCTTATGCCCGCCGCGATACCGAAGTCCTTCATAACGTCACATTCCCGTTCTTTTTGCGGAAATTCAACGCGGATTTATTTCATATCCCGCTTAATTCCGTCGCCTATTGGATGCCCCGGCCCTACGTGGTAACGGTGCACGATATGAGCACCCTGCTCTATCCGGCGCGCAACGACCTGCGGGCAACTTTGCATGAGGAACGGTATCGCCGGGGAGCTTTGCGGGCCGCGCGCATAATCGCCGTATCTCATTCAACGCGCCGGGACTTGGAAGTGGTGCTGCCGATTACGCCGGCGCACGTGCGCACCATCTACAGCGCTCCCGATCCGGCTTTCACCGGCGATCACGACGATCCCAGGCACCAGCAGGTGCTGGAGCGCTACTCGATCCGCGCGCCCTTCATTCTGTATGCCGGCACGGTCCGTCCGCAAAAGAATATTCCTCGCCTGGTGGAAGCATTTGCGGTTCTTCGCGGCGAATTTGAGAATCATCCCACATACCGCGATCTGCGCCTGGTGATCATCGGCGACGATTTATCCCAGAACCCTTCGGTCCGGCGCGCGGTCATCGCTACGCGCGTGGAGGCATTCGTGCGCTTTCTGGGATTCGTGCCCATCGAAACTTTGAAAGTTTTCTATAAGGCGGCGCTGGTTTTCGCTTTTCCGTCCCTATATGAAGGGTTCGGGCTTGCGCCGCTTGAGGCGATGGCGTGCGGTACGCCCGTAGTAGCCTCCAATTTGCCGCCGCTGGTCGAAGCCGTAGATGAAGCGGCCGAGCTCGTTACACCGGACAATGTGTTCGATATCGCACGTGGATTGCGGGAATTACTGATAAATGATGAAAAACGGCGCAGTCTGGCGCTGGCGGGAACCATACGCGCGCGCCGGTTTAACTGGACCGAAACCGCGCGGCAGGTCCTTGAGGTTTATGCGGAAATACTCCAATAATCCCCAAATATTTATTTGACATATTACAGGAATAGCCGTACTATACCTTTATTGGTCTTACCGTCAATGGGCGGAAGGCCGGACTTCCGGCAAATCGCTGGAAGGGCGTTCGGGAGGATTATTAAATGCAATGGACACGATCGGAAACGTTGGCGCTAGCCAAGAATAACTGCACGCAATGCCATGGCTCTGGATTGCGTTTAGGAAGAATGGGCTCTTTATCGCCTTGCAATTGCGTTCTGCGAGCTATCTTCCGGGTCTGTTACGACCGCTTTATCCGCTGCGCCACGCAGGAGCCGTACCTCAGCCGGATTTCGGTTGAGCCGCATGTGGGCAAACAGAGGGCTGCCACATGGGGAAGAAAGGATGAAGAATACATCGCCGATTTTTGCCTCGTTTCGCGCCGGACACTCGATGATTTCGAACATCGTTTGTTCCGCTATCATTTTTTGCTGGGCGCGGACTGGCGGCTCTGCAGCCGCAAGCTAGGAATCGACCGCGGAACGTTTTTCCACGCGGTCTACCGTATCGAACAGAAATTAGGCCGCACGTTCCGGGAGCTGGAGCCGTATCCGCTTTTCCCGCTGGACGACTACTTCCACGGGGCTTCCCGCATGGTCACAGGGCCACAGCCGGTGGCTCGCAAAACAGGGCCGTCGGCCTTGCCGTCAAGGTTGCGATTCCCCGAAGTGCGGCGAGCAGCATAACGCGCGACCCGGAGCTAGCACCTGATCGCAGAAGTTGGCATACATATTGCCAAAACTGGCATACAGCCCGCCGTGGGGCAGGCTTCAGCCTGCGGCGGGCTTCAGCCCGCCTGAGCGCTCAGGGCACGCTCCGGCGCCTCAGGGCAGCCGGATTGCAATTGTCCACTCCGTCAATAAACACCGCGTCTCTTCTCGAAGAAATTCCGCATCAATTCAGCGCATTCCGCTCCCAATACGCCTTCCTCTATTACCAACCGGTGATTAAGAATTTCCGTATCGGCGAGCCGGAACTTGCTTCGCACGCCGCCAAAACGCAGGTCCCGCGCGCCAAACACGAGCCGTGCGAGGCGCGCGGCGACCAGCGCCCCGGCGCACATCACGCAAGGTTCCAGCGTGCTATAGAGCGTGGCTCCCTCCAGCCGGTAGTTGTGGATTCGCAAGGCTGCGTCGCGCAGCGCCAGGATTTCCGCATGCGCGGTGGGATCGTTGGCGCCGATGGGTGAATTTCGCCCGCGGCCAATCACCTCGCCATCGCGCATAACGACCGCGCCGACAGGAACCTCGGCGGCGGCCTCCGCCTCACGAGCCAAGTCGATGGCTTGGCGCATGAGGAATTCGTCAGTGATCACTTAAGCGTAACCCTGCCGTGCCGGGCGCGTTTTGCGCACGGCTACTCAAGAGAAGAACTCGCCGAGAGGAACTTCGAAACTCGGGTTATTTGTCCGAAGGACTCCATCTTTGACTTCGCGCAGACCTTCGGCGGGGGTAACTGTGTAGGCTTGTTTGGTTGGGGATCAAGTACCCACACAAACGGAACCCCCATGCCGATGAAATCGTTAATGCGTTCCTCAACGCGGCTCCAGCGGTCCTCGGGCGAAAGAATTTCGATGCACAGAAATGGCGGTTTAGTAAGGATCTGCTCATTCGTCGTGCCTAGAACGACGCAGATATCGGGAATGCGCAATCGTGTAGATCTGACCTGGACGCGCATTTCCGGCAGAATGGTGATGTTCCACTCTTTGCGGCGCATCCACAAATACCCGGTGAGATCACCCTGTAATGTGGAATGATCCAGCTCGGCCATATTCCGTTCCAACACCTCCCCATCCACGTAGTCACAATCCGGCTGATAGACGGTGCTGAGGTATTCTTCGACGGAAACCAGCGTCTTGGAGGCCGACATGGTGTCACCTTACCACAATATTCACTAATTTATCCGGCACGACCACCACTTTCGTCACCTGCTTCCCGGAAAGAAATGGCTGTACTTTCGGGTCCGCCAGCGCGGCCTTTTCCAGCTCCTCGGAACTTGCCCCGAAGTGCACTAAAATCCGGCCGCGCAACTTCCCATTAACCTGCAAGACCACCTCAGCCGCATCCTCTTTGGCCAGTTCGTCGTCATAGGACGGCCACCTTTGCCGGAAAACGGGGCCTTTACGCCCCAGTGCTTCCCACAACTCCTCTGCGAGATACGGCGCAAAGGGCGCGAGCAGAAGCACCAGGGTAGGACTAATCTGGTCTAGCGCGGAGCGGGATAAGGATTCCTCGTCCGCGTAAAGATCATTTATCAGCTCCATTAACGCCGCAATTGACGTATTAAAGTGCCATCTATTTGTAAAATCCTCGGTAATTTTCCGGATGGTTTGATGCAGCTTTCGCAACGCGCGGCGGTCGGCGGCGGCGTCGCCAGGCGCGGTCCCATCTGAGTTGCGGACCACAAACCGGTGTACGCGTTCCAGGAACTTGCGCGGGCCGCCGACGCTCGCCTCAATCCACGGCATGTCCTTTTCGGGCGGCGCGGCGAAGAGGACAAATAAACGGCATGTGTCCGCGCCGTATTTTTCGATCATTTCCTCGGGATCCACGACGTTGCCTTTGGACTTCGACATCGCCGTTCCGTCGTGGCCCAGCACCATGCCCTGGGTGAAAAGATTGGTGGCTGGTTCGTCATTTGAGACCAATCCCAGGTCGCGCATCACCTTGGTAAAAAATCGCGAGTACATCAGGTGCAAAATCGCATGGGTCACGCCACCGATGTACTGGTCCATCGGAAACCATTTGGCGACGATGGCCGAATCGAACGGCGCTTTCTCGTTCTTCGGATCAAGATAACGATAGAAATACCAGGACGAATCGACAAAAGTATCCATTGTGTCGCTCTCGCGCTTCGCGGGGCCTCCGCATTGCGGGCAAGCGACATTCATAAAAGACGCGACCTCGGCGAGCGGCGACCGGCCTTCCCCTGTAAATTTCACATCGTGCGGCAACACAACCGGCAGGTCGCTTTCGGGCACGGGGACCGTCCCGCATTTCGCGCAATGGATCACCGGGATCGGCGTGCCCCAATAACGCTGCCGGGAAATGCCCCAATCTTTCAGTCGAAATGTGATGGCCGCCTTCCCGAAGCCCTCGCGTTCGGCGCATTGATTCATCTTCCTTCGAGCCTCCGCGCTCGAAAGTGCGCTAAATTCGCCCGACCGCTCGACGATACCGTCTTCCGTGAATGCCGCTTCCGGATTCTCGTCTAACTCACCGTCTAACGGGCGAATCACAGGCCGGATCGGAATGCCATGCGTTTTACAGAAATCAAAATCGCGCTCGTCATGCGCCGGGACGGCCATGATCGCGCCGGTCCCATACTCCATCAGGACGAAGTTGCCGATCCATACGGGCAGCCTGTCGCCGCTGTACGGATTTATCGCGTATGCGCCCGTAAAATGGCCGTCTTTTTCGAGATCGCCCGGACCTTTGTGCGCGCGGGCGTCGATCATCTGCTTGGCGCGGGCGCGCCCGGTCTCATCCAGCAGCTTTGCGGCAATTGGATGCTCAGGCGCGAGGATGACGCAGGTGGCCCCGTAAATAGTATCCACACGCGTCGTAAAGACGCGGATCTTTTCACCGGAGCCTTCCAGCGTGAAATCGATCTCCGACCCCTCGGAGCGCCCGATCCAGTTCCGCTGCATGGTCAGCACGCGCTCGGGCCAGCCGCCGGCGAGTTTAGTGTCGATATCGCGAAGCAGCTCGTCCGCGTACTGCGTGATCTTCCAAAACCACTGCTCCAGTGCGCGCTGCTCAACCGGCGTATCTTCGTGCCGCCAGCAACAGCCATCAATGACTTGCTCATTCGCGAGCACCGTCGCGCACTTCGGGCACCAGTTCACCATGGCTTTCTTGCGATAAGCAAGGCCGCGCTCCAGCATCTTTAGAAAGAACCACTGGTTCCAACGGTAATATTCGGGCTCGCACGTAGTGATTTCCAGATCCCAATCGTAAGCGAAGCCCATGCGGTACATCTGGCGCTTCATCTCCGCGATGTTCGAGATGGTCCACTCCCGCGGGTGGCGGCCGCGAGCGATCGCCGCGTTTTCGGCCGGGAGCCCGAACGCGTCCCAGCCCATCGGATGCTGCACGTTGTAGCCGCGCATCCACATGTAGCGCGCCAGCGCGTCTCCAATCGAATAGTTCCGCACATGTCCCATGTGCAGACGCCCGCTCGGATACGGAAGCATCTCAACCACGTAGTACTTGGGCGCGGGCGCGCTCGGGTCGGCGCGGTAAAGCGAGGGATCGCGCAGCCGCTGCTCCCATTTCAATTCGATTTGATTATGGTCGTATGCTTCGGGCATAGGGTGATTAGGTCTCAAAAAACGCTTCTAATGCGATCTGGCGAGCGTATCGGCAAGCCTCAGCTTTATGAACGCTTGGCGGCTGACGCCTATCCGCTTAGCCTCCCGGTCGATTGCGGACAGCAGATCGACTGGGAAATCTACATTCACGCGTTGTACGTGGCGGCCTGGACGTACTGCTTTGTCCAACTCCAGGTGTGGAAGCAAGCTCTCGCCCGCATCGTGCATCGCGTCCAGATGGGCGGGCGTGAGTGCATTATGGCGTCCGGTAGAGCTTGTCTTCTTCGTTGCGGGCCCGGACCGAGATGATGCGGATTGCGTCACCCCGGTATGGTAAGAAATGCTGACCACGTTTTGCCATTAATCGTTCCTACTACTCATTGTCCGCGGGGCTCACAGACGCTACTCGCGGGAATCTCGAGACGGTCCGGATCAATCCAATTTTCTTGTGCTTCCTGGAAGTCGATGCCGTGCTTTATTTGTTGGCATCCGGTATAAAAATTATACCATTTGATGCACCGGTGCGGGTTCCGCGCGAAAAACGCCGGCGCATCCCGGTTTAACTATCTGAGGGCTGTGCAAACACCAGAACGTACCCATTCGGATCGGTGACTTCGAATTCTATTTGTCCATAGTCCCGCTCGGAAAGGGCGCCCGTAATCTCCACCTCCGGCTGATCGGAGAATTCCGCGAACAGGGCCGCCACATTATCTGTTTCGATGTAGAGGTCCCACGCGTCACGCTCGTAACGCCCCGGATCGTGTGGTCTTTTATAGCCGGGATGCCCCTGGACAAATATTCGAACATCGTCCCGTGACAAAATCCCGAAGCCCGGTGGAAAGTACTCGGCTTCGAATCCGATCCTTTGGTACCAGGAGATTGTGGCTTGAATGTCGCCAACGAGGAAGACCGGCGTTGAGCTCTTGACGCGGGCGCGTCCCGCGGCGCGCGTTGCGGAATTTGCGTCGGCCACGCTGAGAGCCTATCAAATTGACTGAGGTTAATTTCGCCGGGCGTGCTTTCCCGACAACGCCTTCAGCGTCTCCAAGTTCCGTTTGTCGTCCCCCTCGTTATCGACCGGCGTCTCTAGAATGAACGCTTTGTTCCGCAGCGCGGGATGCGAGAGAATGCGCCGGAAACCCTCGCGGCCAATATGTCCTTCGCCGATATTTTCGTGCCGGTCCACATGCGAGCCCAGCGGCGTTTTCGAGTCGTTCGCATGGATCACGTGTACGTTTTCGAGCCCCAGAAACCGGTCGATTTTGGCGACCGTGTCCCGCAGCCCTTCTTCCGCGGCAATATCGTAGCCCGACGCAAGCAGATGGCACGTATCAAGGCAGAATCCGATCGACAGGTCCGTCATCTTCGGCGCGAACTCGCGCATCACATGAAGTTCTTCGAGACAACCCCCAAGCTGCGTGCCCGCCCCGACAGTATTCTCGATTAGCAATACGAGCTTTCCGGTAGGCAAGCCGTGGGCCGCCTCCCTTACGCCCTCAAGCACGTTCAGAATCCCGCGCTCAACAGACAGACCCCTGTAATTGCCCGGATGCGCGATAAGATACTCGGCGCCGATCTGGATCGCGCGCTCCAACTCGCCGCGGAACGCTTCGATCGATAATTTGCGAATATTTTCGCTGGCGGCGCCAAGGTTGATGAGGTAATTATCGTGGATCGCCAGCGGATATAAGTCATGCTTCTCCCGAGCGCGTTGCAGCAGTTTGATCGCGGGCACGCTGAGCGTGGACGGTTTCCACTGCCGGGGGCTCGAAGAGAAAATCTGGAACGTGTTCGCGCCGAGTTCGGCCGCCTTCAGCGCCGCTCGCTCCAGCGACCCGGAGATGGAGGTGTGAATGCCGATGCGCACAACGGCTAATCTATCCCCTCACTAAGTCCAGGAACGCTTGCGCCGCATGGCTCAGGGCCCGCCGCGCCGGGTAAACCAGCCGGATCTTGCGTTCCACCTCCAGTTCTTTCACCTTCACTTCTCGCAGCAGGCCGTGGCGCAGTTCCTCCTCCACGCACATTCGCGGCAGAAACGCGACGCCTTCATTGCGTTCCACCATCTTTCGGATGGCCTCTACCGTTGGCATTTCCAAGTCCATATTCAACGGCACTTTGTGCTGCTGGAACGTGCGAATCACCACCGCCCGGTAGGGCGAAACGACATTGTGGGCGATGAATGTTTCCGAGCCAAGCTCCGCAATCGAAACTTCTCCACGGGAGGCGAGCCGGTGCTGAGGCGACACAATGAATGCCAGATGGTCCGTGTAAATTACTCGAGAAACCAAGCGTTCGTCTTGTGGGTCGTAAGTGAGAATGCCCAATTCCAGGTCTCCATCGATCAGTTCCGCGGGGATCTTGCTCGATAAACTCCGGCGCACCTGGACTTTGATTCGCGGATACTGCCTTCGGTAATTCTCAATATGTCCGAGAAGGTATAGCGTCGACGACTCATTCGCTCCGATGCTTAGCCGCCCTGCGGATTTGTCACGCAACTCCGCTAGCGCGTTCTCCAAATCGCCCTGTATGCTTTCAAACCGGCGCGCGTATTCAAGGACGATCTCGCCGGCATCGGTAAGCAGCAGCTCCTTTGCGGAGCGATCGATCAATTTCTCGCCTAACGCTTGCTCCAAGCGTTGAATCGAAAGCGATATCGCCGGCTGAGTCCGCAAAAGTTTCTCTCCAGCGCGCGAGAAACTCTTTTCGTTGGCCACGGTAAGGAAGACCCGCAGCGAGTGCAATTCCATAACGGGCCATTATACAAGTCCGCGCTTGTATTCGTTTCCTAAATTACCGCCCGATCAAGCGACGCAATAAATTGAATGCCGGGAACAATCTTGGTGGTTAGACGGTCGTCGTTAGTAATGAACAGATCGCACCGAGCGCTGGCCGCGCAGGCTAGCTGCACCACATCGGGCGCTTTGAGCGACTTGTCCTTGCGAAGCTGTGCATAGATGCGCGCGCATGCGCGTTCGAAAGGGATGACGGAAATGCCCGGGCCGCTCAGCAGTTTCTCGTAGCGCTCGGTCAGCGCAATGTCCCCAATCCCGAGCGGTTTCACCAACACTTCCGCAAGCGTTAACGTGGAAGTCAGCAGTTCGTCCCTACGCGCCGACATACGTTCCAAGAGGTGGCGGACACGGGCCGCGCGGTCTCCAAAATCTTCCAGCAGATAAATAAACAGGTTTGTATCGAAGAAGATTCTGCTCATTCCCATCCCTCCCTCAGCTTGCGGACATATTCATCGGGATCTTCGCCGCGCCAAACCTCTCTGCCTAACCCAATCAACTGGAACACACTATCCAGCCAGCGCTCGTTCGGCGGCGTCTCGGCATACTGCCGTTTCGTCCACTGGATGAGGTCGCGATAACGCTCAGGGACATTCTCAAGGTCAGGCCAAATTTTCCCGGTGCGATCGGGATGCACGGGATCCCCAGCGTGGAGAAGCCGGCGCGTGTGCTCACCTGTCGCGTATAACATTCGATAGCGCCCCGGGTTCGGAGCGCGGTTGGCCACGCAGTGCAGAGTCGCGTGAACCCGAACCCCTGGACGAAGCACGCCATAAAGGTTCTCCTCGCGTGCCCGCTCGACGATTTCGCCGATTGTAAAATCCGCCCGTTCCGGGTGCTCCCAGTGAAGCAGCGCAACGGCGATAAACGTCTCGTCCGCAACTTTTATCTCGGTTTCCCCCGAAGTCATCAAAGTCGCTCTTCCTGTATTCGATGTTAGACTAATCTGTCTTTGTTGTCAATTAAGGCTAGCCATGCATTCTGCTGATGCACAGCGCGAATATTATTAATTTGAAAAATGCCGTCCTCCCCGCAATAATAGAACTCGGAGGCCTTGATGCCCGAACGCGTATACATCTTCGACACCACGCTTCGTGACGGAGAGCAATCGCCCGGCTGCAGCATGACTGTGCCCGAAAAGGTGCGTATGGCCGCGCGGCTGGTGGAGCTCGGAGTCGATATTTTGGAAGCCGGTTTCCCGATCGCTTCCGAAGGCGATTCGGAAGCAGTGGACGCTGTCGCTCGCGAGTACCCGTGGGCCAGCGTGGCGGCCCTTGCGCGAGCCAACCGGCTCGACATCATGGCCGCTGTCAAGGCCCTCCGCAACGCCCGCCGCCCGCGCATCCACACCTTCATCGCCACCAGCGACATTCATCTTAAATACAAGCTGAAGAAGTCGCGGCAGCAGGTCTTGGACGAAGCCGTCGCCGCGGTGCGGCTGGCCCGCGAGTACTGCGAAGACGTGGAGTTTTCCGCTGAAGATGCGACCCGGACGGATTGGGATTACCTGGAACAAGTATCGAAGTCCGTCGTCGAAGCGGGTGCCCGCACCGTGAACCTTCCGGATACCGTGGGCTACTCCGTGCCCGACGAATATGGCGCGATGATCGGGCGCATGGTGAAGTCGCTCGGCGATTCCGCTATTGTGAGCGTCCACTGCCACGACGACCTGGGCTTAGCCGTGGCAAATTCACTCGCGGCCATCCAAAACGGAGCGCGGCAGATCGAGTGCACCATCAACGGCATCGGCGAGCGCGCCGGCAATGCGGCTCTGGAAGAAGTCGTGATGGCCATGAACACGCGCAGCGATCGCCTGCCGTTTGAAACTCGCATCGACACCCGGCATTTGTATCCCGCCAGCCAGTTGCTGACCTCGCTGATCACGTTCGGCCCGCAGCCGAACAAGGCCATTGTGGGAGAAAACGCCTTCGCGCACGAAGCCGGCATTCACCAGGACGGCTTTTTGAAAGAACGCACGACGTATGAAATCATCGAGCCGAAGTCGGTGGGTGTCCCGGAATCGAAGTTGGTGCTCGGCAAGCATAGCGGCCGGCATGCGCTCGCAAAGCGCTGCGAGGACCTGGGCGTGCTGCTGACGCGCGAACAGCTCGATAGGCTGTATGAGCGCTTCACTGCGCTCGCGGATCGAAAAAAGGGATTGAGGAACGAAGAAATCGCCGCGCTCGCGCGTGAAACGGTAGCGGATTCGAAAGCCTCCACCGTAGCCGCGAACTGATCGTGGAGCACGCTTTAGCGTGCAACCGGGGCTTCAGCCCCGGAACGCGGCCGGTCAGTAATGCTAGTCCCGACCGCGACCGTCGGCCTTCAGCCCGCTTGAGCCGTTACCTGAACCCCCGCAATTAAGCACGCGTTTACGCAGCATCGGGGCATTTGATTCCGCGCGCGCAACGGATATACTACAAATCCGAGGTCTGTCGTATGAAGCTTTCGATCACGTCTTGCCTCGCATTGTCGATCGCCGGTGCGGCCCTGGCCGCCGGTCAGCAGGTCACTTTCTCCAAAGACATCGCCCCGATTTTCGAGCGCGCTTGTCAGAATTGCCACCGCCCCGGCTCGATCGCGCCGATGTCGCTGCTCACCTACGCCGACGCCCGCCCCTGGGCTCGCTCCATTAAGCAGAAGGTCGCGACCCGTGTAATGCCGCCCTGGCATATCGATCGAAACGTGGGCATCAATAAATTTAAAGACGACCCGTCCCTGTCGGACGCCGAAATTGCTGCGATCGTGAACTGGGTGGATCAGGGCGCGCCGGAGGGCAATCCCTCCGACCTGCCGCGCCCGCGGCAGTTCTCCGATCTCGATCAATGGCACATCGGCAAACCCGATATCGTGGTCTCGATGACCCAGCCCTACGTGCTAAAAGCCAAGGGCGGCGATGAATATTTTGACGTCGACGTCGATCCAGGGTTCACCGAAGACGTTTACATCCAGGCGGTGGAGACGAAGCCGGATAGCGGCTTCAAGGTGGTGCATCACTGCACTACCAATCTTGTTGAAGATCCCGAGGACGATCCCGTCGGTCTGTTTCTGAATGAGTACGCGGTCGGCAAGAACGCGGACATCTTTCCCCAGGATTCCGGCCGCTTGATTAAGGCAGGCTCGAAGATCCACTTTAACCTTCATCTGCACCCGGACGGTCAAGAGACTCCGGTCAAGGTTTCGCTCGGTCTCAAGCTGTACCCGAAGGGTTTCGTTCCTAAGTACGTCGCCTTCACGCAGCATATGGGCGATGTCGCGGATCTCGATCTGCCCGCCGGCCAGATCACGCGGAGCGACGGGTATTTCCGCTTGCAGCGCCCGGCGGTGATTTCGGCGTATCAGCCGCACTTTCATCTACGCGGGAAAGCGCAGTGCATGGAGGCAATCTATCCGGATGTTCGCGCGGACTCGGCTCGCCCCGGGCCTGCCCGAACCGAGACACTCAGTTGCGTCAGCGATTACCAGTTCGGCTGGAGCATCACCTACAACTACGCCGAGGACGCCTCGCCCGTGCTGCCCGCCGGAACCATCATTCACGTCAGCACCTGGCATGATAATACCGACAACAACAAATTCAATCCGAATCCGAAGAATTGGGTGGGCAGCGGCCAGCGCACCATCGATGAAATGAGCTTCGCCTGGGTGAGCTTGTACTACATCGACGAAGCCGATTATCAGCAGCGGTTGCTCGCGCGAAGAAAATGAAGTTCGCGGTTTTTCTGGTCGGGATCGCCGCTGCCGTGGGGCAGACGTTGCCCCAGACCTACATCCCTCAAACCCATTTCGCCAGCGGCCAGGACGTAGTGCCGAGCTTCGATGGCTGGCTTCGCAATGCCGATGGCACCTTCAGCATGGTCTTCGGTTATTTCAACCGCAACTTTGAAGAAGAGCTGGTGATTCCCGCCGGCCCCGATAATAAAGTCGAGCCCGGCATGCCGGATCAAGGTCAGCCGACGTACTTCCTCCCGCGCCGCCACGCCTGGATGTTTCGCGTAAAGGTCCCCGCCGATTGGGGCACGAACAAAGAATTGGTGTGGACCCTGACCTCTCACGGCCGCACGGAAAGAGCCTACGCCAGCCTCAAATCCGATGAAGAGCTAACCGAGCGCATCATCATGACACGCGGCAACCTGAATCCGGGGCTGGATGATCCGAATAGGCCTCCGGTAATTTCGATCTCGCCCGTTTCGGCCGCCAATGTGAGTTCGCCGGTGACTTTGACGGCCCATGTCACCGACGATGGCCTCCCAAAACCGCGCGAGCCGAAAGCCCGTCCCGCGGTCGACACCGGCAAGAGCCAGACAAACACCGCGGCTCGTCCGCGCGCGGGCCTCTCTGTTACATGGGTGCAGTATCGTGGCCCAGCTAAGGTGGTTTTCGACGACAACACGCCGCTGCGGGTACTCAACGGCGCGGCTACCACTCAGGCGCGTTTCCCTGCTCCCGGCAGTTACATCCTCCGCGCGACGGCAAATGATGGCGAGCTGTCGGTCACGAGCGATGTAACGGTCAACGTTGGGCCATAAGCCGTAAATCCGCGTACACCACTCCCTTGCGTCGCAGCCGGAACCCTTGGTGAACCGCCACCGGGAAGGGGTATGTCGATGGCCCGGTTCACACGAATGGGGCTCGAGAAGTTCTGGTCGTTGTTGAAACGAGCGATCAGAGGAACCTACATGAGCATCGAGCCGTTTCATTGTTCAGATATCTCGATGAATAATCGTTCCGTTCTAACGAGCGCCGGGACACAGACGCTCAGACTTTCGCCAAGTGCTTTGCGCGTTGGGCGGGAAACGCTTGATGCGGAAAATGCGAACCGATCAGGAGGTCGGGTAATGGAGTTCGAAAAATCGACCGACAAGGCAGAGGAAGAGCCCGAAAGAGGATTAATAACGACGCCAGAGTAGCGGAAACCCAAAAGATAGTTAAACAGGTTTTAAAAGCTCCCCCTGAAGCAACAGCAACGATAAAATGACAAGATCCGAAGATAATGTCAAAACCTCATGCTCCAGGGCAGAAGAACCCAGCATCCAGCAGCCAACAATACGATTCCCAACAGCAACGCGATCCGCTCCAGGAAAGATGTCTTTCGTTGCTCCATCCCCAAGCAATCCCGGCAACTCCGAAGGCGAACCAGGTAAGCCCGTGCATCGGTGGAAGCTCTGTGGAAACGCATCCTGGAGGTAATGGGATTGTAGGTGCTGTAGGCTACGCGATCATAACTTATTTCAGTGGCGAGATTTGCGGCACAACTTTGAAGGCGATCAGCGTGCGGAATTGCACCAACCCAACTTTCGCCGCCGGCCCCGCTCAATTCGAATTTACTGAAAGGATGTTACACCAACCGTGTACCAGCCGATTACCAATTTCCTCGACAAATCCGATGTTGCGTCCGGGAAGGTCTTTTCTTCCGAGTGAGAATCTAAAGCCGAGACGATGCAGAAGCGACCGCACCCGCTTCTCCGGAACGGTATCCGGCCCTTTGATGCGGCGCATGTTCCAGCTTCGTCGCGCTGCCGTGAGCCTGTCCATTTTTTTCTGCCCGCAAACGTCCGGAGATTGGGTTCCAGCCGCTATATACTTCTGATGACGAGAATCAGTACCTTAGAATAACTTCGCTGCGAAAGGCAACAGCAGACCCGCCTCATTCTCCGATTTTCAGATACTTCTCAGCCGCAATGGGTTGTCCCGGAACGGATGCCAGCGGACGCACTCCACAGCGCGCAAGATACCGATGGACGCTGTCAAAATCTTGTACCGCACGAGTGGAGTCCTCCACAGATCCGTTCGGGATAAAGACTACCATAGCTTTTCGAAAACGGGTGAGGAGAACTCTGTATTTATTGCGGACGCGCGTGATGGGATCGTCCGCGGACGCTTGCGGATCACCTGTGCCCTGAACGGCGACCCAGCGCGTTCCCTAGAGCGTTCTTGCAACCACCCGATCGTTCGGAAAGATCAGGTCTCCACCCCAAACCAGCACGGCCAAGTCAATTTCAAGACCCTGCATTTCGAATTCGCTCATTGCAACTTCAAGCTGGTTCGAGGAGCGATGATCACCGGCCGGTTCGAGAAACCATTTCACATAATCGATTCCTCCAAGGAACTTGAACGTGGGAGTCTCTACTCCTTCGGCGCGACTGCGGGCGGCGCCTGAGCTTGCAACGAGTCCGGCGCGCCGATTCCCTTTCGCATGGAATTTCAACCACGCCCGCGCCTCATCAATGTCGCGTGTGAGGTACACCGGAAGTCCTTTCGCTGCCAGAGCCCCGGCTTGGTCAGGCTGGCCGTCAAGAACCGCGTTCACCCACGCAGCCGTAACTTCCGACTCGAAGGACCGTTTTGATACCGCGAGATGAAGAGATGGAATTTGGAAAATCGTACCCGAATGGCCGGCTCTGTCTCTGAAAAGCCGGGAGCCGGCGACTGATGCACCGCCGGAGAGCGCTTCGGGAGATGTGACAATCTCCCATTCCGGATGGCGCGTGATCGCATCTCCCCAGGCGGCGAGGCCAGCCTCTCCCGCGTGGATTTCCTGACCTCCACCCACAAGCGCCACGACCACAGCCCATCCTGCGTGTCGGCCCATAATTTGAAGGATCATCTCGGGTTCGGAGAGGTCCCGCTCAAATTTCTTCAGGTTTTTTGCCGCCGTCCAAGCCCGCTGCGCCTCATCGAAGACGATGAGCCGGTCTGCCGGCGGGCGCCCGTTTTCATACGTGTCACGCACAAACCTGTGAATCTCGCGAATGCGTGATTTAATCGAGCGAACCGCGCCGCGGCGTTGTTCACCCGCACTCCGCTTGAGTGCTTCCTGAAGGACAGCGACGAGTGGTCCGTTGCCCGATAGAAACGACGCCTGTTCACGGTTAAGATCGAGTTTCTCTGCCAGCACCTGCACTGCATTGAGGCCCGCCAGCGTTTTGCCGGCGCCCGGAACCCCGGTGACCACGATCAGTCTTTTCACACTCCGGGTTATCGCATCCTTCACAGCCTCTGCGATCGCTGCCTGAGTTGTTTCAAGATTGTCGGACCCGGCACGCGAGTGTGCCAGGTCGTGAACATCATGATTACTGTAAACGGCGGAAGCAGCCTCGATGATTGTCGGGACAGGGAAGTATCGCGAGTTGTTCCATGCCTCCACGTTGATCGCAGCACCTCTGTTCCCCCAGATTTTCGAGGCACAAATGATCAATTCGGGGAGATCCGCAGGTGAAACGGCGGCGCCCTGGTGCTCAGACGCCAAATCGAGGGGAATTGGAACCCTAAACTTTCCAACAGCTATCGGAACAACGGTGCGATGGCGCGATTCCTCGTGAAAATCTACGAGGTTCAAGGCGTAGTCCTGAGCCTGGCGGAGTGCCGTCCTCGCTCCGGCAGAACTTCCACCTTTATATTCGATAACGTAGATCAGATCGTCCGCGAGGAGAAGACAGTCCAGACGCTGCCCGATGATGGGCAGGACATATTCGAGAAGAAGCGACCATTGCCTCGCAACGGAATCAACCTCTGTAATTCTGATCATCGCCGTTTGCAGTTCGACGATCTCCTGCTGCCATGAAACGGCGGTCAGGGTGTTGATATCGAAACCTTCAGCGGCGAGCCCCCCTGTCAGCTTCCCTAAGACGTGTTCAGGCGCAGAAGCCATGAACCTTTCAATGGACTCGCAATAGAGAGCCGGCATAAAGTGATTGTGGCATCGGTCCGGCCGTCCTCCAACACCACAGTTTGACGTTGACTCCAGACTCAACATTTGTGATAAACTGCCCATTGTGAAGAGCAGTACGACTTTTGGAGTCAAGATAAGGGAGTTAAGAATCCGGGCAAAACTATCGCAGCGGGACCTCGCCGAGCGTGTAGCAAAACGCCTGAAGGATCGCCGGGGGTTTGATTTTACGTATCTTTCGAAGATCGAGAACGAAAGGCTGGAACACTACCCGTCCGCTCCGGCCATCCTCGCACTTGCTGCCGAGCTTGGCGGAGATAGCGACGAACTTCTGGCACTCGCCAGCAAGGCTCCGCCTGATGTCGGGAAGATGCTGCAGGAAAGCCAAGGCGCGCGCATGTTCTTCCGCTCCGCCATGAGCAGCAACCTGTCGGAAGATGAATGGAAACGTCTGCTGGAGCAGATGAAAAAAAAGAAAACAGAATGAAGTTTTACCGCAACGCCCAAATCGAAGAGATCGCGGAATGGCGGGTGGCTGAATTCGCCGCGGTGCTTGGACGGCCGCTCGTTCCCCATATTGAGCTCTTTGGTGATCTGGTTTTAGGGCTCTCCATCAGCTGGGAAACCAATTGATGAATTGGCTGGCGAAGAAGTGCTTGGCGGGTTGCGCGCCCCGACCGTCAGATCGTTATGAATGAAGAGGCTTGCAGATTTGGAATCACAACCGGGTCGTCGACGCCTGACTCAAGGCCATGAAATGGGTCATTGGGACTTGTTTGTCGACCAGTCAAAACTCGACCATCCTATGCTGCTCAACACCGCTGCTGATTCAATCTTCGCGTATCGAAGTGCGCCTGGCGGCCAAGTCCGCATTTTCAGCCTGCTCCTCAAGACCGCTGAAGGAATCGATATTAATCGCAAGATCAATCGACGTGCTGATGAACCCGATGAGAAACGTTCTGTGAATCGTTATACAGGTGCGACCCAGTTCGTTCATCCGTACAAGCCCGGGAACGTGACCGTCGCGGGCCACCCATCCGAAGAAATCGATGCCGGAACGAAGAAGTCTATAACGAGGCAGGCAGGCTTAAAATGACGAAGTATCCTATCTTCATCGCGTCGACACGAACAGGATACAGCGCGCACGTCCCCGACCTTCCAGGGTGCATCGCGACTGGCCGGACAGTGGCGGAGGTCAGAAAGCGCATGACGAAAGCCATCGAGATGCACCTTGCGGCAATGAGGGAAGACGGAGAACACATACCAGAGCCTTCACGGCTAGAATTGGTCGAGGTGGCTTGAGTTCGACAAAACCGCAAACAGAATCTCTATAGTCCACCCTTATTTTCTCGGTCTTTTTTGATGTCCTGCATTTGATGCCGCGCTCTCATTTCTCTGGATTCACCATATTCTTCAATCACTTTCCCATCACCTGGACACCCGCGGGTGGCTACGTCGATAGTAGATATGAATAGATCAAGCAAATTCGGCCGATCCGGATCGCTTCCTCCGAGCCAAAGTGCTCGCTAATACGTTTTTGGCGAAACGAACCCATTATGTTATTGAAAACACAAGAGCGCGTCAGAAAGCGAACCCAAACCGAACCCAATCTGCCCCCATCTACGCTAGAATGTTACGAGGGATCCCTCTAGGCGGACACGCAGAAGCCTGTCCTACTCCGATGTTCGATAACTTAAGCGATAAACTCCAGCGCGTTTTCAAAAACCTGCGCGGAGAAGGAAAACTCTCGGCGGAAAATATGGAAGCCGCGCTGCGCGAAATTCGCGTCGCGCTGCTCGAGGCCGACGTGCATTTCCGCGTCGCCAAGCAGTTCATCGAAGCCGTCAAGGAAAAGGCCATGGGCCAGGAAGTGCTCACCGCGCTTTCTCCCACCCAGCAGGTGGTCAAGATCGTTCGCGACGAGATGATCAAGATGCTGGGTCAGCATCAGGCGCGGCTCCGCACCGCGAATGAGCCGCCGAGCGCCTTCATGATCGTCGGCCTCCAAGGTTCGGGCAAGACAACATCCACCGCCAAGCTCTCCCGCTGGCTTTCCAAGAACGGCCACTCGCCGATGATGGTCTCGGTGGACATTTACCGTCCCGCCGCCCGCAAGCAGCTCAGCGTGCTCGCAAAAGAACTGAAGCTTCCCATTCACGAAGGCGCCCCGGACGAAACCAAGCCCGCCGAACTGGCGCGCTCGGCTCGTAAAGAAGCCGCGCAAACCGGGCGCGATGTGGTCCTCGTGGATACGGCCGGCCGTCTTCACATCGACGATGAACTGATGACGGAGCTCGCCGAGTTGAAAGAGCTTCTCAACCCCACCGAAATCCTCTTCGTCGCCGACGCCATGACCGGTCAGGACGCGGTGAAATCGGCCGACGAGTTCAATAAGCGCCTCGGCATTACCGGCATCATTCTCACGAAAATGGACGGCGACGCGCGCGGAGGCGCGGCGTTGTCGATCCGCGCCGTCACCGGGCAGCCCCTCAAGTTCGTCGGCGTGGGCGAAAAACCCGACGCGCTCGAACCGTTTTATCCCGACCGCGTGGCGCAGCGCATCCTCGGCATGGGCGACGTGCTGAGTCTGATCGACAAGGTGCAGGAAAACATCGATCAGAAAGACGCCGAGGAGATGCAGCGCAAGCTCATCGAAGACGAGTTCACGCTAGGCGATTTCCGCGACCAGATGCGCCAATTACGTAAACTGGGTCCGCTGGAATCGCTATTAGGCATGATGCCGCAATTGGGTCCTTTAAAAGACCTAAAAAACATGAAAGTCGACGAAAAAGAAATCACCCGCCTGGTGGCAATCGTCGATTCGATGACCGAAAAAGAGCGCGCCAATCACATGATCATAAACGGCGCGCGCCGCCGCCGTATAGCAAAAGGCAGCGGGACGACAGTACAGGAAGTAAATAATCTGCTCAAGCAATACGCGCAAGCGCGAAAGATGATGAAAAGCATCACCGGCGCCGGCGGCTTCTTGGGCAAACGGCTAGGAAAGTTCAAGCTACCAATAGGGCTAGGACAATAAATCGATTATCGATAACCGATAACTGAAAACTGAAAACCGAAAGCTCATAGCTGACAGCTGATAGCTGACAGCTCAAGGAGAACGAATGCTAATGATACGTCTGGCGCGGTTTGGCGCGAAAAAGAAGCCAACCTACCGCGTCGTGGTGATTGAAAAGGAGCGGGCGCGAGACAGCCGCTCGGTCGAAGTGGTCGGAACCTACAATCCGGTCGCGAAACCGGCTGCGGTGGATTTGAATCATGAACGCATCGCCCATTGGATCAGGAATGGCGCGCGTCCGTCCGACACCGTGAGCCGGCTGCTCAAGAACAATCCCGCGCCCGCCGTCGCTTAAGCGCTGCATGCACCCTCGTGATAACGTGTTAGAATCGGTCAAACAGGAGGGTGAAACGGGTGAAGGAACTGGTAACGGAGATCGCCAAAGCTCTAGTCGATATTCCAGACGAAGTCGCGGTCCGAGAAGTGGAAGGCGAGCAGATTACGGTTCTGGAGTTGCGCGTAGCGCCAAGCGATTTGGGCAAAGTAATCGGGAAGCAGGGCCGGACGGCCCGCTCCATCCGAACTCTGTTGGGTGCCGCGGGGATGAAGTTGCACCGGCGCTTCACGCTGGAGATTCTGGAGTAGATCCATGGGTCGCCGTAGGCCAACTTAAGCGGGCCCGCGGCAATCGGGGCGAGTTTCTCGCGGAAATCTATAGTTCGGATCCCGGCCGCGCCAGCGGGTTACGTGAAGTGCGGCTCGAGAAGGATCGGAACAGCCGTGTTGCAGCGGTAGAGAGCGTCTGGTATCACGACGGACGCCCGATCCTGAAGTTCGCTGGAATCGATTCCATTTCCCAAGCCGAAGAATGGGAAGGCGCGGATATCCTGGTGCCCGGGATCGAGCGCGTGCGTCCAGGCGAAGGCGAATACACTCACGCCGATCTGATCGGTTGCCGTGTGTTGCGCAACGATACGGAGGACCAGGTGGGCGTCGTGCGCGGAATAGAAGAATATGGCGCCTCCGTCTTGTTGGATGTAGAGCCGGCAGGCGGTGGTGAGCTTCTGGTGCCGTTCGCCCGCGAGATCTGCCGTGAAATCGATATCAAACGAAAGTTGATTCGGGTCTGGCTGCCCCCCGGGTTATAAGCCGGAGCCTTTGTGACGTTTCACGTCGTGACGATTTTCCCGGATTTCTTCCGGGGCCCTTTCGAACATGGAATCATCCAGAAAGCGCGGGAAGCCGGCCACATCGACATCCGGATTCACGATCTGCGAAACTGGACTAAGGATCGTCACCGCACCGTGGATGACAGGCCGTTCGGTGGCGGCGAAGGCATGCTGCTGAAGCCGGAGCCGTTATTCGACGCGGTAGAATCGATCTGGCCGGAACGCAGCGTTACGGAGCCGCGACCGCCAGGGAGCGGTTTGGAGAAAAAAGTTGTCCTGCTTTCGGCCCAGGGCCGAAAGTTCGATCAACGGCTCGCCCGCGAGTTTGCTTCGGCGAGCGAGTTGTTGTTGCTTTGTGGCCGCTATGAAGGCGTCGATGAGCGCGTGGCTGAACATCTGGCCGATGAAGAGGTTTCCATCGGCGACTTCGTCCTGAGCGGCGGTGAGTTGGCCGCGGCCATGGTCATCGACGTCGTTGCGCGTTTGCAGGAAGGAGTTTTGGGAAACCGGGACTCGGCAATTTTTGAGTCTTTCGGCGAAGAAGGTTTGCTGGATTGCCCGCAGTACACGCGTCCGGCCGAGTTTAGAAGTTGGCGGGTTCCGGAGGTGCTGCTAACCGGCAACCATGAGGAAATCCGCAAATGGCGCCGTAAGGCCGCGCTGGAAAAAACCGCGCGCCTGCGGCCCGATTTATTAAAGCCCGATTTATTAAAGCCCGATTTATTAAAGTAGGATAAGCTTCAGCTTGTCCCCACGACGGAATTGAGGAAGACATATGAACCACGCACTGATCACCAAGGTTCTGAATAAGAACCGCAGAACGCACCCCGAGTTCCGCCCCGGCGATACCATCCGCGTTCACGTAAAAATTAAGGAAGGCGATAAGGAGCGCTTGCAGGCCTTCGAAGGCACCGTGATCGCGCGCCACAACACCGGGATGGGCGAAACCATTACCGTTAGGAAGGTCAGCTTCGGCCAAGGCGTGGAGCGAATCTTTCCCGTGCAGGCCCCCGTTGTCGACCACATCGACGTAGTCCGCACCGGCCGCGTCCGCCGCGCGAAGCTATATTACCTGCGCGGTCTGAAAGGCAAAGCCGCCCGCCTACGTGAAAGGGAATAAGTAATCAGTTATCAGTTTTCAGTCATCAGTTCTCAGTTGCAGCCCCCGACAACTGATAACGGTAGCTGATAGCTGACAGCTGAAAGCTGACAGCTTCTATGCCCCATAGCCGGCACGAGCGAGCCCTCCGTCGCGAGGGCTTCCATGCCATCGCCGGCGTGGACGAAGCCGGGCGTGGAGCCTTGTTTGGACCCGTCTTCGCCGCCGCCGTCGTGCTCGATCCCGAAAAACCCATCCGTGGGCTGGACGATAGCAAGGCATTGGAGCCGGAACGCCGCGAGGTCCTCGCGAAGCGCATTCGCGAGCGCGCCAGGGGATGGGCCGTCGCCGCCGCCGACGCGTTTGAAATCGACCGCATCAACATCCTCCAGGCGTCCCGGCTCGCCATGCGTCGCGCGGTGGAACGGCTTGCGGGCGCCTGCGATCATCTCCTCGTGGATGCCGTAACCGTGGACGTCCCCCTGCCGCAAAAAGCGCTCATCCACGGTGATGCGCTCTGCTTTTCCATCGCCGCCGCCTCGATCCTCGCAAAAGTGCACCGCGACCACGCGCTCCGCCACTGGGATCGCGTTTTTCCCGCGTACGGCTTAGCCAGTAATAAGGGCTACTCGACTCCCGATCACATCGCCGCGCTCGAAAAGTTGGGGCCCACCGCCTTGCACCGCTTCAGCTTCGAGCCTGTGCGGCTTAGCAGTCACATCGAATTCTGGACAGGTTATCCTTCAATTGTGCAGCAGACCGAACTGTTTGAGCGCCAAACGGAAGTGCTCCCATGTCACTGACCCCTGAGTCCGCCGTGGCGCAGACGGTCTCCGATACGGTTGCGACCCCGCCAAAGCGCGCCAGGCGATGGCCACTGCTTATCTTCACCGTGCTTACCCTAGCGATAGGCGGTTTTCTGGTCGTCTTTCCCTGGGCGGATTCATGGAATCTGAATTACATACAGGACCTGATCCCAGGCGCCCGGCAGCTTTGGGACGAACCCTCGTTCCGCGGAGCCATCACCGGCCTCGGTTTCGTTAACCTCTACATCGCGCTTTTCCAGTTTGTCCGGCTGATGCGACGAAAGTACTAGGCGAGTGCAGTTTTGTCCTAGGCAAAATCTTACCTCAAATCTTAGTTTTCCCCCCGTAGTATTGAGTTGTTCGGTTTAGTCTGACGAGAAACTTAGGCTAAAGTCCGGACTAAATTAGCTGGAGGAAAAAGGATGAAAAACTTCCGCAGTACAGTCTTACAATCCGCCGTAGCTTTTGGCGTGCTTGCACTGGCGCTCATCATCGGTTTCAATACGACGAGCGCAAGCTTTGGGCCTCTGCCGCCGCCCGATGACGATGGCACTTTTATCGCTTTTGGTCCGCTGCCCCCGCCGGATGATGATGGCACTTTCCTTGCATTCGGACCTCTGCCGCCACCGGATGATGACGGCACTTTTATCGCTAGCTGACCGGGATTCTTGACGCTTTTAAAACTGGGCCTCGGGTCAGCGAGGCCCAGCCATGAACCTGCTCTCCTACACGCTCCAGATCGCCAACATCATTCTCCAGTTGCTGCTGGTTTTTCTTCTGTTGAAAAACCTGACGCGCCGTTACGTAATAATCCTGCTCTATTCGCTCGCTTACCTGTTTACCACGTTATTGGGCGAAATCCTTCTTCGCCGAGCCGGCTCGGGAGGTATTGCGTATCGCAGCTTCTACTGGCCGGCGGAAGTAGGATTCGACCTGCTCTTATTCCTGACCGTGATCGCCCTGATTTACCACGCGCTCGAGGAGTCGCCCGTCCGCAGGAGCGCGGGTCCGTTACTGGCTGGAGTAATCGCCGTCACGCTGATTCTGCCTTTTGCGGTCCTCAGAAGCAAGGTCTTCGGGACCCGTTGGTTCGAGGGTACAAGCCAGATCCTCAACTTTGGAGCAGCGATCCTGAACCTGGGATTGTGGACGGCTCTTCTAGTTCAAAAAAAACGCGACCCACGACTGCTGGGCGTAAGCTTAGGCGTGGGGGTCACGGTTACCGGAGCCGCCATCTCCTATGGTCTACTGCAGCTCTTCGCACCGGCGCGCCATTTCGTCAATCTTTTCGCAGCCTTAACCCACACCGCCGGAGTCGTACTGTGGTGCCGGGCCTTTGCTCCCCGGCTAAGGGCAAAACCGGACTTGACTAACCTCAGCCCTTCGAGCAGCTACACTTCACCCCGCTCGGTTTCTCCTGATGTATCGGGTGCCGGTTAGCGGTCCACTCTTTCCATCCCACGTTCATCTCCTTAGTCAGAAAACCTTGCTCTGCCAACTGCAGAGCCACTTTCGCGGAGAGCTGTCAATCGTGTCCCCAACAGTAGGTCACGATCTCTTTATCCTTCGGCAGCAGCGCGGCGGTTTCGGCAAAGTCGCCCATGCACCACGCCCCGGGAATGTGCCCGGATGCAAACGGCTCTTTCCCGCGCGTGTCGAGTAATACGAAGTTGTAGGGCCCCGCGCCTTCCACGGCTCTCAAAACGTCATTGCGTTGTTTTTCGGCGTGCATCTTGGCCGCAAAATAATCGCGGTTCCGGGCAACATCGGCGGAATCGAAACTCATCTTCCTACCTCCCTTCGTTTTTTACACTCATTTGAAGTGTCGCGAATCGCGCTCGTTCTCCGAACAAATATAATCCAGCAATTCCGTGTCTACGATAACCGGCTGATGCAGCGTGATCGTCCACGGAGCCGTGTAGGCTTTCGGATCGTCTACGGTTATCTCAATTTCCAGATGTCCGAAGTCCGTCCGCCGGAATTTCTCGGTGACTTTGCCGGCTTCAGTTAATGGGCTGCCGCCGGAATCGAGCCAGGAATCGTCGCGGAAACCGGTCGTTTGAACGATCAGGGCGTCGCCTTCCCAGTGCCCGGACGAATAGCCATTCCACGCCGGATTCGGATCCGCGGGCAATGGCCGGTTATCGGTAAAAATCTGCCGGAACGTCGCGTTCCGTTCGGAAATGATCACGACCTCGCCGGGAACTTGAACGATCTTCTTGAGCGTGGCGTCCGTCAGCATGCGCACTGCGCCGCGCGGCAAGCACCGCGACTGCGGATCGTCTTTGCTGTTTTCAGCTCTGCGCTTCTTTACCAGCTCTGCCGCCCACGGTTGATAAGGCAGGCCGCCCTTCAGGCGCCAGCCGATATTGATGAACTCCTGTCCGATCTTCTGGTCCGCGCAGCCTTCCGGCGGACAGGCGCGGTTGTCTTCCCACCCCCAAATTCCGGAGAGATCCGGTTTCCCATCGGACGTTCGCGGAGCCGGCGCGGTAAAGTTCGGCATCCCATTCGGCAGCCGGGGAATGCCGGGGGTCGGATAATGCAACCATTGGGCATTCGCGGCGAGTGCTGTTATCACGATGGCCGGCGATAGGGCGCGCACATGCATGTGCCAACCTCCTTATTGTTATCACCCTCGCGGACGAAAGACCACGCAGTAGATTCCGCCGACCACCGCGAGCAATGCGCCCCACCAAACCGGCGCGTGCAGCTCGGCGAGGACGGTTTTCGCAGGCTGGCCTAGCTCTGCGATGCCGCTCGCTGCGATCAGCACGCCATACACGGCGAGCAGCAACCCTACGAAAAACCAGACCGGAATCAAATGCCGTTGCATATTACCAGAAGATCCATTGTAGGATCGCCAGAATCGCGATCGATACGGCTGCCCAGAATGCCGGTTTGTGAAGCAACGGGACGTTTTGCTCCTTCGGAATATCGGTCACGCCCATCACAAGGCCCTTCAGTTCCGATAGAGGTTTCGGCTGAGTCGCAAGACTTACCACCACGGTCACGATCACGTTGATCAAACACGACCACAGCGCGCGGTACATGTCTTCCGCCAAGGGCTTGGCATGGTCCGACAAAGCAATGATCGCCAGCGCTCCCGGGTTGAGCTTCACCCAGAAAAACATCGCGACTGAGGAACCCACGCCCGCCAGCAAGCCCCAAAATCCGCCCGGGCCCGTCGCGCGCTTCCATAGCATTCCCAGCAGCACGGTCCCAAACAGCGGCGCGATGAAAAAACTGAACAGCGCCTGGACATAGTCCATGATGCTCGCGAATCCCATCGCAACGTAGGCCGTCGCGATGCTGATGAACAGTCCGATAACGGTGCACCAGCGGCCCATGGAGACGTAGTGCGCATCGGCCGCCTGCCGGCGAATATAGGGGCGATAGATATCGTAGGTCCAGACGGTGGCGAACGCACTGACGTTCCCCGCCATGCCCGCCATAAAACCCGCGACCAGCGCGGTAACTCCAAGCCCGAGCAGGCCAGGCCCCATGTAGCGCGCAAGCATCAGGGGCAATACCTCGTTGTAGCTGTGTTGGCCGGCTTGCAGCGCGCTCTCGGGAACCAACTTCTCCGGCAGCACCGCGAGGCCCAGCACGCCGGGCAAGATCACGATTAGCGGCACGGCCATTTTGAAGAAGGATCCGATGATCGGCGCCATTTTCGCCGAGCGGATGTCTTTGGCCGAGAGCACTCGCTGAACCACCAGGAAGTCCGTGGTCCAATACCCCATCGAAAGCACCGCGCCGAGCCCGAAAACGATGCCGGTCCAGTGCATCCCCATTGGGTTATCTTGCGCATTACCGAGTGTGGACCATAGGTGCGTGAAATCCTGCCCTGGGAAATTGCTTTGAATCCGAGCGACCATGCCGCTCCATCCGCCGGTTTCGATCAATCCGAAAACCGGAATCAGCAGCGCGCCGAACCAGATCAGAAAGAATTGCAGCACCTCATTGAAGATCGCGGAGTAAAGGCCGCCGGCCGCGACATAGATTCCGACAGTCAGCGAAGACACCCAGATGCTGAAATGAATATTCCAGCCGAGCATCACCTTCATCACCACCGCCATCGCGTACATGTTTACGCCGGACATGAGGATGGTCATCACCGCAAAGGTGATGGCGCTGAGACCGCTTGCTCCATTCCCAAACCGAAGCTGAAGATATCCCGGAACGGAGTGGGTTTTTGAAATGTAATAAAACGGCATCATCACGATGCCCAGAAAGACCATCGCGGGAATCGCGCCAATCCAATACCAGTGCGCGGCGAGAATTCCGTACTGATAGGCCGAGCCGGCCCATCCCAGCAATTCGAGCGAGCCAAGGTTCGCGGAAAGAAAACTCAAGCCCGCCACCCACGCCGTCATCTCGCGCCCCGCGAGAAAGAAATCCTGTCCGCTGGTGGCGAAGCGCTTTAAGTAGAACCCGATTGCCAGCACCGCGACGAAGTACAACGCGATGATCGCGAGATCGACGGATTTTAGGGCGATGATGTTCATAAAAGTAGGACAAGGTTTACCTTGTCCAATGTAGGACAAGCTGAAGCGTGTCGGGGACAAGCTGAAGCTTGTCCTACCATAGAAACGTCCTTCCTCGATGCTGGCCTATCAGGATTTGGAATAACCGGTGAGCGATTAGCTCGTGCAGCGTCAGCAACTCCCGGTTCGCGCGAGCCACAGCGCCGGCATCCCGCGGATCGGCGACGCCGCCGCCTGCTTTCAATGCGCCGGTCGCTTGTTGAATTATCGGATCGCAAGAAACTTCACCCGCCATCTCCCACAATGTGATGAAGCGATCGACGGCGGTCGGGAAGCTGACCTCGAAAACCCCAAACTGGCTGGTAGTGCGCGGCGGCTTGTAGTCCAAATTGAACGGGCCGTTGTAGCCGTGCGTCCGCAGCAGCACGAGCACGTTCAGCCAATCGAGCGGATTGACGAGCGCGACCCCAATATCCACGTCGTGCTTCAAACGATAGCCGTCGTTTATGTCGAAGTGAAACAGCTTGCCCGCGAGCAGCGCTCGCGCCAGCGCGGCCCGCGGGGCCGCCCCCCACATCAGCTCATGCAGATATTCGGGATTCAACCCAACCATCTCTGGATGCGTAAGCAGGCCCGAGCCGATGAACGCGAGCATGGCGTCGCTAGTCGGCAGCAGGATCTCGGCTTGAGGCTCGAAGGGCTTTGCTTCCAGGCAATGCTTAAGCGGCGGGCGTCCCAGCTTTTTGGCGATCTCGAGGTCCCGGTCACAAGCGGCGTTCAGTCCTTCGGCATACCAGCGCAGCGTTGCGAGCTCATCGATCGCGCCCTGCACGTAATAGCCAAGCGATCCAGGCCAATACACCGCGAAGGTCGCACCGAGGTCGTGCCCGATATCCACCGTGTTGCGCAACCTGAACTTCGCATACTCGCGGACCTCCGGGGATTCGGCCGCGGGACTTGCCGCCCACACTGCGTGATGGAACGTCTCGGCCGTGACCATCGAGCACTGCATATCGTTGGCGGCCAGCGCGGCTTTGATGCGGTTGACGATTTCCGTTTGCCGCTCCGTGCCGAGCGCATCGGTAGGGATCACATCCGTATCGTGCGTGGTCCAGTAACGGATACCGATCTCGCCGTATTTGCGCATGACTTCTCCGAAGCCGATCTCAGGCCGAGTGGGCGCATGGAAGAGAGCGTGGCCGGTGTAGGCGGCTGCCCACTGCGGGCCGGAAATGTAGTATTTGTGCCTGGTTTCCCGATTGTATGAGCCGCCGCACGCCTGCATCAGGCGCGACACGAGCGCTTGCTGTTGGTTTTCAGGAACGGGTTTTATAGCGGTCCTCCCACCACGTGCGGAACGGAGGCCGAAGGTTGTCCTCCGCCCACGCTCCAGCGTACCTTGTGTTTTGGAAGATCGCCAACAATAAATCGAACCAGGCGAGTTTCGCCCGGCTTGAGATGGACACGTTGAAAGCCGCGCAGCTCGCGAATCGAATCGTTTTCACCCTCCAAATAAAACTGCACTACTTCATCTGCTTCGCGAGTCGAGGTGTTTTTGACGCGAACGGTAACGCGGAGATTATCGGCGCCGCGGACGGCCTCTCTCACCTTGTACTCAAAATTCGAATAACTCAGACCGAAGCCGAATCCAAACAGCGGCTCGCCTTTGAAATAGCGGTAAGTCCGGCCGGTCATCGAATAATCTTCGAAGGAAGGCAGTTGCTCAATCCCCTTATAAAACGTGACGGGCAGGCGGCCGGACGGGTTGTTGATTCCCGCGAGCGTTTCCGCGATAGCAGTCCCGGCCTCCTCGCCGTTGTACCAGGATTCGAGCAGCGCGGCCGCGTGCTCGGCGGCGTAGTTGGCCGCGACAGCGCTTCCGCTCGTCAGGACAACAATGACAGGCTTGCCGGTTTCAACGGCCGATTTCAGCAACCGTTGCTGCGGAGCGGGCAGATTCAAATCCGTACGATCGCCGCCGGAAAAACCGGGTATGTTCACGCGCATTTCCTCGCCTTCAAGATTCGGGTTCAATCCCAAAAAGGCGATCGCGACATCGGATTCTTTCACCGTATCGACGGCCTCGGCAAGCCAGCCGGCTTCCGGCAAAGACCACCGCAAGCGAACCGGCATCCCCGGCGCCGCGCCGCGAAACTCGATACGCAGCTTATATGCGCGCCCGGCTTCGAGCATCAGCGGCGACTGGCCCACCTCGTTATCATCGACAAAAATGCGGCCACCTGACGTAGCGATGGAATATGCGCCGCTGCGCGCCGGCTTTAACGCGCCGGTCCAGCGGACGGAGAAGCTTTGCCGGCGCACAATGGCGGCTACCCCTGGATCGGCATATTCAGCCCGCGGATCGGGCCGCGGCTCAGTTCGCGTCAGCTTCGGCTGCCCCTGAAAATCGGCGTTATCGAAGTACTCCGCCGTCAGGCCCGGAGCCAGCGCCGACGCGGGAATGAATCCCGTCTGCCCCTCCGCATAAGGGCTACCTTGAGCGAAGCGAACTTCAGCTTTACCCTTAAACTGATTTTGAATGCCTTCGAGCGGCGCCACATGCTTGGACGAAAAGCCGTTGTAGTTTCCGAGCAAAGCGTCCTGATCGTCCGCCGACGGACCGATCACCGCGATTTTGCGCACCGACGACGCGAGCGGCAGAATCCCGCGATCGTTCTTTAACAGGACGATGGACTTGCGCGCGGCCTCAAGCGCCAGTTTCCGGTGCTCCGCCGAATCCACCTCGGAATACGGAATTTTCGAATACGGCACGCGGTCCGGCGGATCGAACATGCCGAGCTTGATTCGCGCCACAAACAAGCGTTGCAAGGAGCGGTCGATTTCCGCTTCGGTGATGAGCCCTTTTTGCACGGCCTCCGGGAGCGATTTGTAATCGTTGGTGAAGGTGCAGGTAACGTCCGTTCCGGTTTTGACGGCAATGGCCGATGCCTCCGCGGACGTGGCCTTAAATTTGTGGCCGCGGAAAATATCGTCGATTGCGCCGCAATCGCTGACTACGTGGCCTTTGAAGCCCCACTCTCCGCGAAGAATCTTCTGCAGCAGCTCGGTATTGGCGCATGCCGGCTCGCCGTTCACGCTGTTGTAGGCGCACATAATGGACTCAACTTTGGCTTCGACGACACTGGCGCGAAACGCAGGTAAGTAGGTGCTGCGCAAATCGCGCTCACTGACGCGAGCGTCGAATTGATGGCGCGCCGGTTCAGGCCCGCTGTGCACGGCGAAATGCTTTGCGGTGGCCGCGACCTTGTAATAGCGGGGATCGTTGCCTTGCAAACCGGTGATGAAAGCCACGGCCATGCGCCCGGTCAAATAGGGATCTTCGCCGTAGGTCTCCTGTCCGCGGCCCCAGCGCGGATCGCGAAAGATATTGATGTTGGGGGACCAAAACGTCAGGCCATGATAGCGGCTGCGATCGTTATTACGGATGGCCTCGTTGTACTTCGCCCGGGCCTCCGTCGAGATCACGTCCGCGACCCGATGCATTAGATCCGTATCCCAGGTCGCCGCGAGCGCGATCGCCTGCGGAAAAACAGTCGCCTGGCCGGCGCGCGCGACTCCGTGCAGCGCTTCATTCCACCAGTCATATGCCGGGATGCCGAGCCTCGGAATGGCCGGCGCGGCGTTCTGCATTTGCGCCGCTTTCTCCTCCAGCGTGAGGCGCGAAACCAGATCCGCGGCGCGCGCTTCGGGCGAAAGTTGCGTGTTCAGGTACGGTTGGGCAAACATCGTCGCCGGCGTAATCACGAACGAGACAATAAACAGACGTGAGCACACAGCCATATCGACTCCAACTAATCTAACGCAGGTGGACTGCAAACGCATGCGCAATACCGTTCTTCGCTGTAATTTTTTCCATCAGGCTATTGCCCGATTTGGGCTGCAAAATACTAAAGCCAAAGAACAAATTCGTGTGGAAGGGAGGATGCTTTTCTGAAAAGCGATGAAACGTAGTCAATACGCTCAAGCATTCGAAAATGGTTTTCCAGCCACAAAGCGTTTCCTGCTTTCCCGAGGAGCCGCGATAGACGAAGCCGAAGAGATCGCCCAGGCCGCTTGGGTGCGCGGGTGGGAATACCGCGAGCAACTCCGCGATCCGGGGTTGGTAGGAGTCTGGGTGAACTCGATTGCCCGCAACCTGTTCAGGGCGAGATTCCGCCTGAAGCAGCCCGTGCCGATCGACAAGGTGGACACTCCATACATGATGAACCTGGAGTCCATCGATGTGCGGCGGCTGCTGGAACAATGCTCGCCTCGCGATCGGGATTTGCTCGAGCGGAGCCTGGAAGGCTACTCGGCTGAGGAGATCGCGAAGAACGAAGGGATCACCTCGACGGGCATCCGCGTACGCATGCTGCGTATCCGGCAAGGATTGCGGTCGCGGCTCGCGCCGACGGCAGCGTAGTTAAGAGCTGTCAGCTATCAGCTGTCAGCTATCAGCTTTCAGCTACCAGCCATCAGTTTTCATGTCGAAAGCTGATCGCTGACGGTTGACCGCTAAAGCTCTTCAGTCACCCATGCGTCCGGCGTTGCGCCGCACGCTTTTGCTCCTCTCCGTTGGTATCCTTTAGAATTCATGTCACCCAACGTTCTCGTGACCGGAGGCGCCGGCTATATCGGGTCGCATACCTCGAAGGAGCTGGCCCGCGCGGGGTACAACGTCTTTATATATGACAATCTGAGCCGCGGACACCGCTGGGCGGTTCGATGGGGTCCGCTGATCGAGGGCGACCTGCATGACACCGAGCGGCTCAGGCGTGTCATGGAGGAAAACCGCATAGAAGCGGTTCTTCACTTTGCCGCTCTCATCGCCGTCGGCGAATCCATGCAGACGCCCGAGGTCTACTTCCACAACAACGTTGTTGGATCGCTGTCATTGCTGAATGCAATGCGCGCGGCGGGGGTCGGCAAAATCGTTTTTTCTTCCACCGCCGGCGTCTACGGCATTCCCGAGATCATTCCGATTGAAGAATCGAGCCCGACCGTCCCGTTAAACGCGTATGGCGACTCAAAGCTGATGGTGGAGAAAATCCTGCACTGGGAAGGGGTCTGCCACGGACTTCAATACATCGCGCTGCGCTACTTCAACGCGGCGGGTGGCGACCCGGACGGAGAAACCGGCGAGGATCATTACCCCGAGACGCACTTGATTCCATGCCTGCTGCAGGCCGCGCAGGGCGCCCGCGACCCCTGTCCGATTTTCGGCGACGATTACCCGACGCCCGACGGAACCTGTATCCGCGACTATGTCCACGTGACCGATCTTGCGGAGGCACACGTGAAGGCTTTGCATTATCTGGAACGCGGGGGATCAAACGCCACGCTAAATCTCGGCACCGGTCACGGATATTCGGTGAAAGAGATTCTAATCGCAGCCGAAAAAGTGATCGGCCATCCAGTACCGGTGGTCCAGCAGCCGCGCAGGCCCGGAGATCCTCCCCTGTTGGTCGCCGCCGCGGGTCGCGCAGGGGAAGTGCTGGGATGGAAACCCACCCGCTCGTCGCTGGACAACATTCTGGGGACGGCATGGCGCTGGCAGGAGCAGCACGCCGCGCTGGCCCGAGGGTAGGTTCCTCCAATTCAGAGGAGATGGCGGACTGAAGTCCGCCGCAGGCTGGCAGCCGGGCTGGCAGCCTGCCCCACTTTTTTACCCGGATGATATTGACAGGCGATTTATATCCGGGTATATTTAGTCTATGAGCTATACGGCCTTCCACGGATTGCAGAAGGTCGGCGGGGGAACCCTCGCGGAACTGGCTGTTTTCCTACGAAATCGGCCGCAGGGGGAAGTTCTCGTTTTTGACGACGCGACGGGCGGGCAAGTCGATGTCGACGTGCGAGTACAGGAAGAGGCCGCGAGGGACCGCGAAAAAAGTGAATCGCGTGCCAGGGGGCGGCCGCGGCTGGGTGTTATCGCCAGAGAGGTCACGCTATTGCCCCGGCATTGGGACTGGCTGAATTCGCAGCCCGGCGGGGCGTCCGTCGCTTTACGGAAGCTGGTGGAGCAAGCGCGCCGAGTGAGCGGAGACCGGGATCGCGTTCGGGCGGCACAAGAGGCCGCATTTCGTTTTATGTCAGCGACGGCGGGCAACCTGCCCGGATTCGAAGAAGCGCTGCGCGCGCTTTTCGCATACGATTGGCGACGCTTCAGCACGATCGTCGCGAGCTGGCCGGAGGATATCCGCGATTATGCGATTAAGCTGGCATTCGCGGACCAAGACGTAAGCCCGGCGTAACGCAATCCCCAAAACAGTGAGCTGACCGAGGAGCACGGGACACGTGTGCCCATTTTCAAAGAAGGAGAGATTAATGCCTCACATTTATAGATCCGCTGAAGGAGAACGACAAGTCCGTGAACGTTATGCGAGGTTTCTGAAGCACTGGCCAGTGGCAAACGAGCAGATCCGGATCCCGACCTGCCAGGGAGAAACATTCGTGGTTGCCTCGGGCCCGGTTGGCGCGCCCGCGCTGTTGCTGCTGCATGGCGGCGCGGCAAACTCGGCTATGTGGATGGGCGAGGCGGCTGCTTTCGCGAGTGTGTTTCGCGTCTATGCTATTGACCTGATCGGCGAGGCCGGCTTCAGCGCTCCTTCACGCCCTTCTCTGGACTCGGATGCGCATGCGCTGTGGTTGGATGACGTGCTCGAGGGCCTTTCGGTGGAACGTGCATCCATCGCCGGCGTGTCGCTCGGCGGTTGGCTCGCGTTGGATTACGCGAGCAGGCGGCCGGAACGCATTGAAAGGATTGCGGTGCTCTGCCCGGGCGGCGTGGGCCGGCAGAAGGTGGGGATCGTTTTCGCAACCATTGGGCTGAAGATGTGCGGCGCGTGGGGCAAGCGCAAGTTGTTGGAATTAATCCTGGGCCGTCCCCGGGCCAATCCGACGCCCACGGTAAAGGCCTTCATGGAATTCGTTTCCCTGATTCACAAATACTTTCGTCCGCGCATGGTGAGGCTACCGGTGTTCGCCGATGACGCATTACGGAAGCTGCGCATGCCGGTACTGGCGATTGTAGGCGGACGGGATGTGCTTCTCGACTCCGCGCAAACCAAGGTTCGCCTGCAGCGCAATTTGGTCCACGCGGAGGTGGTGTTCTTACCCGAAGCTCGGCACTTCATTCCAGGGCAGACGGAACGAGTCCTTGCATTCTTAAAAGGCGCTGGTTCTTCATAACTACTGGGTAGCGCGCTTCCAATTGGAGCGCATGGCAAAGGGCGAGGTCGAATACCGGTTATGTAACTTACCCTCCGCGTTTGTTATCTATCTAAGCGGTAGGCGGGGGTGCTAGCCGTTGCCGCTCGTCAACCGGTACGTCGGGGCTGCGATGTTCCCCGCCTAACGTAATGGTACTTGATGCGGGAAACGTTGGAAATCGGGTCTTTTCTGAACAGGTATATCCTCGATTAGACGGCGCGGGAGTGTGCTCAATAGCTCTCCCTGACCAAATCGTCCACAGCCCGGTTCCCGAACGCCTTCCGCGTGGCGTTATAGGCTTCGTGTTCGGTAAAGAACCAACGGTGGAAATCCGGTAGGCGCGTGATCCGCCGCGAGAGATCTCTGAGCGCGGCCAGGCTGCTCAACTCGCGCTTTTCTCGCTCAAGTAACACTCGCCGGTCCATGCCCGGGTCGGAGACGCTTTCGAAGCGCAGTTGGTACGGCAGGCTTCTCGGCTCAAGATTGAAGATCCAATCGAAGGCCTCCTCGGTTCGGGGGAGGTGAAAGTCGGACGTGATCACCAGGAGTTTGGCCAAGCCGCCAGGATCGGCGTGAATTACCCGGCAGAAGTATGCGTTGCCGATGGTGTCGTAAGAACAGGTTTCCGTCAGGATCAGCTCACGCGGAATTCCCGCTTGAAGCAGATATTTCGCGGCGATCGTGGATTCGAACATAGGGAACCCGGCGGCATCAACCGGCAGCGGGCGGTGGGAGGTGCCCGCGCTTAAGAACACGATGAATTGTCCGGAATGCAGCTCAATGGCGCGCTCCAATCGCCGCCGAACCCAGGATGGCAGCTCGCCGCCCTCGCGAACGCCGCCGCCGGGAATCACGATTGCGTCGCAATCCCGCAACATTAGTGTTTTGAATAGTCCTTGACGTGGCACTTCAGGCAGTTGCTGTCGGCGGCGAATGAGCTGGCGCCCACGGCGTGGCAGTGGGCGCAAGAGGTCAGGCTGGCTTCCGACGCACGGTGCGAAGCCTTTTTGTAATTCAGCGGCGCTCTCGACTGCGGAAAAACCTTGGGGTGGCAGACGCTACAATCGCCGTTCACGCGTTCGTAATGTCTCTTGTGGTCGAAAGTCACATTCCCGTTGGAGGCTTCAAAAAGGATCGTATCGGGAGGAGCTTCGGCACTGGTGGTTTGAATTTCAGACGTGACGGCCCCCGATTTTGCAGCGGCAACGGGCGTCTTTTGGGCGGCCGGAGCCTCGGGTTTGATCTGCGGGGCGCGGAGGAACCAAATGGACCCGGCGACAAAAAGCGCCGCCGCGGCGATATAGAGGAGGGTTCGCATCTCTAAGACTTTGTACCAGCTTAGCAGGGGGCCTGTGGTATCATGATCTCCGCGATGGTCCTGGAGTTGGAAGCGCTACACTCCCAGATCCATAGGATCCTGCAGAGCAGGGCATTCCGCACCTCGGAGGTGCAGCGGAATCTGCTGTCCTATCTTGCCGAAAAATCCATTTCCGGCAATGCCGACGCGCTTAAAGAATACGTGGTTGGGCTGGACGTTTTCGCCAAACCCGCTACTTACGACCCGCGGCAGGAATCCACGGTCCGCATGCATGTCGCCCGCTTGCGGCAAAAGCTCGCCGAATACTACCGGTTCGAAGGCGCCGACGATCCGATCATCGTCGATCTTCCCAAGGGCGGTTTCAAAGTAACTTTCGAGCCTCGCGCCATTGAGATTCCGCCGGCGTTCTCGCCGCCGCCGGTCGTCGAGGTCGCGGCTCCGCGCTACCGCCGGGAAATGATTCTGGCGGGCGCATGCGCAGTGGCGATCGTCTGCGCATTGTTCTTCGGAGCGCGGTTGTGGAAGATGCAGCGCACGTCCACGCCGGAGACAGCGAACTGGACGCCGGAATTAAAGGAACTTTGGGCGCCGATTCTGTCTTCGAACCGTCCGCTGGTAATCTGCCTCTCCACGGTCTCTTCCGCATCCACAGTGTTCGGAACGGCGAGCGGCGCCTTCCGGCTGGGACAGTTTTTGGGCGGACGCAAGCACGATATTCAGCTCACTCCCAGCGATCAACTGTCGATGCCGGAGATCGCGATGGGGAACGTGGTGTTCGTCGGACCGTCCACGGGGAGCCGGACGATTAAAGCCGTGCCGATGGACCAGCAGCTGGTGCTGGAGAATAACGGCATTCGAAATCTGAAGCCGCGCCTTGGCGAGCCGGTTTTTCTGGCGGATCGCCCACCGCTGGATCCGCAAGATTCGGCCGACAGCTACGCCCTGGTCAGCCATGTGCCGGGACTGGTGGGCAACGGCGAGCTGCTGTATTTTTCGGGCAATCAGATTCCGGCGGTAGCCGGAGCCGTGCAGGCATTTACGGATGCAGGTTTTGCCAAGACCCTGGTGACGAATATGAGGAAGACCGACGGCACGCTTCCGCACTTCTATCAGTTGGTGCTGAAAGTAAGGTCGATGGACGATATGCCCATCGACTTCGCGTATGTTTTTCTCCGGGAGCTTTCGCCCGGGAAAACGCCGCCGATTCCGCCGATACCCCGCTAAGTTATTGCCACTGCAACGTCACAATCCGGTCAGTGACATTGGTTAGACCCAAAGAGGGCATGCATTTGGCCGGATTTTGTGGTAGTCTCACTTCTGGCGGAACATCGCCCTGCGGTGCGCAGTTCCGTACACAACCAAAAGTTGGAGAAGAATCACAATGAAGGTGAAACTGCTGGGTGTCATAGCTGGTGGATTAATCGCGGCTGCGTTGCCGGTGTTGGCGCACCATTCCTTTGCAGCCGAATACGACGCTGCCAAACCCATCACACTGACTGGCACGGTAACCAAGGTCGAGTGGATGAACCCGCACGCCCGGTTTTATATCGATGTTAAGGACGATGCCGGAAAGGTCGCCAATTGGGAGTTCGAGTTGGGCAGCCCGAATGGTCTGATGCGCGCCGGCTGGACTCGCAATTCGCTGAAGCAAGGCGACACGGTAACGGTCAGCGGTTCTTTGGCGAAAGACGGTTCGAACCTCGCCAACGCTCGTCAAGTAACGCTTGCGGATGGCAAGCGAGTGTTCGCCGCCTCCTCCGAAAACGAAAATAAGCAGTAGCATTGTCATCTTCGTGGAGCAGGGCCGCTCCTGCTCCACCAATTTCCTCCAGCCTACGACACGGACACTATGAGTTTGTTCTCTCCCCTTGCGTACCTGCTTGCCTACGACCCGACAACCAACCCGTTAAATAACAACGAGTGGTCCTTCCCGCTGCTCGAGATCCTGCATATTCTCGGTTTTGCGCTCTCGATCGGGACCATTGCAGTTGTGGACCTGCGGCTGTTGGGGTGGGGGATGAAGCAATCGACTCCGTCACAGCTTTTGAAGGCAACCGCTCCTTGGAGTCTGGCCGGATTGGTAGTGATGTTGACCACGGGGCCGGCTATTTTTAGTTCCGACCCGCGCATGTATCTTTTTAACCAGGGTTTCCGGTTTAAGATGTTTGTGCTGCTTGCGGCGATCGTTTATAACTACACGACGCGGCGGTGGGCTGCGCTTTCCGGCGCATCGGGAGGCGCTGCGACGCTGATCGGCGGCTGGGTGTTGCTGGCATTCGGGGTGTTGGCGTGGTTCTCGGATTGGAGCTTCGCCGGCGGGCTTGCAATGACCATCGCGGGGCTGCTTTCGTTTCTCTTTTGGCTGGCCTTCAGAGGACGGAAGGAGGAATCCTGGGAGTCGGGCGCGGCATTGATCGGCGGTGTTTCCCTGGCGCTTTGGGTTTCGGTGGTTGCGGGCGGAATTTTTATAGCATTTGTTTGAAGTTATCGTTCCGAGGAGTCCATGCAGATTGCTCATGCCATTCAGAGCGTCGAATTCCTAACTGAAATCCGGGAATCCGCGCTGGTGTTTCCGGTTCTTCTGACCGCGCACTTGTGCTGCATCGCCGTGTTTGGCGGCATGATTTTGCTGACGGATCTGCGCATCCTGGGCGTGGCTCTGACCAAGCGGCCGGTTGGCGAGGTGGTGAATGGCCTGCGGCCCTGGAAGCGGCTCGGATTTTGCATGATGGTGACCATCGGGGCGCTGCTGGGCGGGTCGGAAGCAGAAAAATATTCGATTAACCCGTTCTTCTGGGCAAAAATGATTTTCCTGGCCTGCGTCGGATTGCACGCCCTCGCGTTCAAGCGGAACGTCTACGACCAAGCCGGCGAGTTCGACAAATCGGGCGTGATACCGGGGCGAGCCAAGCTGGCGGCGGCGCTCTCGTTAACGATCTGGGTCGGCTTGGTCACGTTCGGGCGCCTGATCGGCTACTACGAGCCTAGAGACAAAACCCCCGCTAGCATACCTGCGCCAGTTGTTGTTTTAGCGGCCCAGAGGTGAGGCGAGGCCGAACGGTGTTCTCGAATTATGCCCCGCTGGCGGCGGCCTTTTCGCGATAGTAGTAAATCAGGTCGGTTGCGGGCGGTTTTGCGCCGAGTTGTCTCAGCATCGCCATTACTTGGCCGCGGTGTAGCGTCGCGTGATTCACTACGTGCATCACGATCTGCCATACGGGCGATTCGTACGGCGTCCCGTCTCTCTGCTTGTAGTGGGCGATCCGCTGAAGATCCGCATCGCTAATCGAGTCGGCCCACTTCTCCCAATTGGTTTGCAGGCTGGACCATGAATCCGCGAGCGTTTCGATGGATGGTGTTTCGTCCGGGTTCGGCACGGGTCTCGAAGTATCGACCGTGCGCGTGTACCAGACGCTGTCCCCGAAGTAGATGTGGGCAAGGGTCTTTTGCAGACTCTCGTGTGACACTCCCATATGGCGCGTGCGTTGCTCCGGCGTCAGGTTCGCGGCTGCGTCCACGAGCTTGCGGGAGGCCCAGCCGGAGTAGCGAATATGGGTGCGGGCTTCTTGTGCCGTCATATTCGAACTGTAGCGCATTGGGGAAGGCGGACGGGCACGGTGGACGGTAGACCCCGGGATGTTAGTAAGTTCTACCAGGCGGGTTGGCAACCCGCCGCAGGATGGCATCCTGCCCCACGATGGCCATCAAGACCCTGCACAGTGGGGCAGCTTGCCAAGCTGCGGCGGCTTGCTATGCTAAGCCGCCTGGTCTGGCAGATGCCAAGCGCCGGATGCCAGTTCAGGCGCTAATAAAATTCCGGAACATCCTGGGGCCTTCTTCGTCTAGAATAGTCGTAGGCAGTACCCAATCGCGGAAAGTCGTCCGATCTTCTTATGAAGTACTGGGCTTATCTGGTCGCAAAGCTTGCCGTAGCCGGAGCGTTGCTTGTGGTGCTCCGGGGAGTACTCCGGTACGAGCTGCCCAAGCCGGACGCTTTTGCCGGCGCTCATCCGGATCCGTTCGGATCCGATCTCTTATATACGTTCGCCATGCTGCTATTCACGCTGTTTGCGGTGGGAGTTGTCTGGCTGATCGTTTGGGACCAGCGCTACCGTTGCCGCGCGTGCCTGCGCCGGCTTCGCATGCCGATCCTCAAGGGGTCGTGGACGCACGTGCTGTTCGGCGCGCCGCGCACCGAATACATTTGTCCTTACGGCCATGGCACACTGAAAGTGGCGGAATTGCAGATCACAGGACACCAGAATCCGGATTGGGAGCCGCACGAAGATATCTGGAAAGAGTTGTACGCCCTGGAAGAATCGAAGAAGTGATGCATTCCGCCGTGATCGGGAACCAGCTTGCCGCTTAAGCTTCAGCGAACATTATTCACTCGATTCCTGTTGAGTCCCGCGGGAAAGGCCTGCCTGCTGGCCTTCGTTCTTGCGCTTACCATCGGGGTCGGCACGTTTACATACTTCTACACCAAGTACGCGCGCATCACCGACGCGCGGCTGCGCACCGGAGTTTTCACGCAGACATCGCTGCTCTATTCCGCGCCGAGGCGCATCATGCTTGGGGACCCGGCTCGCGGCGCGGATATCGCCGCGTATTTACGAAGCTGCCAGTACTCGGAATCGAACACCAGCCGTGCCGGATGGTACCGGCTGCGTCCGGATGCTATCGAAATCAATCCCGGTCCGGACGGCTATGAACAGGAAGGCGCGGTCATCAAGATCCAAGGCGGCCGGGTCACCGAGATCATTTCGCTTCGCGATCACTCCGAACGCAATCAGTACTTCCTGGAACCGGAACTCGTCACCAACCTCTTCGACCGCAAGCGAGAAAAGCGGCGGATTGTGCACTTCGACGACATCCCGCCGGTGATGATCGACGCGGTGCTGTCGGCGGAGGACAAGCACTTCTTTCAGCACGCCGGGTTCGATCCGTTCCGGATTGTGCGCGCCGGGGTGAAGAATATGTTCGGCGGACGACTGGAAGGCGCATCCACGCTGACGATGCAGCTCGCCCGCACGCTCTGGCTCAGCAACGAGCGCACGTGGGGGCGGAAAATTCCGGAGGTGCTGATTACGCTGCATCTGGAGCAAAAGCTGACGAAGAAACAGATCTTCGAGGATTACGCCAACTCCATCTATCTCGGCAATCACGGCAGCTTCAGCATCAACGGATTCGGCGAAGGCGCGCAATTTTATTTCGGGAAGGATTTGAGCCAGGTGACGCTGCCCGAGGCTGCATTGCTCGCGGGCTTGCCGCAGAACTCCTCCATGCGCGATCCTTTCCGTTTCCCGGAGCGAGCCAAAGGCCGGCGCAATACGGTCCTAGCGCTGATGCGGGATAACGGCAAGATAACCGAGCGGCAGTATGAACAAGCGGCCGCAACTCCGGTGAAGGTGATTCGCGGGACCATGGAGTCAAGCGACGCCCCCTATTTCGTCGATCTGGTCAACGAAGATCTGCAGAGCCGATTTCAGGATCCGGATTTCGCCAACAAGTCCTATCGTGTTTACACGACGCTTGACCCGGACCTTCAGCGCGACGCCGTGGAGGCGGTGCGCACGGGCATCGTCGAAGCGGACAACCGCTGGAAGCGCCGATCGAAATTGTACGGCACGGAAGAATTTCCTCTGGCTCAGGTAGCGCTGATCGCGCTGGATGCGGAAACGGGTAAAGTACTGGCTTTAGTAGGCGGAAGAAATTACGGCGCCAGCCAGTTGAATCACGCCGTTGCCAAGCGGCAGCCGGGGTCTTCTTTTAAACCCTTCGTGTACACCGCCGCTATGGAAACCGGGCTTGAAAACAACGGCGGACCGGTTTTGACGCCCGCCACCACCGTTGTGGACGAACCCACCACGTTCTACTTCGACAATATTACCTATACGCCGCGCGATTTTGAGAAGGAATACATGGGCACGGTAACGCTCCGCACGGCGCTGGCGCATTCGCTGAACGTTTCCGCGGTGAAGGTGGCGCAGATGGCCGGGTTTGACAAGGTGGCGCAGGTAGCGCACCGGGTCGGATTGAATGCGGACATCAAACCCACGCCTTCCATCGCCTTGGGCGCATACGAAGTGATGCCCATCGAGATCGCATCCGCTTACACGGTTTTTCCAAACGGCGGCAAGCTTCTGAAAGCGAGCCTGATCGATTCGATTCACGATCAGCAGGGGGCCACGGTTTACGAATCGCATCCCGAGGCGGCGCAAGTCATCGACCCGCGAGTCACCTACCTAGTGGAGCAAATGATGGAAGAGGTGATGCGGTCGGGCACGGGCGCGGGCGTGCGCGCGCGCGGTTTTAAGCTGCCCGCCGCCGGAAAAACAGGGACGTCGCATGACGGCTGGTTCGCGGGGTTCACATCCAAGATCGTGTGTGTGGTCTGGATGGGCTTTGACGACAACCGGGACTTCAAGCTGCAGGGGGCGGACAGCGCTCTGCCGATCTGGGTGGAGTTCATGAAGCGCGCGCACCAGCACAGCCAGTACCGCAATGTGCATCCGTTCGAAGCGCCGGACGGTGTCGTCACCGAAGAGGTCGACGCAGACACCGGCGAAGTGGCCACGAACCGTTGCCCGCGCGTTCGCTCGGAAGTCTTTATCGCCGGGACACAGCCGGTGCAGATCTGCCACCTTCACGGTGGAGGCGGAGCAACGCAGGTGGCGGGCTGGGAGCCGATACAGCAACAACCTGTGTCCGAGAGCGGCGGCGGAGAGAGCAGTCTGAATCCGCCTGTCGTCGCTCGGGCAAATGGTCAGCGCCCTCCGCGTAGCATTCCGATCACGCCGTCGTCTCCGCGTGAGCCCGAAAAGAAGAAGGGGTTCTGGCAGAGGTTAAAGGACGCATTTCAGCACTAGAATGCGCGCTTGGCAACGCGCCAGCAGCGCGGTTGGCAACCGCGCGCCGGATGGCATCCGGCCCCACTAAGTCTAAAACTCGTACTCTGCCGGGGTGATTGCCTTGGCGCGGAGGTACATCTCCGCCGATGCCCGGTGATGCGTGGTGTGGTCCATGATGAACATCAGCGTTTCGAGCCCGGTCATCATGCCCTCGCCGCTGCTATAAGTCTTCGCGAGCTGCTCGGGCGTCAGCTTTGAAACTATCGCGATCGAGTTATCGAACGACTGCCGGACAAAGGCGATGATGTCCTTCTTGCTGCTGGAAGCCGGTTTTGCAGGGCCCGATTGGCTCCCGGACAATGGCGCAAGCAGGAATGCCTGCGTTTGCGCGAGATGCGTGATCTGCTCGCCGAAACTCATCTGCGGAGGCGTGAGCTTAAACCCGTAATCGGCCTCCGGCATCTGCTCCGCGACTTTCAGCGTGAAATCGCGGGAAGTCTTCAGGTGCTTCAGGTATGCGGCTTTCACATCCAACTGCTGCCCGAACGCCGGCAGGATGGCGAGACCAATGCACGCGGCTATTTTGAAAATCGGCATTTTCAGCATCACAAAACCCTCCTCGTAAGATTGTAGCTGTGGTGGGTGGGGGTCTACGGCGCGGGGTGCTGGCTGCGCGGGGAAGCGGGTGATGAAGCACCCGTTGCAGGCTGAAGCCTGCTCCACCTAGCAACGACTGGGCCGTCCGGTAAAATTGGATTTAGACCCCGCACCTGTACCAATGATTCAACTCCAAGGGGCCGGAAAACGCTTCGGCCATAAGCTTTTGTTCGAAGACTGCGACTGGCTGATTACGCCCAAAGAGCGGACGGGCCTGGTTGGGGCTAACGGGACCGGCAAATCTACGCTGCTCAAAATTCTGTGCGGAATGGAATCGCTCGATTATGGAAATATCACGTTTCCGAAAGGGGTGCGACTCGGTTATCTGCCTCAAGATGGCCTGACGCTTTCCGGCCGGACGGTTTTCGCCGAGTGCATGACCGTGTTCGCGGGTCTGCGGGAAATGGAGCAGGAGCTTGAAGCGCTGCATCACAAGCTGCCCGAATTAGACCCGGCCAGCGCGGAATATGCCGCGGTTGCAGACCGCCTGCACGAAATCGATAGCGAATTCCGCAACCGCGACGGCTACGCGATCGAAGCGCAGGTTGGAACGGTGCTCGATGGCTTGGGCTTCCGCAAGGAAGATTGGACGCGCCGCACGGAAGAATTCTCCGGCGGTTGGCAGATGCGCATCGCGCTTGCGAAGCTGCTGCTCGAAAAACCCAATCTGCTGTTGCTCGACGAGCCTACCAATCACCTGGATCTCGAAGCCCGCAACTGGCTGGAAACTTACCTGACGAATTACCCGTTCGGGTATGTGCTTATCTCGCACGATCGTTATTTTCTGGATATCACGATAAACCGGATCGTCGAATTGTGGAATAAGAAAGCAAATTTCTATAGCGGCAACTATGAAAGATATGTGACTCAAAAAACCGAGCGCAAGACCCAACTCGAAGCCGCGTACAAAAACCAACGCGACCGCATCGAACAGTTGGAAGCCTTCATCAACCGCTTCCGCTATCAGGCCACCAAGGCGAAGCAGGTGCAATCGCGCATCAAGGAACTGGAAAAAATCGAGCGCATCGAAATTCCTCCGGAAGAGGCCGCGATTCACTTCTCCTTCCCGCAGCCTAAGCCCAGCGGCCGTATCGTGGCCGAATTCAAAGAGGTCTCGAAAAGCTACGGGCCGAAACACGTTTTCAGCGCGGCCAACTTCGTGATCGAGCGCGGCGACCGGATCGCGCTGGTGGGCATAAACGGCGCGGGAAAATCCACCATGATCAAGCTACTGGCGGGAACCGAGCCGCTGACTTCGGGCACCTACACGCTCGGCCACAACGTCCTGCCGGATTATTTCGCGCAGGACCAATACAAAGAGCTGGATCCCAACGGGCAGTTGCTTTACGACCTGGGGGGCGCGGCGCCTCGCGCCACGCTCACCGAATTGCGGACGCTGCTTGGCTGCTTCCTGTTCAGCGACGAAGATGTGTTCAAGAAAATCGGTGTGTTGAGCGGCGGCGAGCGCAACCGCTACGCGCTGGCACGCATGCTGGTGGCGCCTTCAAATTTCCTTCTGCTTGACGAGCCCACGAATCACCTCGACATGCGCGCCAAGGACGTGCTTCTCGAAGCGCTGCGCCGATACACTGGAACGGTCGTATTCGTTTCTCATGATCGCTATTTCATCGATAACCTGGCGACGCGAGTTATCGAAATCGAGGATGGCCATGTTCACATATATCCGGGTAATTATGAAGACTATCTGTGGCGCAAGAGCGGTGGACCAGAAGCCCTGGCGAAAACGCAGGTCGAGGAGCGAGCGCCCGAGCCGGCTCCCCAGCCCGAGGTGAACCAATCCGCGGCAAAGCGCGTTAATCCGATGAAGCTCAAGAAGCTTCAAGATCAGATCAAAGAGGTGGAGCAAGAAGTGGCCGAACTGGAATCTGAAATCGCCCGGCACGAAGCCGCGCTGGCGGATTTCAAGAGCGTGGACGAGACTTTGCGGCTTACTTCGCTAGTGGACCAGCGGCGCAAGGACCTGAACCAAACGGTAGCCAAATGGGAACAGCTATCGGCCGAACTCGAAGCGACAGTTTAATCGAAGTCCGCCGCCTCCGGGAAGGCGACGCCGGCGCGATGCGCGAGCTGCGGCGCGAGGCGCTGGAACGCGAGCCCGCGAGTTTCGGGGAATCTGTTGCGGAGTTTCTTCAGCTATCCTCGAATGCAATCGCCGAGCGCCTGGGAGAGAGCAGCAATGAAAATTTTATCTTTGGCGCTTTTGATGCCGGCTCGCTCATCGGCATGGCCGGTTTTTTCCGCGAGCAGCGCGAAAAGCGCAGGCACAAGGGGACCGTTTGGGGCGTCTACGTGACGACGCGTTACCGCGGCCAGGGTGTCGCTCGGGCGATTATGAGCGCCCTGCTCGAGGCCGTTCGAGAATTGCCCGGACTCGCGTGCGTGTATCTAACGGTTACTTCGAGCAACGCGGCTGCACGCAAGCTGTACCGGCGTCTCGGATTTCGCGGCTTCGGGATTGAGCCGCGAGCGCTCGCGGTGAACGGAGAGTTTTTCGATGAGGAGCATATGGTGCTTTTCACCGATCCGGCGCGCGGCGGCGTTTAGATCGGATTGCGGGCGCTTCGTCGTTTGTGGGGCGGATGTTATCGTGCGGGCGATTACCAATCGCGCTGGGCGACCTGGGTAGCAGCGGCTAGGCGGGTTAGCAACCCGCCGCAGGTTGGCAACCTGCCCCACTTTCATTGGAGCCTGCCTCACAAGGCTGGAGCTTTCATACGGCGTGCGATAGAATCGCCTGCATGGCCCGGCACTTGCTTTTGGTTGGCTCCTGCCTGCTCGGCGCCGCCTGGACGTGCGCGGCTCAGCAGAAGGTGGTGTTCGAAAACCAGGACGTTCGCGCCGTGGATATCCGCGTTGCGCCCGGGGTATTCGAAGAAAAGCACAGTCACGCCCGCGGCGTAACTGTCGCGCTCAGCGATTACGACAACGAAACCATCGACTATCCCGGAAAGAAGGTCAACCAACGGCATGTGAAATTCGGCGAGGTCCGCTGGGCCGAGCCGGTCACCCACGAGGCGCGTAACACCGGCACAACGGAGCAGCATGTCATCCGCATTGAACTGAAGCAGGACGCGCCCGCGGCGAAACCGCCCGCCGCGCCAGACCCTCTCGATTCGCTCATCGCCTGCAAGGACACTCAGAAACTGATCTTGGAAAATGCGTTCGTCCGGGTTATTGAAGAACGGGTTCCCCCCGGGGTCGCGCAACCTAAGCACCGCCACGCGCATGGAATGTTGATTCCGCTTCACGATGCGGACATCGAATCGGTCGACGATCCGGGTGGCCAGCCAGTCCACCGCCAGCTCAAATTTGGCGACGCGGGCTGGCGCGAGCCTGTCGTGCACACGGTGAAGAATACCGGCACAACCGAGCTGCTGAACGTCCGCATTGAGGTGAAGTAGCCGCCTTCCGTGACCTATGCTCGCCTGCGGTCGTTGCTTCCCGGCCCTCTGTTTCGTTACGTCCTTCACTTCGAAAACCAGATTGACGAATCTGTCCGCGAGTTTGCGCGGTCGTTAAATCCGGGAGCACGCGTGCTGGATGCCGGAGCGGGGGAAACCCAGTACAAGCACTATTTCAAGGCTCAGCGGTATGTTGCGCTCGATCTGGCGGTCGGCGATAAGCAGTGGGATTATTCCAAGCTGGATGTGCTCGGCGAGCTCGGCGCGCTCCCGTTCTCCGATGGGGTTTTCGACGCCTCCGTTAATATCGTCACGCTGGAGCACGTGAAGGATCCTGCGCGCGTTGTGGCGGAACTTTCGAGGACGCTCGGGCCGGGTGGCCGTCTGCTGGTGATTGCTCCGCATGAATGGGAGGAGCATCAACAGCCGCACGATTACTACCGCTATACCCGCTATGGCCTGCAATATCTGCTGTGCCAGGCAGGCTTAGAAATCGATGAGATCCGTGCCGTGGGCGGGTTCTTTCGTTTGCTCTCGCGCCGTTTGTTCAACGCGCTTCAGTTCTTCCCTGGGCCGTGGATGTGGGTCGCCGCCATCTTTTTCGTTCCACCCGCGCTGGTGCTGCCGCTGCTTGACCGGCTGGACAGCCGGCGGAATTTTACGCTGGGGTATATTTGTCGCGCGCGGAAGAGGGCGGACTGAAGTCCGCCGCAGGCTGGCAGCCTGCCCCACAAGACACGCCTTGTGCAACACTACAGAAATAGCCCGAGTCGATGCAACGCATGCCTCCGCCTTCGCCCACGCTGTTAGATTCCCAGTGGCGGTACGAAGCCAGTGAAGGCTTCTACGATGAAGTCCTGGAACCTGAATATCGCATCCGTCCGCAGTGGGCTACGCTGAGCGAAGCTCTGACCGCGATGGGGCATCAGGGCATGGCGCGCCGGTGGCAGCAGGGCCGGAGGATGGTCCGCGACAACGGCATCACCTACAACGTTTATAGCGATCCGGAAAATACATCGCGGCCCTGGCCTCTCGATCCTATCCCGCTAATCCTGGGCCAAGATGAATGGAAGCAAATCGAAGCCGCCGTGGTCCAGCGCGCGACTTTGTTCAATTCCATCCTGGCGGATCTCTACGGTCCGCAGCGGCTGTTGCGCGAAGGGATGCTGCCGCCTGAACTGGTTTTCCCGAACCCGGCCTTTCTGCGCCCGTGCTGGGGAGTGGAACCTCCGGGCGGCGTTTTCCTTCACATGTACGCGGCGGATCTCGCCCGCTCGCCCGACGGGCAGTGGTGGGTTCTTGCGGATCGCACGCAAGCGCCATCGGGCGCGGGCTATGCGCTGGAAAACCGGCTGGTAACGACGCGCGTGCTGCCGGATGTGTTTCGCACATCGCACGTCCGCAGGCTGGCGCACTTTTTCCAAAGCTATCGCGACGCTCTGCAAGCGCTGGTTCCCCGGAACCGCGAAAATCCGCGAATTGTCTTGTTGACGCCCGGGCCTTATAACGAGACCTATTTCGAGCACGCTTTCCTGGCGCGTTACTTGGGATATACGCTGGTGGAAGGCGGCGATCTGACGGTGCGCGAAAATCGCGTATTCCTGAAGACGCTCGGTGGTCTATTGCCCGTGGATGCAATCGTACGCCGGCAGGACGACTATTACTGCGATCCTTTGGAGCTGCGGTCCGATTCCATTCTCGGCGTTCCAGGATTGCTGCAAGCCGCTCGCTCGGGAAACGTGGCGATTGTCAACGCGCTCGGCTCGGGGCTGGCCGAATCGCCGGGTTATGCGGCATTTCTGCCAGGGCTCTGCCGCAATCTGCTGGGCGAAGAGCTAAAACTTCCGGAGGTAGCGACGTGGTGGTGCGGGCAGGAGGGGCCGTTGAAGTACGTCGCGGACCACCTCGGCAGCCTGGTCATCAAGCCCGCGTTTCCCTCCGCGCGGCAGAACCCGATCTTCGGCGCGGCACTCGACGAAAAAGAACGCTCCGCGCTGCTTGATTCCGTGCGGGCTGAGCCATACCGGTACGTCGCTCAAGAGCAAGTCGCGTTGTCCACGGTGCCCGTCTGGGCCGATGGAAAGCTGCATCCGCGCCACCTGGTGGTGCGCGTTTTTGGAGTACGGTCGGGAGACGGCTACGCCGTAATGCCGGGCGGGCTTACGCGCATTTCCAGTTCGCTGAATACGTTGGTGGTGTCGATCCAAAGCGGCGGAGGAAGCAAGGACACATGGGTGCTCGGCGACGGTCCGGCTTCGCCGTTTACGCTGCTGCGGCCGGCTGCGCATCCGCTCGACGTGAGCCGCGCGACATTCGACCTTTCCAGCCGCGCCGCCGACAATCTTTTCTGGCTCGGACGCTATGTCGAACGCGTCGAAGCGGCGGTGCGCGTGGTGCGATCCATGCTGGCGCGGGTGTTTCAGGAGGATGCGACCAGAGCGGAGGGGATCAGCGCAGGATTGGCGATCCTTTCCGCCCTCGGCTATTTGACCACGCAGCGAACCGCGGCCGCCGAAGCCGAAGTCCTGGCCATCATCGATTCGCGCGAGGCGGCCAACGGACTGATCGCGCATATTCATCACGTGCGCCGCCTGGCGTGGCTCCTGCGCGACCGCATTTCGCTGGATGCATGGATGATCCTGAACCAACTGGACCAGCAGTTTTCATCTCCTCCTGCGGCCGCTGAAGTGAGCACCGGCACTTCGCAGGATCTGCTGAATCATGCCATCGTCACTTTATCGGCATTCGGTGGGATGGTGATGGAAGGCATGACTCGTGGAGACGGGTGGCGCTTCCTCGATATCGGAAGGCGCATCGAGCGCGCGCTACAGATGACGGAAATCCTGCGCGCGGGCTTGCCGCCCGAGCAGCCCGCGGCCAGCGGCGCGCTCGAAACCGTATTGGAGATCGCCGACAGCACCATCACGTACCGGTCGCGATACTTGACTTCGCTCCACGCCGACTTGATGCTGGATCTGCTGCTGGTAGACGAAGCGAACCCGCGGTCCATCGCGTTTCAGCTGGTACGCCTTCGCGAGCACATCGACGAACTGCCCGCAAGCCAGAATGCCATCCGGCGCCCGGAGGAGGCGCGAACAGCGCTTTCGCTGCTGACGGCCGTTCAGTTGGCGGACGTGCGCGAACTGGCACGCCACGATGGCGAGCTCAGGGCCGCGCTGTTCGAGCGCCTGGTCTCCGATCTGACCTTGTTATCCGATCAGATTACGCGCGCTTATTTCAGTCACGCCGCGCGCTCGCGGCAACTGGCGGCTTCATGAGATTGCGAGCGACGCACGTCACACGCTATCTGTATGCCGAACCCGTTTCGACATGTCATACGGAAACGCGATTGGCGCCGCGTATCCGGGCCGGCCAGATTCCAATGGGCCACCGTTTCGAGGTTACGCCCACTCCTAGCTTCTCGGCTACCCGAGTAGACTACTTCGGCAACCAGGTGATTTCGTTTTCTATCGAGCAGCCCCATCGCGAACTGGTGATTTCCTCCGAATGCGAGGCCGCTGTGCACCCCGCCCCTCCTCCAAATCTCAGCCTCTCTCCGGCATGGGAGGAAGTGCGCGATCAGGTCGCCGGCCGCGCCACCCAGGATGCATTCGACGCTTTCCAATTCGTTTTCGAGTCGCCGCTGATCCGGCGCGGGCCCGAATTTGCCGGTTATGCGACCGAATGTTTCGAGCCGGGGCGGCGATTCCTCGAAGGCGTGAACCAGCTTTCGGAGAAAATCTTCAAACAGTTTCGTTACGACACGAAAGCGACGACCGTAGCGACGCCCGTAGAAGAGGCGCTTAAATCGCGCAGCGGCGTCTGTCAGGACTTCGCGCACGTGATGATCGCGTGCCTGCGTTCATTGAACCTGCCGGCTCGATACGTGAGCGGGTATATTCGCTCGATCGCCGGCGTAACCGGAGCCGAGGCCTCGCACGCGTGGTTGTCGGTGTGGTGCCCTGTGTTCGGCTGGCAGGATTTCGATCCGACGAACAAAGTGATGCCGCAAGGAGATCACATTACTTTAGCTTGGGGCCGTGACTACTCCGATGTCGCTCCCGTCAAAGGCGTCGCGCTCGGCGGCGGCGAGCAAACCATCCGCGTCTCGGTTGAGGTCACCGAGGCGACACAATAATCGCTCGCTTACTTTCCTTCCTTTAGATCCTGGTATGTCTGGGTGATAAAGCGCTCCGATGTCGTGTTGGAGTTGGGCACTTTTGCATCGAACTCGGCGGTCGGCTTCGCGGCAATCACCTCCTGCAAGCTCTTGCCCTGCGCTGCCAGTGGGGCGATCTTGTCCCGGATCGCCAGAATCATATCGCGATGAGCGGCAACCGCGGCGCGGTCGACGATATCCCCGTGGCCCGGCACGATCTTGGTCTTCGGTCCCGCCAGGCCGATCACAACCGCAAGCCCGTCCAACATGCCGGATAGACTTCCGCCATTCGCGCGGTCGATATTCGGATATTGGATGGAGCGGTAGAAGTCGCCCGTCATGATGATGTCGTTGTTCGGGAAGACCACCAGCGTGTCACCATCGGTGTGAGCGTGCGGAATGGGAATCAGCCGGATATCCTCGCCGTCCATGTGAAAGGTGACCGGACCGTCATAGGTGATCGCCGGCAGCGCCAGCGCCGGAGCGGGCGTGCCCGGCTGTCCGTTGGCTCCCGGCGCGGGATGCGCCAGCCGGTAACGCAGCTCCGTGCGGGAGAACAGCACGGCTCCCGATTTAGCCAGGTTTTCGTTGCCGCCGGTGTGGTCGCCATGTACATGGGTGTTGACGACGAACTTAATCGGCGCATTATTTGAAACGCGCTTTACGGCGGCGATAATCTTGTCGCTCAGCGGAGCGAATTGCGTGTCGACCATAAACACGCCGTCCGGGCCGGTGAGGACGCCTATCGTGCCGCCCTGGCCTTCCAGCGTGTAAAAGTTGTTCGTGAGCTTGGTGGCTTTGATCTCCACCTTGCTGAAATCTTGCTGCTGGCCTTGAACGCTCAGCGTTACGGAAAATACGCCCAACCCGGCCGCGATCGCGTACGCGCATCCGATAGTGGCTGCTTTGATGTTCATGAGAATGCCCCCCTCTCGTAGGAAGTGTCTTAGACCGACTTTGAATAATACCAATTCCCGAGGGAGGCGCGGCGAATGTTCGCGACGCGTTCTTACAAGCGCACGACCGTGCTCGCGGTGAAGCCTTTTAGGGCGTTGCGCGTATCCACAATCAGGCGGGCCTTCTCGACTATGCCCGCGTAGTCGAAGGCGCGGTGGTCGGTGATGATTACCACGCAATCGGCTTCTTCGACGATGGAAGCGGGGTCGATTGCCTTCATCTCGATTCCGTCGGCGTTAATCTGCGACACGTATGGATCGCTGTAAGTGACGCGAGCGCCGCGGCGGCCGAGCAGATGAATCACGTCCAGCGCCGGCGACTCGCGCACATCGTCGATATCGCGCTTATACGCCACGCCGAGCACGTGCACCTTCGACCCTTTCAAAGGCTTCGAGTGGTCGTTGAGCGCGTTTTGGATTTTGTCGACCACAAAATGCGGCATCTGGCCGTTGATGTATCCGGCCAAATCGATAAAGCGCGCTTCAATGCCGGCTTGCTTCGTTTTCCACGAGAGATAGAAAGGATCGATCGGAATGCAGTGTCCGCCGAGGCCCGGGCCGGGATAAAACGGCATGAAGCCGAAGGGCTTGGTTGCGGCCGCATCGATCACTTCCCACACATTGATCCCCATGCGATCGCACATCAGCGCAATTTCGTTCACCAGGCCGATATTGATCATGCGGAATGTGTTCTCGAGCAGCTTTACCATTTCCGCCACGCTGGTGGATCCCACGGGAACTACAGTCTCCAAAGCCTGACGGTAAAACGCCGCGCCGACTTCGGTGCACGTGGGCGTGATTCCGCCGACGACCTTGGGAATGTTTTTTGTCTGAAACTTCGGATTGCCGGGATCGACACGCTCCGGCGAGAAGCACAGGAAGAAATCTTTACCGACCTTAAGACCACTTTGTTCAAACATCGGCAGCATGAGCTCGTCGGTTGTGCCGGGATAAGTCGTGGATTCAAGAATCACGAGAATCCCTGGATGAAAATGCTTCGCAATTTCTTGACATGAATTGACGATAAAACTCATGTCGGGATCTTTAGTCTTGCGCAGCGGCGTGGGGACGCAGATGTTGACGGTGTCGAGCTGCGTGACCGCGGTGAAATCAGTCGTAGCGCGGATTTTCCCGGCTTTGACAAGCGGCTTCAAAACGTCCGTCGGGACGTCCTGCACATACGATTCGCCCTGATTGATTGCGTCTACTTTGGACGCCTGCACGTCGATTCCGGTCACGCAAAAACCGGCGTGGGCGAGTTCGACAGCAAGCGGCAACCCCACATAACCAAGCCCAACGACTCCGGCGTGAGCCTGGCGGGACTCGATTTTGCGGCGTAAATCCTCTAAGTGACTCATAAGCTTATTTTAGTTTGGCGCTCCCTTTAATCTTCGCGTACAGCTCTTCCCATTAATCTTCGCGTACAGCTCATCTCATTAATCTTCGCTTACGGCTCATCCCAATAGAATTCGCCGCGCGCCACGATTTCGGCGGGGCCGGATAGCAGCATATCGGCACCTTGCCAGCGGATATTGAGCGGCGCGGCAGGCGTTAGTACTTGCACGGGAGCTTCCACAAAGCCGCGCGCGAGCGCAGCGGCGGCGGCTCCGGTCGACCCAGTCCCGGAGCTCCTGGTTTCGCCCGCGCCGCGCTCGAAAAAACGAACGTCGATTGTGTGCCGGTCCACGATGCGCACAAACGAAACATTAGTGCGATTGGGGAACCGCGGATGGCGTTCCAATTGCGCTCCTAGGGAACGCCAATCGAAGTCAAAATCTTGGCAAAAAACCGCGCATTGCGGGTTGCCGACATTTAAGATCACGCATTCCCGCCCAGGCACGATCTGCGCGTGCAAATCCTCCACATGCGCGCGGCCCATGTGCATTTCGAACAGGAATTGCAGCCCGTGCCGTTCAAGCAGCCGCAGTTTCTTGACGCCCGCGCCGGTGAGAATCTCAACTTCGTTTTGCGCATCGCCGGAATCGACGAGCAGCGCCGCCGCACAGCGCGTTCCATTGCCGGAAATCTCGCTGCGGCTTCCGTCCGAGTTCCACAGTTGGATATCGGCGCTCGGCGGCGATCCGCCGTGCGCGATATTCGACCGCGTTATGACAATCCATCCATCCGCGCCGGCGCCGGTATTGCGATCGCAGATTGCGCGCGCCAGACACGCCAGGTCGGAAATGCCCCGCGGGACCTGTTCGCCCCAGGTGAGCAGGAAATCATTTTGCGCCCCATGCGCTTTCGTGAAGGGGATCGGAATCACGGCTCGCGATGATAGATCTCGACGTCAGGAGACCCCTCTACATGCATTTGTTTCTTCATTCGATATCGCCGCGCCGCCAGCTTCGAGACGGGGTCGCCCGCGAACGCTAGCGCCCACTGTTCGCCGAGGAACAAATCCGGCCGCGCGGTGACTTGTTCCCACGCTGGATGGTTTCCGTCATGTAAGGTCTCACGCAAAGGGATTCCGGCCTCGCGCAGGATGCCGGTGAGATCTCCGAAAGAATATAGGATACCTTCGCCCGCGCGGTAGTTAGCCGCAAGATATGCGGCGGCTTGATGCGTCCAATCGCGGCGAGCCGACGAGTTGACCTGCGATTCCTTCCAGCAGACCGATGAAAGCGTGATCGTGCCGGCCGCAATCGCTAAAGCGCCGATGTAGCGCGTCCGCGCCGGCAAATACAGCACCAACGCGCCGCAGGCGAAGGCGGCAAACGGCAGAACCGTAATCGCGTAGCGAGTGTTGTACCAACTGAACGGCCAAAGATTCGGAACGAACAGCGCGGCCGAGAACGAGTGCATGCTCCAGATGTAGAACGCGGGAGGGATGGCCAGGAACAGAAGCGGCCAGAATATGCGCTTTGCGACAATTGCCAGAGTGCCAGCCGCTCCCAGTATCAACAGCACCGGTCCGCACACCAGCTTGGCTGCCGCGAAGTAGTACTTAATAGCGGCGAGCCAATCGTGATCGCCTGGATAGGGCGACATGCCCGCGGCTTTCTGCCGCCAATAAATGGCCGCTGCCGAATACGGGCCGTTGAAGAATTCGAGCGCGTTCGAGTAGTAGAACTGATTGTGCGCCAGCCACGCAAGCGGCGCGAGCGAGGCCAAGACTCCGAAAACGATCGCGTGCCGTTTGCGCTTTGCCGTAATCAGAAAATGAAGCGTTACAAACGGAATCAACAGCCAGCCTTCGTAACGTGTGAGCGATGCGGCGCAGGATGCCGCAGCGGCGGTTAATACTGCGATAGGCGATTGCGATTCGCGGAACCACAAGGTCGCCCACAGTAGCGCCATCAACGCCGCGAGGAATAGCGCCTCCGTCATCGGTGTCGATTGCAGATAGAGCAGGTTCGGATTGATCGCGAACGCCGCCGCCACGGCGACGGCGGCCGCCGTTGAATCGTAAGCCCGGCGCGCTGCCGCAAACAGAAATGTTCCGGCGAGGACGTACGCTGCAGCGGAGGGAATGGCGCCGGCCAGTCCATTGCGCCATAAGCTATCGCGCGCTACGAACGGCAGCATGAGTAAATGCGGCAGGGGCAGCCATACCGTGCCGAACTGCTCCGGTCCCGGAGTCCGGGAATCGAGAACGCGGCGGGCAATGTTGAGATGCGCCTCGGCATCGCCGTAGTAGAGGGTGTATCCTTGCGCGAGCGTCCATGACACCGCGGCAAGACTGAGAGAGATGAGTAGGACGAAAACCACCGCCGTTTGCGCCATACCCGGCCAGCGCCGGTTGGCAACCGGCGCGCAGGATGGCATCCTGCCCCACTTAGAACGACGTAAATTTGCGGAATTCTTCAAAACGGGCATCGATCTCCGAGCGCTCCAGCGTTCGGAACCGCTCCACGCCGAAACGTTCGCAGCAGAAGCTGCCCATCACCGACCCATAGATGACCGCGCGGCTCAACTCGCCGCGGCTGATGTGATCGGCCTCCAGATCGAACCCCTGCTGGGCCAGGTAGCCGATGAAACCGCCGGCGAAGCAATCGCCCGCGCCAGTCGGATCGAAAACGTCTTCAAGCAGGTAACCCGGCACCACGAACATCGAGTCGTTGCGGAACAGCATCGCGCCGTACTCGCCGCGTTTTATGACCAGCGTATGCGGACCCATATCGAGAATTGCCCGCGCGGCCCTTTTCAGGTTCTCGTGCCCGGAAAGCATCCGCGCTTCGGCATCGTTGATCAGCAGAAAATCCCACTCGCGAATGGTCGCCAGCAGCTCCTCGCGAAAATCCTTGATCCAAAAATTCATGGTGTCGCCGCCTGCCAGCCGCAGCCCATTCATCTGCGCGCGCACCTCGCGTTGCAAGCGCGGCTGAATGTTGCCCAACAGCAGGTAAGGCGCGGTCGTATAGAGCGGCGGCAGTTTGGGTTGAAACTCCGCGAATACATTCAGCTCGGTGGTGAGCGTGACGCGGTCGTTCATATCGGGCGTATATTTGCCTGCCCAGAAAAAAGTCTTGCCGGGAACGCGCTCCAGGCCTTCGAGATCGACGCCGTGCTCAAGCAGCAGGTTTGTATCTTCCTGCGCGAAATCGTCGCCAACGACCGCAACTACCCGAGTCTTCGTAAAATAACTTGCGGCGAGTGAAATATAAGTGGCGGCTCCGCCCAGCATCCGATCCACCCGGCCATGCGGTGTTTCTACGCCGTCATAGGCCACCGAACCAACCACGACAAGGGACATTGCTACATTGTACTTGCATGTGGTTCGCGCGCCTTTTTCTGCTGGCGGCGTTCGTACAAGCACAGCCGCAACCGTGGGCGGAGATGGTTGCGGCGCACAATGCCGTTCGCGCGAAGCTGAGTCTGCCGCCGCTAACGTGGTCGGACAAACTTGCCGCGGTGGCGCGGGATTGGGCCAATACTCTCGTCGAGCGCAATCAATTCGTGCATCGTCCGAAGTCGATGTATGGTGAAAACCTGTTCGAGATCGACGGCGCCCCCGCGACGCCCGATCAAGTGGTAAAAAATTGGGCATCCGAAGCCGCGAACTACGATTACCCTTCGAATAAGTGCAAGGGCGTGTGCGGACACTACACGCAAATCGTCTGGCGCGACACGAAGGAAATCGGCTGCGGCGTCGCGCGGAAAGGCCGGCGCGAAGTTTGGGTCTGCAATTACCATCCGCCGGGGAATTGGGTGGGCCAGCGGCCGTATTGAGGCGAGCTTTTACCGGAGATGTGACACAATAAAAGACACCCCGGTTTTTCTCGAATGACCCAACCCAACCTCCCCATCCCGGAAGAACTTGCGCCTGAATCCTCACAGGAGGAGATTTCGCAAGAACCCGCTTCGCAGGAAGAGGCTTCGCAAGACCAGTCTTCGCAGGAACAGTCTTTTGGCGCGATCCTTTCCGAATTTGAGCAGACGCACCATGCCGACGGCGGCTCGGTCGAAGGCACTGTTGTTTCGGTGACTTCCGATGGCGCCTTCGTCGACATCGGCCGAAAGATGGACGGAGTGCTGTCTCCCGAAGCGGCGAAGGATCTCAAGATCGGCATGAAGCTCCTGGTTTCCATTCGTGGACGCGACGACGAAGGAAATTACCTTCTCTCGACGATTAAAGTTGAAGTCCCGAAAGACTGGAGCGGCCTGGAAGCTGCATTCGCCGATAAACGAACCATTGGCGGCACGGTGACGCAGGTGGTTAAGGGAGGTCTCCGAGTCGACGTCGGAGTACCCGCCTTCATGCCCGGCTCGCGCAGCGGCGCGCGCGATCAGGCCGAGATGGAAAAGCTGGTTGGCCAAGAGATCGAGTGCCGCATCACGAAGCTCGACGTCGCCGATGAGGACGTGGTGGTGGACCGCCGCGTCGTGCTCGAAGAACGCGAGCGCCAGGCCAAGCTTGAAGCATTCGATCGTCTGCAGGAAGGCGCGGTTGTGCCCGGCACGGTGAGAAGCCTGACCGATTTCGGCGCTTTTGTCGATCTAGGCGGAGTGGATGGGCTGCTGCACGTCACGGATATGGCATATGCGCGCAACGTAAAGCCTGCCGACGTGGTCCAGCCCGGCGATCAGATCGAAGTCAAGATTCTAAAGATAAGTCGCGAAACGCGCAAGATCGCGCTGGGGCTGAAGCAGCTTGCGCCCGACCCGTGGTCGCTGGTGGCGGAAAAATATCCGCAGGGTTCGCGCATTAAGGGCAAAGTTTCGCGCGTTCAAGACTTCGGCGCGTTTGTAGAGCTCGAGCCGGGAATCGAGGGGCTGATCCATGTTTCCGAGATGTCCTGGTCCAAGAAGCAGGTGCGCGCGGCGGACGTGGTGAAGCCGGGCGACTTGGTTGAAGTGGTGGTGCTCGGGGTAAATCCGGCGGAAAAGCGGATCGCGCTGGGACTGAAGCAGGCGCTGGGCGATCCATGGGATGACGCGGTAACGAAGTATCCGATTGGGGCGGTAGCGGAAGGAACCATTAGCAGCCTCGCCAAGTTCGGCGCGTTCGTCGAGTTGGGCGAGGGCATCGAAGGGCTGATTCATGTCGCGGATATCACGAAAGAGAAGCGGTTGAATCATCCCAATGAAGCGCTGAAACTCGGCGAAAAAGTGAAGGCGCAGGTGCTCGAAATAGACCGTGAGCGGCGCCGCTTCAAGCTCGGTATCAAGCAACTGGAGCCTACCAGCATCGACGAATACCTGGCCGAGCACAAAAACGGCGAGGTGGTCACGGGACGCATCGTCGATGTCTCCGCGGGACGGGCGAAGGT
>JAFAQY010000127.1 GCA_019261985.1 Bryobacterales bacterium | reverse complement strand
ATTGCTCTAGGTATTCGGGCGCAAAGGCGGCCCGGATTTCTTTAAGCAGAGGTTCTAGCTTGGCGAAAACACCGATGTGTTCTCCGTTAGCGGCATTGAACATCTCCATACTGATGGCGCCTTTGTTGACCAGGGCGGCCGCCATATCCCAGTAGGTGGTCACCATCCGTAGATGCCCGCTGTGCTCGCTGAACATCGCGGCGCTGAAATCCGCGACCGATTCGGGGTTGAACTCCGCGAAATACCAGTTGCGCGCCTTGCGCATCGTCTCCTCGCGGCGCAGTTCATAAAGCTTCAAAATCAGGCTACCTTCGTCTTGCTTCGACATCGGTGTGCTCCTTCGCGACCTCCTCGCGTTGCCAGTCTAGCAGCTTTCAGAACGGTTAAGAGAATAGCGAGCGGACAGCTCCCATTTTCCATAGAGACGCAGGCTGCGTTCGCCGCAACAACACGTCCCTCACCCCTGGCCTTATTGCTCCAATCGTAAGGGCAGCCGCCGCACCTTCCCCGCCGGCAGGCGGGGAATTTCGCCTTTGCGCCAAAGGACGAACTTCAGTTGGCTCCGCATCCTCTTCCATTGGCCGGCGAACTCGATGTCGTGGTGAATTGGCCTTTGCTGCTCCGGAGGCAGGCGGCTCAATGGGTTTTAATCCGCTGTATCAGATCGGTGGGCCGCGATCGATCTAGTTGGCGCTGAAGCTCCTGTTCTGAAAACTTCGCTGCCGGCGTGCTCCCCCCACCCACATGGCAACGGCGACATCATCCATCTGGACGTGTAGTGCTATGTGGTAAACAAGTGGCTTGTGCTAAGACGTCCTGGTGTTCTATGGCGGTATTGCGGGTCCGCGCAGGTGGTGCGTGTCTTTTTCGTTCTCCTGGCAGACGTACTCGATCAACTCGTCGTTGACCAGGAGGCGGTGGGTAGAGCGTACAGTGAATAATGTGTATTCCGACGAAGAAAATCATCATTCCGAGGTGAGATCGATAATTTTTCTGATCTCGGAATGGGTTTGATGTTTGAGGTTAACCCACCTCGACAACCTCGTTTCGTTTCATGCCGATGCCGTCGTTCTTGGCCCGCGACCGCCCACGCCGGGATTGCACGGCGAATTTGATCGATTTGAGCTCGGAACGAAAAATCGAGGAAGCTCGGAATCCGCAAATAACCGGAATCGGATGGGGCGGAGAAGTCGATAGGCGCAACGCGTATGTCCTCCAAGGGACTCCGTTCAACGACGGCGATCACGCTGTTGAAGCTGCCAAGCTGGCTCTCCAGTTCGGTGCTGATGTAAATGCAACCAATGACGCTGGCGATACAGCGCTGCATGGCGCTGCGAGCAAGGGATACGATGCGATCGTTCAGGAGTTGGCCGACAAGGGCGCGCAATTGGAAGTCAAGAACAGACGCGGCCGGACACCCTAAATGGCGGCCAAGAAAAGCACCGCGGATCTTCTGCGCAAATTGGGCGCTAAAGAATAGCCCTCCTTTAACCGAAGTTCGTCAGACCGCTTGCTCGCGCGCGCGGCTCGGAATGGGCGTTATGTCTTTTCAGCCGGTCACCGAGCCCCGACCGCCAGGGAGCGGTCCTGCCAGCGTCTCAGTGGCGACCTTCGGATAACACACTCTAGCATCACCCTACGCGCTTGCTTATGGCAAGGCAAACACAACCAAAGTATCGGTCGCTACGATTGCCACATATTGCTTACCGTCTTTGCCTTGATATGTGATCGGGTTGGCATTGGCGCGCCGGTCGAGCTTCGTGACCCAGAGTTGCTTGCCGGTCCTTGCCTCAATGCCACGAAACCGATTGTCGTCAGTTGAACCCACGAACAAGACGCCACCTGCTGTGACGATCGCTCCAGCCAGTGCTGGACGGCCTGTGCTCTGTTTGGCTTCCGGAAGGCCTTCCGTTATCCCGAGCGGGATCTGCCACGCAAAATCGCCCGTGGTGGTATTCACAGCGGTTAGCCTGCCCCAAGGCGGCTTCTGGCAGGGCCATGCAACTCCACCGATACGCACCTCAAAGTTCCCCCGACCCGGTCCTGCGCCGTCAAGGATCGTCTTATCATAGGGCACCGGCGAGCCTTCGCGCGTTTTCTCCATCCACCCAAGAGCACCATCATCCTGCGAAACCACGAAGGCATATCGGAGGTCCGGGTCCCATGCGACGCCGCCCCAATTTGCGCCTCCCAGTCCACCGGGAAATACAAGCGAGCTTCTTACAGGCGCGCCTTCGGCACGATAGGCCCATGTCGTAAATGCGCCTAGGTTGGTAACTCCTCCGTTCCTTGCAATCAGATCGCGGCAAGCTTGAGCGTGCTCCGCAGTGGTATCGTCGGCGGTTACAAGATCATCCGGACCGTAACTATTTCTTGCAATTGGGGGAGGTTTTACTGGGAACGGCTGTGTAGGGAACGCCTGTTCTCCGGGAACGTCGCTCCTGGGAACAGGCCGTTCTTCGACTCCGAAAACCGGCTGTCCCGTTTCGCGATTCAGAATGTACATGTAGCCCGACTTGGTTGTGAGCGCCAGCGCCGGAATAGTGGTTCCCCCGCGCACAATATCGAACAGCGCCGGAGGAGCAGGCGGGTCATGATCCCATAAATCGTGATGAATGGTTTGAAAGTGCCACTTGTATTTGCCTGTCTCAATATCCACCGCGACCACCGAATTGCCATATAGGTTGGCGCCCTTGCGGTCTCCCCCATAGAAGTCGCTGGTAGGCGAGGCCAGCGGCAGAAACACCAACCCACGCCGCTCATCGACGGTGAAATAGAACGGCCATGCATTGATTCCCGAACGGTCTTTCCAGCTTTCGCCTTCCCAGGTGTCGTGTCCCGGTTGACCGGGCTGTGCCACGGAGCTGAACTCCCACAGCTTCACACCTGTGCGCGCATCGAAAGCTCGCGCATTTCCAGGTGCGCCGAGCGGGCCCGCCGGCGTATTTGCGCCGACCACCACGACATTCTTGTACACAAGTGGAACCGAGTTGTAGGGCACCACCATATCCAGCTCGCCTTCGTTAGCAAAGCCGGGATCGAGCTTCCCCGTATTCGCGTTAAGCGCAATGAGTCTGCGGCCGGCCGTCACAAGAATGCGAGGCGGATTGCGTCCGTCGCCCGGCCAGTAAGCGACACCGCGACGAGAGGGCGCACCACCCGCCACCAGATAATTCCAAATTTCCCGGCCGGATTCAGGCTCCAGAGCCATTACGTGGTTGCCCGCCGGCAGATACATGACGTCATTCACTACGATCGGCGTGGCCTCTGAATTGGGGCCGCCTCCGCCTTTCGCTTTTGCCTTCGCTCCCGGCGCGGGCGCGTCGACCGGAAAGCGATAGCTCCACGCTTGCGTAAGACGGCCGGCATTTTGGACAGTAATCTGATCCAGCGGCGAGTAGCCTGAGCCGGCTATATCGTGACGATAGAAAGGCCAATCGCCACCGGCAGCTTTGGGAACTTGCTTGGGATTATTTTTCTGCTGTGCACCTGCGGACTGCATGAAGAACTCTGCAATAGCCGCAGTGCTAACTAAGGCGATCATCCAGGTGATGCGCATATCGATTCCCTCTTTAAACGACCACCAGCCGGCACTCTGAAAGACTTCTGGCTCCTACCAACGCAAGTCTCTCGATTATCGAGAACGCGACGAGCTCCCAGGCAAAGCGAAAGCCGTGAGCGTCACTCCCGAAGGGACAACCACCCATTGGACTCCGTCAAGCATATACGTGATCGGCGCCGCGCCCCAAACCGGAGCACCCGTCTGGAAGCGCCACAATTCCTTGCCGCTAGCGGAATCGAACGCGTACAAATAGCCGTCGTTGTCGCCGCTGAAAACTAGGCCGCCCGCGGTCGACAAGGCGCCGCCTGATAGATCAAGCGTCATTTCCGACGGGTATCCCCGAAAACGGTGTTCCCAACGCAACTGGCCGGTAATCGGGTCAATCGCCCGCAGCGAGCTGTACTGCTGAGGACCATCTTCAAAGTGACGCGCGCCACCGCTCGGGACAGGATCGCCGAGCGTGATGGTCTCCGGTGGCTTCGTCGATACCCAAGTCACGCAGGTTTCTCGCGCTGTTACAAAAAAGAGGCCTTGAACGGGATCGAACGACGGCGGCATGAAATTGGTGCCGCCACGTTGGTCCGGCAAGCACTTCTCCCGAGTCCCGACCTCTTCGAGGACGACGGGTCGGCCGTCGGGGCCGATCTCCCGCGCCCACTTGGTTCCTGTGAATGGTTTCCCCAGCAGCAGTTTTCCGTTTTCGCGATCGAGAACGTAAAAGAAGCCGTTGCGGTTCGCGAACATCACGACTTTGCGCGGCTGCCCGCCGATCATGAGATCACCGAGCACGGGAACTTGCGTCGAGTCCCAATCATGAATGTCGTGCGGAGTAAACTGATAATGCCATTTCAGCTTGCCGGTGTCGGCATCGATTGCCAGTAGCGAGCAAGTATATAAATTGTCGCCCTTTCGGTCGTCGCCGTAGTAATCCGGGTTCGGATTTCCAGTACCGTAGTACACGAGATTCAGCGCTGGGTCGTACGCTCCCGTGGTCCAGACCGCTCCGCCGCCGCGCAGCGCCGGTTCGACTCCTGGCCAAGTCTCACTGCCCGGCTCGCCGGCGCCCGGAACCGTATAGAATCGCCAGACGCGAGCGCCGGTCTCCGTATCGTACGCGTCGATGAATCCGCGGGTCGCGTAGTCGCCGCCCGATACACCGACAATCACCTTGTTCTTGACGACGAGGGGAGCGAGCGTGACCGAATAACCATTTTTTGGTTCCTCCACCGCTGAATCCCATACCACGCTGCCATTCTTCCGGTCGAGGGCAACCAAGTGGGCATCGAGAGTGCCCATATACAGTTTGTTGCCCTGGATGCCGAGGCCACGGTTCACCATTCCGCAGCAGACGCGGAGGCGGTCCGGCAGCGTTCGTTGGTAGTGCCAGATCTGCCGGCCTGTCCGGGCATCCAGCGCCCAGGCGTGATTGAAGTTTCCGGTGACGTACATAACGCCGTCCGCTACGATCGGTGTGCTCTCAAGACCACGCCCCGGCGCGGGCAACAGAGTCTGAAATAACCACTGGGGTGTCAGCTGACTCACGTTTTGCGAGGTCAACTGCGTCAGCGGGCTGTTCCGCCGCGAAGTATAATCCCCTCCGAACATGAGCCACTGCGTCGGATCCTTTAGACCGTCGAGCAGCATCTGAACGCTAACAGGGCGAGAAGGCGCTGGCTGTGGGGTTCCCTGCTGCGCAACCACTGGGACGCATCCTATGCCCGTCATGAGGGCGACCAACGGAAAGGCTTGATTCATTTGCGAGAGCCTCCAACCTCGGCCTACTGAAGCGCGAACGCGTTGATTCCCGAGCTGACGATAACTACGTACTGCTTGCCATTGCGGGCCTGATAAGTCATCGGATTGGTGTGACCTTCGGAGTCGAGTTTGGTCTCCCATAGCTGTTTGCCCGTGCGAGAATCGAAAGCACGGAAACGCTTGTCGATTGTGCCTGCAATGAACACCAATCCACCTGCGGTGGCTATGGAGCCGCCCTGGCCGAACGCACCGGTATTGTGTATGCCCCGCGCTTCAAGTTCATCGCTTACGCCGAGGGGTACTCGCCAAGCGATCTCTCCAGTATTCGCGTTTATAGCCATCAGTTCGGCCCATGGCGGCGGCTGGCATGGCCATTGGGTCGCCGGGTTCCAGAACCTTGCATAGAATGACCCAGCACCAAGAGGACTAAAGCGACGGTAGGCGACGCCATCGCCTTCCGGAGTTTTGTCGAGGCGTCCCATGCCGCCCACGTTGCGGACGTTCACGAACACATAGCTAAGGCGAGGGTCGATCGATACGCCACCATAGTTCGGACCACCTTGCTGGCCCGGAAAGATCACTCTGATTTCTTGACTGCTGTAAGGGGTATAAGGTCCCTCATTGTGTATTCCGCCGATCTTCGCCGCCAGTTCCCGGCAGAATTTTTCGTGCTCCGGATCACCGGTAAAAAGCTCATCCGGACCAATACGATTGCGTGCTAGCGGCGGGGGTTTCATAGGAAATGGTTGAGTGGGCGAGGTCTGCTCTCCGGGAACATCACTCTGCGGAACGGGACGTTCCTCTGCGCCATACAGGGATTTGCCGGTGTCGCGATCCAGAAAGAACATGAGGCCCGGCTTGGAGAGCGCGATCACAACCGGTGTCTTTTTGCCATCATGGACCACATCCATCATGGTTGGAGAGGCTTCCGCGTCGTAGTCCCACACGTCGTGATGCGTCAATTGAAAATGCCACCGTATTTTCCCGGTGTTCGCATCAAGAGCGACGATTGAAGAAGAATACAAGTTGTTGCCATGGCGCGCCCCGCCATAGTATTGAGCTGCCGGCTGGCCTATCGGCAAATACACGAGGCCGCGCTGTGCATCTACGGTGGCTGCACCCCAATTGGCCGGCGACCCGGCCGCGATCCAGTTGTCCTTGGGCCACGTCTCATAACCCGGCTCGCCCGGATGTGGAATGGTATGGAAGGTCCACACTAGTCTGCCCGTGTGAAGATCCCAGGCGCGCACGTCCATCGCGGGTCCATTAGGGTCATCTTCTTTGCCCTGTGCTCCCGTAATAATCAGATTGCGATAAACGACTCCGGGCGAAGCCATGTGATACGCAGCGTCGGGAAATTTGGCGGTTACATCCACGCGCAGGTCCACCACGCCTTCAGCGCCGAAGCCCGGGACAAGTTTCCCCGTTTTCGCGTTGATCGCGAGGAGCCGGCCGTCGCTGGTACCCGCGAGAATCTGCGATGGGCTCTGCTTGTCACCTTGCCAGTAAGTCACGCCGCGGAGAGGCGCCGCAGCCTTGCCAAGATCGTATTTCCAGATTTCCGTTCCTGTTTCAGGCTGAAGCGCGACGATGCTGCGGTGCACGGTTGGCGCGTAAAGAACGCCGTCGACCATAATTGGCACGGCTTCGGTCCCGCTTAATACACGATTCGCAGGGCTGTTATCGACACCGGTATCAATACCGTATTGCCAGGCCGGTTTGAGGCGAGCAACGTTACTTGTATTAATCTGCGCGAGCGGGGAATAGCGCGAGCCGCCGGGATCATGGCTATAAACAGGCCAATCTGCTTGAGCGAAAGCCGCGCAAGGCACGAGCAAGAAGGCTATTAACTTCTTAACTGTCGTCATTTTAATGCCAAGCTGACGAACCGGTCTCTGTGGCGGTCACATGTGAAGCGTCGCGTTTTACGCTCCCCCGCGGCTCGCATTCGAAAAGGGGGCAGTATAGACCTTCGACGGATCGACGGTCTTGTCGACGGTCACCCCGATGAACGGACCCAACATTTCCTCCCAGGTCATGTTGCCGATGTAGACCGTGCGGTTGGGATCGGGATTGAACTTGTTATTGGCCGAATTATCATAGTGCGCTGTTATCACCAATTTCGACCCCTTGGGAATCCGGATCGGCTTGGCAAGCTCATAAGGGAGTTGCCAGTTAAAGTCATAGTGCGGCACGCTGAGGACAATTTCCGAACGCCCGTCGGGATACTCCAGCCGGTAGGTCATGTCCTTGCCGCGCAGGTGCATATGCGGCGCCATCCAGACCAGCTCGGCGTCCTCATGGAAGATGATCGCGATTGGATCGGGCGAATAGTTCGGATCGTTCGGCGGAATCGCGAACGTGGCCGGGTTCGCCGATCCAGCGGCGCTTGCGATCATCAGACGCTCCGGAGCTTTGTCGCTTACCGTCAGCCCGATCTCTGGCCGGTCGGTGACTTCCTTGCCGTTAGGCGTGTAGTGGATGTTCCACAGGACGTCGTAACCCTTGGGAACCAGGACCGCTGCGTTGTGAATGCGGAAATCCTGCAGCGCGCGGCCGGGCACGAAGCATACATGGCCAATATCGATGCGGGCAGCGCGGGGATCGCTTCCCTCTACGATTTTGCCTGTGCCGTTGGCGGTCGGCAGCCGCAGAGTTCGCTGCGACGGCGGCACTTCCACTCCGGCATCGTCGCGCTCCTTATCCACCCACTCCGGTGTGTTGTACACCACATCAGGCTGGTGCGGAATAAACCCCGTGCAAATGTGATGGGTCACTCCCAGCTCGCTCGGCTTGATTTCAATGGAGGTCACCCAAGTGTCATGGGTGAAGTTTCCCGGCGTAACCACGGTGGCCCATTCAATTACGTTTTTGGGTGTCGTCGCTGGGACCGTCCACGGAATGCCCTTTAAGATAACGTCCGGCTTAGTGGTCCAGCCGTTCTCGGGCCACGCAACCGGCGGAGGCACATCCTTTGGATCGCCTTGCGCCGAGCCTGTATCTGCCCATTTCGCGATCGTATCGATCTCGCTCTGCTTGAGCGAACGGTCGTTAGAAAAATGGCTGTAGTTGGGATCCGCGAACCAGGGCGGCATCTTCCGGCTGATCACAGCAGCCTTCATTGCCTTCGCCCACGGACGCGTGCTCTCGTAACTCAGAAAAGACATGGGAGCGATGTTGCCGGGCCGGTGACAACTCTGGCAATTCCGTTGCAAGATGGGGAGGACCTGCTTGGTGAAAGTCACAGGTTCCGGAGAAATATCGGCGGCGACCAATATTGCGGACGCCATCAGGAACCCAGCAAATAGACGCATGGTCAAATGCCTCCCTTGGGGTAAGTCTACGCCAGAACCGGCGAAAGTCAAACCGGGGTTGGAATATCCCTCCGTCGCGGATTCGTCAACATTCGCAGAACTTTCGAATGGGCGATTAAGTCGTCAGTTCATACTGCATGAGGCGCCTGATAGTCCACCACGCACCCGAGATCTGCACCCACACAATCGGACAGCCGAAGCCTTCTCAAGCCGGCAGTCCGGAGCTGTTTGCTCAAGAGGCTAACAGAATTCGATCGATGCTTGGAAGCAACGCATTGCGGATTGAGCATGTCGGCTCGACGCTCCGTGCCTGGGCTCGCCCCGAAGCCGATCATCGATATGTTGCCGGCAATTGTGGACTCCGTGTGCCGGCCCGGGAGGCCGGTTACCTGCTCCGGATTCGAGAATCTGAGTGGTACGAGCATCGGATGTTCAAGGGCCCGGAAACAGATATCAATCTCCACGTGTTCTCCGCTCATTGCCCTGAAGTTGGCCGCATGTTGATGTTTCGGGACTGGCTGCGGGAAAATGCTGCCGCCGCCCGCTTCATAGAGACTCACGCCGCCAAATCCTCAACGCCCTGACTTGAGCCTAATCTGCTTCCGCCCTTCACCGCCGCCGTATCCGGAATCGCGCGCGATAGTCCGCCGGCCCAATATCGAGCACTCGTAAAAACGCGCGGCGCATCGTGCTCCCGGTTCCGAAACCCACCGCCGTCGCGACTTCCTCCACTGCGTCGTCCGTGTCTTCCAGCCGCTTCCTGGCCGCTTCTACCCGTACGCGGTCCAGGTATTCTCCCGGCGTCATTTGAAATTCGCGCGCGAAGACCCGGGCAAAATGTCTCGCGCTCATGTTTGCCTGAGCCGCCAGCCGCTCGATCGTCAGCTCTTCGGCAAGGTGATCGAAAATCCAGACCTGCAAGCGATTCATTGCCGATTGCGACGACCCGTTGAACGACATCGGCGTACTGAATTGGCTCTGCCCGCCCGGCCGCCTCAGGAACATGACATAAGCCCGCGCGATACGCACCGCGACATCTGTCCCAAAATCTTGCTCCACGAAAGCGAGAGCGAGATCCATGCCTGAAGTTACACCGGCGCAAGTGTAAACGTTGCCGTCCACCACAAAGATCGGCTCCGGATCCACCTTGACTTTCGGATATCTGCTGGCGAGTTGCTGGCAGTAGTACCAGTGCGTCGTAGCGCGGCGGCCATCCAGCAGGCCCGCCTCCGCCAGAACAAATGCTCCCGTGCACACTCCCGCAAGGCGGCGAACGTTATTGGCGTGCTGGCGGATCCAGTTAAGGACGGCCGCTTTGCCCTCAACCTTCCACGGCTCCATACCGCCCACGACCAACAGTGTGTCGATATCTCCTGTAACCGTCTTGTAAGATCCGCCGGCGACAATGGATAGGCCAAGCCGGCCTGTGATGTAACGGCTCCGGCCCATCGTAACGAGTTCGACATGATAGCCTGCTGCATTCTCCAGTCCCATCTCGCGCAGCTTGCGTTCCGTCAACGCAAATACCTCGTAAGGTCCTGCGACGTCCAGTGGTTGCGCGTCGGGAGTCGTGAGGATCACAACGCGCAAGGGCGGCCTCAAGACAGTTCGGGTCGGGGCAGTGGATTTCGTTCGCATGGTGTGATTACACCCGTTACAGTTTGTATTCAGACGGTCAAAGCAGTCAATATCAAACGCAGGATGGCACAAACTGCGCGCTATTTGTCATTGCGCGAATCGCGCCTCCGATGCGAGAATGCCGCTAAGAAGACAAATCGCAGCGAAGGAGAGTTTACATTTAATGCAATCCTCTGCCTCCGTGCCGCAACGGCAGTCCGTTCCGAAAGGCCAACTACTGATCAATGGTCGCTGGTGCAACGCCGCCAGCGGCGAGACTATGCCGACGTTCGATCCCACTACTGAAGAGAAAATCACGGAAGTCGCCAAGGCTTCGCCCGCCGACGCGGATCAAGCGGTCAGAGCCGCGTCTCGCGCGTTTGAGGAAGGCCCTTGGAGCCGCCTGCATCATGAGGCGCGCGCCAAAATCCTCTTCAAGATCGCCGATCTACTTGACCAGCGGGGCGACGACTTCGCGATTCGCGAAGCCATGGACATGGGAATGCCCTATCGCGATTTTCGCGAAACCATCATGCCCACCTGTTCGGGACTGTTCCGGTTTTTCGGCGGCTTGGCGATGCAGATGAATGGAAGCTACCGCCAGAGCTATGAGCCGGATATCCGGATCTTCACGCGACGGGAACCGCTCGGTGTTGTGGCAGCCATTACGCCATTCAATTTTCCGCTGGTGCTGACGTGCTCGAAGGTTGCGCCGGCGCTAGCAGCCGGCAATGCGGTGGTTCATAAGCCCGCTTCCGATACTCCCCTCACCGCGGTGGCTCTTGCTCAGGTGATGCTGGATGCCGGCGTGCCGGAGGGAGTTTACAACCTGGTTACAGGACCCGGTGGCTCGTTGGGTGATGCGTTGGTGAAACACCCCCTCGTGGATAAAATCGCCTTCACCGGTTCCACCGCCGTGGGGCAGAACATCATCCGCAACGGGGCCGACACACTGAAGCACACCACCATGGAATTGGGCGGCAAGTCACCGAACATCGTATTTGCCGATGCGGACATCGACGCAGCTGTGCAGACTGCCTTTTGGGCGATCTTCTGGAATAAGGGAGAAGTCTGCGTGGCGGGATCGCGTTTGATCGTGGAGCGGCCGATTTACCACGAGGTGGTCGACAAGCTCGCCAAGATGGCCAAGGATGCGGCGATGGGCGATCCGTTGAATCCCCAAACTCAGATCGGCCCCATCGCGTCGAAGGCGGAATACGACAAGGTGCTGCGCTATGTCGACGCGGGCAAAGAATCGAAGGCCAGGCTGGTCGCCGGGGGCGGCACGCGAAAGGTGAATGGCAAAGGGCTGTTCATTGAGCCGACCGTGTTTGCCGATGCCACCAACGACATGAAGATCAGCCGCGAGGAAATCTTCGGCCCGGTGCTTCCAGTGATCCCCTTCGATACCGAAGAGGAAGCGATCCGCATTGCCAACGACACCCCCTACGGCCTGGCGTCGGGCATGCAGACCGGTAATGTCGCGCGCGCGCTGCGGCTCGCGGATAAGATCAAAGCGGGCACCGTCTGGATTAATACCTGGCACCGGTACCATCCCCACGCTCCATTTGGCGGCTATAAGCTGTCCGGCTACGGAAGGGAGCAAGGTCCGGAGGCATTGGAAAGTTACACGCAGTACAAGACCGTGTGGGCCAATCTGGCCTGAAGCCCGTCCCAATACTCATGAATATCGGAATCATCGGCGCCGGTAATGTCGGGACCGGCATCGCGAAACATCTGAAAGCCCGAGATCATCAGGTGATGCTGAGTTTCAGCAAGGATGCAAATAAGCTAAAGGCAACTTCGGATTCGTTCGGCGTGCGCTCCGGGAGTCCGGCGGAAGCCGCGGCATTCGGCGATGTCGTCGCGCTGACGACTCCGTGGAACGCCACCGCGGAAGCGTTGCGACAGGTTGGCAAGCCGGGCCAAAACAAAATTCTGTGGGACTGCACGAACGCCTTGAAGCCCGATATGAGTGGCCTTCAGCTCGGTACCACGACGTCCGGCGGCGAAGAGGTCGCCAAACTCGCGCCATGGGCTCGCGTCGTTAAAGCGATCCCGCCGTTTGCGGAAGTCTTGCACTCGTCGAGCACAGTCGTTGGGGGCAGCCATCCCGGTGTTTTTGTATGCGGAGACGATCCGGAAGCGCGCGCTGTGATCTGCCGGCTCGTGCGGGACATTGGCGGCGAGCCGGTGAATGCCGGTCCGCTCCAGCTTGCGCGCTACGCCGAGCCCGCGGCCATGCTGCTGGTCCAGCTTGCCTATATGCAGGGCTTTGGCGCCAGGATCGGTTTAACGCTGTCGCGCGATGCGGCGGCAGAAGGAGTCTAAGCAATGCCGGCAACGCTAACACCCGATCAGATGAAGCAATTCGTGCGAAATCATTTTGAAGAATTTGTTAATAAGCGCAATGTCGCGGTAATCCGTCAGAACATGACGGAGGATTTCTACGATCACGACGGGCCTGGCGGCAAACCGGTGGGCATAGAGGCCGACGAGCAGATGATGCTCGCCATGTACAAATCAATGCCGGACCTGCAAATCGAAATCGAAGACATGATTGCCGAAGGCGACAAAGTAGCGTGCCGCAACATCTGGCGCTGGACCGATCCCGCTTCAGGCAAGAAGATGCAGTTCCATGGCTTTGTCCTGTGGCGCTTTGAAGGCAACAAGATCGCCGAACGCTGGGCGACGGTGACGCCGCCCGCGGAAGGAACCGAGTGGACAGGTGGGATGTCTTCCCGAGTTGGGAGTCTATCGCGGCCAGCAGCCCCTTAAATATTGGAGAAGTTGGCGTAGCCGGTGGGGCAGGCTGTCGATCTTCACAGTGGCACGAGAGGCTCCTCCCATCGGATCCATCGCGGCTGCCTGGGACAACTACTTTCGAGCCTTCGACATAAACAACGGACGGGAGCTGTGGAAAGCACAGCTTCCCGCGCCGGGACAAGCAACGCCGATGACCTATCGGATAAAAGGCAAACAATTCGTGGTCATCGCAGCCGGTGGCCATGGAAAACTTTCGATCAAACTTGGCGACGCGCTGGTGGCTGTTGCTCTCCCATAGATTTCAATGAGACACCTCAAGAGCCTCCGTGAATTTCTCGATGCGTTAAGCGCCATCGGCGATCTCCAGGAAATCGATTGCGAAGTGGACTGGAACCTGGAGATGGGCGCAATCACCAGAAGGTCTATGGATCTACGCGCGCCGGCGCCGCTGTTCAACCGAATCCGCGGCGTCGACAGAGGATTTCGAGCGCTCGGCGCGCCGGGTGGTTTGAGCCGCCATCCGAAATATCCTTTCGGGCGCGTGAATCTGGCGCTGGGCCTCGCGCCGGATTCGCCTCCGCTTGAAGCTGTTAAGGCCCTCGCGGCCGCACGGCAAAGGCCGCTCCTTCCGCCGCGCATCGTCAGCCGGGCCGAAGCGCCTTGCAAGAAAAATGTGTTGACCGGCAATAAAGTCGACCTGGAACGCTTTCCGACGCCGTGGATTCACGGCGCGGACGGTGGCCGTTACTTCCAGACATACGGCTTGAACATCGTCAGCACGCCGGACGGCTCCTGGACGAACTGGTCCGTCAACCGCATGATGCTGGTCGATCGCGACCGCCTGGCGTGCTTGATTCCGCCCAACCAGCACTTGGGCATCATACACGCGCAATGGAAGAAGCGCGGCGAGCCGACACCGGTCGCCGTCGCCCTGGGTGTCGAGCCCGCGCTGCCTTTTGTGGGCGGCATGCCGGTTCCCGAAGGAATGGACGAAACCGCATATCTTGGCGCATACTTCGGCGAACCGCTGGAGCTAGTTCCCGCCGAGACCGTTCCCCTCAACGTTCCAGCAACTGCCGAAATTGTTGTCGAGGGCCACATCTCGCACGAGGACGTAATCATGGAAGGCCCCATGGACGAGTATCCGGGCTATGTCGGGCACGACGGATCTCCCAAGCCGGTGCTCCGCGTCAGTTCGATCACTTTTCGCAACGATCCGATTCTGCCGTTCTCGGTCGCGGGCGCGCCGGTCGACGAGAACCATACCGGCTGGGGCTTGCCGCACGCTGCGGAGATCCTGCATCTTCTTCAATCCCAGGGGTTGCCTGTCGCAGCTTGTTGGATGGTGTTGGAGAGCGCGTGTCATTGGCTGGTCGTCGCGGTGGAACCGGGCTGGCACGAACGGCTGAATGTGAATTCGCCGGAGTTCGCCAATCGCATCGGAGAGATTCTCTTCCATTCGAAGCCGGGCTTTGGCGTAGCGAAGATCCTGCTGATGGAAAACGATCTCGATATCACCGATCCGGCTCAGGTGGTCTGGGCATTCGCCAGCCGGTCACACCCATCGCATGGCGAGATCTACTTCAAAAATGAGGCGCAGAATATTCTGCCGGTGTTTCTCGATCCCAACGAAAAGTTCAGCTTTAGCGTGACGAAAGTGATTCACAACTGCCTGATGGCCGATCGGTTCATACCTGAAGAGCGGCCTGTCCGGTCGGATCTGGAACATGGCTGGCCCGCTCATATCAGGCAGCGGGTCTTGGAGAAGTGGAATGCCTACGGCTATCGCTAACAGCTTGCTTGATGCTGTCGAAATCCGCTTTTTTGTGGGGCAGGATGCCATCCTGCGCGCCGGTTGCCAACCGGCGCTGGCCGCTCTTCGCCAACAAGCCGGGTTTGCAAAGCCTTCATCTCTCGCCAGAGTAGTAATGGCGCACGCAGTCCAGCCAGCGAAGGACACCGCGAGCCGGAATGATTCAGAGTTAACCAGGAGGAGAAATGAAAGTCGGAATCTTAGGATCGGGAATTGTCGGCCGCGTTCTGGGCGCCGGGTTCGTGAAGCACGGACATCAGGCAATGCTGGGCACGCGGGATCCGAAAAAGAAAGAGGTATCAGATTGGGTTCGTGATACCCCGGGCGCGCAGGCTGGAACATTCGAGGAAACAGCGCGGTTCGGCGACATGCTGGTGCTGGCCGCGCTCGGACGCGCCGTTGACGAGATCATCGATGTGGCCGGACCCGCCAACTTTTCGGGCAAAACGTTAATGGATGCCACTAATCCGCTTGCCGACGACCCGCCGGTCAACGGCATTCTCAAATACACGACCGGTCCGAACGAATCGCTGGCGGAGCGGATTCAGAGCAAACTCCCCGATACGCGGGTCGTCAAGGCGTTCAATAGTGTCGGCAATGGACTGATGATCAATCCCCAGTTTTCACAGGGAACCCCGACCATGTTCTACTGCGGCAACAACGAACAAGCGAAGGCGGAAGTCGCGCGAATCATTCGCCAGTTTGGATGGGAGCCATACGACTGCGGCACCATCGTCTCCGCGCGCGCATTGGAGCCTCTCTGCATGCTGTGGTGTCTGCCCGGCTTTCTATCCAACGATTGGGGGCATGCGTTTAAGATGCTCACCCATTGATCCGAGAAACGCGTATAGACTAATACCCTGTCGGTTGAGAGGCTCGGAGCCAACGCCCTGATTTCTCAACGCTGCGGAGATTTACCCGTGACAAATTCCCGCAATGCTTCTCTGTATTCGGCCCCAGCTTCGGCTAGCAGCCGGTTGGCGTTCTTGAGTGCTCGGGAACCATCGGGATTGTCCCCTGCTAGATCCACGTAAACGGCTTCGGCGATCTCGAACTCCTGTTGCGCCGCTTTCCATTTCGCTCTGGCTTGCTCAAGGTTTGTACTCGCGACGGCTGCTTTCGCCTTTCCTGAGTCGCACGTAACGCAGATTGGGGAATCGTTAACGTAAAGTTGCGTTTCGGAACCGCATTTAACGCACTTCGCCATGATCCAAACCACCCTATCTCTGTCCTGAATCTAGCAAAATCGGGATGCGAATTCAAGCAAAATTCCGCACCGCGGCGCTTCGTGGACGGGCCTATTTCTCGAATGAAAGCCATCGAATTCCAGAGTACGTTGACTCAAGAAGGCCAGATTGCCCTTCCGCCCGAGTTCTCTGGAGAAGTTCCCGCTGGCGAACAACTCCGTGTCGTTGTGATGTGGGACGCATTGGACGACCCTTGGCGTTTGGCGGGACGGGAGAGATTCGAAGCCGCCTACGGCCCCGAAGACGCCGTCTATCAGGAATTGCTGGATGATGCTGCGCCCCGGTGAAATCGTCCTCCTTCGGATGCGTTTTCACCAAGCGGGCGGTTCTAAGGTAAGGCCGGCAGTTACGTTGCTGGAAACGGGCGATGACGATTTCGTCGCCGCCCCCATAACCTCCCAACTCCGAACGACAGCTTATGATCTTTCGATCGCGGATGGGCGTCCCGCGGGTCTCAACGTGCCTTCTTCGATCCGGATTCATAAACTGACAGTCGTGCCCACGATTGACGTCCTGCGTGCGTCGGCCATGACTAAACAAGCTTCAGGCATTACCAAAGCCCTTGCTTGCGCTATCCAGATACAATTTGAATAGAAACGTTCCAATGGAGCTTAACACCATCGAGGAGATTGAACGCGCCATTGACGCGCTCCCACCCGACAAAGTAGCCGAGTTGTGTGCGTGGCTCGACCGCCATCGGCCAGAACATCCGGAGCACGTTGCGGCTTCAGTCTTCGAAGAGGGGCTGGGCCTATTCGGCCATCCCGAAGACGCCGCCTTGCTCGATGAAGTAGTCCGCGCGGCTTACGAAGAGAGATGCCGGCCGCCCCGTCCGAGTCCTGAGCTCTAATTAACGCGTCCTTCCTCCCCTAGCACATGAGCAAAGTTCTCCTCGACACAGATATTCTCTCCGAGTACCTCAAGGGTCATGATCGGACCGTGGTCCGACGCGCGGGGGAGTACGCGCAACAATACGGTATCTTCACCTTCACCAGCGTCACCGTCCATGAGATCGTGTTCTGGAACTGAAAGGCGCGGCGGCTCAATTGCAAAAAGCATTGCACTGGCTCAATCAGAACGAGGAGATCACTCCATCTGCCGGCGATTACTTGCGCGCCGCAACCATCAAAGCCTCGGCGCGAGGACAAGGCTCGGGATCGAGCTCCCCGATTGTCTGATCGCCGCTGCGCGGTCCGGCTGGACCTGCCTTTGGTAACCGGGAACCCGGAACATTTTCGAGCCATCCAAAATACCGGCATTCCTCTTCGCATCGAGAACTGGCGCGCCGCCTAGGTGGGCCGTACGGAGAAATTTACGTGATCGACTACCGCGAAATCCACTTCGAGCACGGCCATCGAACACTGGCTCGCCAACTACGGCGGCCATGCCGATTGCGATCTTGCGCTCGCCCCCTCCGTCCTGATCCCCTTCATCCGCCAAACCCGAGCGCCCATGTGGAGGCTCGTCGCCGAATACTACCGCAAGCCTGCCGAGCAGGTATTTGTGAAAGAAGTCACCAAGGTCATGGACGGGCGCGGGTCGCTCGACGTGCTCCGCCACGGCGTGGACTTCTTCGGCAAGATTTGTCCGCTGGCGTGCCTCCGTCTCGCGCACGCCACAAAAGAAGACGAGCACAACTCCGGAGCAACTCTCCATCCGTCACCGGTAGAGATTTGCGCGATTAAGGTGGTTATGCCCGGCACGGTACTCCTCATCCGCCGTGATCCCAATTCATTTTCCCAATCCATTTCAATCACTTTGTCCATCCGCCGCCATCGGCACTTGCGCAATTCGTGCTACCAACAACAGTGCTGGCGCAACCTGATGAGCACCAAATTTCAAACTAAACGATGCCGCCCGCCAAACCTTCCGCTACCCTTAACTCAAACCCGCATCGAACCGCCAAATTGGGTTCGCTTCCCAATCGGCTCTTCCCTTTCAAACTCAGTCGCTTACACAGCCAAAATGGGTTCGCTTGGTATCTTTCCCCTCACCCCCTCCCCATGCGAAAATAAGTACTTGCTGGACCGCATCACCGTGCACGGAGCGCGGCAACACAATCTCAAAAATATCGACGTCGAAATCCCGCGGAACACTTTTACCGTCATTACCGGTCTAAGCGGGTCGGGTAAGTCGTCGCTCGCCTTCGACACCATCTACGCCGAGGGGCAGCGGCGGTATGTCGAGACGCTGTCGCCCTACGCGCGGCAATTTCTGGATCAGATGGAGCGCCCCGAGGTCGACTCCATCGACGGCCTCAGCCCCGCGATCTCCATAGAGCAGAAAACCACCAGCCGCAGTCCGCGCTCCACGGTGGGCACCATCACCGAAATTTACGACTACCTGCGCGTGCTGTACGCGGCCATCGGTGTGCCGCACTGCCCTAATTGCGGGCACGAAATCGCCGCGCAGACCACCGATCAGATCTTGCAACAGGTGCTCGCGGTTCCTGCAGGCGAGCGCATCATGATCCTCGCGCCCATCGTCCGCGGCCGCAAGGGCGAATACAAAAAGGAGCTGGAGAAACTCGCGCGCCAGGGTTTCGTTCGCGCGCGCATCGATGGCGTGCTGCGCCCTCTTGATGAAGAGATCACGCTCGACCGCCGCAAGAACCATACCATCGAAGTTGTCGTCGACCGGCTGGTCGTCAAGCCGGAGGTCGAAAAGCGCCTCGAAGCGTCGGTCGCCACCGCCCTCAAACTGGCCGATGGTCTCATAACCGTCGCGGTTGTTAACGGCGCCGAACGGCTCTACTCGCAAAAGCTCGCTTGCCCCGATTGCGGCGCCAGCATTCCGCGCCTTGAGCCGCGTTCGTTTTCCTTTAATAGCCCGTTCGGAGCCTGCACGGTCTGCTCCGGCCTCGGAAATCGCTGGACCTTCGATCCAACTAAAGTCATCGTCGATCCCTCGCGCCCGCTGCTCGAAGGCGGCATCGGTCCTGGCGGCGGATCGAGTTACCTCAAGCATCGCCTCGAAGCGCTGGCCGCGCAGCAAAAGATCAGCTTGAGCAAACCTTTCGATCAGCTGCCGGCCAAGGCGCAAAAAGCTTTGATCGAGGGCGCGAATGGATCCCCCGGCGTGCTCGGGATTCTCGATGACATGTATAAACAAGAGATCGCGAACGAAGCGTATCAGGAATGGTTCATGCGCTTTATGTCGCCGATCACCTGCCCGGCTTGCAAAGGCAAACGGCTCAAGCCGTCGAGCCTCGCCGTGCGCGTTCAGGGCATAACCATTGGAGAGCTTACCGGAATGTCCGTCAGCGCGGGGCTCGAAACGGTCAAGAGCTGGAAGCTGGCCGGCCGCCAAGAGCAGATCGGCGGGCGCGCGGTGAGCGAAATCCGCAACCGGCTGGAATTTCTCATAGCAGTGGGTCTGGATTATCTCAGCCTCGAACGCTCGGCCGCCACTCTTTCCGGAGGCGAATCGCAGCGCATTCGCCTCGCCACTCAGATCGGATCGAAGCTTCGCGGCGTGCTATATGTGCTCGACGAGCCTTCTATCGGCTTGCACGCCCGCGATAATGACCGTCTGCTGCATTCACTCGCCAATCTCCGGGATCTCGGAAATACCGTGCTCGTAGTGGAGCACGATCCCGATACCATCGAGCGCGCCGACTACGTAATCGATCTCGGTCCCGGCGCGGGGCGGCTCGGTGGCGAGCTGGTGGCGCAAGGCACGCCTCGCCAGATCGAAAGCAATCCGAAATCGCTCACCGGCCAATACCTGGCCGGGGCGCGCGAAATTCCCGTTCCCAAAATGCGGCGTACTCCGGCGGGAAAGAGCATTGTGATTCGCGGCGCATCCGCGCACAATCTCAAAAACATCGATGTCGAGTTCCCGCTTGGCCTGTTCATTCTAGTCACCGGCGTATCCGGCAGCGGCAAATCCACTTTGGTGAACGATATTCTGTATCGCGCCGCATCGAAAGCCGTGTACGGCTCGCTCGCGCATCCCGCGGAACATCGGGCGATCGAAGGCTTGGACCTGATCGACAAGGTGATCGAGATCGATCAGTCGCCCATCGGCCGCACGCCGCGATCCAATCCCGCCACTTACACCCAAACCTTCACTCCCATCCGCGATTTATACGCGATGCTGCCCGAATCGCGCGAGCGCGGCTACAAACCGGGTCGCTTCAGTTTCAACGTGAAGGGCGGCCGTTGCGAAGCCTGCCAGGGTGATGGCATGAAGCGCATCGAAATGAATTTTCTTCCGGACGTTTACGTCACCTGCGACGTCTGCCGCGGCCGGCGCTACAATCACGAAACGCTTCAAGTGAAGTACCGCGGCTATTCCATCGCCGATCTGTTGGAATCCACCGTGGAGGAAGCGCTCGGCATACTCGAAAACATTCCGCAAATAAAAACCAAGCTCGAAACTCTCGTGCGCGTCGGGTTGGGCTATTTGCATCTCGGCCAATCTTCCACCACCCTTTCCGGTGGCGAGGCGCAGAGGATCAAGCTCGCTCGCGAGCTCAGCCGCCGCCAGACCGGGCGAACGCTCTACATCCTCGACGAGCCGACGACCGGGCTGCATTTCGAGGATGTAGCGAAATTGCTCGACGTGCTGCACAGCCTGGTGGACCTCGGCAACACGGTCGTCGTAATAGAACACCAGTTGGACGTAATCAAGACCGCCGACTGGATCGTCGATCTGGGCCCGGAGGGAGGCGAGCGGGGCGGTACGTTGGTAGCGTGCGGCCCGCCTGAAGAAATCCTCCCCAACCCCCGCAGCTACACAGCCCAAGCGTTAAAAAAAGTGCTAAAGAAAGGAGTAGGACAAGCTTAAGCTTGTCAAACAACAAGTGCCGAAGAAAGGAGTAGGACAAGCTTAAGCTTGTCCAACATGAGCCGCTACTCCGAAAAACCCCTCTCCTTCGAAGGCCTCAAAACCATCCCCATCGACGCCCGCGGCGGAAAAGTTCGCGCGGAAGATTTCGCAAAACCGTACCGAAAAGGCAGCGGCATCTCCACTCTCCTCAATTCCCTGCCCCGCATCCTGGCCGCCGATTCCCTCCGCGGCATCGTTGACGCATTAAAGCGCGCACGCGATACTCGGCGGGCGATTCTCTGGGGCATGGGAGGCCACGTAATCAAGTGCGGCCTGGCCGATGTCCTACTCGACCTCATGCGCCGCGGTTGGGTCAGCGGCTTCGTAATGAATGGCGCCGCCTCCATTCACGACTTCGAAATCGCAATCGCAGGCCAAACCAGCGAAGACGTGGAAGCCGTTCTGCCCGACGGCCGCTTCGGCGCCGCGGAGGAAACCGGCCGCGAGATGAACATCGCCATTGCCGAAGGCAATTGCCAAGGGCTGGGCATGGGTGAAGCTCTCGGGCTGCGCCTCCAAAAACTCGCGAAACCCGAGTTCGCCGGTCACAGTATTGTCGCGGCTGCTTACGAATCGGCGGTGCCCATCACCGTTCACGTAGCGGTCGGCACCGACACTCCTCACACGCATCCCGCCGCCGATGCGGGAGCCATCGGCGAAGCGACGCACCGCGATTTCCGCCTCCTGTGTTCGCTCGTGCGCGGATTAAATGATGGCGGAGTGTATCTAAATGTAGGCTCCGCGGTGGTGCTTCCCGAAGTCTTCCTCAAAGCGGTCTCGGTCGTTCGCAATCTCGAGTATCCGCTGGCAGGGTTCACGACCGTGAATTTCGACTTCCTCCAGCACTATCGTCCAAAGGTGAACGTCATCGAACGGCCGCATGCGCGCTCCGGCGGCCGCGGTTTCGCGATTACCGGCCATCACGAATTGATGATTCCTCTGCTGGCCGCGATCCTTATCGAGCAGGATGTCTGAGACAGGGCAGTCGGCGTTCTGGGGTTATGAAGATCTCGGTCTCTTCCTGGGCGCGATCATACCCTCGGGCTTGCTAGGCGCCGTCTTGGTCCGCGCGCTGCATATAAACAGCACGGCCGCGCGGACGTTGTTCTTCCAATGTCTGCTCTACGCCATCCTGTTAGGCGCGCTGTACCTGCTTATCGCGGTGCGTTATCGACGCCCATTCTGGACATCGCTTGGATGGTCACGACCCCGAATCGGATTATTAGCATGCGTGGTCGGCGGACCAATTCTTGCCATAGCGACCTCCATCGTCGGCGCATCACTGAAGGCCCCCGAGGTGAAAGATCCGATCAGGGGTCTAATCACCACGCGCTCGTCGCTTATCGTCGTGTTGCTGTTCATCGTTGTGCTCGGTCCGATATTCGAGGAACTGGTCTTCCGCGGCTTTCTTTACCCACTCCTCGCGAAATCGTTTGGCGCGGCCGCGGGTATTGCCTTCACGGCGCTTCCGTTCGCGCTTCTTCACGGCGCGCAGAATCAGTGGGCCTGGCAACAGATCGCCATGATCGGAATCGCCGGCGCGGTCTTCGGTTATGCGCGCTACAAAACCGGATCCACTGCCGCATCCACGATGCTGCACTGCGGCTTCAACCTCGTCGGCGCAGTCGCGTACGCGGTCGAGTGGCAAAAAGGAACGGTGTGAAAATGTCCGAACACGAAATCTACGGAGCCATCGGAAAACAAGGCTTCCAGCGGCTAGTCGCCGCGTTTTACCGGCAGGTCCCGAGCGATGACGTGCTCGGTCCGCTGTATCCGCCGCATGATTTCGCCGGCGCCGAGGAGCGCCTTCGCGATTTTCTGATCTACCGTTTTGGCGGTCCCCAGACGTATATTGAGCAGCGCGGCCACCCCAGGCTCCGCATGCGCCACGCCCCGTTTCCGGTTGGCGCGGCGGCGCGGGATCGCTGGGTAAAGTTAATGACCCAGGCGCTCGACGAAGCTCAATTTCCACCCGAGGCGGACCGGATTTTAAGGTCGTTCTTTGAGTCGACGGCAACGTTTTTGATGAATCAGCCTTGAAACACACACACGTTTACAGGACTCCTTCAAAAGGAGCCTTGTATGCGTTTCCGGAACCCGGCGGTTTTGACCGCAACCCTGACAATACTGCTGAGCGCGGCATCTGCCGCCCAAACGGAGACGCCGGAGTCCGAAGACGTCGCCGTCGCCGCGCCAACTTCGGACGCTGATTCACAAAACCCGCCCGCCCCTCCCTCGACCAGCGAGCATACCAACCCGTCTGAGGATGCGCGCGACCGCATCTATTACCCCGGGGACACCGAGAACGCGAAGCCGCTGGCGAAGAAGTTGGTGTTCAATATTCTGCTGGACCAGAAAGAAATCTGGACCAGTCCGTTCCGCATGAACCGGCATGACGCAATGTGGTGGGCCTTGTTCGGGGGCGCGACCGCCGCGCTGATCGCAACCGACCACAAAACCATCAACACGTTCGAAAATAGTCCGCAACAGGTATCGTGGGGAAACCATATTTCGAATATCGGCGCCGCCTATACCCTGCTCCCGTTAACGGCTGGTTTCTATGCGTACGGTGCTGTTACGCACAACACGCAAGCTCGCGAGGTCGGGGTTTTGAGCGGGCAGGCGATGTTGGATGCTCTCATCGTCTCCACAGTCCTTAAATACGCCGCCGGACGCGTTCGCCCGGATTCCACCACTGGCGAGCGGAGCCAGTTCTTCGATCGAGGCGATTCGTTTCCCTCAGGGCACGCAATCGAAACCTGGGCTTTCGCCTCTGTGATCGCGCACGAATACAAAAGATACGGCGGCTGGTGGGTGCCCTACGTGAGTTACGGTTTAGCCACAACCGTCAGCCTCGCGCGGTTCGCCGCCCAACGGCACTATGCGTCCGACATTCTGGCCGGCGCCGGGATGGGCTGGTTCATCGGGCGGTACGTGTATCAGACGCACGAATACCATGCCGGACACCCTCACGCATGGGCGCATCCGGCGATCTATCCGCAATTCGACCCCACGACCCGGACCTACGCGGCGGCCGTTCAGTTCGGGAAATGAACCAGGCTCTCACGGATGGATTACAGGCTCGTCGCCGACCACTAGAACGGGCGCGGACACCTCGTGGCGCACCGCGTTAATGGTGTTGCCGAAGATTAGATCCTTCACCCCTCGATGTCCGTGAGCTCCCATCACGATAAGGTCAGGCTCGATCTCGCGGGCCATGCGCACGATCTCTTCCTTCGGGTGCTGGTCGTGTACTACGGTCAGTTCCGCGTGAAGGCCTTGCTGCGCGAGCGAGCCGACAATGCCGCTGAAGTATTCTTCGCCTTCGGTTACTTCAGCCGTGGACGCTAGCGGGCCGAAGAGCCGGCTGGTCGCGCCCTCTTCCACATGCAGCAGGTAAAGCGTCGCATTATATGGACGCGCCATCGCCGCTGCGTGCGCGATGGCGGCCCGGTCGCGCGAGCTGTGATCCAGCGGAACGAGAATTTTCCGATACACAGGCGCGGGCAGATGAGCCGCGACCGTTGTGGAGGGCTCGGGGCTCGGAATGTGGCGAACGCGCCCAAATGTCACCCAGCCCAATAGCCACAGCATCCCGAGCACAAGCGGTCCGGCGATCCAAGCGTGCCATGCCGCGCTCGAGATCCAGGCAGAACTGGCATTGAATACCAGCCAAAAATTCAGACCAACAATCAGCGCCGCGGTAGTCCATGACAGGATCGTCAGCGGAATCTTGTTTGCGAATTCTCCCATGCGCCGGCGATCGCTCGTGAACCGGATCAGAGGAATCACGGCAAACGGAAGCTGCATGCTGATGATCACCTGACTCAGAATCAGCAACTGCAAGGTGGCGCCGTCTCCGTACAGGTAAACCGCGATGACGGCCGGGATCACGGCAAGCATGCGCGTGATCAGACGCCGCATCCACGGACGGAGGCGCAGATCGAGAAAGCCCTCCATCACAATTTGTCCGGCGTAGGTTCCCGTAAGAGTCGAAGATTGGCCGCTCGCCAGCAACGCGATCGCGAACAAGGCGCTCGCGAATGCCGTGCCGAGAAACGCCGGAAGAAGAAGATAGGCCTGCTCAATCTGCTGTACGGCGATTCCGCGCTTGAAGAACACCGTGGCGGCCAAAACGAGGATGGCGCCGTTCACGATCATGGCGCCGTTCAACGCGACCACGGAATCGATCAGGTTAAAGCGGCAGGCTTCGCGTTTGTCGGCCGATGTGCGCCCGATGCGCCGGGTCTGCACCAACGCCGAGTGCAGATAGAGATTGTGCGGCATGACGGTAGCGCCGAGAATACCGACAGCTACATAGAGGCTCTTGTTGTTTAGCCTGGGCAAGATCCCGGAGAAGATTTCGTGCATCGCCGGATGGGCAAAAACCAGTTCGACAATGAAGCAGCCGGTCATGATCGCAATCAGCGAAAGAATCACGGCTTCGATCACGCGTATTCCGAAGCGCGAGAGCCAGAGCACGAGCAAAGTATCGAGAGCGGTGAGCAGCACACCGGCAACCAGCGGAATGCCGAAAAGCAGTTTCAGCCCAATCGCCGCGCCCAGCACTTCGGCCAGATCGCATGCCGCGATGGCGATTTCGCACAATACCCACAGCACGTTGCAAACAGCCCGCGGGTACGCCTCGCGGCAGGCCTGCGCCAGATCGCGTCCGGAGACGATTCCCAAACGCGCGGCCAGTGTTTGCAGCAAAATCGCCATGATGTTGGAGAGAACGATCACCCACAGCAGCTTGTACCCGAAGCTCGCGCCGCCTTCCAGGTCGGTAGCCCAGTTGCCCGGGTCCATGTAGCCGACGCTGACAAGATAAGCAGGGCCGGCGAAAGCGAGCATGCGCCGGAACAGAGTCGGCCGCTCCGTGAGGACGCTCGCGTGCACCTCGGGCAAAGAGGCCGTGGCTAAGCTAGAGGGCTTCATGCCTACCGCGATTATAGCCGCCAGCCTTTCGCCTGGCTGCGGAGGGGCAGGATGCCATCCTGCGCGCGATTGCCAATCGCGCTGGTCGGCGTTAGTACAAAGGTCGCCAGACGGGTTAGCAACCCGCCGCAGGTTTGGCAACCCACCCCACGTTACTCCAGCCCGACCCGCCGCTCCAATGCTAAATACCGAGGGTCGCTTCGGATTTGTTCGAAAACGGGCTCGTACTTCAGATACAGGATTTGGCCTTCGCGGACACTTGCCGATTTCTGAAGCTGCGCCAGAGCCGCTTCTCGATCGTGCAGGAACGCGTAGCCGAGCGCCAGTTGATACGGCGATGCGAACGCCGGCGGCCGCGAGCCCGCCATTTGCAAAAGCAGCTTGCGCGCGGTGGCGTCGTCGCCGCGGCAGGCAGCCACGGCCGCCAGACCGAATTTCGTAACGGGCATATCGTATTTGCGAGCGGCAGCTTCGAATTCGGCCGCCGCTTCGCCGCAATCGTGCTGAATCGCCGCTGTCAATCCCAGCAGTAATTTCGCATCCAGTAGATCCGGGTTCATGTCCAGCAGCTTTTCAAGCACCAGCCGCCCCCGCGCGAAATCGTGTTCCAAATAATAGGCGAAGAATTGATTGACGCGCGGGCCTTCGCCAAGCGGGTCGAGATCCTGCGCGATTTGAAACTGCTCCTGCGCCTCGCGAAAACGGCCGCGCGTAGCCAGGCCCCAGGCATAAGAAGAATGCGTACCCGCTTGGGCGCCTTCCTGCAGAGCAAGGCGGTATTGCTGCTCCGCTTTGGGCCAATCCCAATCGTAGGTGTAATAAATGAAGCCCATCAATCCGCGCGCCTCGGCGGCGGAGGGATCGATCTCGATGGCCTTCTGGAGCGCGGCCCGAATGGGCTCAAGCCCTTCCATCGGCGCCTCCGCCGTTATGTGGACTTGTGCTATTTCGGCGCGGGCAATTCCGATGTAAGGCGCGACATAAGACGGGTCGGCGGCGATGGCGCGGTGAAAGAGTTCCAGACTCGCCTGTTGAGATTGGGGCGTGCGAAGCGAGAACTGATAATAGCCGCGAAGATAGAGGTCATGCGCTTCGGCGTTAGGCAATCGCACAGCCCTGGCGGGCTCGCCCTTGGCCAGCATCATGGCCACTGCACTCGAGATCTCGGCTTGCGCTTCCGCCAAATTGCGATTCGTGACCTCAAAGCTTCGCGACCAGAGGTGGTATCCGTCGGAGGTCCGATTCAACTGAGCGGTGATTCGAGTGGTTCCGCCGGTCCGCTGCACACTTCCTTCCAGGGCGGCGCTTACGCCCAGCTCCCGGCCGATCTCACGGATGTCTTTCCCTTTGCCTTTGAACTGAAACGCAGAGGTCCGCGCCACGACGCGCAGATCGGGCCACTGGGAAAGTTCGTTCGTTAGTTCCTCGGTGACGCCGTCAGCCAGATACTCATTCTCGGAATTCGGCGAGAGGTTTTGAAACGGCAGCACCACAACCGAACCAACCGGAGGGGCGGTTCCCCGCGCGGATCTGAAGTGAACTATGCCCGCTATAGCGGCGATCACGAGAAATCCGCCCAGCCCCGCGCCAGCCCCGAGCCATAATCGCCCGGGAGATCTGCGTACTTGCAACGGCGGCTCGGGCTCGGCCGTTGCCGGGCGGAAGGTCACCGCGGGAATGTAGCTCCGCTTGGGAATCTCGATGAGTACAGTGTCCGTCTTCCCTTCGCCCGCATAGTACTCCACCAGCTTCTGCCGCAGGCGGCTGGCTTCCGTGCGAACGATGGAATCAAGACGAGGATCGAACGACGGTGGACGGCCGAAGACGTCGAGAGCAATTCCGTATTCGGTGAGCTGGTCGCCCCGGCCCTGCAACCAATGCTCGATGAGAAATCGGAGCAGTTGCTGCCGGCGGGGCGAAGACGCCAGGGCGGGAGCCTGAACCAGTTTGTCAAGCTGGGCGCGAACCTGGACCGCTTGCCCCGCTCCGCCGGGTCCTGCCACGCTCATGCCGCTTCAACCTCTCGCCAAGATGCGGAACGCGCAAGCCCGTTCAGCCTGCGCTGCAAGGGGTTCCGGCCTGCGAGTTTACTGCCCGCCTGCACTGGTTAGATGCAGGAAGTCAGTGTACCACGGTGATAATAAACGGCCGTAACGTTACACGGCGCACCCGTGCGAGCTGTGCTTGAGAGCTGGCGCAAGTTCGCGCACAATCAGTTCACATCCTTTTATGCGAACGCTTGGTATCTTATGTCTTATTTTTGAGGCGGCGAGCACGGGTTGGTGCCAGATCCCCTCATTCACCATTTCGACCATTGCCGGAACGGGCCAGAGCGGGTATTCGGGCGATGGCGGTCAAGCCACCAAAGCTAAATTGAACGATCCCCGGGGCATCGTGACCGACCCGGTCGGCAACGTCTATTTTTGCGACCGGCAGAATAACGTCGTACGCAAGATCGACACGAATGGGGTCATCACCACAGCCGCCGGAACGGGGGTCGCTGGGTACAATGGCGACAACATCCAGGGGACCAGGGCGCAGTTGAACATACCATGGCGCGTGACGATGGACCCGGCAGGGAACCTCTACATCGCCGACGCGGGGAACGATCGTATTCGGAAACTTGCTCCGAACGGCATTATCACCACCATTGCCGGCAATGGCCAACCGGGTTATTCGGGCGACGGAGGAGCGGCGACGGCCGCAACTCTGCGCATTCCCGAGCAGGCCGAGCTGGATGCGTTCGGGAATTTATATATTGCCGACACCGGCAATAATGTGATTCGCAAAGTAGATACCAGCGGAATCATCACCACGGTGGCGGGAAACGGATTCGGCGCGGGTATCGGCAACAGCACCGGCAACGGAGCTTACGCCGGAGACGGAGGGCCCGCGCCGAAGGCCGAGCTGAATCTGCCCGTCAGCATAGCGATTACCGCGGATGAGCAGATTTACATCTCCGATCAGCAGAATAACGTGATCCGTAAGGTCGATACAAAAGGAACCATTACGACAGTCGCGGGAAACGGCATTTTCGGCTCCGGTGGCGACGGCGGACCCGCAACGAAAGCGGAATTCGCGTATCCCGCGGGGGTGGCGCTGGATGCGGCGGGCAACCTCTACATCACCGACGTCAACAACGACAGCCTGCGCATTCTGCTCACGAACGGGAATATCAATATCGTGGCGGGAAACGGCAAACCCGGTTTAACCGGAGATGGCGGCCCCGCAACCGCCGCTGAGTTGAACACACCCCGGCAGGTGGCGGTGGGAACTTTTGGAGACGTTTACATCGCCGACGCCGGCAACAACGCAATCCGCAAGTTGACTCCCGCGGCGCCGACGGTCGGCGAGACCGTCAACGCATTCGGAAACATTCGGATTCTGGCGGCCAACACGTGGGTGACGATCAAAGGTGAAAACCTTGCGCCCGCCGGCGATATCCGCACGTGGAGAGCCTCGGATTTCGTGAATAACCAGATGCCCACCTCGCTTGACGGCGTGAGCGTAACGATGAACGGAATCCCCGCCTACGTTTACTACATCAGTCCGGTACAGATCAACGTCCTAGCGCCCCCGAGTCTGTCGGCGGGCGTGGCTCAAATTGAAGTAAACAACAATGGAACTCTGAGCGCGGTTGCTTCCGCGGTAGTCCAGCCGTACTCGCCCACCTTCTTTGTATTTGGCGCGGGCCCGTATGTCACGGCGGAGCATGGAAACGGATCGCTGATCGGTCCAACTTCTCTGTACCCGGGACAGAGCACGCCTGCTCAGCCCAACGAGCAGATCGTGTTGTTCGCGAACGGATTCGGACCGACTTCGTCGCCCGTGGCGGGCGGCTCGTCGCAGCAGTCGGGTACCTTGCCCGTTAATCCCGTAATCACCATCGGCGGCATCCCAGCGCAGGTGGACTTCGCGGGCCTGATTTCGCCCGGCTTGTACCAGTTCAATGTCACCGTTCCGAATAACGTGCCGAATGGGGATAACGCGCTGGTGGCGACGTATAGCGGAGTAGCGACGCAGGCCGGGGTGATGTTGACGGTCGGGCAGTGATAGGCAGTTTCGCGATCCCGAGCGGGCGTTTACCAGACAGTATCGGCCCCGTACTTCCGTATCTGGGGATCGTGTGTGACGATGGGCAACCGCTCCACTTGAGATTGCGCGACCAGCATACGGTCGAAGGGGTCTCGGTGGTGGGCCGGCAAATTCTCCGCCGCGAGCACATGGGCGAGGGCGAGCGGGACAACCTCGATGCCGTAATGCGCGAGGCGCGCGGGGATATATACAGCGGCTGTTGACGGCAGCTTGAGCTTTCGAGTGTGGGCTTTGAGGACAATTTCCCAGGCGCTCACGACGCTGAGGAAAAGCCGGTTGCGCGGATCGGAAAGCAGATCCACAACCCCCCGGGAAAGCCAGGGGCTGGCCTCGTTCCACCAGAGGAAGGCGCGGGTGTCGAGGAGCAGATTCATTTCCGCGGCCGTTTCGATTTTGGCTGCCTGGAGCCGTGCCACGCGGCAAGGTCCCGCTCGGACATCGAATCGAAGTCATCGGCGATCCAGAGCTTATCCTTGTCGATGCCTGGGACTCTCTTGGCCGCAGCGGGGGCGCGTTCCGGAATCAGTCGCGCGACGGGTTTCCCGGCCTTCGCGATCACGATCTCCTCGCCTTGCATGACGCGGCCGAGGAGCTGGGAGAGATGGGTCTTGGCGCTGTGGATATTCACGATCTCGGGCACGATCTCAGGTTAGCTTAGTTCATGGACTAGGTCAACGCTACATGCCGCCACTGGCGATCCCCACGCGCCGTGTAGCTGACGCCGGTGGGCTATACTCCGAATGCGAATTTGGGGCGGCGGGAGCGAGCTTGACGCATTCGTCCCTGCCGCGGGGATGATCCCACCGTGATCGTAACGCTGGACGCCAAGCGCCGGCTCACGGTACCCGTTGGTCTTGCGCCAGCCTCGCCGGGAGACTATTTCGACGTCCGGTTTGACGCCGAGGAAGACGCGCTCATCTTTCGGCGCCTCCCGGGCAAGGAGAGCTGGCTCTCCGTTCTCAAGGCCTGCCCAGTCAGCCCGGATGACGTGCCGCCGCGTCGGCGGGCCCCGGCGCGCCGCCGCAGGTTATGAGCGGGCGCACGACAGAAAAATGATCTGAAAGCGGGTCACGCGGCCTTCCTGCGCTCCGAACGAC
>JAFAQY010000051.1 GCA_019261985.1 Bryobacterales bacterium | reverse complement strand
ATTATCGGCGCAGCTCGCCGGGATTCCAAAAACCGTGGCCACGCCGGAAATTCGTATCGACTGTCCGGATGAGACGAAATTCGATGTCGTAAGGCGCGTCGCGGAAGCGTTCCGAAGCACGCACAAAGTAATCGAGGTCGACGGAGTCCGCGTGCTCTTTTCACAAGGATGGGGCCTGCTGCGCGCGTCGAACACACAGCCGGTGCTGGTGATGCGCTTCGAGGCGTCCAGCCCCGAGCTGCTTGCGGAGTATCGGAAGGAACTGGAATCCGCCCTCGCCCAAGCGAAGGCGCAGGCCGCCGCGCCGGCGTCCTAGGCAGACGCCGGGCTAGGGCCGCTACTACCATTCAGGGCTGTCCCGCACTTGAGGCAAGGGCTGCGGCGATTCCACGCCCTACCAACTAATCTCGTCCCCCGGCATGAGCACAAATCGCAGTATCTGCTGACTCGCCGGGTCGAACTTCACCGCACGCAGGCGTCCGTGAAACAATCTTCTGATCCGCAAGGTAGCGGTGATCTCGCTCGCACGTTTCCGCGATTGCAATGCATCGGAGAGAGTTCCTCCCAGCGGAACGAACACCTGCTTGCGATTCACCGAAACGGGAAACTCCAGGTTGACGGCAACGTCCGGCGCCGGCGTCACACAAGTCACGCCCGGCATGGATACGATTTCGCACAAGGCGTCTGGCTCCCGCTTGAATCGCCTTGTCGCTTTGTTGAGCGTAGCCTCATCGTCAGCACTCAAGATCGTCGCAAGGTGATCCGCCGATGACTTGTCCGTTCGGAACAATAGCCGAAAGAACCTGAACGAGGCCGGGAACACCAGCGGCGCCGCCGCGGCCGACTCGCCTCCTTGACGTTCCGTGGGTTGGCCCGTCGAAATGGAAGTAAGCGAAATCTGAATCCGTGCGTCCTTGGGCGCCGGTGTTAGGCGATAGTAAGCGATCTGGTAATCGACAACTTCTTTCGTATCGTGAGCGCTGCGCATAGGGCTCACCACTTTCAGGCGGAAATCTGAAGTCAAGTCAACAAGTCCGGTGGCTCCGCCACCAAAACGGATGAAGTGCGCAACCAGCGGAGGTAACGGCAAGTTTTCGACGATTTTGCGCGTGAGGCTTTGGGCTTCGTTGGACCGAAGGCACCCCCTCACCACGCGATCCTCTAAGGCATCCCGAAATGCCTCCACCCTCTGCACACTATCGAGGTACACCCGCGGTGCAATTTCTTCCGATCTCTCATCGCCCGGCGCAGGAAAATATGAATCAGGCGTGAGCTGGATCGCAGCCGTATTTCCGAACCATTGAAGTCTTAGCAGGTCGTTGTTAATGTCGCAACCATCCAAGATCGCCGGGCGAGTCCGGGCGTTCGAAACCCTGATCACAAAAACGGAGGGGGTGTCCGGCAAAGCGGCAGGGGGAACCGGCGGGATCAGTATCGCCATCCGCTCCTGCCCCTGTAGATGGTAACTGAGACGGCACCCAACAAGTAAAACGATTGCAATATTAATGAGGCATCCCCACGCAGAGCGTTCGAATTTTTTCATTTCTGGACCTTCCTGCGCGCCTGATCGGGCAATCCGTTCGGGTCACCTGATAGAAAATGACACCAGGAATGCAAGGGCTAATTCTCGCTAGGTTCCTTGTCGGCGGAGTCAATCACCAGCACTTCCATTGGGACTTTCTTAGCTTCCAACTTCAGGCCTATCTTGGCCAGCGCCGTATGCAATGAATCGCCCGAAGCTTCCAGCAACTTCATTGCTTGCGGAGGTGGCGTCATCCCGGCCGCTATTGCCGACTGCACCCTCGTCGCCAGGAAGTCCTCGTGTGTCAATTCCAGAGTCAAATCATAGGCTGCATCGGCTGCAAGGCCCGTCTGATCCACCACCGGCCGATCCACAAAGCGCGTCAGCTGATCCGCGAGCATTCCCATCGTAAACTTCTTTGCCTCAACCTTGTCTCCGCCAATCGCCAGTGTCGCCCCGCGCGGCAGCTTGGCCATCGTGCTCATCTCCGTTCCCGTGGATACCGCTTCCACAGAACGCTCAATCGGATCGAGCGGGTCATACTTGGCGCTAATACCGCTTTTGGCAACCGTTAGTGCGTAGACCGGTCGGTCCTTTATTTGCCGATGCGTCTTCATGTTGAAACGCTCGGTCAGCAGCCCCTGCAGCATCTCCCGCACTTCGTCCACTTTGGTGTGCCCCTCCGGCAGCGTTGCTGCAATCTCGTACCATTGCGACGACATCCATTCCGGCGTTTCGAACTGATAGGGGCCTGTGTTGTAGGCTACTGCGACCAAACCGCGCAACGGCATGGACGCGCGAAACTGCACGCCATCAATGCGCACGCCGGCCGTAGCGGCCCCGCTGGTGGCAAACTCGGAAGTCGTCGGACGAATGGAAGCAACTTCAAACCGCACCTTGGGCGTTGGCGCAAGCACTCCGGCGCAAAAAACAAAGAAAACCGTAGTTATCTTCAAATATTTCATTTCGGCATCTACACGCGGATCGCCTTGCTGGTGTTTTAGCAGTATGCTATAAATTTAGCATTTAAAGCTGCCGATTGTCAAGTGGAGCTGTCGGCGAGATCGCGGATCTCGGAAATTAATACCATGCGGCCCGCCTTCGCCTCGTCGCCGCAGCTTCGGAAGTGCACGCGCTTGAGGGAGGGACACGCTTCGATCACCACATATGCGGTGGCTAATCAATTAACACGAAAAGCCGCCCTCGGAGATGTTGAAGCTCCATTTATTGAAGCGGGCTGCTTCGCATGATCGACACGGCAGGCAATAAGCTGGAGCCCGCTGATCCCGCACAGCTTTTGGACTACGCAATTCGTGCTACCGTGGGGAACGCAAGTTTACACCAGGAGATTCTATGACCACCAAAGAAGTCGCGGACACACTCGTCAAGCTTTGTTCTCAGGGCAAGTTTGACGAAGCAGCGCAATCGCTCTATTCGCCTGAAATCGTCAGCATCGAACCCACCGCGCCTCCCGGAGAGTCGCGCGAAGCGAACGGCATCGCCGCGGTCCGGGCAAAAGGCGAATGGTGGAATAAGAACCACGAGGTTCACTCGGTTGCGGTGGAGGGTCCGTTGGTGGCGGGATCCCAATTCACCGTGACCTTCAAAATGGACTTCACATTCACGCCGGAATCTCGCCGCATGCAGATGGAGGAGATCGCCGTGTATAAAGTCTCGAACGGCAAAATTGTTCGCGAGGAATTCTTCTACTAAAGGGGGTAAAAATGCTGTCACGCGTTCTGGCCACTACCTTCCTGGCGGGCGCATGCCTGGCACAGAATAACGACTCGCGGATGGATCAAATCGTGCAGTCGTATGTCCCGAAGCAGTTCATGGGTTCGGTGCTGGTGGCGCGGGGCAATGACGTGCTCCTGAACAAGGGCTACGGCTCGGCTAATTTGGAATGGGACATTGCGAACTCGCCTTTAACCAAATTTCGCCTGGGTTCCGTTACCAAGCAATTCACGGCCGCGTCGGTCCTGCTTTTAGAAGAGCGCGGCAAACTGAAGATTGACGATCCTGTAAAGAAGTACATGCCGGATGCGCCCGCCGCGTGGGACAAGATGACCATCTTCCACGTGCTGACCCATACGGCCGGCATTCCGAATTTCACAGGGTTCGCGGATTATCAATCGACCGAGGCGCTTCCGGCCACGCCCGAAAAACTTGTCACCCGGTTCCGCGATAAGCCGCTTGAGTTCGAGCCCGGCGAAAAGTGGAATTACAGCAACTCCGGCTATGTCCTGCTGGGGTATCTCATCGAGAAAATTAGCGGAGAGACTTACGAGAAATTTCTTCAGGAAAACATTTTCGGTCCGCTGGGAATGAAAGATTCCGGTTATGACTCGAACTCCGCCGTGATTCCACGCCGCGCGGCCGGGTACGCGCCCGGTCCGAACGGTCCCGTGAACGCGGGCTTTATCAATATGACCGTTCCCTTCTCCGCCGGGGCGCTCTATTCCACGACCGGAGATCTCCTCAAATGGGAGCAGGGGCTTTTCGCCGGAAAAGTTCTATCGGCAGCGTCGCTCGCCAAAATGACCACTCCATTTAAGAACGACTATGCTTTCGGCCTGGGTGTGCATACGGTGAAGGGACACAAAGCGATCGATCACAATGGCGGGATTGAAGGTTTCAATACGATCCTCGCGTATTATCCCGAAGATAAGTTGACGGTTGTGGTTTTAGGGAACCTGAACGGCGCTGCGCCGGAAGACATCGCAACCAAGCTCGCTGCCATAGCGCATGGCGAGGCGGTGAAGTTGCAGAGCGAGCGTGAACAGATCTCGATTGACCCGGCAGTGTTGGCGCGCGAAGTGGGCGCCTATCAGTTGGCGCCTGGCGTGACTATGCTCGTCACACTGGATGGCAATCAACTCATGACGAAGCTGGGAAACCAGCAGCGAGTGCCGATTTTTCCCGAATCGCAGACCATGTTTTTCGCGAAGGTAGTGGACGCTCAGATTGAATTCGCAAAGCCGGATGCGCAAGGCATTCCGGGCCAACTCATTCTCCACCAAAACGGGAGGGATCAGACCGCCAATCGCCTGAGCGATGCGGAATTCAAACAGATCGCCGCTGCCGCCGATGCCTCCGACAAACGGTTTAAGGATCAAACCGCCGCGCCCGGAAGCGAAGCCGCGGTTCGGCGAATAATCGAAGAACTGCGCACGGGCAAGCCGAATTACGATTTGATGGGCGCGGGTTTGGCCGCCGCCACGCGCCAGCAGTTGCCGCAACTGCAAACCCTGGTCTCGGGACTTGGCGCGGTGCAGCAGGTCTCGTTCAAAGGCGTCGGCCCCGGCGGCGCTGACATTTACGAAATCAGATTCGCGAACGGAGCGCTAGAATACCGGCTCTCAATGGGAGCGGACGGCAAGGTGGAAGGCGCCAACGTCCGCCCCGTTCAGTGACGCTATTCTTTCGCGAGTGGGACGCCTCACCGGGCCCTAACGCGCTTCCCTTTCCAAAAGTATTCGCATGCGAAAAGGTATCGGCCCCGCTGTTGCGATAAGTTTCAGACCCTCCCGTGCCTCTTGACGCGCGGCGTCTGCCTGGCCCGCGGCTCGGTGGGCAAGAGCCAATTCCAGCAGATACGCCGGCCTTGCCCGGTGGCTCAACTCGACCATGCGTTCCGCGGCTTTGACCGCGAGAGCCGGGCGGCGCAATGTCTGCGGCTGGGCCGTAAGGAAAGCTTCGACCGTGTGACTTAGTTCATTGGCGGTGGCGGCCGGATCGAGAGCAATCCGTTCCAGCATTCGGATTCCTTCTTCGGAATCTGTCGATTCATCGGTACGGCGTAAAATTCGTTTCTGAATACCGGACTGGACCAGCGCCGCGCCGAAAGCGGCGCGATGCTCACGTAACGTCGGCGATTGGCGGTTGATCCGCACGATCTCTGCCAGCCGGTCGAGCGCGGCTGCCGCATCCTGCAGCGGATGAGGATCCGGTGTAAAGACGCCTTGCTGCCTCGCGACAAAACAATCGGCCTCGTCTTCCACCGCGTCGAGCATGTCCGAGACTGCCCTGGAGTCTTTCGGATCGGCGGCCAGCAGCTTCGCAGCCATGGCGCGAGCTTCTTCGAACTTTGAAAGGGCTTCGTCGTACTTTCCGAGTTCCGCTAGCGACGTGCCGATGTGATTCAAATTATTTTCAACAATGCGCTGGAACTGGACCGCGTCGCGAATCTCGGGAGGCAACGCTTGCGCGGCGGCGAGCGCAGCCTGGTAACGATCCAGCGCGCGCGGCGGATCTGTCTCGTTCACAAGGTTCGCCATTTTTATGAGAACAATCGGAATCCCACGGCGCGCCCGTGCGTTTGAAGGATCAAGCCGCAAGATGCGCTCATCGGTCGCCACCAGTCGCTCAAAAGCCGCCTGCGCTCCAGACGTATCGGCAAGGCTCGCTATTCCGGGCTGGCCAAGGATATCGCCCAATCCTCCCCACGCGACAGCCAAATCCACAAGTTGCGGCGCTCCCGCGCCCCGGCGATTCGCCAGGCGATCGAAGATCTCCACGGCCGCTCGCATCTCGATGGCGGCCTCCCGCGGCTTGCCGGAACCGAGCAGCACTTCGGCGTACGACTGATGGGCCCAGGCGAGAGCGTGCTCGGCTTCGGCATTCTCGGTTTCTTTGCGAACCAGCGGCTCTGCGATCTCGATGGCTTTTCGGATGGACGCCAACGCCTGCACGGGATCGCCCGTATTTTGGTCATAGGGATTGCCCTGAACATTGCCGAGCTTGATATAGCCGTTCGCCATATCGATTTGGGTTTGGGTATCGCCGGAGGCGTCGTGTTGCATCCGCCTGAGATGTTCGGTCACCGCGGTCACCAGCATCCTTTGCGCTTCGGTGGAACCGGGCAGCTTTTGAATCGCGTCGTCGAGATCGGAGAGCAGCGTATTGCTGAGTTTCCGCAGGTCTTCGGCGCGCGTCTGTGCGCGGAGGCTCTGCTCCCGCGCGACCCGGGCCTGCCAGATCACGCCGCCAATCGCGGCGGCAAGCGCAATCGTTACCACCGCGGAGACGCCAATCGCCACCTTATGGCGCTGCACCATCTTACGCGCCCGGTAGCGGAACTCGTTTTTGCGAGCCTGAATGGGGCGGCCTTCGAGATAGGCCTCCATGTCGGCCGTGAACTCGGCCACTGTGGGATAGCGGCGTTCGGCATCGGCATCGAGAGCCTTAAGAACGATCAGCGAAATATCGCCTCGCAGCAGCTTTTGCAACCGGTCGACGGATCGCGGCGCCATGCGCGAGTTTTTGGACCCGATCGAACTGGCCAGAGGAGTGGGTATAGCCGTTCCGTCGAGCCGTTTGAGTGCGTCCGCGGGCGATTCCGGATCGCCGAACGGCCACACGCCGGTCAGCAATTCATGGAGAATGACACCTAATGAAAATACGTCATCGCTCACGCTCGCAGGGTAGCCAAGCAGGCGCTCAGGGCTCGCATAGCGAGGAGTGAGCATGCGTGTGCGCGTCACCGTGAGGTCGTTTCGCGATGCAAGAACCGCGCCGGTTCCGAAGTCCAGCAACTTTACGCTTCCTTCCGAAGTTACGAGGATATTGCCTGGCTTAAGATCGCGGTGCACGATGAGATGGCGATGGGCGTACTCCACGGCGTCGCAGATCTGCAAAAACAGGCGAAGACGGGCCTGCACGTCGAGATCGTGACGATCGCAATAATGGTCTAACCTTTCGCCCTCGACATATTCCATTGCCAACCAGGGGTCGCCCGAGGAAGACGTGCCTCCATCCAGCAGGTGCGCGATCCGCGGATGGTTGAGAGAAGCCAGAAGCTGCCGCTCGGTTTCGAAGCGCCGCTGGAATTCCGGCGCGCTAAAGAACGGCGCCATAACTTTCAAAGCGACGGTTTGTTCGAACTTACCGTCACGGCGCTCGGCGCGATAAACGGCGCTGGTTCCGCCGCGGCCCAGCAGTTCCAGGGCGACATAAGGACCAAATTGCCCGGCGGGAACACGGTTCGCGGGATACTGAGCTTCTGCCCGGATAGTTTCGGCCTCCACGGATGCTGTTAACAGGGATTGGACCTCTTCGATAAGGCTTCGATCGCCGCCGCATTGCCTGTTGAGCCAGGCCAGCCGCGCCCCGGTGTCCGGCATGTCGCGCGCGTCGCTGAAGAGGGCCTTAATTCTCTCGAAATCGGTCAAACGGAATCCTTATAGTATTCGCGTAAAAACGCGCCCGCCTTCATCGGTCTTTCCGCGCGGCGGCCGAAAGCCGCCGGTAGAGCCACGCGAGGCCGAACTTCACGTCACGATCCAACGTGGCGGAAGAGATGGCCAGTATTTCGCAAGCCTCGTCGATGGTGCATCCCAGGAAGAAACGCAACTCGATGGCGCGTACGCACCGGGCGTCGAGAGCTTCCAATTCCGCCATGGCACGATCCAGCTCCACCATTTCCTCCGTGGATGCGTCGACCCACGCAATTTCCTCATGCAGGGGAACACGGCTGGCGCGACCGGGGCGTTTTTGCGCCGTGGAACGCCTGGCGTAGTCGGTAAGGATCCGGCGCATCATCATCGCGGCCAGGGTATAGAAGTGCTGGCGGCGCTCCACGCGAAGGGCCTTTTGGCGAACCAGCCGGAGGAATAATTCGTTTACCAGAGCCGTAGCTTGGAGCGTGTGCTCCTGGCTCTCGCGACGCAGCAATCCCGTGGCGATGGCGCGCAGATCGTCATACGCCAGCGACGCAACAAGAGCCAACGCATCGCGATCTCCTTCGCTCCACCGGGTTAAGAGAGCAGTAATCTCCCCCGGAACCGCCCCTCCAGACATGGGAATTTCCATATTAGCTGATGCGCCTCTTGCCCCCCGAGGCGCTGTAGTACTTCCAGTACCAGGGCGCGTGAGAGAAGTTTCGTTGGCTTTGCGCGGTATTAGGTAGAGGGCAATTCAACGAATGAAATTCATCAAATACTTCTCAACCCGGCCGGCAACCGCCGCCGGCTTTTTCGCGAGTCTTCTTTTGGTGACGCGCTTTGCTGACGCCAATCCGATTTCGATCATTAATGAAACGTTCGCCGACAGTAATACCGTGGTTTCGGTAATGTGCTACAACGGCGGCGGATCCGTCGGTCCGAACGGCCTGAATTGCAATCCGCCCGGATTCGTTTGGGATCATAACCCGAACGCCACCGTGACGGGCAACATGGATACCACGGGCACTGCCACCTCGGTATTCGAACAGATGAACCTTAGCGCGCCTCTGGGCGAGTCGGCGCTGGCGCAGAGTGCCGCGGATTTAAGCGCTGGAACCGCGCGCAGTCTTACCAGCGGCAGCAGTGGCGCCGAAGGTGTGAGCATGATCACGATGCAGGATAATGTCCACTTTAGCGTCGCCGGAGCCGGCGCCACAACAGTCACCCCGATTACAGTCACCTGGAGTTTCGATGGCTCGCTGACCGGACCATTTCTCGGTTTCTCAGGCACGCCGGTCGAGGCGCAGAGCCAGCTTCAACTCGGCGGTTCGGTGTCGGCTAGCGAAGATATCTTTGGCGGCCCGCCTACATTGACTGGGATCAACCAAAGCGGGTGGGTCTCCGGCAACTTCACATCCGCCACGCCGGCTCTGGTTCAATTTAGCGGAGTTTACGACCTGGTAGGTTCTTCGACTACGTTGCCGTTTCTTTTGAGCTTAAGCACATTCGCGTCCAACGGCGACACGGCCGATTTCAGCCATACCTCGCAAGTGGGGCTCATCCTGCCATCCAATGTGACGTTCACATCGGATTCCGGGGCGTTTCTGACTGGGACCAGCGCCTCTACTCCGGAACCATCCAGTTGGATTTTCTTCGTCACGGCGTGCGCGGCGGTCGCGATGGTCCGCTACCGGCGCAAATTTATGGTTCGTTAGTCCCGAGCTGGCACGCTTCTTCGATGATTTAGTTTACGCGGGGCCGCGGAGGGTCCCGCGCCGGCTGGAGACCGCGCGCAAATGGCCTTGATGCGGAGCCCGATTCATTGGGGTGTCCAACCCAGCTCTGCGAGTTGCGACTCCAAATACGCCAGCCCGCCGGCTAGCGTCTTGCGGTAGCGCTCATCGCGGCAGTCATTCAAATCGCGCAGCACGCGCGTGCGGTGCAGCAGCAGGCTGTCGCGTTTCTTTTCCAGCGCCGCTTGCTCGGGCGTCAGCCGCGGACGGCCGCCCGCTTCGCGCGCTCGCGCTGACTCGATCTGTTCCTCGACGGACTTGCTCTCCCAACCACGCGCCATTTATTCGATTCTACCTCCTGCAATTGCTAAGATGTGAAATCCCGAATGATTTTGCCCGGTTCCTACAACGCAGCCGCTGTGTTGCTGATTTTGTCGATGGCGTGCTGGGGCTCCTGGGCAAATACGCAAAAGTGGGCGGGCGGGCGCTGGCGATTCGAGCTGTACTACTACGATTTCGCGCTGGGGGCGGTGCTATGCGCGGTGATCGCTGCGTTCACATTCGGCTCGCTGGACTCGAAGGAGCTTACGGTCCAGGACAACTTCCTCATCACCGGATATCGAAACATGATTTACGGCGTGGCAGCCGGGATGGTTTTCAATCTCGGCAACATGCTTTTCTCCGGAGCCGTGGCGGTATCCGGGCTGTCGATCGCGTTTCCCGTGGAGCTTGGGTTTGCTTTCGCGACAGCCGTGGTTCTGAATTACGTGCTTAGTCCGCTGGCCAATGCGCTCCCGCTCTTTTCGGGGGTGGCATTGGTGTTGGTTGCCGCGATCATGGCCGGGGCGGCGTATACGGCGCATCTTGAAGCGCAACGCATGGCGATGCAAAAGGCGGCTGCGGCCGATCCGAACGCTGCGCCACGGCGGAGGCTTCCGCGGGCGGGGCGCGGAATCGCGCTAAGTTCCATTGGCGGCATTATCACAGGCTCATTTTTCTGGTTGCTCACAAACGGAGCCTGGGCCGAGCCCGCGCTTAGCCCCTACGGAACGGCCCTCCTGTTCAGCGTGGGAGTGCTGATTTCAACATTTCTCTACAATCCGTTTTTCATGAATTTTCCGGTGCAAGGGCGTCCCGTGGAATTCAAAGCCTATTTCAAAGGCGGCAAGCGGGAGCATTTATTAGGAGTGCTCGGAGGAATGATTTGGATGACCGGGGCCATGCTGAACTTTGCCGTCGCCAACGCATCCGCCGCGGGCACTATAGGTTCGTCGATGACTTTCGCCCTTGGCCAGGGCGCCGTCTTTTTCGGCACGGCTTGGGGGTTAGTGGCCTGGCGCGAGTTCAAAGACGCTCCGGCCAAGGCGAAGGCTTTGTTAACGGGGGCCTTCCTATTCTTTGCCGCGGGCATGATAGCGGTATTTTCTTCGCAGGTGAATCCAAGGTAATTACGGCAACTGGGATTCGAGTTTGAGGAGCCGTTCCTTGAGCGCACCGATCTCCGCCTCCTGGCGCTGCAATTCATTCAGGAGCAGCGGATCCAGCAGCTGATATTTCACCGTCTCGATCTTCCCATCGGCTGAACGCGCAACAAGATCAGGAAAGGCCTGCGATACTTCCTCGGCAATAAGGCCGTACTGAACGGGCTTGGACCCATCCTCGAATGGCTTCCGATAACGGAACGTGACCGGACGGAGCCGCAAGATCGCGCGGCTGGCGTCGCCCATGTCCTGAATATCTTCCTTGAAGCGCCGCGAAGAGCTTACCGTGCCCAACTGACCCTTGGAGTCGATTACTACCGGAACGGCATCATTACTGCCTGTTGTGGCGCCGCGAATTCCGGCGGCGAAGAACGACTTCTGGGTTACCAGATCGCCGATGCGGATAACCGCATTATCTGAAGATGAGCCCAGGTTCCCAATCTCGATGTTGTTGCTGCTCGCGCCTGAGATAAATTGTCCGGCCCCGGCTCCGATACCTATGTTGCCGTTTCCGGTAGTGTTGGAATCAAGCGCATCCCACCCGACCGCGACGTTAGTTCCTCCGCCAGTATTTGATGCAAGAGCTCCCCACCCGATCGCGCTGTTGTAGCCCCCGTCCATATTAGACGCCATCGCATGGAATCCGACGGCGGCGTTGTTAACGCCGTTAGTATTTCCAAGCAGCGCCCCGGAGCCAAGCGCGGTATTGTCGCTACCCGTAGTGTTAGGGGAGAGCGCAAGACGCCCAACCGCTGTGTTGTCCGCTCCCGTGGTGTTTGAACCAAGGGCGCCATCGCCGATACCGGTGTTGTAATTCCCGCCGGTGTTATAGCTAAGCGCGCCGTTGCCGAGGGCTGTATTATTGCTTCCCGTGGACACGTAGCCGCTAGGCGCGTAATACCCGTTGATGTCAATCACCACGTCCGTCGGCGCATTGACGTACACATCGACCGAGCCGCTTAAGCCGGCCGGCACGATGACCGCATTGCTTGTTACGTTGCCTTGCGCCCACACCAATGCCGCGGCGAGCGGAAGCGATTGCCCGGTCGGATAGGCTGTCAGGAAACCGGCTGGGCTTGTCGGGACCACCGTAATGTTGAGCGAGTACGCCTGCGCCGCGGCGGGAATCGAGCAGGTGGTGCTCGATTGCAGTGCAAAGGTCCGGCTGGCGCTTCCGCCAAGGCTGGGCGTGCCGAACGCAGCCGGAAATCCCTGCGAGGCCCGCGTATCCACAAGCCGGCAAGGCGTCATCGCCACGAACACGAGAGTGCTAACCGTGGTGGGAAGATTCAGCGGCGGGATCGGGATCAGCTCTGCGTGCGGTTGCCAGTACAGCGGTGCGGCCCAATGCTTGAGGATTACCGTATCCAGGTTCGTCCTAGCCTGAGCATTCAACATCAGCGGTATTACGGCGCAACATGCAACCGCCCGAAACAGATTATGACCGTTCATATTCCTCCAGAGTTCATTATCCACGCGCGCCCGCCTCGGATCGTCTTGTTTATTTGAAGCTTTTCCCCGCCGGATTCTTCGCCCTAGCTTTGCCCGTACTCGCAGGCGAAAACGCCATTCTCGTGAGTGGCTTGCGTATGCATGTCGACCGGCATGAATCCTCCGGCGATGTGGTGCGGCTGTACCAAGGCAGCGGGGCGATCGAGTTGCCTGCCGCGAGCATCGCCGCCTTCGAGGCCGACGATTACGTCGCGCCTCCTCCACCCGTTTCTCCATCGCTTCCGGAAATCTCCACCGAGCGGCAGCCCAAATCGAAAAATCCAAAGGATATGGTCCGCGCCGCGGCCGAACGGAGCGGTCTTCCGGGCGCATTTGTCGAAAGCGTCGCCAAAGCCGAATCGGCATTCGATTCTAAAGCGGTATCGCCCAAAGGCGCGATCGGAGTCATGCAATTAATGCCCGATACCGCGCACACGCTTGGAGCAGATCCGCGCGATCCCGAGCAAAATATCGACGCGGGGACCCGTCTGCTGCGCGAGTTACTGATCAAATACGACGGCGACGTAGCCAAGGCGCTCTCCGCCTATAATGCCGGCGAGAAAGCAGTCGATCGCTATCGGGGCGTCCCGCCGTATTCCGAGACACAGCGCTACGTCGATCGCGTGGTTCGCGATTACCTCAAGGATCAGAATAGGGGCCAGGAGCCAGGGGCCAGCGGCCAGTAAACGCGTCCGTCAGTTGGTTTTTTTTGGGCGCTGCTTTCCCCTGGTCGCTGGCCCTGGCCCCTCTCCTGCTACCATCGAATCTTGCATGGGTCCCCAACCTCCAAACGCTCCTCCGAAAATGCCTATTCCCGGCGTTCAATACCTGGTCGCGATCGGATCGGGTAAGGGAGGGGTTGGAAAAACCACCGTTTCGGTCAATCTTGCCATCGCTCTCGCGCAGCTAGGAAGGCGTGTGGGGCTTCTCGATGCCGATGTATACGGACCTAACGTTCCGCTGATGATGGGAACGCGCGAGACGCCCCGGGGGCACGCCGAAAGCATCCGTCCCATCGAAAAATATGGCGTAAAAATCATGTCGATGGGATTTCTCAATCCGGGAGATAAACCGTTGGTTTGGCGCGGGCCGATGCTGCACAGCGTCATCCAACAGTTTCTTCGCAACGTGGAATGGGGCGAGCTGGATTACTTGCTGATCGATTTGCCGCCCGGCACGGGCGACGTCGCGCTCTCGCTTATTCAAACCGCGGCAATTTCGGGCGCGGTCGTGGTTACCACTCCATCCGATGTGTCGCTCGAAGACGCCCGGAAAGCCGTCAATATGTTTGGGCAAGTTCGCGTGCCGGTGCTCGGGCTGGTGGAGAACATGAGCTATCTCGTCGTCCCGGGGAGCGGGGAGCGCATCGATGTGTTCGGCCACGGCGGAGGCAAGCGCACGGCGGAGCAGATGAATGTTCCTTTCCTGGGAGAACTTGCGCTGGATCCCGACGTCAGGATCTCCGGCGACAGCGGCCAGCCCGTGGCCACGCGCTCCAACTCCGACGCGCACGCGGCGCCTTTCTTTCAGCTCGCGAAGGCTATGGAGGAAAGTTGCCGGAAAAATCAGGCTCTGGGGCCGAAAGTCACAATTGAGGATTGAACCTCCCCGGGACGGCCGATTTTCGGGCGCGCTCCATCCACGGCTCAAGGTAATCCGGGCAGTTAATCAGCACCAAGTCCTGCCCCTCTTGGGAAACAAGGAATGAGATGCTGTGGCGATCGACCAGCGTGACCTCGCTTAGGTCGATGGCGACGGCTCTGTGATTCCGCCGCGCTTTTTCGATTCCCCGGCGCAGCTCCCCCAAAGCGCCGCCAACCAGCTTTCCTAAGGGAGCGAGAGTCACCATAGCAGCCTGTTGTCCCACCTTTACTCAATATGCGCGGCGCTTCTAGCGCGTTTCGGTTAGTTGAGGTAGCACCGTATGCCATTCGGGTGTTGTCGGGCTATTCTGCGGCCCGAAGTACCATGGGACAATGACTGCCCCTAAAACTCTCGCTCAGAAGCTGACCGAATCGCTACAACTTTCCCTTCCGCCTATCGCGGTCTCGTTCGCGGATGCCGTTCCCGAAGGCGTCGCGGCGTACAGCGGATCGGCGCCCGCCGGTTGCCGCTTTTGGCAGGAAGCCGCGACAAAAGTCTTTGCCACGGTGCCGCGCGATCACGAACTTTGCGCGGTTGGAATCTATACGCACCACCTGAAAGGAGGCGCGGGCTTTCAAACCGATTTGCAGGATGCGCTGAAGGTGTTCGGCGATCTCGGCTATGTCCGGGAATCTGACCTGCCGTTCATCCCGGTTCTGAACCGCGAAGCCAGGGTGGTGGTCTACGGTCCATTGGGCGCAAATCCGCTGCCGCCGGACGTTGTGTTGTTGTTCGTCAAAGCAGACCAAAGTTTGATTCTGTCCGAAGCTTCGCAGCAAATTGAAAATGGATTGCCCCCCGCGATGGGACGGCCGGCGTGCGGCGTCATTCCGCAGGCGTTCAACACTGGGCGCACAGCTTTGAGCCTCGGGTGCTGCGGAGCGCGCGCCTATCTGGACGCGCTAACGCCCGATGTTGCGCTGTACGCGATCCCCGGCTCCCGCCTGGAGGAGTTCGCGGACCGCGTGACCGCGCTGGCCAAGGCGAACGGAATCCTCACCACGTTCCACAAGCTTCGGCGCAGGGACGTGGAGGCGGGGGCGCGGCCCAGCATCAAGGAATCCCTCGCGGCAATGCAGTAGGGCAGCATTCTGTGGGGCAGGCTGCCAGCCCGGCTGCCAGCCTGCGGCGGGTTGCCAACCCGCCTGGTCTGTTTTGCCGAGAGCCCACGCGCGGTTGGCAACCGCGCGCAGGACAGCATCCGACGACACGACGGTATTGACAAGCTTTCGCGCCTCGTGGCAATCTGATTCTCGGAAATATTCTCCGAGACGGTTGGGACAACCTCCCGGCGCGGTCTGTAAGCTCTGAGAACGCTTCCAGCCCGCCTCAGAGTCTCAGCCTCTCAATAGTCGAGCGTTCTATGAAGAGTCTACTGCGAAAGCTGAGCCTAGTCGCTTTGCCTGTGTTCCTCTCCCTGACCGCGCGCGGCGCGGATGTTAAAGGCGTACTGATGGATAAGATGTGCTCCTATAAGGCCGAAACCAGAATCGTACCGGGTCCGCGCCTGGAGGGCGGCATCGTCGTCGCCTATACTCACACGCGCCAGTGCGCGCTGATGCCGGAATGCCAAAAAAGCGGCTACGGCGTATTCACCTACGATCAAAAATTCTTGAGCTTCGATGAGAACGGCAACCGGCTCGCGCTAGCGGCGCTCAAGGCCACCAAAAAAGACGACGATCTGCGCGTGCAAGTCACCGGCGAAATTCAGGAGGATAAGATCAAGGTGACCAGCATCAAGTGGCTGGAGTGACTTAGCCCCCGCCTCTCATCTGCTGAACCGCGATTGGAATCAGCGCCAGCGCCAGCCCGATCAACAGGATCACCGACAGCCACACCACCGCGTTATAGAACCGCGAGTTGATCCATTCATGCATCAGCTTCGGCTTGTTGATCAGCAGCGCCATAAAGATGAGGACGAACGGCAGCATGATTCCATTGATCACCTGCGAAACGAGAATCATCCGGATCAGCGGAAAACCCGGAACTAAAATCACGCCCGCGCCCACCACGATCAGCAGCGTGAACAGCCAATAAAAGATCGGAGCATCGCGGAAGTTCCGGTTCACCCCCGATTCAAACCCCAATCCTTCGCAGACCGAATAAGCCGTCGACAGGGGCAGGATGCACGCAGCGAATAGCGACGCATTCAGAAGGCCCAGTGCGAACAGTAAGTACGCGTATTCACCAAATGGTTTCAAACCCTGGGCGGCCTGAGATGCATCCGTTATATCTCGCGGTTCCACGTTATAGATTGCGCCGGCGCAAGCTACAACGATGAAGAACGCGACCACCGAGGTCAAAATACAGCTCAGCGTGACTTCAACTCTCGACGCAACGATTTCCTTCGGCGCAATTCCTTTTTCCACTACCGCCGCCTGCTGATAAAACTGCATCCACGGCGCCACGGACGTCCCCACCATCCCGATCACCATCGTGATATAGCTGCCCTCAAGCATAAGCACGGGCCGCACGCTATAGATCGCCGCTTGCTTCCAATTTGGCCGGACCAGAATACCGGATATTACATAAGCGACATAGAATATACATAAAATCAGGAAGATTTTTTCGACTGAGCTATAGCTGCCCTTCACCACTAACAGCCAGACCGCAACCGCGCCAAGCGGAACGGTGATGTAGCGGGAAATACCGAACAGCTCAAGCGAGCTGGCGATACCGGCGAAGTCGGCCATGATGTTGCTGAGGTTCACCAGCACCAAAGCCGCCATCATCAGGAAGGTAGTCCGCAGCCCGAACTCTTCGCGGATCAGGTCCTGCAAACCCTTTCCCGTAACCGCGCCCATGCGGGAGCACATCTCCTGCGTGACGATCAGCAGGAGAGTGATCGGAAGCAGCGTCCACAGCGGCAAATACCCCCAGCGCGCCCCGGCTTGCGAGTACGTCAGAATCCCGCCCGCGTCGTTGTCGACCATGGCGGTGATAAAACCCGGGCCGAGAACTCCCAGGAACACGACAATCGAATAGCGCCAGCGTTTCCACATTCCTCGGAGGGTCTCCGTTAGACGTCACTATTTGCTCCTAAGCACGGAAATAATATCGTCGGCCGTAATTACGCCAGTCAGCTTTTGCCGGTCGTCCACGACCGGCAGCGCCAGCAGGTTGTATTTATCGAAGAGCTCGGTCACCCGATCCTGGCCCTCATCGGATTTAACTTCGATGAGCGTTTCCGCGCCCAATTGCTTGAGCGGTGTCTCGCCGACATGGAGGAACAGGCGCGCGAGCGGAACCGCGCCCACCAGGCGTTCCTCGGCGTCAATCAGGAAGATCGTGTTGATGGATTCCAGTAACTGCTCGTGTTCTTTCAACGCCTCAATGGCGTTCGCGACGGAAGCAGATTCGCGGAGCGCAACGTATTCCGTGTTCATCATGCCCCCTGCCGTGTCCTGTTCGAATTCCAGCAGTTCGGTGACTTCGCTCTTGGGCTGATGCTCCATTTCATCGAGGATTTCCTGCGAAGTCTGTTCTTCCATCTCGCCTAGGACATCGGCCGCCCGGTCCGGCGCCATCTCTTCCACGATGTCCGCGGCTTTCTCGGTTTCAAGCGACTCGAGTATGCTGACCTGAATATCGGGATCGACTTCGGACAAAGCCTCTGCGGCCACTTCGCTGTCGATGTTTTCGAAGATCGCCTCGCGGTCTTCCGGACCCAACTCTTCGACGATATCTGCGAGATCGGCCGGGTGCATGTCCTCTAGCAGTTTGTTCGAAATGTTCAGCCTCAGGCGCCGCTGCGGGTCCGGTTCCAGGATGTTGCAAAACTCCCACCGGATCGAGCGCGGCTGGATAAACCGCTGGAGTTTGCGCACCCAGCGCGGCGGAAGCCAGCCTTGAACCAGACGGCGGAATACACTGCGCAGCCCCACGTCGATATCAAGCACCCAAAGCACTTCGTTATCCGGCTCGTGGCGGACTTCGAACGTGATGTCCGTAACGCGAACCACCTTGCGTCCCTGCGCGTCGATGATTTGCTGATCCAGAAGATCCCGGACGACGCGGAGCATGTATTCGTCCGAATGGTAAGGCGTGAGATTTTCGTCGCGAAGCGAGATTCCGTTAAGACCGACGGAACGTACCTGGTCGTGCCGGACGGTGAACCACGCCGAGCCGCTTCCGATTAGAAATCGGTCGATGCGAACCGGATCGACCAGGGGCACGATGGCGGCGTCTTTGACCACACCGATCCTGTGCCCCTTGAGGTCGAAGACCTTGAGGCCGAGCAGTTCGGTGAGGAAAAGGGATTCCTCCTTCGAAGTAACGGACGCCATCGAACTTCCAAAGACATGGATTACCGGCGGGGCGCGCTCCTAGAATCGCGCCACACTCTAATTCCACTATGACGGATGGCCTCCGATGGCGCAACAATTTTTTCCGTGGGGCAGCTTGCTAAGCTGCGGCGGATTGCCAATCCGCCTGGTGGGCCATTATAAAACCCCGAACAGCGCGATTGGCAATCGCGCGCAGGATGGCATCCTGCCCCACAGAAAAAACTGCATTATTTACCCGAGTCTATTGGCGGGCGGCTAATTAGCGCGTCGAAATTAATTGGCGGGCGTCGAAGGCAAAATTGCCCGGCCCACCGCCTGTCGCCGCGCGGAACCGCTCAATCGAGTCCGTAAAATAAGCGCGCTGCAGCCACCGTTCTCCGCGAAAGGCGGAGCGCCCGTGCAGCACCCGATCATTTTTAAAAAGCAAAGCAGTCGCTGGCGCCACGACCACCCGCTCCGGCTCCAGCGCCGCCAGAATTTCGCGCAATTCGGAGATGGCCGCCCCGGCTTCTGCGTTCACCGGCTGAACGGCATGAGTCTGTACGGCGATGCGCGGCGCCCCGTGTTTATCTCGCCAAACTACCGGCGCCGTTACGGACAGCGCGAGTTCAAAGCTGGCTGGCGCAGGGTGCCGGAAAATAGGCTTCTCGAGCGATGCGGTGAGGGCCGGCCGCGCTGCATCAAGCACGCGTTCAAGCGGCAGGATCGAAGTCGGCGCGCTATTCTCGTTGCGCAGGCCGTAAAGCAGTAAACCGCGCGGTGAGAAGTGTGGGGCCAGAAGCGCGACATCGGTATGGCAGGGAAACCGCACACGTCCCGAGCTGGACGGTACCTGCTCCAAACCTGTCGCTGGCGCGATTTCGTGAATGGGCGCGCCGGCCTTTTCGTTGGAATAGGAAATGATGGTTGCGTGGCTCTCGATGAGTCCGGCAATCACCGCCTCCGATACGGCGGTCTTTGAGCCCGGCCTGCGGCCATCGGACGGCGCCGGGGAAAGCACCGGATCCACCGGCAGATTTTCGATCAGGAGCGCGTCTGGCCCATCGGGGGAAAAGAACTCGTGGAGCCGCTCGGCTTCCTCCGCCGGAAGGTATTTCCGGGCGATAGCTGTCGATGCATCAACGAAGCCTCGCCACGCGGGCACGTCGCGCGGATCGGGATAGGTCAGCTCCAATGCGGCCTGTTCCCACGCCCGCCGCTGTCTATCTTCTAGCCTGGTCTTCGCAAGCGTCTTGGGGGAAAGTGCTGGCTGCATCATGGCAAACAGATGGCAAAAAGGAGACTTTACGTTATGCCCAGTCTAGCATCGATCGGGCGAACGTCATGATTATTGGGGCCGCTGGTTGGCGAACAATATATATGCTAAGTTTCGACGGGAGGTCGCCATGGCGAGACAAACTAGATTCCTGGCGAGCGTGCTTGCGCTCGCACTTTTTCAAACGGCGTCGTTCGCCCAGCAACCCAAATATCCGAAACCCGCTGACCTTCCCAACCCGTATCGCCTGGTGGAGGGCTGGCCAACTCTCCCCCAAAGCATGAACGGCGGCCGCTGGGGCGAGGTTATCCGCGTCCATGTTCACACTGATGGAACCGTCTGGGTTTTTCATCGCTGCTTCAACACAGTGCCTCCGGGGCACGCCACCTGCATCGGACGCGGGGAATCCAATCCTCCCATTTTGCAATTCAACTCTTCGGGTAAGCTCCTGACGAGCCTCGGCGCGGGACTCTTCGCTTATCCTCACGGCTTCACGGTGGATCAAGATGGAAATCTCTGGGCGACGGACGTAAACGATGAGTCGACCGTGCTAGGCATGCCGGCGAAGAACGCGTCCGGCGTCCAGATGGGCCAGGAGGTCCTTAAATTAAGCCCGGCCGGGAAGGTCCTTTTAACTCTTGGCAAGGAGGGCGTGTCCGGAAACGGCCCGGATACATTCGATCGTCCAACGGGCGTCGCTATCGCGCCGAACGGTGACATCTTCGTGAGCGATGGACATGCGCCCAATCAGCACAATTCCGGGCGGGTGGTGAAGTTTTCGAAAGAGGGGCGGTTTATCAAGTCTTGGGGGCGCAAAGGTTCGGCCCCCGGCGATTTCGACGAGCCCCATGACATATTCGTGGGCGGCTCGCAAGCACGAGTGTATGTCGCCGATCGCAAGAACAACCGAATTCAAGTGTTCGACCAGAACGGAAATTTCATCGCCGCGTGGACGCAATTCGGCCAGCCGAGTTCGGTTTTTGTCGGTAAAGACGACACCATCTACGTAGGCGCCGCATTCCCCGATCCGGCGGCGAAGAAAGGCGAGTTGAGAGGCATTGTAGTGGGCAATGCCAAAGACGGCTCCCTCAAGGCCTTCATCCCCGACCCCGCGGACCCCGATAAATTGGATGTGGGCACAACCGCATCCGGCATCGCGGCTGATGACGCGGGTAGTATCTACGCGGCGGATGTCGCCGCGCACAATTTAAGAAAATACGTGAAGGTCCGATAGTTTATTTAAGTGCGCAGGACAGGCTGAATCCGCACATGTGGGGCCGGATGCCATCCCAATGCCGCTTAGATAAGGCGCGGCCCTTCCCAAATAAACAAAACAAGCCAACCGCGCTGGGCGGGGTTGGAATAAACGTCGGCAAGCAGGTTGGCAACCCGCTGCAGGTTGCCACTTTCAGGTCGTCCTACTGCGCCGGAGGCGGGCTCGGCAGGCCGCCTTTCCATCCACACAGAAAACGAGCAACGAAGGTGAACGGCAAGAACATGCGCTGCCGGAAACGATTTTGCGGTTTCCGGCATTATAGCGGCTCCATCTCCACCAACGCCCTCATCACCACATCCCGGTCGAACCACCCGAACCCATCGTCCACAAACTCGCACTCATACTCCTGCCGGAACCACGCCTCCCCGAGTTGCTTCCGCTCGTCCTCAAGAAACCGCGCGCTGATTCGTGGGCACTCCTCCGCGCGGACCGCCACGCGATCCCACTCTTCGCCGCCATTCGCCCAGTTCTCGTAAAAGAACCCCTGTTTGCCCCGCGGAGTGCTCAGCAGCCACAAATCCCCATCCGCCACCGCCAGCATCGGCCGCAGAGCCTTGTACAGCGAGTCCGCCACTCGCGCCGCTTCATCGATAATCATCAGCGCGACGGCTGAGAAACCGCGGATCGTCCCCTCCGTGCCGGGCAGCCCCACCACCCGCGACCCGTTCGGAAACAGCAAACTCGCCGCGTTCCTTCCATCCCCCCGCGGACGAATGCCCAGGCGCGCAACCATCTCCGCCGCCTTCCTCAGGAACTCCCCGCTCTGCCGCTCCGTCGGACTTGCCACGATGACCAGGCTTCCCGGCTGCGCATACGCGCGGTGGACCGCCTTGATCGCCGCGAGGGTTGACTTCCCCCACTGTCGCGTGCAATTCAGCATCCCGCGCTTCGCCTCGCTGGCGAGCACCGCCGCCTGCCGCTCATCCGCCTCAAACCCAAGCCTTTCCCGCGCAAACTCAACGGCATCCGGAACGCCGGCTCGCACCGCATCCGCCGCCGTCCGCTCCACCACCCGCGACTGATCCCAATCGAACGTGCACCACGCTCCCAGACGTACCACCCCAAGGTGACGCCCAAGGTCGACTTTGGACCCTAATCGAAGTAACGATAGCCGTTAAGTGGGGTAGCTGATCGGTTCTTGCCATCTCTTGGTCGGCTGTGGTTAATCGTGATCCCCATCGGCATCGAATAAAGTTTTATCCGGCGGTGTTTAGCTGCCTGGCGGCCAGCTAGCGCAGAATCACGAATTGACGCGGCGCCAAGCTCAGGTTCACAAAGCGCGATCCGTCCGCGGCTGTCTGGACCCGTACCGTGCCTGCATTGCCATATAAGAAGTTCATCGTTGAGCTGTCCGCGTGCAAAGTCGCATCCACGATCACGGCGTCATTGCGGGGAGCGTCACTGACGTTGTACGCGATCAGGATCTCGTCGGGATAGAGGATACGAGAGAACGCGAGCGTATAAGCGAAGCCGAACGGGAATCCAAAGTGTTGTCCATCTCCTGAAATCTGGCGGAAGTACATGCGCCCAAACCGGAGCGGTTCGTTGTTCCGCATCACGTCGGCTATTTTCGCAATTTCTTGATAGATGCGACAATCCGTATTGAGCAGGTTCCGGCCCGGTGTCGCCTTGTCAAACATGGCCTCGCGCAATTGGTTATCGCCGCCGTGCCCTGAAAAGCCCTGTTCAGTGCCGTAATAAATGCATGCAGTGCCTAGCGAACACAATAGGTAGCCAATGGCGGCGATCACCTGCTCATCGGGCGCGCCGTTCCCGAAACGGCCGCTCGGCTGCCAGAATGAGTCATGGTTGTCCACGAACGTAACAAGATAACGGCCGATTTCACCGCGGTTGAGTGCACGCTCGCGCTGGGCTTCGAGCCGCTCAAAAAGCGCTTTGGGCTCCTGGAAGCCCTTGATAACATCGCGCAAGCCGCCGTCGCCGTTACCTTCCGCTAAACGGAAGTCCAGAACGGAGTCGAGGCCGAAGAAGATCGTATTGTTGCCATCCTGTGCGGACGTATTTTGCCCGATGTAACGGTTATAGAGGTCATCGCTGGCCTGAGCAATCTCTCCATAGAGGAAGAAGTCACGTTTGCCCAGCGTATAGGCGTACTCTCGGATGTTGGAGCAGAACCGCGCGCATGCCAGGGGGCCCATGTGCTTGACAGCGTCGACGCGAAACCCGTCGATGTCGGCTTGGCGGATCCAGTACGCGTATGACTTAATCAGCGTATTGATTACGGCGGAGCCAATGTCGTCATCGTCGTTTTCAAAATCCTTCAGCGAGACGATGTCCCCAAGCAGGTTCTCAGGTGAGACATCGAAATGATTTATGCTTCCTCGCCGATGGTACCAGTCAGAGTTGCGCAACTCGATGGGAATGGGCCGATCCGGTCTGCGAAAAGCCCCGAACGGAAACTGCTGCGCATTCGAATACGCCTTCGGTCCACCCTGGTATTCCCAATTGTCTCCCGAATTGTTGATGACTACGTCCAGAATGATGCGCATCGGAAACGGCTTGCCGGCGTTATCGAAGTTGTGCGCCGCGTTCACGAGGTCAATGAGATCCTGCTCGGTACCGAAGTTCGGATCAACGCTCAGGTAGTTGTTAATGTCGTACCCGTGATAGGCATGAGGATTGTTTTCAAAAATTGGGGAAACCCAGATGGCAGTGCAGCCCAATCCTGCAATGTAATCAAGGTGATTCGTGATGCCCTTGATTTTGCCACCGAAGAAGTCGTCAGGTGTACTGATTCCGGTGCTTCGCCCGGGTTGCAGCCGAGGGGTCCGCGCCTGGTCGTCGTGGAAGCGATCCACCATTGCGAAATAGATGAACTCCTCGCGCCATTCGCGGTCCAGATTGAAATAGTTCTTGCCGGGAATCGGAATGAGGTCAATTTCCGAAAGGTTCGTCGGGGCGGACATAATCCTCCTTTGCGCCACGTAAACGCAGGCTAATTGTAGCGGAATCTCGAGATTCGCTGTCGCTTGGGCACGGCCTTGTTCCAGCCAACGCGCGTTAGCGAAGCCATACGGCATTTCGCGACGAAATGGATCGCGCCATTTCAAGTCAGGAAAGAGGCTCATCCTGCAGAGTTGATGCCGGCGATAAGAATGTTGACGCCGCCTAAAGACGATACATCGAAGCAAACAGCATTTACAAGATGCGACTGTTGAGCGATGCATCGAAAATGCGTAAGCGTCCGATAAACCCCTCTTCTCAACTGCTCGGCAGCCGTCGCATAGTTGTGGAAGGAGCGAGAACATCATCGAAGAAAAGCCTGCTTCTAAAGCCGGCCAGTAGCGCGAGCGAATCGCGGAGCAGCAGCGCAGCGGGCTATCGACAAAACAATTCTGCAAACAACAGGGCATCGCCGAACACAGCCTCTACGATTGGCGCAAGCGCTACCAGCGCGGCGGAATATAAAAACATTTCAACTTATCGTTGTTTTTACGTGGAAACAGGCTCGTTTCCGCTTACAACAAGTCCACCACGCCGCTGGATCCGGATGTTCTGATATTTTACGCCGCCGGACGGGGCTCGGCCGTTTCACTGCGTTTGGGAATCCGCTGTATCGCCTTGCCGTTCTGCTGCCGCGCCAAGTCGAGCTCGTAAGCGGTTTGCAGGTTCATCCAGAAGTCGGCCGCCATGCCGAAATACTGGCCGAGGCGTAAGGCGGTGTCCGCGGTCATGCTGCGCTTTCCGGCGATGATCTGGTAAAGGCGGTTCGGCGGCACATCAATCATGTCCGCGAGTTTTTTTGCAGAAAGTCCGGTCTCCTCCAGCTCGTCGGCGAGGATTTCTCCGGGGTGAATGGGCGTTCTGGCCATGGCGGTCTCCTTTCGTTTAGTGATTAATCCACGGCGCCGGCGCATCCTTCCGCCACTTGAAGCATATGCGCCACCGGCTGTTGACCCGGATGGAATATTGGCCCTTGCGGTTCCCTTTCAGGACTTCCAGCCGGTTGGAGTTCAACGCGGCCAGGTCGCCGAGCGACGTCGCGGCGTCCAGAATTCTAAGCCGCTTCTCCGCCTGTCGCCGGAAGGGCTCCCACTGGCGAACCTTTTCGCCCGCCGCGAGCCTCTCCGTGTCCTTGTCGCCGTAACTCCTTATCATTCAGGCATATATAACATTATATGATGAGTGACGTCAAACGTACAAACCTCACCCTCTTTGCCTCTCCCTCAAGGGACAGCGCGCCGATCCGGTCGCCTGGCGAATGCAGGCCGGCCGCGGAGCCTGGGCAAAAAGGATATTCAATGGATCGCCCTGCGTGCGGCTTTAACGCCCTGAAGAGCCCCGCCGGTGAAATCCTCGAGCAATATTACTGGGACGGCCAACCTCGCCATCTCCTCCGGATTTTCCGCCGCGATCCGGAACAAAATGATGCCGCAGCCTGCTGGGAGTTTACGGCGGTCGGCCAGTTCGCCGAAATCCTTATCGAGCGTTAGCAGACCCGCCCGGTCGACACGCGCAGGGCTAGAACCTCATCACGGGCGCGCCCGGCTTTAATTCCGCAACCCAAACAACATCCATCCCAGCCCGCCGCAGCGCCTCAACCGCGGCGCGGGGGAAATTCTTGTACGCCGGCAGTATCACACTGGCTCAGGAGGGAAGACACTTTCACCATGCAGGATTTCGGCCGCATAGGCCAAACAGCCGCGCACGTCATCCGCCCACAGAGTCGGGTAATTATCCAGAATCTGCTGCTGCGTCCACCCCGCGGCCAAAAGATCGATAAGTGGTTCGACCGAGATCTTGGTGCCCTTGACAATGGGCTTACCGCCAGAAACGAGGGTCAATCGTTGTGCGGTCGTGCCAATCCATGTTTTCACCACGTAAAAGGTTGGTCCCGCCGAAGAACATAGCCTTTCAGTAAGGAATTCAACACCATTGCGTTCCCAATCCGAAAACTGCCAACCCCGGCTTTCTATCCTTGCCTCAGTATGCCAACCGACAAACAAATCCAAGCCGCCCGCGCCAACGGAACCCGCTCTCGTGGACCCGTTACCGGCCGCGGCAAGCACAATTCTTCTCTTAACAACATGCGCCACGGCTGCTCGCTCAAACTGTGGTGCTCGAAGGTGAATCCCGTGAGCTCTTCACGCAACTTCTCGAAGCCATCACCGCCGAAATCAAGCCGCGCACTCCCATTGAAGCCTCGCTCGTCGAAACCATGGCGATCGCGCGCTGGCGTCAAATGCGTGTCTGGGGCATTCAGAAGGCCGCGTTCGATATAGAAATGGCCCGCCCGGAAAACGCCTCCGGTTCGCCGCCCGCCCGAGCCGCCGTTGTCTTCCGCAGCCTCGGCGACAACTCGCGCACGCTCGATCTCCACCACCGCTACGAGACATCTTATGATCGTCAGTTTTCCCGCGCGCTCGGCCTGTTGGTAAAGCTGCGATCCGTCCAGCCGGCCGCCGGCGAAGACAGCCTCCTCGTCGGCCCTCTAACCTGCAGCACCGCCACCTGGGAGCCGGAGCAAAAGGAATCCCAGGAAAACGTAATTTGCGATTCGAACCCAGCAACTCTATGAAAACGCAAGCATGCGTCTTTTCAATTTCGCAACCCGAGCGGGTCCCAGGGGCTGCTCCAATTTTATGGCGCGAACGCGCTCTCAGGGCTTAGATGCGATACAATCGTCCGCGAGTTTGCAGGAGCGCACAGCGTCCAGCATTGTGCGCGCGACAGGAGGTGCGCATGGCCGCCCGGATCAAGCTCTCGGTGATGCTTGCGGTGTCGGCGCCCCTCTTCGCGCAATGGCTGGACTATCCCACCCCCGGAATTCCGCGGCTCGCCGATGGCAAGCCGAACCTGAGCGCGCCCGCTCCGCGAACCGCCGACGGCAAGCCCGATCTATCTGGGCTTTGGGAGCCCATCGGACCGGCCACATCCAGCTTCACCGGCTCAGGCGGACGGGACCCGCAATTTCAAGACGTTGCCAAGGAGATCAAGGGAGGCCTGCCCTTTCGGCCCTGGGCGGCGGATCTTTTGAAAGCGCGGCTGGCCGTGAACAGCAAGGACGATCCGGACTCGCATTGCCAGCCTTTGGGACCAATCAAAATGCATCTTCATCCCTATCCACGCAGGATCATCCAGACTGCAGGATTGTTGGTTATCCTGTTTGAGCGCGACACCGCTTATAGGCAGATCTTCACAGATGGCCGACCGCTGCCAGCCGATCCGCAACCCAGTTTCAACGGCTACTCTAGCGGAAAGTGGGAAGGAGATACCTTGGTTGTTCAGACGATCGGCGTTAAGGATGGCACATGGCTCGACGTCCGGGGAACGCCGATGACCGATGCGGCGAAGATTACCGAGCGGTTTCACCGCCCAACTTTTGGAAGGCTTGAAATCGGAATCACAGTTGACGATCCGAAGGCGTACACCAAGCCTTGGAGTATCCAGGTAACTCAAGCATTCGCGCCCGATACAGACATGCTGGAGTTTGTCTGCCTGGAGAACGAAAAGGATGTCCGGCATCTCACGGGGAAATGATCATCCACCAGACGATTTCGATCTTTCTGCTGAGCGGCGCAATGGCGACAGCACAGTGGCTCAATTACCCCGCGCCAGGAACGCCGCGCCTGCCCAATGGTAAGCCAAACCTGAACGCGCCCGCGCCACGCGCCGGCGGCCACCCCGATCTCTCCGGGGTGTGGCAACTCGAGCCTGCGCCGTGCGCCGCCAACGCCATCCAGCCATGCGCTGGAGATTATCGCGGTGGGCGCGAATTTGGAAACATCGGCGCGCGTCTCGCCAGCGGCCTCCCTTATCAGCCGTGGGCGGCCGAGCTGGTTAAGAAGAGGACGGCGGATTTAGGAAAGGACGATCCAGTCGCATGGTGCAAGCCGGCGGGCGCGCTGCGGCTGCTCACGTATCCTCCTTATCGCAAGATCATCCAGATGCCGGGTCTTACGATTTTGCTTTCCGAACGCGACGTCACTTACCGGCAGATCTTCACGGACGGGCGTTCACTGCCTGAGGATCCCTCTCCATCGTGGAATGGTTATTCGATTGGGAAATGGGAGGGCGACGTTCTTGTGGTGCAAACCAACGGTCTGCGCGATGGGACGTGGTTAGACCGCAATGGAAGCCCGCTGACGGAGGCCGCGAAAATGACGGAGAAATATCGCCGCGTGAATTTCGGCAATTTGGAGATTGAGGTTACCATCGACGATCCCAAAGCATACACGAAGCCCTGGACCGTCGTCCTGCACCAAATGCTTGTGCCGGACACCGAACTACTCGATTACTATTGCAACGATAACGAGAAGGATTCCGTTCATGCGGTCGGGAAATAGAGCGGTCGTGATGGTAGCCATTCTTTGCGTGCCCCTTGGGGCGCAGTGGGTGAACTACCCGACGGCTGGAGTGCCGCGGTTGCCGAATGGCCGGCCGAATCTATCGGCTCCCGCGCCACGCGCCGTTGATGGCCATCCCGATCTCTCGGGATTGTGGGGCGCCGAGGTGAACGTCCCTTGTCCTCCCGACGGCTGTGCCGATCTGCCGCTGAACCGGCAGTTCCTGGATATCGGGGCGCGCATTGAGGGCGGACTTCCATTTCAGCCGTGGGCCGCGGCTGTCCATGCGCAGCGCTCGGCCGATAACGACAAGGACGCCCCTTCCACGCATTGCCTGCCGTACAGCAACGTCGAAATGCACACCACTCCGCTGTATCGCAAAATTGTACAGGCGCCGGGCATACTGGCAATCCTCAATGAACACGATGCGTTTTACCGCCAGATCTATATCGATGGAAGGCCCTTGCCTTCCGATCCGCAGCCTTCGTGGCGCGGCTATTCATCGGGCCAATGGGATGGAGATACGCTCGTCGTGCAAACGGTGGGGTTTCGGGATGGCCAGTGGCTCGATATGGGCGGCAGCCCGATGACGGACGCCGCGAAAATGACCGAGCGATTCCGCCGTTCGGATTTCGGGCATCTGGAAATCGAAATTACCGTCGACGATCCCAAGGCCTACACCAAGCCGTGGACCACGAAGCTGAGCCAGGTGATTGTTCTGAATACCGAGTTGCTGGATTATATCTGCGCGGAGAACGAGAAGGACCTCCCGCATCTGGTAGGAAAATGAGTTCTGAATACCCAGCTGCTGGAGTATATCTGCGCGGAGAACCAGAAGGACCTCCCGCATCTGGTGAGGAAACGAGTTTTGAATACCGAGTTGCTGGATTACATATGCGCCGAGTGGGGCCGGATGCCATCCGGGATGCCATCCGGCGCGCGGTTGCCAACCGCGCTGTTCGGAGTCGGTAGAGGGCTGAGATCTAAATGCATTCTGGTGGGTTAACACAGCGCTGGCTTCGGCAGCCACAGAAAATCTGGCTCCGAAGAGCGCTTTTTCAGGCACACTTGTGGAGCGGCATTATTCTCGGACTCTATGTCCTAATGATGAGCGTGACCGGCAGCGTGCTGGTCTATCGCAACGAGCTCTTCAGAATGGCAACGCCGGAACCGATTGTCTCGAAGAGCCCCGCGCCTAGACTAACCGACGACAAGCTCAAGGAGATCGCCGGAAATTTATATCCGGCATACCTGCTGGTAAGAATCAACCGCGCGCGAGATCTCGACCAGGCGGTCGATGTTTGGCTTCGCCGCGGCCGCGAGGTTAAGAAACGACTGTTCGATCCACGGACCGGCGCCGATCTCGGCGACTCGGTCCCAACCGGCATCTGGCTCGTGTCAAAGCTGCTCGAGCTCCATGACGATTTGCTTGCAGGATCCGCGGGCAGGAAGGTGAACGGAATCGGCGCAGTCGCGTTGCTGGTACTCGCGATCACCGGTTTAGTCGTCTGGTGGCCGGGCATTAAGACATGGCGCCGCAGCCTGACACTCCATTGCGGCGTGGGATGGAAACGCTTCAACTGGCACTTGCACAGCATGGTCGGCTTTTGGAGCCTCGGGTTTACCGTGATCTTCGGCCTGAGTGGAATCTATCTCTGCATCCCCGAGACGATTCAGGACCTCGCCGACAAAATCGAGCCGGTAACCCGCGCGAACGCCGGCTTTCGGATTGTCGACGGCGTGATTTATTGGCTCGCTTATTTGCACTTCGGGCGCATTCAGGGGATCGGCATTCCCTGCCACGGTCCTGGTGTTTGCGACCAGACGACAAAGGCGGTTTGGGCGCTATTCGGGCTCGCGCCGGCCGTAATGTTCGTCACTGGCGCGATTATGTGGTGGAACCGGGTCCTGCGTCCGCGGCTGGCAAGAGCTCGACGGCCCGTGTCCACTCCTGTTGTGACCGCGTAATGATGCGCCCTAACAAGACATTCCCCTTGACCAGTCCGGTTGAAATTCCTATGCTCTTCAGGAGGAGATGACCATGCTACATAGTGTCCGGCTACGTCTGAGAATGGCGTCGATCGCCGCGGGAGTTGTGGTCGTGCTCGTGGTTGCGCCGTTTGCGAAGCGTGCGTTTGGACAATACACCATGACGGTCAATAAGGACCGGTTGCTGAACTCGCAGAATGAGCCGCAAAACTGGCTCATGATGAACGGCGATTACGGATCGACCCGTTACTCAAAGCTCGCTCAGATCAACCGGGAAAACGTGAAAAATCTCCGGATGGTGTGGGCGCTCGCGCTCGGCGGGATGCAGGATGTTGGGCAGAACGGCCCGGAAAATGAACTGAATCCCCTGATTGACAACGGTTTCATGTACACCTCCGACGGCTGGGGAACGGTCTACAAAATCGACGCGCGCGATCCGAATCGAGGCCAGTTCGTCTGGGTCACGGACCCCGGAGTAAAACATCAGGGTAATGCTCCGCGAACGCGCGGTGTCGCGCTATGGGAAGACCTGGTGATCGCCAATCTTCCGGATGGCCGCGTGATCGCCATGAAGCGCGACACCGGCGAAATCGTGTGGGACAAGATGATCGCGGCCACGAATGAGTTCGGCAACAAGGAGAAATTCGTTACCGCGCCGATCACCGCCGAAGATAGGGTCCTGATCGCGAACGGCGCGGGTGATGCCGGAACGCGCGGCTGGATCGCGGCCCTGGATGCGAGAACAGGCAAGGAGCTGTGGCGATGGTACGTGGTCCCGAAGCCGGGCGATCCTGGCAGCGAAACATGGAAGGACAAGAACAACGCATGGAAAACCGGCGGCGGCGGCATCTGGCAGACCGGCTCCTACGACCCTTCAACCAGACTCACAATTTGGGGCACGGGCAATCCGGTTCCTCAATATGATCCCCAGTCGCGCCCGGGCGATAACCTTTACACCGATTCCGCAGTCGCCGTTAATATCGATACCGGCAAGCTCGCATGGTATTTCCAATACACGCCGAACGATTCCTGGGACTACGACGAGGTCGGCGTCCACATGCTGTATGACACGATCATCAACGGCCAGCCTCGAAAGGTCGTCAGCCATTTCGGGCGCAATGGCTTCTTCTACTCGCTGGACCGTACGAACGGAAGGTTCATCAAGGGCGCCCAATACGTAAACGATCTGAACTGGACCAAGGGTTTGGATCCGGAAACAGGAAAGCCGGCGGAGTACAACTCTAAGCTCGATGTTCAAACGTACAATCCAGCTGCGCGGGCGCTGCGCGGCGACCCCGAAAAGCGGACGTGCCCAACCTGGCACGGCGGCATCGCCCACCAACCCTCTGCGTACAACCCCGTTAAGCACATCGCTTACGGAGTAGGAATTGAAGGCTGTTTTTCGCAAAACGGCGCGGCAGTGGCTTTCAAATCACCCGAAGGCGGCATCGATCAGAAGAACAGCGAAAAGCGGACCTATAACAGCGATCTTTACTACGGTTCGGTCACGGCTTTCGACACAATCAACCATAAGGTAATTGCCAAGGCCATTACCGATATAGAAATCCGCTCAGGCGCGACCGCCACCGCCGGTGGCTTGGTATTCACCGCGCTTCAGGATGGGTGGGTGGTGGCTTACAACGACGAGACGCTTGAAGAGCTTTGGCGCTTTAACGTCGGCACGGCGCTGAAAGGCGCTCCGGTAACGTATACGATCGGGACCAAACAGTACCTTGCGGTCCAAGCCAGCGGCCGGCACCTGCACCCTGTAAAATTCGACAACCTGCAGGACTCCAGCTACCTGTTTGTGTTTGCGTTGAATTAATGCGCCGAGCTATTTCGAAAACTCCTTACAAGCGTCCGCTTCCGAGCCCCAGAAGTCGACGCACTTGGCGTGATCCATAGGACCCTTTCCGACTACCTTCGCCATGAGAAAGTCGACAATTAAATCGATCTCTCGTGGCTGCAAAGTGGCGGCGGGATCGGGCATCCGGATCGGGTACGCCTTCAGATCGGCTTGCTTCTTGCCGTAGCATCGCCCGTCGCTGTATGCGAACTTGTCGAAGGCGGGCATTTGCGAATTCAGCCGTCCGCACTTGATGGTCGTCACCAAACCCGCGCGGTTGAGCTTGGTCTCGCGCAGGTTAGCGCCATCGGGCATCTGGCTGTCGCTCTTGTGACCGTCACCGGCCCATCCATGACACGCCTGGCATGCGCCCTTTTGCTCATACAGCCGCATCCCATCGGCAATGTCGGAAGCGCTGGGCGTTTGCTGGTCCTGTCCTTTGGCTGCCGGTGCGGCCAATGCAACGGCAAGTACGAAAGGCACACATGAAAGGTTGCGCGTGTTGAGCATGAACGCAAGTATACAGCCGGGCTTTACAACGACGCCAAATCCGGGATTATACTGTTTAGGTCGGTTTCAAGGCACAGGTGGTATCATGCAACCTCAAACAGCCAGTGCCGGTCCGTCTCGCGACCCGCTAAGCGGGGCCGCCACTCTTATCCTCGGAGATGGAGCGGCGGCGGGTTTAGTGGTCATCTCGAGATCGCTGCTGCGGCAGATCTGCGGCCAAACAAATGCGAACTCCCCCTTCGCGGCTACCGGCGATATTGGTCTACTACTCGGGCCCGAACCTCAGGGCGACGATTTGCTGATAGAAGCAGCCGTCCGGCTAGGGAGCGAATACCGCTCCGCACACTCGCTACCGATGTTGCTCGCGGGCATTATGTCGGTTCAGCCCGTGCTTGCGGAAGCTCAGCGGAAACGATCTCTCGGTATCGTCGGAATGTATCGAATTGCCATCCCCGGCCAGGAAAGGTTATCCGGCCGCGGCCTTGAACTGCTCCCTGCGAGCGGAGAAGAGCATTCTGCAATGTCGGCGGTTCGTTGCTGTTTTGTGATTGTTCCCGTATCGGACGCGGAAGCATCAGTGCGCGTGCTCATGCGTAAAGGCGAGCAGTGGACCGAAATTCACCAAATCAAACTGGAAGCGGAGCTCCCCACTCCGCGCTTAACATCGAAACCCGCATTAGCGCGGCTAGCACCTGCAGCAGCGCTGTTTCCACGCGCGGTAGCGCTGTTAAAATCTCCGCTAGCCCGGCTAAAGAATTTGGAAGGCTCGCTTCGGGCAGGCAAAGCCGCGAGCATGCTGGCAAGTCTGCGCTCCAGAGATCGGTTTTGGCTGGACGCGACCATCATCACGTTGCTTCTACTATCCTTGGCCGCAAACATCTTAATGGTTTGGTCTGTCCGGCACATCCCGCGACAGGCTGCCACCGTCAATTTACAGCCGCTGACGGCTCAAATCGCAGAATTAGCGGCGGCTGTTTCAAAGCCGAGTCCCCCTGTTCGCGCGGCGGATGCTTTCGCTGCCGCGCCGGATCTCCCCGTTGCCGCCCGGCAGGTTCCGGCAGCGGTACCGGATGTTCCGGACATTCCCCCCGCGCACGCAGCGCCGGTTAAGATAAAGGCGCCCGAGAAACGCGTTTCATACGCTGCACCCGCCCCTGCCCCTGCAGCCACCCTAGCGATCACCAAGAAGCCGACGATTCTGAAACCCTCGGAGGCCTTTCAATTCAAGGTAAACGGCGATCCACCGCCGGCAGTCGTCTGGTCCTTGGAAGGGCCGGGTGAAATCGATCCAATCTACGGCTTGTACAGGGCCCCCAGCCAGTTCACAGGCGAGGCAAGCGTGAAAATTACCGCCAAAAGCCGCACGCTGACACAATCGGTGACCTTTACGTTGAGAGGCCCGGCCAGGCCTTAAGCTCTGCAATTGCGGATCGTGAAGTTACGAGCGCAGCAGACGTGTAAACTCCGCGACGCTTTTCACTTGATCAAAACCGTGAATGTGATCCAGGACTTCTTCCGTGCGTTTCACCGGCAGGCCCGATTCGGGAAGCAAGGCGCGATACTTCGCGTCGACATCGCTCCACTCGATTCCACGCGGTCCCGACCCTCTCGGCGCGTCCACGGTACTCGTGTAGCGCGCGCCGGATTTCGTGACGACCGTCACCGTGCCGCCCCAGGTCCAGTCGTAGTGGATAGACGGCGGCATCGGGTCAGGCTCCACGACGCTCATCAGCCGAGCGACCATGGGCCGATGTATCTTCTCCGGTGTGGCGTGAACCCATGAGAAGTCCTTGTCAGCGACGGCAGAGGCGATGAAATACGCGAGGCTGTGAATGGCTTCGACCATGTCCTTAGGCGGACGCTGATTGCCGCTCACGGTTCGACTCTGGGGGCCGGAGATCAGAATCTTGGCCACTTCGTCCGGCGACACGCTTGCCTTTCGAGCCGCACTAACAGCTGCCTCCGCCGATGACTGAAACGCATGCGCGCCCGGCACAAGCTTTATTGCGAGGTATTTTTCAATGTCGTACGTCTTGGCGGCTTCGCGCGTGAAGTTCTTTGCGTCGAAGTCGCTTCCTCCGAAGACCGCTAGAAAGCCACCTCGATCTTCCAGCATGTCTTCGTTCACCGTGTATCCGCGCCCTGCCGCTTGCGCTGCATTCACCGCGCATAAGGCCGCGTTCCCGGCGTGATACTCGCGCGCCCAACTGTTGGTGCCGATCGCCAGGCCGCCCATCGTCGTTGCCGTCATCGAAATCGCCTGCGCCATCTGCTCTCCGGTAAGCTTCAAAAGCTTCGCGGCCGCGACGGTTCCGCCAAAGGCCACGATAACGGAAGCGTGAAAACCCGATCGTCCGCCGCTGAGCGCGTCCCCCACCCGTCCCGCAGCCTCGTAACCGGCAACAATTGCCGACAGCAAATCGCGGCCCGTGGCGCCGGTGCGCTCTCCAAGCGCCAGCCCTACCGCCGTGAGGCTCGTTCCCGTGTGAGCGACATTGCGAAGATCGCTATCATCCGACGCGGCGGCATCGCTGAACATAGCGTTAACGCGCGCGGCCTCAGTGGCGGGCAGCTTCGTCCCGTCGAACCAAATCGGCGCTTCCGCACGCCCGCCCTGCTCCTTCGCAAGATCCCGCACAATCCGCGCCGAGCCGATCAGGGAACCTGGCGCCGCGCTTGCCAGCGTGCTGGCGAGGATCATCTTGGCGTGCTTGATCGACGTCGGCGACAGGTCGCCGAACTTGATTCGATCGAGGGATCGAGCGAGGCCGAGCGCGAGAGGAGTGGGTTCGGCGAACGCTCCCCGGCGTAACATCGGTATCGCCGCAGTGCTTGCGATGATGCGATTTAGCATGGCCCGACGTGTAAGGCATGGCAGCATAGTGAGGAGCTCCTCGATTACTGTGGGTGATTCTATAACAACCGCCTGCGAGTATTGATAATATCGGAATGCTTTTTGGAAGCGAGGAGGCCGTTTTATGCACCGTCGCACCTTCCTTCAAAAAACCGCGCTCTCCGCGGCAATCGTCCGCGTGCCGGCCATCGCTCAACAGGTCAGGCAGAGCAATAGGAACTCAGGCGGGGAATCTCTCAGCCGTCAGTTTGCCCGCTGGGTTGCCGGCCTGCGCTATGAGGATCTGCCTCCGGCAGTGATCGACCGCGCCAAAGGATTGACGCTTCAAACGCTTTCATCCGTGCTTTTGGGTTATCAGTCGCCGGCGGCAAGAGAGGCGATAAAGCTCGTCACCGAGGAAGAAGGCGGCGCGCGCAACGGCGCCACGATTATGGTGTACGGCACAAAGGCGACAAAGGAAGGCGCTGCTTACGCCAACGCTGAGATGGCGCTGGCGGGCGGGAAATGGGACACGTTCCGCATGCTGACGCATCCCGGCACGTGCATCATCCCGGCCGCTTTCGCCGCGGCGGAGGCTGTCGCCGCTTCGGGCAAAGAGTTCATAACCGGCCTCGTCGCAGGGTACGAGGTTACCGAGCGCATGTCGGCCGATTTCATTCCAACGGTGATGGCGCGCGGTTTCCACGCCGGTCCGGTGTTCGGTATTTTTGGAGCGGCCGTTGCCGCCGCTAAAATAATGCGCCTCAACGAGGACCAGATCAACAACGCTGTTGCGTTATGCGCAAATCTCGCGGGAGGGAATATCGAAAGCGGAGATCTGCGCGAAGGCGGCTCGGCGCGCAACGCGATGTTCGCGGTGTTATTGGCCAGGGCGGGTCATCGCGGAGGCGAGACCGCTCTCGAAGGCAACGCTGGTTTCTATAACGCGTACGCGGGCAACAACCAGGGCTATCTCACTTACAGCTTCACCGGCGAGAGGAAGGCCGACCTGAACAAAATCACGGCCAATCTCGGTAAGGATTGGATGTTCCTCGAAACGCTCTACCGAATTTACTCGATTCCCGGCTATAACATCGCTCATATCGATGTCACGGCAAAGCTGTGCGAAGAGCATAACATCACCTACGCGGATGTCGATCGCGTGGAGGCGGTGGTGAACTGGCTGGAAACGCAATATCCCAGTCCTGCATTTCCAACACGCCGGGAAGACATCGGTGAGCCGCGGCGAGGCGATACGCGATATTACGCGGCCTACGGCGTCGTACAGCGCGGCTTTCCCATGCTGCCTTTTGCGAACGACCCGCCCGAGGTACTGGAACTCATGAAGCGAGTGACGATCGTCCCTTCGCATGACATGGGTCTGTTTGCTCCACGAATAACCATCTTCACCAAGGACGGAAAGAGCTACACGAAACAGGCGACCGGACGCGAGTTCATTTGGGACTTCAACGAGGAGGAGCGCCGCATTCGCCCCATCGTCCCCGGCATATTCATCCAGCCGAAGCAGTACGACCAGCTCATCGCAACCTGCCGCGATCTTGAACAACAACGCCGGGCTGACAACTTAGTTCAACTGACCGTGAAGTAGAACCGATTTTGCGGTATTCGGCGGCACCTTATCATTTTGCTCTTGACGTGACTAAGTAGTCACGTTATTATTAAGTCACGTAAGGAGACCACGAAGTATGAAACTTGAGGACATGACACTCGACATCGATCAGCACGTCGAGATTAAAGCAGCCATCGGCGACGTTTTCCGCGACATGCTGTACCGGCTTGGCGAAGGATTCGCCACCCCGAAGGGCGATTCGTTGCAGATGATTCTAGAACAATGGCCCGGAGGCCGCTGGTTCCGCGACCGGGGCAACGGCGTCGGCCACTTGTGGGGCCACGTACAGGTAATCAAGGCGCCCGTTCTGCTGGAGTTAAGCGGCCCCATGTTCATGTCGTATCCGGCAATTAACCACCTGGAGATGAAGCTGGAGGAGGTCGCCGGCGGCACGCGCCTGGGACTCCGCCACCGGGCCATCGGCTTTATCGAGCCGGCGCATCGTCAGGGAATGGGCGAAGGCTGGCAGAATCTGCTGAAGGTGGTCGCCGAGGATTGCACCACCAAAACAGCGGCACAAAAGTGAAGGGGGACGACCTCGATCCTGTCTGGAAGGCGCTCTCCGATCCAACCCGGAGAGCGATTCTAGATCTCTTGCGCCAGGGTTCGCGGACGACTACCGAAATAGTGGATGCGTTTCCGCACCTGACGCGTTTCGGGGTGATGAAGCATCTTGACGTGCTTCGCGAGGCCGATCTCGTTGCCACGCGCGAAGAGGGCCGCCAGCGCGTGAATTCATTGAATGTGGCGCCGATCCGGCGGATTTACGAACGCTGGGTCGGCAAATTCGAAGAGCTTTGGTCGAGCCAGCTCCTCCGGATCAAAGAGATGGCGGAGAGCCACGTTACGAAACCTGCCGCGCCCCAAAGCTCAAGAAGGGCTAGATCATATCAACTTCCGAACGTCACTGCTGATTAATGCCAAAGGCGGTGAAAGCTCCGGTGGAGTTGAAGCGGAAGGCGACGGGGAAGACGTCGACATCCGATGTGAACTCGGCGACCCCGGTCTGATGCCCTGGTTGCGATGTAGTCGGGAACTGGGAAGCCAGCGTGAACGCCTGATGACTCCTCGATCCTAGCGTGAAGGAAGTGCTATCGGAACCGCCGGCGTCGTATCGCAGCACCACACCGATGTGGGCGGGAGCGGAGCCTGGATTTGTCAATGCCATCGACGTGACGGCGCCGTTGCTGTTGTCGAACGGCAAAAAGAAATGACGCGTACCCGTCGCGGTCGCTAACGTTGTGCCCTCTTGCAAGCTCGGCAGGGCCGGAATTTTTTGGCCGTAGATTACGTTCGCTCCCACCTGACTCGGCGCGGTCAGCTCGGCCCAGCCGCTTATGGTCTGACTTCCCTGCCCGCTGGTCGCGATGGTTACTGAGCCTCCCGGCGGGATCGTGCCGCTGAGCGCGCCCGTCGCGAGCGCGAAAGCTTGCGTTTGCGGATTGCCGTTATTGTCGTCGAAGCGGAGCGTATATGGCGCCGGGTCCATGATATCGGGATTGGTCAAAATCAGAGTTGTCGTGAACGCATTTCCATCGGCGGCATGCGGGACGATTTGGGTGATCGAAGCGGCGCTCGTCGCGGCAGGGATTACATTGAAAGCGGTAAATCCTCCCGTGTAGTTGAACCGGAATGCGACCGCGAAGATTCCGATGTTGGAGCTTATTTCGGCCACGCCGTTTTGGTGGCCCGCTTGGCCGGTGGTCGGAAACTTAGCGGAGAGCGCAAAGGCTTGATGCGTGCGGGAAGGAAGGGTAAAAGAGACCGTGTCGGAGCCGCCGCCGGTGTATCGAAGTATTACCGTTATGTTCGCCGCGGCTGTGCTCGAATTCGTGAGGGCCAGCGCGGTCACCGCACCGTTTGTGTTATCGAACGGCAAGAAGAAGTGATTAATTCCCAAGGGGGGAACGACTGCAGTGCCTTCCTGAATGCTCGGCAGGCTCGGAATTTTTTGTCCATAGATCACGCTTGCACCCACCTGCGGGGCCGCGGTTAGTGTTGCCCAACCGGAAATCGTCTGGGTTCCGAGCCCTTGCGTGCGAATCACCACTTGGCCGCCCGGGGGAATATTGCCGCTGAGCGCGCCCGATCCCGCCGCAAGTTGAAAGCCCTGCGTCTGCGGATTTCCTCCCTCGTCAAAAAGCGCGATGGTGTATGACGACGGGTTCACGGTGTCCGGGTTGGAAAGAATCCAAGTGGTGGTGAAACTGTTTCCGTCGGCGACGTGCGCTATGGTCCGCGTTACGGGGCTGGTGCTGTTCACCGTCAGCATCACACCGATTGTTAGCGGCGTGGCCGCTCCCGTGGTATCGGAGAAGGTCAGCGTGCCGGTGTAGACGTTCGGCTGAAGTCCCGACGGGTTCACGGTGACCGTGATCTGTTGAGGCGTCGTGCCGGTGGCTGGCGTAACGGTGAGCCAGGGCGAATCGCTTGCTGCGCTAAACGATATGGGAGCGCCCGTGCTTGCCAGCGTGAAGGATTGAGAGTTCGCGCCCGGGCTGGTGAAGTTGATGGGTCCCGAAGGCGCAGAGAATTGCGTGAGGGCCGCTTGCGGCAACGCCACATTCACGCGGACGAAATCCGACCCGATGAATGGGCCTCCGCTGGAGATCGACACAGTTCCAGAGATGTTCTGGGTTCCTGACGGAGCAAGCGTCGGGTCAACGCTGATATTGAGGAGAGCGGGCGAGGATTGCGTCGGCGCACCCGTGGTTGGGTTCGTAAGCGTCGTCACGAGCCACGCCGCGTTTGTGCCGTCGCTGTTCATGCCGCTGATGGATAGCTGCTCCTTCTGGTCATTGCTGTCGGTGTATGGCGTGCTGTTCACGGAATTGTTGTTGAATACATTCACGTGCACGCTCTGCGCCGGTGAAACTGCGCTGCCGGTCAATGAATAGCTGAGGGCTCCTCCATTGAACGACTGCTGGTTGGGGGAGTACGGCATGGTTAGCTGTAGGTAGCCGGTCGGGAAAACATTTAGCTGAAGCGGAACGGTAACAGGTGGTCCAACAGTAGCGCCCAGCGTAAGAGTGCCTGTGTAATAACCAGGCAATATGGGGGTGCTTCCCTGCGTCGCGGCGATACAAATTCCAACCGGCGTGGTGCTGGTCAATTGCCTAGATGTGTAGTTCGCGCCGGTACAATCCGTCGCGGTGGGGCTGACGAGCGCGTATACCAGCCAGCTCCCAACGGGTGTAACCGTGAAGTTTACCGGCGGAGTGCTGCGCACCTGGATTAATTGAGGCGTGCCCGAGAACGCTGACGGATTCGCGCGGTCCGTATTGTAGGGAAGCGTTACGGCATTGCCTCCCAGGGATGCGCCATTCAACAGCACCGTTAACGCCGAGCTTTGGCCGAATACGGGGGCGGAGGAGAGGAGCGGAAGGATAAAGACAAAAAATCGCATAAAAGCGGGAGTAAATACAGTGGGATTCGCCTGCATCGGCTGATTATTCAAGATAACCTCACTACACCGGGTGATTATACAAGATAGCTTCATTACACCGGCTGATTATACAAGATAACTTGATTACACTAAAGTGGTTATGCGCTTGTGGGCCCGGATGCTATCCTGCGAGCGGTTTCCAACCGCGCTGTTCGGGGTTGCTCGAAACGCCGGCGAGCGGGTTGGCAACCCGCTGCAGGTTGGCAACCTGCCCCACGTCATTCTCTGCTTGTCGGTAAGTGCGGCCGCGCAGACCAGCCAGGGTCTGATTACCGGGAGGATCAGCGACGATGTCGACCGCCAGCCGCTTAGCGCGGAAATTACCGCTCTTCACACCGCTTCGGGCACCAGTTATTCGGCTGTTTCGGGCCCGTCGGGATATTTCGTCGTGCCGCTCCTGCCTCCCGGCACTTACTCGCTGTCGGTTGAAGCGCCGAAGTACCGTCCGGCGCGGATCGAAAATATCGATGTACCCGTTGGCGCATTCGTTGCGCAGAACGTCTCGCTACGATTGCTTACCGATATCTGGCAGAGGCAAGTTATGCGGCGCAGTTTTTCGCCGGACGGAAAAACAATTCTTACGTTCTATGGTCCCGACGTAGATACCAGCCGGTCAATTTTCGTCGAGCAAGCCACATCGGTGAAGAGCGATATCGCCCCGTCTTTGTCGTATGTGATTGGGCCGTCGCTGCTCGATAATTTGCCGCTGGCCGGGCGCGATCTGTACGAACTGCTGACGCTCGAACCGGGCGTGACGAACGATCTTGCGACGCTGCGCGGCGTCGGCGTTTCCGCAAACGGGCAGCGGCCTTCTTCGGGCAGTTTTTTGCTCGACGGCTTGGACAACAACAATTACCTGATAACCGGACCCTACGCCGCTCTAGTGCCTGAGGCCGTCGGCGAGTACCGGATATCCACCAATAATTTTTCGGCGGAATACGGCCGCACGGCGGGTTTTCTTGCGAACGCCGCAACTCGCAGTGGAGGCGACCGGTGGCATGGGCTCGGCTACACATATTTGCTGAATGAGGCTCTCAACGCGAATGATTTCCAGCGAAACGCGGACGGCCAGGGCCGCCTGCCGTTGAGGGGATTGGAGCAGGGCGTGCGCGCGGGCGGACCTTTGATTCGGGACCGGCTTTTCATGCTCGCATTTGCGGAGTACTCACGGGAGCGGACGTGGGACGATGCGCAGGCCTTCACTTTTCCCACCCCCTCCTTCATTGCTAACGTGCAGGGACCAATCGCGGCTTCGCTTTTGAACCAGTTCAAACCATCGGTTCCGGTAACCGGCTCCGGCGATACGGCGACCGTTCTCATTCGGCCTCCCCACACGTACGACCGCGCGATAGGGCTGGGACGGCTGGACTGGCGGCAGTCGGTGAAAGACCGATGGTCCGGGAGGGTGCTGGCGCAGCGGCAATGGATTCCGGATTTCATCTGGTCCCCTTATCAGGGTTTTAATTCGGAGTACCAGCAGAATGCGTACAGCGTTGGTATTTCGGAAACGCGATCATGGACGCCTTCGATTACTTCGGAAGTGCGCGGAGGGGTTGGGCGCGACCTGACGGGGTGGAGCAATCCCCAGCCGGCGGTACCTCATTTGGCTGTTCCGGGTGTAATGCTGCCGGGAAGTCCCGGGGCTTATTTTTTTCAAAACTGGGGAACTAATGCCGAAGTGAACGGAAATGTTTTGATCGACACACACCGGAATTTTTTGAAAGCCGGAGGCGGTTTGTTATGGCGCGGGATGCAGGGATATTTCGTGCCGCCGGGAACCGCGGAGAGCGTCAGCTTTCCCAGCCTGAAAGTGTTTGCGGCGGACGGCCCTGGGCAGGTGCAATTCGCGAACGCCCGGGATGCGGCGCTTGTTAAGGCTTATGGCGATCCGCAAATCAATCGCGATTATCGCTACACGCAGACTTTCTTTTTTGTACAAGACAGCATCCGGGTGAATAACCGGCTGCTGGTGCACCTCGGCGTCCGCTATGATTCTTTCGGCCCGCCTGTGAACACCGGCGCGGAGAAAGACTGGCTGATCCAGTTGGGAAGCGGCTCCAGCTTTCCCGCCCGGCTGACGTACGCGACGCTTCCGCCGCCGTCGCCCGGCAATCAACAGGTGTACGCTCAGGACCGCAATGACTGGGCGCCACGTGTGGGGCTGGCGTACAACCTGGCAAGCGACGGCTCGACCTTGCTGCGCGCCGGCTACGGCGTGTATTACGACCGTCCTTTCGACAACTTGTGGATAAACGCGCGATTCAACAATACCGTGCCGGCGACCGCGGCTCTTCCCGCCGGCGCGAATTACGTGAATATGCCGGTTTCGACGCTCGCCGGCAATTCAACCGTGAATGGATTTTTTCAGGTGTATCCGTTCACTCTTTATCAACCAGGCATTCGCACGCCGTATGTTCACAGCTATTTTTTCGGATTGGAGCACCGGATTGGATCGAATTGGCTGCTGCGCCTGGCATACGCCGGCTCGCAGGGACGCAAACTGATAACCACGGATATCGTGAACCGGATGGACAGCACGTGCCTGGTGTTTCAAGTGACGAGCGGCTCTTGCCGCTACAGCGACAGCTTAAATAACGACATCGATTACCGTGCCAATCAGGGCACTTCTTCCTATAACGCGATGATTTTTGCCGCGGATTATCGGTTCCGGCGCGGCGAATTCCATGCGGCGTACACGTGGAGCCATGCCATCGATAATCAAAGCGAGCCGCTTTCGGGCGGGTTGTCGGCGAACTTGGAGGTGACCAGTTTTAACGCGGCGCTGATCGCGCCGCGGCCTGCTGGGTTCACGGAGCAGTTCAACAGCTCGGTCGATCGAGGCAACGCCGATTTCGATCAGCGCCATACGGGTGTAATTTACGGCGTATGGGATTTGCCGAAGGCTCCCGGCACGGGCTGGGTTACGGCGTTAACCCGAGATTGGCGGATTGCGGGCCTTTCCGCGATTCGCTCCGGACTGCCATACACGATCTACGCTTCCGGCGCGCCGGCAACGATGTTGGTTGCCGGAGTGGCCGGATTATTGAATTACAACCGGGCAAATCTGATTGCCACACAGCCGTTGAGCGCGAATACCGGTGCATACGGCGACGGGGTGAGGCTGGTGAATCCGGCAAGCTTCGCGGATCCGGTGAATAAGTTAGGGAGTCTGGGGCGGAATGCGCTGTACGGCCCGGGGCTTTTTAATATAGATCTTTCGGCGAGCCGTACATTCCGAATCACGGAATCGGTTAGTGCGATGCTCCGCGTCGATGCGTACAACGCGCTGAATCATTCGAACCTGAATAATCCGGCGCCGGATCGGGTTTTCGTGGGCAGCGAGTCGCTCGCCGTGGCGACATATGGACGCATCGCGAACACGAGTCCGCTGTTCTTCGGTCCGGCGGGGGAGCCGGCGAGGCGGTTGCAGATGATGGTGAGAGTGTTGTTTTGAGATTGAAATGTGAGACGGTTAAACCCGCGTTTTATGGGGTTTCAACATTCCTCTCAAGTTCTAACATTTGAAACGTCAGCGCCGAGTTCTCAGCATCAGTGAGAGCATTTTCCAATCGAAGAATGAGCATGAAATGGGATTCCGTTTCCAATGCAAGATGAGCATGAAAATCGGGAAGGAGGCCGCGTAGCGGCCGACGTCCTTTCTTGGTTTTTGGTTTTGAATAGAGAGATCTCGTAATCGTCGT
>JAFAQY010000049.1 GCA_019261985.1 Bryobacterales bacterium | reverse complement strand
CCTAATCCTCGGCATCGGTCATGATTGCGCCGTCTACCGCCCCAATCCCGGCGAAGACCTGCTCTTAAAATCTGACCAACTGATCGAGTGCGTGCATTTTCGTTCGGACCTCGCGCCGGGAGCCGTCGGCGAACGCGCCCTCGCGCGTCCGTTAAGCGACATCGCAGCAGCAGGCGGGGAACCCCGCGTATGCCTGGTCTCGCTGACGGTTTCCAAACAGCAGACGCCCGACTGGATCAAAGCGTTCTTCCGCGGTCTGCTGCGGCTGGCCAAACGCACGGGTACCGGACTCGCCGGCGGAGACTTGGCCCGAGCCGATCGGATCTACTGCGACATTATGGTCTGCGGCGCTGTACCTAAAGGAAAAGCCCTGCGGCGCGATGGAGCGCGTCCAGGAGATTCGCTCTGGGTCTCCGGCCGGCTGGGCAAACCCTGGGATCGCCCCATCAAGCCGAGACTCGATCTTGCACCTCACCTCCGCGGACGAGCGACCGCGTGCATGGACATCAGTGACGGCCTCGCCCTTGACCTGCATCGATTGACAAAAGCATCCGGCGTAGCCGCTGAGATTACTAGAATACCGCTGGCCCGCGGCGCAAGTATCGAACGCGCTCTCCATGGCGGGGAAGATTACGAGCTCCTGTTCACTCTTCCATCCCGTCTATCCGGTCCGCGTGGGACGATCCGGATCGGAACAATCGTTCCCGGAAATCCCGGCGAGCTGCGCATGGCAGGGCGGACTGTCGAGCCTCGGGGCTACGATCACTTGATTTAGCCACGTTTCTCGCGTGTGTGAGTTTCCCGATATCATGGCAAGAGGCGCCTGCCGCCGGTACCGAGGGTTCCACGATGTTTCTCCTGACCCAAAGCACCCATCGGATGTTGATCCGGCACGATCCAGATGTTGGACACGTATTTGTTCCCAATCTGCGCGCCCGCATTCCCGGCGAAGATGGCGGTTACCTTATCGTTACGAATAGCTGGGGCTTTCGCTCAAATTTCGAGTATGAAAAGGAAAAGGGACCTCGGCCGCGAATCCTCATGTTCGGCGATTCGTATACGGCAGCGGACAACGTTAGCAACGAAGACCGGTACTCGGATAAATTAGCGCATCTTCTGGACGTGGAGGTTCAGAATTACGGCGTGCCCGGGAGCGGCACGGATCAGCATCTGTTGATGCATCGGAAATTAGCGAAGGATGTCGCAGCCGATTTAGTGATGATCTGTGTCCAGATCGACAGTTTTCACCGCATTCAGGTCTCACATCGTCCGGCTGTGGACCGAATTACAGGGCGCCATTTATTAGTGCCGAAGCCTTATTTTGAGTTGCAAAACGGCTCGCTCATTTTGCGGCAGGTTCCCGTCCCCACCGAACGTCCGATCGACGACGGAGCAAGCTCGAACACCGGTTCTAAGAAAGAAAACGAGTGGTATCGGGAGATTGTAAACGTATACAAGAAAGTGCCGGGGCTCAGCACGCTGCGCCATGCCCCGGCATTCGAAGATCTAGGTTCGCGCCTCATTAGCGAACTTCATCGCTTCAAAAAAATCCAGCCCTACCCGGATATTACTTCTCCGCACACTCCGGGATGGAAATTGATGGAAGCGATTCTGAAACAGTTCATCGCCGAGGCAAAGCCGCGGAGCGTGATGATCGTTCCTATCCCTACGCTCGAGTTTTACATGCACGGCGTCGAGCCGATTTATCAGGATCTGTTCGCTCGCCTCGATGATCCTTCGAACGGAGTGCACGTCGCCGATGTGAGCACGATGCTGGTAAAGCTCCCCTGGAAGACACGCCAACGCCTTCGCTACGAGCAGGGAGGACACTTTACTCCGTTCGCGAATCAACTTGTGGCCGATAAAATGGCCGAGTTTATCCGCAAGCGTGAACTATTGAAGAACGCAGGCCGCGATTCCTCGAAACCCGCTCCGCGTCCGTCCGCCGCGTTGGGCCCAAGAAATCACACTGGCACGTATATCCTCGGGGTTTCATGTTTTTACCACAACTCTGCCGCTGCGTTGATTCGCGACGGAGAAATTGTTGCCGCGGCGGAGGAAGAGCGATTCACGCGCGTTAAGAACGACCGCCGTTTCCCGCATCAGGCGATCAATTACTGCCTCGAGGAGGCGGGCATTCATCAGAACCAGTTGGCCGCGATCGTTTATTACGACAATACAGGGCTTACGGTCGAGCGTATTTTCCACTCCATTATGGCTGTCGACCGCCATACGGCTGAGAAGATGTGGATGAAAATTCTGCCGTCGTGGCTGCGCTTAAAACTCCACTTCCCCGAATTGATTCGCAAACATCTGAACTATAGCGGACCGGTTTTACAAGGCATCCATCATCGCTCGCATGCGGCAAGTTGCTTTTTTCCATCGCCGTTCGATCGTGCCGCCATACTCACCATCGACGGTGTGGGCGAATGGGCCACTGCCGCCATCGGATGCGGCAAAGATAATGAAGTCCGGCTGCTGCGCGAGTTGCACTTCCCGCACTCCCTCGGCCTTTTATACTCGGCATTCACACAATTCACCGGGTTTAAAGTCAATTCCGGCGAATACAAGATGATGGGTTTGGCGCCGTATGGGCGCCCTCTTTATGTCGGTCAAATTTTAGACAACCTGGTGAATCTGAAGGATGACGGATCGTTGGATCTGAACCTGTCCTACTTCGGCTTTCTGCACGATACCCAGATGACCAACGAAGGTTTTGCCAAGCTGTTCGGAGGCCCGCGCCGTGAGCCGGAATCGCGCATCACCAGGCGTGAGATGGATCTGGCGCGGTCCATTCAGGTTGTAACGGAAGAATGTATTTTGCGAATGGCCAAAACGGCCCGTGACCTCACGGGCGAGGACCGGCTCTGCTTAGCCGGTGGAGTCGCGCTTAATTGCGTCGCTAACGGACGATTGCTGCGCGAAGGGCCGTTTAAAGAATTGTGGATTCAACCGGCCGCCGGGGATTCGGGATGCGCGCTGGGTGCGGCGCTGGATGTGTACTACTCGTATTTCGGCGGAAAGCGCAATTTACGGGAAGACGGCCGTCCTCGGCAGGGCGGCTCATATCTGGGACCGGAGTTCAATGAAGATGAAATTCGCTCTTTCCTGGATACGTTCGGGTATCCGCATCGTTATCTCCCCGAAAACGAACGCAGCCAGTTTTTGGCTGGCCGGCTGGAGGAAGGCAAGGTGGTAGGCCACTTCGCGGGGCGTCTCGAATACGGGCCGCGATCGCTCGGCGCGCGATCGATTCTCGGCGATCCTCGCAACCCGGCCATGCAGGCCGAACTCAACTTGCGGATCAAATATCGCGAGTCCTTCCGCCCGTTTGCGCCCGCCGTTATGGCCGAGTGCGCGTCCGCTTATTTCGAAATCGATTGCGAAAGCCCGTACATGTTATTGGTCGCGCCGGTCAAAAAGGAAAGGCGCCTTCCGATCGATCCCGATTTGATCCCGGTAGACGACGATCTGCTACCCGTCGTGAGGCAATTACGCAGCGATGTGCCGGCCATCACCCATGTGGACTATTCCGCGCGCATTCAAACCGTGCGAAGGGTGGATCATCCGGTTTTCTACGACCTGATCGACGCCTTTCGAAAGAAAACCGGTTGCGCCGTAGTGGTCAACACTTCATTCAACGTTCGAGGCGAACCCATTGTCTGCACTCCGCAGGATGCCTATCGATGCTTCATGCGGACCGAAATGGATGTCCTCGCGCTGGGCAACTTCGTACTTCTAAAATCCGAACAGCCTGCTTGGCCGGAAGCAAAAGGCGAGGGATTGGAAAACGAGGATGTTTCCGTATCGTCCCCTGAGGAGCATCCGGAAGAGTTGCTCAACGATCTGCGGCGAATCTTCACGGCCGAGTTTTGGCCCGCGGCCCTGCGGCTAAAGGAAAACGAACAGGTTTTGGTCCACCCTGCGTATCAGCCGCAGCCGAGTGCGTGGACGCCATCGAGCGAGCCGCAGGATTTGCGCACTCTGTTTGAATGTCCGGATCCACCTCAAAACGGCGCTTCCAGCGCTTCCAATTTCGCGGATCTACTGACCAAGCCGTGGCTTTCCCGCGCCGCGGCAGAGTCTCTGCGAACCGCGCTCGCCAAATCGATTGAAGCGGGTTTGAAGCACCCGATCAAATCCGATCTGGGCGAGAGTGTGTCGGAGTCGGTTTACGTGATGTTCTAGTGTTTATACCGGCGGGCATCCGTCACTTCGACTACACCGTCCGAATTGAACGTATGGGTGCCTACGATTGACCTTCGCCACGTCGGGAGAATTCTGGCGATTTGCTTCTCGGAAAACCGTTCGGACGTTAATTCCAGGATTTGATTGATCCTGATCGCGTATCCGTATCCGAGCGCACAATCCTGAACGGGACGGATGAGCCCTCCATCGCGTTCCAGGATTCGGCCCGCGCCGCGACTGTTGTCTGGACTCAGAGACACAGGATTACAGGGGTGGAGAATCCACGGACCGTTGGTTTCCGCACTGAACAAAAACGACGCGAGCACCCCGCCCGGTAACGAGGACGTCGTGAAAAAGAACCACTGGCCGCCTTTAACAACCGGTGTCGTATCTACAAAAGAAACGTCTTCCGCTAAGGCCGCTTCGCGGGTCCATTCGAAGGGGAAGTTCTTGGCGCGATACAGTTCCACCGTGTTGTTCTCGGCGGACTCGGGTATCATCCACATCTGTCCCTCGTGTTCGAACACGCATGGGTAAGAGAGATGGTAAGGCTTCTCCAGAATCACCCGTGGCGTTCCGGGGCAGCCGTTCTCAAAGGGCACAACGGCCAGCCGCCCGTGGCCGTTTGGCGGCACCACGTCCTCATAGAAAAGATATTCTTTACCCGCCCACGCACAAGGGAAAGGGTCGGCGGCTTCGTGTTCGGGGAATCCGGTGAATTCCCGCCAATCGTTTGGCCGCCGATCGGGCAGCATACGCCCATCGCCGTAATGCCAGAGGATGAACCATTCGCGAGGCGCGCCCTCCCGCCGGATACGCGCCCGCACGTACCGAACCGCCTTGGCCGAGAAGACTCGTATCGTCCGGAGTTGGCTCGGCTTCGCAAACGGCTCCCCCATCGGCGCCTCCTCTCGCTGGTCGAGAGGCCAATCGCATCGCATCCGCAGCAATTCGATACAGACCGGGACGGCAAGGGAAAGCAACGCCTCTGCTCTCCAATCGTCATAAAACTCGAACTGGAACCGAGGCTGTACGGTTAGCATTCTCGCGCCGCTGCGAAGCTCCGTGTTCTGGCGGACCAGTCCGATGCAGAAGTCGGAGGCGTTGCGCTCATAACTCCTGAACAGTCCAAAATTTCCGGCCCCTAGCGGCGTGTCCTCGATCTCAAATGACCACACTCCGTTGCGCGCAAGACCCTCGCAGTCGCCCCTCAGGCGTCCGGGAGCCGGCGCGAGGAGCACATCGAGTTGTGCTCCACGAATCGAATCGCAAGACTCAAGCGTCAACTGGCCGTCTTTCACGGTCAGCAAATGGGGAGGCGGCAGAAAATCCAGCTTTCGGGGAGCGCGCTCCAGCGCGGGATAGCGGCGCATCAGCGGATGGGTGGGAACTGTTGTGGCCGGAATTGTGAATAGACTCCACTCCAGGAATGGAATCCGCCCTAGCTGCTCAATGAGTTCGTAGAGCCACGATTCCGCGGGGCCGCTTTCGATCAGCAGGCCTACACGAATCCTCTTCACCCGGGCGTTGCATTCTGCGCTCCGGCACAGAAAACGGACCAAACGCTCAACTCTTTGGTCGCGCATGGCGCCTTCAACACGGACGACGGTCTAAACGCCAACTCCATGAGTTTATCTCCGCTGCTCAGATTTTGCGCGGTCCCCGCAATCCGGTCGAAGCTGGAGGCTTAATCGCTTTTTTTAAATCGACCCATTAAAAAACAAAATTGAAATCGGCGGCTGCAATCGCGCCGTCTTCGAGTACACTAGGTGTTAATCCGTTCAATGAGAAGTTTGCGCTACCTCCTCGTGGTGTCCGCGCTTTCGCTTTATGCGGCGCCTGCTTCGCCCACTTTTCACCGGGATATCGAGCCGATTCTTCAGAATCGATGCCAGGGCTGCCACCGGCCTGGAGAAGCCGCTCCGATGGCGCTGCTGACATATGAGCAAACCCGGCCATGGGCGAAGGCGATCCGCGCCGCGATTGCGACGGGGAAGATGCCGCCCTGGCAAGCGGACCCGCGCTATGGCAAATTCACGAACGATCTCTCGCTGACACCCGCGGAGAAATCAAAGCTGCTTGCGTGGATTGACGAGGGTTCGCCGGAGGGCGACTCGGCCGATGCTCCCAAGCCGCGCACGTTTCCCCAAGGCGGCTGGCGAATTCCGCAACCCGATGCCGTCTTCGAGATGCCCACGGAATTCGAGGTCCCCGCCAAAGGCGCAATCGATTACCAATACATTGCCGTGAACACCAATTTCAAGGAAGACAAATGGGTGCAGATGGCGGAAGTGCGCCCCGGTGATCCATCCGTGGTGCATCACGCGATTGTGGTTGTCGACCAGCATGACGGTTCATATGATGAGCAGTATCTCGGCGGCTACTCGCCCGGCGCCACCCCGCAGATGTGGAAACCCAGTCAAGCGCGCCTGGTAAAGGCAGGCGCAACTCTCATCTTCCAAATGCATTACTCCGCGAACGGAAAACCCGCCAGGGATCGCACGCGGATCGGTCTGGTTTTCGCCAGACAACCCGTGACCGAGCAGATTGCGGCGATGCAAGCGCTCGGGCTGGGGCTGAAGATTCCGCCCGGCGCGATGAATTATCGCCTGGACGCTCAGGTGAAAATGTCCCGTGACGCGCGCTTGGTGGCGATGCGTCCGCATATGCACCTGCGCGGAAAATCATTCCAGTTCCGAGCTGTCTATCCCAATGGCGACACAGAAATCCTGCTCGATATTCCGAAATTCGATTTCAACTGGCAGCCGTACTATTATCTGGAAACTCCAAAGCTGTTGCCGCGCGGAACGGTCATTGAATGCACGGCCTATTTCGATAATTCGGCAAACAATCCGTTCAACCCCGATCCAACCGCCACGGTCGTTTGGGGTCCGCAGACCTGGGACGAGATGATGATCGGCTGGTTGGACGTCGCGGTTCCCGCGCCCGGCTCTGCGCCTTTGCCCGCGCTGAGGGGAGCGTTACGGTAGGACAAGCTTCAGCTTGTCCGTTGCTGAGTACGTCAAACGTTAGCTTCCCCCGCGTCTGCTATCCTCCGGTCTTATGAGCTTATTTGCCACCAAGCCGCTCCACACCATTCTTGCGGAGGCGGAGGGAGGCACACTTAAGCGGTCGCTTGGAGCTGGTCAATTAGTCGCGCTCGGGATTGGCGCGATCATCGGTGCTGGACTTTTCTCGTTAACTGGCATTGCCGCGTCGCAGAATGCCGGGCCTGCCGTAGTGATTAGTTTCGTGCTGGCCGCCATCGGGTGTGCCTTCGCCGGAATCTGCTATAGCGAGTTCGCGGCGATGATTCCCATCGCCGGCAGTGCGTACACATATGCATATGCCACCATGGGCGAGTTCATCGCCTGGATCATCGGATGGGATTTAGTCCTTGAATACGCCATCGGCGCAGCCACCGTCTCGGTGAGCTGGTCGGCTTACGTCCTCAGCTTCTTTAAGGATTTCGGGATTTCCTTTCCGGCGCGGTTCGCGGCTTCGCCTTTTGAGCCTGTCACCTTACCCGGCACCACGACGGTCATTCAGGGCATCATCAACCTGCCCGCGCTGTTCATCGTCGCGATCGTCTCCTTAATCCTCATCGTTGGAATTCAGGAATCCGCGCGTGTAAACGCCTTCATCGTTTTCCTAAAAGTGACCGTGGCGGTGCTCTTCATCCTGCTTGGATGGGGCTACATTAATAACGCCAATTACCAGCCTTTCATTCCGCCCAACACCGGCGAGTTCGGCGTCTTCGGCTGGAGCGGAGTGATCCGCGCGGCAGGCGTCGTGTTCTTCGCATTCATCGGATTTGACGCCGTGTCCACGGCCGCGCAAGAAGCGCGCAAACCGCAGCGCGATATGCCTATCGGGATCATCGGCTCGCTGGCCATCTGTACGGTCTTGTACGTCGCGTTTTCGCACGTGCTCACCGGAATCGTCAGTTACAAGGAACTGAACGTCGCGGCGCCCGTCGCGGTCGCCATCGATAAGACCTCCTATAGCTGGATGCGGCCCGCGATCAAGTTCGCCATCATCATGGGCTACACGTCCGTGATTCTCGTCATGCTGCTCGGGCAGAGCCGCGTCTTCTTTTCGATGTCGCGCGACCGGCTTCTGCCGAAAGTGTTCAGCGATGTGCACCCCCGCTTCCGTACCCCGTGGCGCTCCAATCTCCTGTTCATGCTTTTCACCGGAGTGTTCGCGGCGTTCGCGCCCATCTCCGCACTCGGTGAGATGACCAGCATCGGCACGCTGTTCGCTTTCGTGCTGGTCTGCATGGGCATCATAATTATGCGGCGCACGCATCCGGATCAGCCGCGGCCGTTCAAGACTCCACTGGTGCCGCTGATTCCGATCCTCGGGATCGCGTTCAATCTCCTGTTGATGTACGGGCTCGGGTGGACCAACTGGACGCGCCTGATCGTGTGGATGGTCATCGGGCTGATCGTATATTTCAGCTATAGCCGCAAGCACAGCATCACGCATGAGTAACCGGTGGAGCAGGCTCCCTTGAGAGTGGGGCAGGTTGCCAACCTGCGGCGGGTTGCCAACCCGCCTGGTCGGCCGTGCGCAAAGTCGCCCAGCGCGATTGGCAATCGCGCGCAGGATAGCATCCTGCCCCACAAACGACTTGCATGCACGATTGTGCGCCGTTGCGCATGGCAACGTTGGCCTGCAACGGGTGCTTCAGCACCCGCCCGCAGGCGAGGAATGAGGCTGCTCCTATTCGCACTCCTGGCCGCGGCATTCGCTCACGCTCAGAACCTCCGAATGACCGCGGGAGAAGCGCGAGTGGCGCCTTTGGAATCGCGCCTCAGCACAATAACCACGGTTCGCACGGAGCCTCCCATAGAATTTCCTCCCGTGGTCCGACTAGACGAGAGCGGCGACGTCAGCATCACAGTTCCGCCCGCGACCCCACGCGGCAATTATCGTCTGTTCATAGAAGGCCGCAACGAAGCCGGACGCGTGATCGCATCGATAATGACAGTGACGATAGATGCAGTCACCGTTCAATCCACGGGCAAGACCCCGGTGATTCTGATGAACGGATGGCAGCTCTCCTGCCCGAGCAATCCCGACAGCACTGTAGCAGGATCGGCGGGCACGTTCGGCCAGCTCGCGTCGTTGCTTCAGTCGGACGGCATCCCGGTCCTGTTTTTCAATAATTGCGTTTACGGTCAAGACGTGCCGATTGAAACGCTCGCGGCGCAGCTTAATACCTACATCTCCACGCTCACGTTCACCGATGGAACCGCGGTGACCCAGGTCGATCTTGTCGCGCACAGCATGGGTGGGTTAATCGCGCGAGCCTATCTCGCGGGCCTCCGAAGCACCGGCGCGACCTTCCCGCCTCTGTTACTGAAGGTCCGCAAGCTCATCGAACTTGCGACGCCGAATTTCGGATCGTTCCAAGCTCATCTGTTCAGCTCGACCCAGACTTCGGAAATGCTCCCAGGCAGCAGCTTCCTTTGGAGCTTGGCGACGTGGAATCAGCGCCGTGATGACCTACGCGGTGTAGATGCGCTCGCCATCATAGGAAACGCGGGCGCGCAGCCGCAGTCCAACGCAAGCGATGGCTTGGTCTCGCTAACCAGCGCGTCGCTCGGCTTCGCCCGCACCGATGAACGCACCCGGATCGTACCCTACTGTCACGTGACACCGAGCGGCTTGATTGTTTTTGCGGTGGCATGCTCCGGCCAAGGCATCGCCGATATTAACAGCCCTTCGCACTTATCGGCAATGATCGTGCGCTCGTTTCTGGCGGATACTCCGGACTGGAAATCGCTCGGGACGCCTCCCAGCCAGGACAAATACTTGTCTCAACAAGGTGGGATTTATTTCGCGGCGGTTCAGGCCAACCGCGCCCCGATTACCGATCTGACGCAGGTGTCTTTTGGTGACACAGCCCTAGCGCTTGGTGGCTCAGCGGGAAGCTTTTTTTTTAACGAATTTGTCAGCGGCACTGGCAACTTCCAGGCGGTAAGCACGTCACTGCACAACTTAAACTGCGGTCCCTTCACCGCACCGCCAGGACACTATTCGGTCTACTATTGCAAGCAAGGGCCGCGCATCGATTCTGTGGGGCCGGCCGGGTCAGGAGATGCGCTGGTTGTTTTCACACAGGGGCCCATAGTGATTAGCGGGTCGGGCTTTGGACCCCGATGTCCGAGTTGCGGGGTCCTTTGGGGAACGACGGCCCTTACCGTCTTAGTGTGGACTGACACGTCAGTAACCGTGGAGCCGCCGCCACAGGGAGGAGTTGTGAATCTCGAGCTGATGGCGTCGACGGGCGGCGACGCGATTTCATTTCTAGCTAATCCCGTGGGAGGGCAACTGGTGGTGACTTCAGTCGTGAACAACGCCACCTCCGCGCCGGGACAAATCGCGCCAGGCGAGATGATCGCGATTAAAGGGATCGCTCTCGGACCGCAAACGAGTGCCCTATTTTCGATAGATCCAGCGACGGGAACGGTGGACACTGCACTCGCAGGGGTCCGCGTTTTTTTCGCGGGCGTTGCCGCACCAATCCTCTATGCCTCCGACAGTCAAGTAAACGCGATGGTGCCATATGAAATCGCCGGGTGGACTCAGGTAGAGATGATAGTTTCTTACTACGGCAATAGCTCGCAGGGCACGAAATTCGCGGTCGCGCCCACGGTTCCCGGCATCTTTACGATGGACTCAACCGGCACTGGACAGGCCATCGCGTTCTACACGGACTACACTTTCAACAACTCCTCGCATCCTGCACCACCAAGTTCCAACCTCACGATCTACTTCACCGGCGGCGGACAAACCAACCCGGGCGGCACAACCGGCGGCGTGAACGGATTGGCGCTCAAATATCTGCCGGCGACCACCGCAACCGTAGGCGGAGTCCCGGCGACCGTCACATTCTCCGGCGCCGCGCCCGGTCTGGTCGATGGAATTTCGCAGCTAAATATTCAACTCGGGCCGAACACTCCGTCCGGAGCGCAGCCGCTGGTCATCACGATAAACGGCGCCAGCAGCCCCGCAACCGCGACCATCGCCGTGCAATGATATGTCTCCTCCCGCCAAGCCGGATCCGTCGTCTGTAGGCGAACGCTTCGCGCGCCTGGTCGAAATCATGGCGCGCCTCCGCTCGCCGGAAGGCTGCCCCTGGGATCGCGAGCAGAATTTCGACACCATCAAGCCATATCTGCTGGAGGAGACCTACGAAGTCATGGACGCTATCGATGCGCGCGACTTCAATGGGCTCGCCGACGAGCTCGGCGACCTGCTGCTGCAAGCCGTCTTCTTTGCGCAGATGGCCTCCGAAGAAGGCCGCTTCAATATTGGCGATTCTGTCGACGCGATTAATAACAAGCTGATCCGCCGGCATCCGCACGTTTTTGGAGATGCAGTCGCAAAAACCGCCGCCGACGTGACGAAACGCTGGGACGAGATCAAGGCCGCCGAAAAACCTCGTCCCAAAGGCCTGCTTGCGGGCGTGCCGCGGTCGCTTCCCGCGCTGGTGGAAGCTCAGCAAATTGCTTCGCGCGCCGCTAAGGCGGGCTTCGATTGGGAAAACGTCAATCAGGTGGTCGATAAGCTCCGCGAGGAACTTGCGGAATTAGAAGCGGCGCGCGAGCATCCGGAAGCCGAGGACGAAATCGGCGATCTGTTGTTCGTGGTCGTAAACATCGCCCGGTTCCTGAAAGTCGATCCCGAGCAGGCTTTGCGTAAAACCAACGCAAAATTCCGGCGGCGTTTCGCTCACATCGAAAACGGACTCGCCAAGGCGGGCAAAACGCTCAACGAAGCCGGGATGGACGAAATGGAGAACTTGTGGCAGGAAGCCAAGCGGGCCGAGAAAGACGAGTGATCCGCGTACGCCCGCTCACCGAGCACGCGCAATTCGCCCAGGCGGTGGAGCTTCAGCGCGTCATATGGGGCTTCGATGAAGTCGAGCTTCTGCCTGTGCGATTATTCGTTACCGCGCTGAAGGTGGGCGGCCAGGCGCTGGGGGCGTATGATGGCGAGCGCATGATCGGCTTCTGCCTCGCCATTCCGGGAATCGCCGTGGCCGGAAAGAATTATCTTCACAGTCACATGCTCGGAGTGCTTGCCGAATACCGCGACGCGGGCGTCGGAAGGATGCTCAAGCTGGCGCAGAGGGAGGACGCGCTGGCGCGCGGCATCCAGTTGGTCGAGTGGACCTTCGATCCGCTGGAGCTTAAAAATGCCTACTTTAATATCGAGCGGCTGGGCGCGATCGTGCGCCGCTTCGTGCCGAATCAATACGGCGCAACCACCAGCCCTCTGCATGGCGGATTGCCTACCGACCGCTGCATCGCCGAATGGTGGCTTGCGAATCCCCGAGTTCTAAACGCGCTCGGGGGCCGGCCCATCGACCACGGCAACGTGTTCGCTCGTGTCGCCATTCCGGCGGACATCGGAGCGATTAAACGCAGCGACGGAAAGCGCGCGCGTGAAATTCAGACTCGCGTGCGGGAACAGTTTTTGGAGCACTTTTCGAAAGAGCTGGCTGTGGTTGGCTTCGAGCGATCGCCCGAAAACGGAGAGTATTTACTGGGACCATGGCACTCCGAATAGAACAAATTGCGTTGCGGAAGATCCGCATGCCGCTGGTGCACTTCTTTGAAACCAGCTTCGGCCGGACCACGGAGCGGCGCATCATCATCGTGGAAGTTCGCTCGGAGGGGATTTCGGGCTGGGGCGAGGTCACCTGCGGCGAGAATCCCTTCTATAACGAAGAGTGGACGGACTCGGCCTGGCTCATCGTGCGCGATTTCGTCGCGCCGAGAATTCTGGGCCACCGCTTCGAAACCGCCGCGGATCTCGCCGCGCGAGTGGACCACATTCGCGGACATCGCATGTCGCGCGGCGGGGTGGAGGCAGCGGTGTGGGATCTCGAAGCCCGCATACAGGGACTGCCTCTCGCCAAACACATCGGCGGCGGCGCGTTCGCCGAGATCCCGTGCGGAGTTTCGATCGGCATTCAGGATTCGGTTCCTCAGCTCTTGAAAAAGATCGAAACGGAACTCCAGGCCGGATACCAGCGAATCAAGATGAAGATCAAGCCCGGTTGGGACGTCGACGTCGTCCGTGAAGTGCGGCGCGAGTTTCCGAAAATCCGGCTAATGGCCGATGCCAACTCCGCCTATACGCTCGCTGAGGCGGATCGCCTGAAATGTTTGGATGAATTCGATCTGATGATGATCGAGCAGCCGCTCGCCCACGATGAGATCGTCGATCACGCAGCCCTGCAAGCCCAGCTATCGACGCCGATTTGTCTCGATGAATGCATCCGCACCGCTCATCACGCCGAGCAAGCCATTCGGATGCGCGCTTGCGGAATCATCAACATCAAGTTGGGCAGAGTCGGCGGATTCCATGAAGCCAAGCGCGTGCACGACGTCGCGCAGGCGCACGGAATTCCGGTGTGGTGCGGAGGGATGCTTGAATCCGGCATCGGACGCACGCATAACATTGCGCTCTCCACTCTGCCGAACTTCGTCCTGCCGGGAGACGTTTCGGCGAGCAAGCGGTATTGGAAGCGGGATGTGATCCGGCCCGAGGTGGAAGTAACGCCGCAAGGCACGATCCGCGTCCCCGAAGCGCCCGGCTTCGGCTATGAAATCGATTTCGATTTTCTAAACCAAGTAACGGTGCGCCAGGAAAGTATAAACGCGCCATCCGCAATTTAACGCGCTTACCGAGCGCGAGCAATTTCCGCCCGCATCCTGCCAGCCCAGCGCAGGAACCTCAACAGCTCCCCCCGGTGCTGCCACACAAACGAGAAGAACTGGCGGGCAGTAATCTTTTCGGCGTGCCAGCCCCAATACGTCTCAATGCGCCAAAGCAGGTAGGGACTGCGCCACGGCCTGAGGCGGTAGCCTCTGGTCGCCTGCCACAAAAATGCGATCACTCGTTGCCGGGCTATTTACCGGATGGCGTGGCGGTTTTCGCCGCGGTCTCCGGCGTTGCGTAGTAGCCGCTGCGGGCACGCACCGTAGGATTGCCGTAGCCCTTCACCTTCACTTCGATCTTGCGATAGCTTCCGTCCAGCGCGGTGTTGGTGGGCGAATACGCCAGCAGGTATTGATTGCGGATTTCATGTGCTACCTGCGGCGTGATTCTTTCTACTTCGGCAAGATCCTTCGGATAATAATCCATGCCGCCGGATGCCTCGGCCAGCGCTTTCAAGGCGCGCTTGGCGTTGCGCGCTTCGCGCGGTTCCTCTTCGCTCAACAGCCCGATGCAATACACCAGCACTTCGCTGCGCTGCGCTTTGCGAACCAACTGTTCCAGCGACTCATTACTGGTGTTGTCGTTGCCGTCCGTGATCACCAGCAAAACCTTCTTGTCCTTTTTGCCTTTGTCCTTAACGTAGTCAATGGACATGCTGATGGCGTCGCGCATGGCCGTTCCGCCCTTGGAATCCAAACGATCGAGCGCGGCTTCCAGTTTCTTGAGTTCGCTGGTGAGCGGCTGATCCAGATAGGCGTCGTCGTTGAAATCGACGATGAACTCCTCATCCTGCGGATTGGACGCCTTCACAAGGGCCAGGGACGCCGCCGCGACCTTAGCCCGCTTATCCCGCATGCTGCCGCTGTTATCGATGATGATGCCCATCGAAACCGGCACATCCTCACGGCGAAAAACCTTGAGCGGTTGTTCGACGCCGTTCTCGTAAACTTTGAAGGCCGCTTCCGGAATGTCGGTGATCAGCTTGCCGCTCTTATCCAGCACGCTTACATGCAGATCCACCAACTGCGTGCCGGCCTTGAAGACCGGGACTTCATCGTCCTTCAGCACTGTTTGGGCGGAAGCCGCCGCCGCGCCGAGCAGCGCCAAAATTTCTCTTCTACTGAGCAGGGGCATAGTATCCAGGTCGATAGGTGGCTTTTAGTTGGGGCATTCCGGCGGTCTTCACGAGCTTCACCTGCACTCTCCTGAACTTGCCGTCCCGCTCCTTATTCTTGGAGTGGTAACCCAGCACGTACTGATTGCGCAGCTCTAATCCGATTTTAGCCGCAATGTCCGGCAGATCCGCGAGATTGTCCGCCGAAAAGAATCGCCCGCCGGTAGATTCCGCGACTTGGTTCAGCAGTTGTGGCCCGCTGGCTTCCTCCGGCGTCCGGTTTCGGCCTGCCATGGATTCGAAAATGCCGATCGCGTAAATCTGCACGTCCGATTCGCGGACAGCGTTCTTCACTTCGCTTTCCGTATAACGGCTGGAATTATCGCCGCCATCAGAGATGATCAAAATCGCCTTTCGCGGATTGCGCGCCTTTTTCATCTGGCTCATCGCCATATATACGCCATCCAGCAACGCCGTGCGGCCTTTCGACTCGACCCAGGTCAGCCGGTTTTGAATCTCTTCAGAATCGGGCGTCCACGGCACCAAAAGTTCCGGTCGATCGTTGAAGTGGACCAGAAAGAATTCGTCTTCGGGATTGGCGGTCTTCAGAAACTGCGCGACGGCTTGGCGCGAGCGCTGGAGTTTCGCGCCCATGCTGCCGCTGGTATCGAAGACCACGCCAACGGACATCGGGGCATCTTCGCTTGAAAATTGCGTGATGTCCTGGTCGATCTTCTTCTTATCCTGTTCTTCGGTCAGTTTGAAATTCTCTTTGTCGAGGCCCGTTACATAGCGGCCGATCGGGTCCGTTACGGAGACGTAGATCAGGACCAGGTCGGTGTCGACGCGGATATCCGCGCGCCGGTCGGTGACGTTTTCCGGCGTGGCCGGACCGGTCTTCGACCGGGGTGTTATGGATACATTCGGCTCAAGCCCGCCGGCCTGAGGAGGTGCCTGCTTCCCAGCATTCTCATCGGCACCCGCTAGTACAAACGCCGCCAGGATTAGGAGCGGCAGACAACCGAACAATACTACAGGAGGCTTCATACCCGCACCCTGGCCTCAGTATACCAATGTTTAAATTTTTCTAATGGCGGAAATGGCGCACGCCCGTGAACACCATCGCGAGGTTCAAACGATTCGCGGCGGCAACAACATCCGAATCCTTGACTGACCCGCCGGGCTGAATTACAGCGGTAATGCCATGCCGCGCTGCTTCCTCCACTCCGTCCGGGAAGGGGAAGAAGGCGTCGGAGGCGACCACCGTCCCTTCTAATGGCAGAATCGCCTTCATCGCGCCGGCCTTCACCGAATCCACGCGGCTGGTCTGGCCCGCCCCGGCGCTGATCATCTGTCCGGCGCGCGCATACACAATCGCATTCGACTTCACGTGCTTGCACACTTTCCACGCAAACTCGAGCGCGATCCATTCTTCTTCACCCGGCGCGCGCCAGGTGGCGACGCGGCGACCCGAGCGCATCAGGCGGTGCACGTCCGGAGTTTGGGCGAGATAACCTCCGCCGATCGATTTGACGATCAGGCCAGGCTCGCCCGCTTCCACCCGCAGCACGCGAGCGGTCTTCCGCGCTCGTAAAATATCGAGAGCCTGGGCCGAATACGCCGGAGCGGCGATTGCGTCCGCCTTGAGCTTCACGATTTCATTCGCCGTCTCGCCGTCCACTTCGCGATTGAATGCCAGAATCCCGCCGAATGCCGAAATCGGATCGGCCTCCAATGCCCGTCGATAACTTTCGGCCAGCGTCGCGCCTTCCGCGCACCCGCAAGGACTCGTGTGCTTGATGATTGCCGATGCCGGCGCATCGAATTCGCAGATCAGCTGCCAGGCTGCGTCGAGATCCACCAGATTGTTATAGGAAAGCTCCGGACCGTGAAGCTGCTCCGCCGTCGCGATACCCGGCGTTCCATCCACGTACAGGGCGGCGGATTGATGCGGATTTTCGCCATACCGCAGCGCGAGCCTGCGGGGAGCGCGGATATCCAGCATCGCAGGCAGCTTTGGCGCGGCTGACGATGGGGACTTGTCCCCGGCTATTTCGATCTCCGCAAGCCGCGCAGCCACCGCGCGGTCGTATCCGGCTGTGAGCGAGAACGCCTTCTTCGCCAGCCCCCACGTAGTCTCCCGCGAAAGCGCTCCTCCACCGGCGTGGATTTCGGCGACAATGCTGTCGTAATCCGAAGGCGAAGTCACAACCGCCACATCCTGCCAGTTCTTTGCCGCGGCGCGGATCATCGTCGGTCCGCCGATGTCGATATTTTCAATCAGCTCTTCGAGCGGCGCGTCCTTTTTCGCCGCCACGCGCCCGAAATCGTAAAGATTCACCGCGACCAAATCGATCGGAGGAATTTCGTGCGCGGAAAGGGCCTGCATGTGTCCCGCATTCGAACGGATGGCCAAAATGCCCCCGGCGATGCGCGGATGCAGAGTTTTGACGCGGCCGTCCAGCATTTCGGGAAACTCCGTCACGTCCGCCACTTCCCTGAGAGCCGCGATGCCTGCATCCTTCAGGACGCGAAAAGTCCCCCCCGTAGAAACGATCTCTACGTGCAGCTCCGACAGGTTCCGCGCAAACTCCACGATCCGCGTCTTATCTGTCACGCTTAACAGGGCGCGCCGGATTTGAGGCATGGAATCCCTATTGTCACACGCGCATAAAAGAGCGAGAATCGAACCATGCGGTGGCTGAGTCTCGCGTGCTTGGTGGTTGGCCTTTTATTTATTTGTCCCGTTTTTGCGCAAGATGAGTTGGCGCCAGGCAAAATCCTCGTGGCCGATAGGGATCTGAAAGACCCCAATTTCGATCAAACGGTTGTCTATTTGATCACCTATGACGAACACGGCGCTGTGGGTTTAATCCTCAACCGGGAGACGGATACGCCCGTTTCCCAGATTCTGAAGGGTATAAAAGAAGCGGCTAACCGCAAGGACTTCGCATTCTCGGGAGGTCCGGTTGAAAACGATAGTGTTCTGGCGCTCTACCGGACCAATGCAAGGAAGCAAGGTGTGCATCAAATTTCACGCGATGTTTCCGCCTTGCTGGATGAAAAAGCGTTGAAGGAGGCGCTAGCGGATGGCGCCTCGGGCGCCATGCTGCGGTTCTTTATGGGATACGCCGGCTGGGGTCCGGGGCAGCTTGAAATGGAGATTGAAGCCGGCGCATGGTCCGTCCTCTCGGGAGACGCCAAAACCGTGTTCGACGCCGACCCCGATACGCTGTGGGACCGCTTAAACCGCCGCAAGGACGAACACGTTGTAAAAAATCGTGGGGCCGGTTGCCAACCGGCGGCGGGTTGCCAACCCGCCTGCGCGGGCATTATACAACGGGCGCGATTGGCAGTCGCCGGGTTAATCCACTTCACTTCAATCGATCGGCCAGCTTAGCCAGCGCCGCACTAGCGCACGCCGCATCTTTATCCCCACCCGGAGCCCCACTCACCGCAACCGCGCCAATGGTCACATCGCCGACCTTGATCGGGACTCCGCCCTGAGCATTGATCGTTCCCGGAATGGTCGCGGGAGGCGCTGTCTGGCCGGCAGGCAGAGGCTGCGCAGGGCCCGACGGGCGGTTGTAGAGCATAGTGGCTGTTGCCTTCATCTTGGCCACTTCGGTCGTGGAAGCGCTTGCGCCATCGTCGCGAACCATCGCCTTCGGCGCATTCAGGCCATCGACTACCAGTACGGTAACTTTATATCCGTCCGCGCGGCACTTGGCCAGCGTCTCCTGTGCGATCGCCTGGGCAACATCGAGCGTAAGGACCTTCGAACTCGGAAGCTGCGCAAACGCGCTGGTCGAAACAAGCGCAACCGCGCCTGCAAGCAGCAGATATTTCGTTCTGATCATTTTGCATTCCCCCTTATAAAATGGTTCTCAAACATTGTATATGGATGGTCGTGGATGCTCGCGGATCTCGCAAGAGGCTCCGAACCCGCTGATTATTCCGGCTTCACTAGCCGCGAACTGCGGCGCGAACCCGGTGCGTTCCGCATGGCTGGCTTCGCTGCCGGCCACTGCGCGATCGCTTGCGCTTCGCTGGAAACTCACATTCGGCGAACCCTTTGCTGACGCTACTTGCGCGTGGGTCGCTCCGGCACGGCGCGCCGATGGGAGCGCGGCTGTCCTAAAACTCGGCATGCCGCATTTCGAAGCGCAAGATGAGATCCAAGGACTCCGTTTTTGGAATGGCGAGCCTACCGTGCTGTTACTTGAGTCAGACGAACAGGCCGGCGCAATGTTGCTGGAAAGCTGCACGCCTGGAAGCAAACTCTCGGCACAACCGGAAGATGAACAGGATGTCGTCATCGCGCAGCTCCTGCGCCGGTTATGGAGTTCACCAGGCTGGTTAGACGTCTTTCGCCCGTTGTCTTTGATGATCCGCCACTGGATCGACGAAACCCTCGCGAATTCGCAATTCTGGTCCGATCCCCACTTGGTCCGCGATGGACTTCAAGCCTTCGAAGAATTGTCCCAGAGCGAATCGGAGCGAGTTCTATTGGCAACTGACTTACACGCCGGCAATGTCCTTCGATCCCAGCGCGAGCCGTGGCTTGTGATTGATCCTAAACCGTTCATCGGCGACCCTGCGTTCGACTCCACTCAGCACTTACTGAACTGTCGCGCAAGCCTGATGTCCGATGCAGAAGGCAAGATAACGCGGTTTGCGGACCTCCTGCAGGTGGATCGCGAACGCGTACGGCGATGGCTCTTCGCGCGGGCGGCAGCGGAACCGCGAAGTGTGTGGCGAGACGATGATCTATCCCAGCTTGCCAAAAAATTGAGCAAGTCTATTTGCTAACTTCGTTCCGAATGACCTTTCCGCCCTTCATCACAAACTTCACCCGCTGCAGCTCGCTGATGTCCGACAGCGGATCGCCGGAGACCGCCACCAAATCCGCGAATTTGCCTTTTTCGATGGACCCGATCTGATCCTGCGATCCCAGCGCTTCGGCGTTAATCATCGTGCCGCTCTGTATCGCCCGCGCCGCCGTCATCCCCGTGTGCTTCACCAGATACTCGAATTCGAGCGCCTGCGTGCCGTGTACGAAGGTCGAGCCATCCACTCCGCTGCCCACCATGATTTTCAAGCCTTTGGTTGCGACCGCCAATGACACGGCTTTCTCGATGATGGGGATCATCCGGTACTTTCCGCCGGTATTCTTGGCATCGTTATCGTCCATGTACGGCTCCGTGTAGCGGACAATCGTCGGGTCGTAGTAAAGACCTTTCGCGACCATTATGTTGGCCTGCTCCTGATCGAGCCCAAACGCATGCTCGATCGTGTCGCATCCGGCGAGGATCGCGTTCTTTTGTCCCTCGCCTCCGTAGACGTGGCACCCCGCTTTATGGCCCAGCCGGTGCGTCTCATCGATCAACGCCTGCAACACGGGCATCGGATACATCAATACATATTGGGCCTCACCGCTGGAAGTGAACGAATACGCGCCCGTCGGGAACAGTTTGATCCAGTCCGCGCCGTGCTGAATCTGATCGCGAACCGCCGCGCGCGCTTCCTCGACCGAGCGAACCACCGTGCTTGCCAGCGGATTTTCGGGAACCGCCGGATTCTTCGGAGTCGCGCCCCATACTATGCCGAGCGTCGAAACCTGGTACCGCGGGCCGTCAATACGGCCTTGATTTATCGCGTCGCGAATCGCAATATCGCCGTAGCCGTTGCCATGCGAGCTCATGTCGCGCGCCGTAGTGAAGCCCGCGCGCAGGTCCGCTTGCGCGTTCTGCACCGCAATCAGCATGGAGGCTTCCGTGGTCCCCTTGGGGCCGCGATTGTTGAACATGTGCGTGTGCGCGTCGATTAAACCCGGCAACACCGTCGCTTGGCCTAGATCGATCACCTGCGCGCCCGAGGGAATCTTGGCTTGACCTTCGGGCCCTACGTCGGTGATCCGGTCGCCCGTAAGCACCACCACCTGTTTCGCCAGCATCTTGCCCGCTTTGCTGTCGAAGAGCCGTCCCGCGCGAACGGCGATCGTTCGAGCCGGCGGCGGACACTGAAAAACTCCGCCATCGGTTCCCACGCACGGCGTCGGACCCGCGCCCCGCCACGGCGCCGGAGGCGGCTGCACTTGTGCCTGCAAACCCGCCCACAATCCCGTGGCCACAAGCGATGCAATAACGAAAAATGCTGTCCGCATGGTGGACAAGCATATCACCACCCTACAGCCCCATAATTTCCCGCAACCGCACCGATTGCCTTCGCGACATCTCCACCGTCCGCCCGCCGCGTAGCGTTACCAGCAGCCCGCCGGACGCACCCAGTTCCACATGATCGATCCATTTCAAATTCACGATCTCTCTGCGGCCGGCCCGGAAAAACATCGCCGGGTCAAGCTGTGCCTCAAGCGCATTCAGCGACCGGCGTATCAGCGGAGATTCGCTGCGGAAGTGGACGCGTGTATAGTTGCCGTCCGATTCCAACAGAAAGATATCCGACGCGCGCACGATCCAGCAACGCTCGCCATCGCGCACGAAGACCTGCTCCAATCGCGGCGGCGCGGAACGCGGACGGAGCTTCGCAAGCGCGGCGGCCAAGCGAGCGGGAGCCACAGGCTTCATCAAATAATCGAGCGCATTAACTTCGAAGGCCTTCAAAGCATATTCGTCGTAAGCGGTCGTAAAGATCACCTGTGGAACATCGTCTAAGCGTTCCAATAGCTCAAATCCGGTCATTCCAGGCATCTGGATATCGAGGAATATGACATCCGGCGAGAGACCGCGGACCAGCGCGGCCGCTTCCTCGGGATTCCGAGCTTCGCCTGCGATTTCAATTTCAGCGTGGGGCGCAAGCAAGCGGCGAAGCTCGGAGCGCGCCAGCCGTTCGTCGTCTACGATGATCGCCTTCATGCTCTTCAGGCCAGCGCAGGGGCGGGAATGCGGACCGTAGCCGCAACATGATTGGCGTCCCCATTCGCCAGCTGAATTCCGGCGCGTTCGCCGTAAAGGAGCCGCAGGCGCTCGCGAATATTGCTTAGCCCGATTTGTGAATCGCCGATCTTTCCACCCGTGAGCTGCCCGCTATTTTCCACTTTTAGTACGAGCGTTTGCGGTTCGGCCGCCGCACGAATCCGGATCTCGCCGCCTTCGGGAAGCCGGCCGATGCCGTGCTTCAACGCGTTTTCAACCAGGGTCTGCAAAAGCATCGGCGGCACCTGGACCGAATTCGCCTTGGGGTCTATATAGAACTGGACGCGCAGCCGCTCGTCAAGCCGGATCTGCTCCAAAGCCAGGTAGTCTGCAACCACCTCCGCCTCGGCGGAAAGCGGGACGGTATGGCCGACATCGCGATTGAGGTTATACCGCAGCAGCGTGGCAAAACGCGTGATCATTTCTTGCGCCAGCGCCGGATTCTCGGTGACCAGGCCGCGAATCGAATTCAGGGAGTTGAAGAGAAAATGCGGATTGATTTGCGCTTCCAGCGCCCTCAATTCCGCATCGCGCAGCGCCGATTCCATGCGCGCATCCTTTTCACGCTGCCTGCGCCGGCGCGTGATCGCGCTGTACAGCCCAATCCAGGTACCATTCACCCAGGTGATGCCCCACCAGGTTTCCAGCATGACGATCGGTTCGGTGACGTACTCAGTATGGCGGCCGAGAAAAAGAAAGCTGATCCCGGCGATCAGCGATGTCTGCAACACCGCCAGCAGAGAGCCCATGCCGAAAAGCTTCGCCACTCGGCCGAATGAGAGATCATCCAGCCAGTGCCTGCGGATCATCTCGCGCCTGAGCCAGTCGGTAAACGCGATGCTGTACACGAAGAAGAGGGCATAGCCGATCGCCACATCCATTCGCACGCCGACGGCCCAGGTCGTAAAGCAGAAGCCAAGGATGGAGTAAACGCCCCAACCTCCGATTTGGCACAGCCAGTATGCTGTTTTTCTCGTCATGGGTAGATTGTAAAGCGGTGCGGGCGAATCGAGCACGGAATTGTGATGAGCGGCAATTAAACCGCGCAAGCGCGTAAGATGCGGCCGCATCCAGCGCGTTTCGTGAGTTCAGCCCGATTCAAGCGGTCTGCTGTTTCGCGTAGTTCACCAGCGCCAAATAGGCGCGATGCCGCTCATCGGCCGCTAGCTGCTGCTCGCGTTGGAGGGCCTCGTACTCATCCAGGTCGGAAACGCCAGCCACGCGGTGGTGCGTTATAAAGTAACACCTAAGAGCGGTTTCCGCCTTATCCGCGGCCACCACCGCTTCCAGGAACATCCGATCCAGGCGTGATAGTTCGTTGATATCCATTTCGTTTCGTCCTCCCTATCAATTCTTGCAATCAACGAACCACGGGTGCGGCGCCGCAAGCCCGAATCGGTACGCGGACAATGCCGGGCTATTCGGTTCGGAGGATCTCCACGATTTCCAGCCGGGCAAGGGGCCGGGTCGCGACCCACATGCCTGTGATGGCAATCAACGCGATGGCGGCCGCGGTGGCCACATAAGTTGCGGCGTCCGCGGGACGCGCGCCATCCACCAAATTCTCCAGAAAGCGGCCGCTCAGTGCGGCTCCGGCAACTCCCAGAACGGCCGCGACGCCAATCGTCAGCAGCCCTTGCCGCACCAGACCCACTCGCAGTCCGGCGGGCGTGCTGCCCAGGGCCATCCGTACGCCCATTTCATGGGTTCGCTGAGCGACGCTATACGAAACCACCCCGTAGATGCCAATAACGGCCAGCAGCAGGGCGAACGAGGCGAAGCAAAAGACGGCGGTCCGGTAGAATTGCGGACGGGCAAGCGCGTCATCCAAGCGCTTCTCCATGGTCTCCGCGCCAAATAGCGGCACCTCGGGGTCCACCAACTGAATCGCGTCGCGAATCATGGCGACGCGATCTTTGGGGCGGCCATCGACGCGGACTACGAAGGCGGAGAAGAAGCCGCCCGGATTGCTAGAGGGAATGAACACCTCGCCTGCGTTGGCGCCAATCGGGTCATTGGTGGCATTCCGGTAGTCCATACCTTTGACCACGCCGATAATCGTTCGTGGTTGGCGAAAGACGTGGTGGCCCAGCGCACCGGCGGCGGAACCAAATTCCGCGGCAAACCGCTCGTTCACGACCGCAACGGGCGCGTTCGCCTGTATCTCCGCGGCAGTGAACTCGCGTCCGGCAACGATGCGGCCACCCATGGTTCCGAAGTAATCGGAAAACACCGGGATTACCGTGGCTCTGGCCGGTTTGCCATCCGCCAAGAAGACCCCGCCAAGGAAGGCCGTGGAATACAGCGGCAGAAACTCCGTCGCGCTAGCGCTGCGAACCCCCGGCAGCCGGCGCACGCGATCCAGCGCTTCCTGGAAATAGGCCATGCTGGGGCCGACGCCCTGATGAGACGTCCCCTGCAGCGACACGTTTACCGTTACCAGGCCATTCGGGACAAATCCCCGATCCATCCGCATCAAATGGATGAACGCGCGACCCACGGAAATAGAAGACGCCAGGAGCATGACCGTCAGTACCACCTGTGCCGCGACCAAAGCTTCGCGAACCATCCCCGAGCCGCGATTGCCGCTCGAACCGCGCGCACTGAGCGTCCGACCCCGGCCGGCATACCACGACGGCAGCACCCCAAAAAGCAGTCCGCTGAGAACCGAAGTCGCGATAGCGAAGCCGAGCACGCGGCCATCGAGAATTGAGTAGGTTTGGGAGGCAATCGGCGATGGTTGAAGCTTCGCCACCACCGAAGTAGTCCAGAACGCGACCAAGACTCCCGCGACCGCGGCCGCCAACCCGAGTAGCACGCTTTCGGTCAGCAATTGTTGCGAGAGCCGCGCCCCGCTGGCCCCGAGCGCGGAACGAATGGACAGCTCCGGTGCGCGATCGGCGATGCGGGCCAATAACAGGTTCACGACATTCGCGCAGGCGATCAGCAGGACAAAAGCCACCGAGGCCAGCAGCACGAGCGAGGCTTTCTTTGTGGGACCCGCGAGCTGGTCGCGAAGCTCCGTGATTCGTGAAGGGGATTGGACCTTCTGTAAAGGCGTGCGGTCCGGCCAGAGCCGGTCGGCTTCCGCCGCGAATGCCTGGCGGGCTTGCGGCCATGTGATTCCCGGTTTCAATCGTGCCACTACTTCCCAACCGTTGTTGCCGCGGCTATAGGCCGCCGGCTTCCAAACGACGGCATTACCGGGATAATCGAATCCCGGCGGCGCGATCCCAACAACAGTGAGAGGAATTCCGTCAAGCCGAACGGTCGATCCGAGGGACTTGGGATCGCCGCCGAACAGTGTTTGCCAGAGGCCATAGCCGATCACCGCGACGGCATTGCGCCCGCCCGGTCCCCAGCCCGTCCCGTCCACATCGTCCCCGCCAGTGAATCCGGTCCCCAGAACGGGCTGAGTACCCAGCAACGTAAAGAAATTCGAGGACACCTGGGCGATATGGGCCCTGCGCCATTCGCCCGCGCCGCCCAGATTAACGTCGAGCGGCTCAAACAGCGCGGTGTCGGCGAGATACGCGCTCTGCCGCCGCCATTGGTGAAATTGCGCCGCGCTATCATGGGGCGCGAAGAAGTTGCTCAGATAGGCCAGCCGTCCGGGCTCCTGGAAGGGCAGCGAGCGCAGCAGCAGCGCATTGACCACGCTGAAGACTCCGGTGCTCGCGCCGATTCCGATGGCGAGGGCAAGGACTGCAAAGGCCGTATGCCAGGGACGGCGAACCCAGAGTCGAAGCGTGTGCCTGGCATCCTGCGCCACCTCGGTGGAAAACTGCGCGGGAACGGAGATTGCCATGTCCGCGATCAGCCCGATCCAGAGCACGCATAGGGCGGCAGTGCCGGCCGGCTCCTGCAACTCGTCTCGAAATTGCCTTTCCAGGACCTCCGCATAATCCTCACGAAAGGACGCCGGATAGAGTTTCAAAAGCCAGCGGTACAGCCTCAAGGAAGCGGGTTGGTCAGGCATGTGCGGGTGCTCCAAACCTTGCCGCTGCCAGTTTGACCAGGTCCCGCATGCGAGCCGCTTCCGCCTGCGCGACCTTGCGCCCGTAGACGGTGATCCGGTAATAACGGCGGCGCTCATCGTCAAGGTGCGGGTCGGGCCGGGCATCCGACTCTTCGATCAACCCAAGCTTCAGCATCTTATTGATGGACCCATAAAGGACGCCGGGACCGAGCTTCAGCCGGCCGCCGGTGCGCAGCGAAATTTCGCGCTTCAGGGCATATCCATGGCGTTCGCCCTCCCCAAGGGACAAAAGGATATGGAAGACGGCCGGCGAAAGGGGCGTCAGATTATACGCGGGCGATCGGTCTTTAGAAGACATAAGTAGTACAAAAGCAGATATAGTATGTGCGGATATCGATGATTCTGTCAAGAGTAGTCGCTATGTGGGCGGGCGGCGTTCCGACCGTTTGCCCCTGCTCGTCAGCGGCTGAGTGATCGTTTAGCTACCGCCGAGGCGTGTTCACTGCGCTAGGGCCGGGGCGGATTCCCGGTGCATCGAGCCGCACGCGAAACAAGTGGGTGCAAGCCGTGATAAACAGGCTCTTGTCGTCGGCATCGCCGAAAGCAAGGTTCGAAGCGCAGATTCTCGGCCGGGGCTCGCCCGTGATTTGAGGAAGCTGCAGCGTTCCCATGTGCTTTCCCTCCGGCGACACGATCCATACCTCGCCCGGGCCCACGGCATTAACCGCGTACAGATTGCCTTGGCGATCCGTCTTCATTCCGTCATTCCCCGCTTCGATGAACAGCTTGCGGTTGGCAATGATTCCATCGGGCTGGACGTCGTAGCGAAACGTCTTGCCGAAGCCACCCGTCACGTACAGGTATTTCTCGTCGGGCGAGAATGTGATTCCGTTGGGGAATTCGCCAGGATGATTTTGATCGCTGTCCAGAAGACTAACTTTGCCGTCCTTGATGCGGAATACGCCGTTGTAAAACAATTCGCGCGCGGGGCCATCGGCGCCGCCGCGAAGACCGTTCACGCTGTCCGTAAAATACACCGCTCCGTCGGACTTCACGACAATGTCATTGGGTCCGCTAAACCCTTTCCTTCGTAGCGGTCCGCCAGCAGTGTGCGCGTGCCGTCCTTTTCCAGGCGCACCACATTGCGATCCGCCATCGCGGTGACGATCAAGCGGCCCTGCGGATCTAGCGTTAAGCCGTTGGAGCCGATCAGCAGGATCGCCAGCCGGCCCGCGATTGTCTGCTGACCGACATTCAGTACATTCGTTCCCGTATACCCGCTGCGCTCCAGAAAAACCGACAGCGGAGCGCCTTCCACTTGTAGATCACATTTGCAGCGCAATCGCTAAACAGCAGGTATCCGCTATCGCCTTGCGTAACCCATACCGGACCTTCCGTCAACCCGAAATGCTCCCCGAGGATTTCGATCTTCGCATCCGCCGAAATGATGGAATCGAGCGCAGGGTCCAGGCGGACTACCTTGAAGGGACGGGCGACCGGACTCTGTGCGGCCGCGCGGGCCAACGGCAGAAAAATGATCATCACTCCCAGGGCAGCCATCACGCAAGCGTGAACCGGCTGTGGGGCAGGATGCCATCCTGCGCGCGGTTGCCAACCGCGCTGGGCGGCTTCGTACAATTCCCGGCCAAGCCGATTAGACCGCCCGCTACATGATCGCCGCGGGCGGCGTAAGATCATCGGGCTTACCGCGACTCCAACGGCCGCTGCGACGCAGATGCAATCGAGTAGATTCATGGTGGAACTATAGCGCGGTTGGTCGAAAACCCAAAGTGGGGCAGGCTTTAGCCTGCGGCGGGCTTCAGCCCGCCACGCCCGCTGGCGGACTCAAGTCCGCCGCAGCCTGAATCCCGCCCCACTTGGGCTTTTCATGAATTTGGGTGAGCCGCAGGCCATGCGCGCATGCTGGGCAACCTGCCCCACGATAATAAAAGCGTGCGGAAAATCCGCAAGCTGCACCGGCGTTGGCGCGAAGCGCGCATGTTCGCGAACGCCATGGCTTCCGCGAGCCATCCGATTCTTGCGCAAATCGTGCCCATGCGGCGCTGCAATCTTTCTTGCACCTACTGCAATGAGTTCGACAAAACGTCAGATCCCGTGCCGCTTCCCCTGATGCTGCGCCGGATAGACCGGCTCGCCGAGCTTGGCACAAGCATCATCACCTTCAGCGGGGGCGAACCCACGCTGCATCCCGATTTGGATGCGCTGATTCAGCGCGTCCGGTCGCATGGCTCCATTTGCACGCTGATTACGAACGGCTATCTGCTCACGCCCGATCGCATCCGCGCTTTGAATCGCGCCGGGCTCGATTATCTTCAGATCAGCATCGACAACGTCCAGCCTGACGCGGTTTCAAAGAAAAGCTTGAAAGTGCTCGATCGCAAGCTGGAATGGCTCGCCGAGCATGCTGAATTCGATGTAACGATCAATTCCGTTCTGGGCAGCGACATACGGCGCCCGGAAGATGCGTTTGAAATCACCACGCGAGCGCGAGGCCTTGGATTCACGAGTACCGTGGGTGTGCTGCATGACGGCGCCGGGCAGCTACAGCCGCTGAACTCCGAGCAGCGCGGCGTTTATGACCGCATCTTCGCGCTCGGCGGAGGATTGTTCACGTTCGCCCATTTGGACGCCTTTCAAAGGAATTTGATCCAAGGCTTACAAAACGACTGGCACTGCTCCGCCGGCGGCCGCTTTCTCTACATTTGTGAGGACGGCTTGGTACACTATTGCTCGCAGCAGCGCGGGCGGCCCGGGATTCCGCTCGATAATTACACGCGCGAGGACATCATTCGTGAATCGGCCGCGCCAAAAAGCTGTGCGCCGTTTTGCACGATTTCGTGCGTGCACCAAACTGCCATGCTCGATTCCTTCCGCCAACGCCCTCGAGAAACTCTCGCCGGCATCATCGAGCGGCGCAAGGAGCGCGATCCATCCTGGCAGCCTCCCGCGTCCGTCCGAATGCTTGATTGGATGTTTTTGCAGGATTCGAAGCGCCGTGATCGCCTCGGAGCGATCGTCTTGCGGCTGCTCCGGTAGGCAAGCTCTGGCGCTCAGGGTCAGTTTTGTAATGCATTCCCCAAGCCGAGACAAATCCTAGCAGGCTGCGGGAGAAATCTCCAAAAACCGCTTGCTTGCGCGCGCGGCTCACAATCGGCGTTACGTATCTACAGCCACTTGCCGGCCGGTAGAGAAATGTCACAAAACCACTCCCTTGCAGTCGTGGCTCGGTGACCGGCGCTGATATCCACAAAGCCGGTTCCGAGCCGCGACCGCAAGGGAGCGGTGCTTTTACGTAAGGATTACGAGCAAACGGCGCGCAGCGCTCCGTTTTGCGTGAGTTTGAACAAAAGTATAATGACGCCATGCAAGCCACCCGTTCACGACTGGTTGCGGCGTTGGTTTTAACGGTGACGCCGTTGTTACCGCTTCCTGGCCAGGGCACGACCATCGCCCAGGCCTATGTTCCGCAACTCACACCCTTCCAGCGTGTCGAGCCGGCTTCCGGCGATGTTGGCGGGATGGTACACGCGCTGGTTCTCGTGGACAAGGATGGACGCGTAATCAGCATCGAGCCTCTAACCGGGCCCGAAGTTTTAAGAAAGCAGGCCATTGCGGCGATGGAACAGTGGCGCTTCCCTCCAGTGGTTCGCAACGGCCAAGCGGTTCCCGCCTATACGGATGAGTTGCTGATTTTTATGGTCAACGGAAAGCCTCCCGCACCGAATTTGAATCCGGGGGAAGAATTCGCTGCGGCACAGCGTCTCAACGCGCTAAAGAGTCACTTCCCAAGATCGCCGGCGGATGTGTTGGCCGACCTGGAGCAAAGCAGTTCCGCCGCGACGGATGAGGAGCGCTCTTACGAGCTCGCGAAATTGGCGAAAGCGGCGTGGCATGGCAAGCCGGCGCGCTGGACAAAGCTTCAACCTACGCGGGTGAACTGCTGAGCGGGGCTCAAGACCCGAAGGATTGGTTTTACGGCAACGCGATCCACGATGGCAACTCGGTGCTCGGTCTTGTTGCGCTCCAGAGCGGCAACCTGGTGCAAGCGGGATACTTCAGGCGGCAAGACGCCGGGAAGCCCGCAACTGAACAGCTTCGGCCCTAACGTAACGCTCGCCAAGCAGCTTTTGGAACGGGGCGAAAAAAGCGTGGTGCTGGAATACTTCGCCGAATGCCGGAGTTTCTGGAAGATGGGCGGACCGAGTCTGGATTCCTGGACCGCCACGATTCAGCGGGGCGAGACTCCCAATTTCGGCGCGAACCTCGTTTACTAAGTACACCGTTTCACAAATTCAATCGCGTATTGCGAAACGGCTTGACGCGCGTCGCTCCGATCAGAGCCGGTAGAGGCTGCCCCGCCCTGTGTGGCGGGTTTGCGCAATTCATAAATTTACGCGTTAAATTTTGGCTGTTTCTTCAATCACTTCGGATTTCATCTGGCCGCGCTTAAATTTTCTCGCCCATATTCTTCTGCCGCATGAGTTCCCCAGTTAAAGCCCAATTCGCCCGTGCTAACGGCGCCCTCTCCCACGGACCTGTAACGCCCGAGGGTAAAGAACGCTCCGCCCGCAATGCCACCCGCCACGGCCTCCTCAGCAGCACTATCGTGCTCGAGGGCGAATCCCAGGAGCGCTTCGACGCGCTGCTCTCGGAGCTAACCGCGGACCTACAGCCCCGCAACTCCGTCGAAACCGCGCTCGTCGAAACCATGGCCGCCGCCCGCTGGCGGTACCTTCGCATCCTCGGCATTCAAAAAGCCCAATTTGATATCGAAATGGCCCGGCAAACCGGTTCGCGTGCGCTGGTTCGCGCCACCACCGCCTTCCGCGACCTAAGTGACAACTCCCGCGCGCTGGACCTGCTGCTCCGCTACGAAGTTGCTTTCGACCGGCAGTACACTCGTGCCTTGAACTCCTTACTCAAGCTCCGAGCCACCCGAGCAGCAGACGGACAGCGTCCCGAGACAGTATCCACTACCTGCGAAAAATCCAAATTTCCGAACGAACCGAACCCGCCGTGCTCGGATTACCCCGTCGCCGCGGTCGACAATGAAATCCGGTACGCAGAGCGCCCCACGGCCGGTGGGGCCAACGGTGAGCTTGCAAACTCGCTTATAGCTGCCGTGACAGGCGAAATTTACCCCCCTGGAGTTTTGCCGCGAGTTTCTGGAGACTGCGGTAACCCCGCGACGGACGCCTTTCGGCGCCGGGCTGCGGGAGATCGCTTGCCTGGAACAAATGTTAAGTTGAAACGTACTTCTTAGCAATGGCTGTACTGGAACTAGATGGGCTTGGCGTCCGCTTCGGCCGGCGGGACATCCTTACTGATCTGCATGTTTCGTTATCCGGCCGCACCATCGGCCTTCTGGGGCCGAATGGGGCCGGCAAGTCGACGCTGATCCAGACGCTGGTCGGCTTCGTGCCGCCGACGTCCGGAACCGGGCGGGTGCTGGGGTGCGATATCCGCCGCGAACTTCCGCAAATCCGCTCGCTTATCGGCTACATGCCTGAAAACGATGCACTGGTTGCGAATATGTCGGCGGTTTCGTTCGTGCGCATGATGGGGGAACTTTCCGGCCTGCCGCCGGACGCGGCGCTGGAGCGCGCGCATGAGGCACTGTTTTATGTGGGACTCGGCGAAGCGCGGTACCGGCTGTTAGGCGCCTACTCGCTTGGAATGAAGCAGCTTGCGAAGCTCGCCCAGGCTATCGTGCATGGGCCGAAGCTGCTGATTTTGGACGAGCCGACAAACGGCCTCGATCCTCCCGCGCGGCAGCGGATGATTCGCCTGATCCAGGAGATGCGCGATTCGGGCGAGATGCATCTGCTGATCTGTTCGCACCTGCTGCGCGACGTGGAGGAAACCTGCGAAGAGGTGCTGATTTTGAAGCAGGGCCGCGTTGTGCAGTCCTGCAATATCGAAGAGGAGCGCCGGGCGAATAAGCGCTTCGTGGAATTGGAAGCTTACGGACATCATCAGGGATTCGCCGACGCCATGGCAGGGCTCGGCTGCGAGTGTACGCCTTTGGGTTTGGGCCGTTTCCGAATGGTATTGCCGCGGGGCTTCGAGTTGCGCGAGATCTATCAATGGGCCTCCGGCAGGGACGTGCAGTTCCGCCGGCTGAACTATCGGCGCGACACGCTCGAAGAGATTTTTATGAAGGCTATGGAGAATTAAAGTGGCACAAGCCATGTGGGGCAGGTTGCTAAACCTGCGGCGGGTTGCCAACCCGCCTCTTCGCGACATCGAAATCGTAGCAGTCCGGGAAGATTTTCCTTGTTTAGTAGCGTCAGCCTATGGCAGTCTACAAACGCACCTATAAAGCCTACGCCGGCGCTCAAACTCCGCGCTGGTCGCGGTTCCTGGTTCTTCCGCGATCCAGTTATAGCCGCCTGATGCAATCGAAGTTCTTGGTTATATATTTAATGGCGTGTTTCTTCTTCCCGCTCCTGTGCGCCACCTTCATATACCTCTCTCACAACCTTTCGGTTCTGGAATCGCTGAATATTCCCGTTGGACGCCTTTTTCAAATCGACAATAAATTCTTCGAGTTCTTCTGTGGTTTTCAGGGCGCGATGGCGTGCTTGCTGACGGCCTTTATCGGACCTGGCCTCGTCTCGCCCGATCTTTCCAACGGCGCGCTCCCGCTCTATTTTTATCGGCCCTTCAGCCGCACAGAGTACATCGGCGGAAAGCTAACCTTGCTTATCTATTTTCTTTCCCTGGTGACATGGTTTCCGGGATTGATCGTGTTCGGCATCCAGGCCGAGCTCGCCGGCTGGCAGTGGACCCGCGACAATGCCTGGATCGCGGCTTCCATTTTTGTGGGGCTTTTCATCTGGGATGTGTTTCTGGCGCTGATGGCTCTTGCGCTATCGGCGTGGGTGAAATGGCGGATTGCGGCCGGCGGCCTCATTCTCGGGGTATTGTTCGCGGGCGCGGGCTTCGGCGCGGCGGTCAATGCCATCGTACGCACGAATTATGGCAGCTTGCTCGATTTGCGGCAGGTGATCGCCGTGATCTGGTCGCAGATGTTCCGGAACGAGCAGTCCACCAATGTTCCGGTTCCACAAGCGTGGATCGCACTGGCAATCGCGTCGGCGATCTGCCTTTGGCTGCTGACTCGCAGGGTGAAGGCATTCGAGGTGGTCAAGTGAATACCACCGTCACCTTCGACAACGTTTCCCGTTTCTACGGCGAAGTCCTCGGCGTAAACCGTGTCACGCTTTCTATTCCGCCAGGCATTACGAGCTTGGTCGGCCCGAACGGTTCCGGCAAAACGACTTTGATGAACATGATGGCGGGCTTGGTGCGGCCCACTCGCGGCGAAGTTCGCGTGCTGGGCATTTCCCCAAATGAGCCCCAGCGCCTTTGTCACATGATCGGCTATGCGACGCAGTTCGATTCCTTTCCGCGCGGCCTAACGGGCCAGGAATTTATCTACTCATTTCTGCGGCTGTTCGGGTATTCACACGACCGCTGTGTCAAGCAGGCCGAAACGGCGATCGCCCGCGTGCGAATGACTGGAGCGGCGGCGCGCAAGATAGCGGGTTACAGCAAAGGCATGCGGCAGCGCATCAAACTGGCGCTGGCGATCGCCCACGATCCGCGAGTGCTCATCTTGGATGAACCTCTGAATGGCCTCGATCCGCTGGTCCGCAACGAAACCATCGCGTTATTTCGTGAAATGGCCCATGAGGGCCGTCACGTGATCGTATCAAGCCATGTGCTCCACGAAGTCGACCAAATCTCCGATCAAGTGATTCTTCTGAGCAACGGATACGTAGTCGCAGAAGGCCAGATTCACGATGTTCGAGGAGAAATCAAAGACCATCCGATGCAAGTATGGATTCGCTGCGCGCAGCCTTCGGTGCTCGCTTCGAAGTTGTTTGAGATGGATCACGTTGTGGAAGCGCGCCTGGCGCAAGACGGCGCGGGAGTGCTGGTTAAAACCCGCGATGCCGATCGTTTCTATCGCACGCTGAACGACCTGGCTGTTAACGGGATCGAGCTTGAGGGCGTAACCCCGTTAGACGATAACGTCAATTCCGTGTACGAATACCTGATTGGAGGCGAGTCGCGATGATGGCGCAAATCGCTTCGGTAATGCGGCTGGAGCTGAAGAAAACATTCTTCTCCCGCCGTGGGCTGTGGGTGTATGTGCTCGCATTTGCTCCGGCGCTGATTTATTTGATCCACGCGGTAGACGTAACGCGCGATCATGAACACCGGCAAGCTCTGGCCGCGGCCCATCCGGTCGCGACGGAGACGCTCCATTCCATCAAGGAGGGGATGACGACGGATGAAGTCGTCGCCGCCGCCGGCGAGCCTTACGCCGTTAAGACTTTTCCCGGCGGTCGCCGCAGGGCGGGGGGCTTTCGCGACCTGGCTATTTATCAATACACCGACGGAGACAGCGATTTCGCGCTAGTGCTTGTGGAGGGGAAGGTGGAGCGCATTAACGAACAGGATCGCTGCAATCTGAAAAAAGACTCCGCGATATTCGCCACGGTTTTCCAATTTTTTTATCTGCGCCTCGCGGTTTTCTTCGGCTGCGTCGGCATATTCATGAATCTATTCCGGGGCGAGATGCTCGATAAAAGCTTGCATTTTTATCTGCTCGCGCCCATGCGGCGTGAAGTGCTTCTAGCCGGCAAATACCTCGCCGGCCTGGTTGCGGCCGCAACGATTTTCGTAACTGGAACTGCCCTTCAGCTCGCGGCGTTATCGTGGCACTTTGAACCGGGCGCGGTTAGTGAATATCTGCGCGGCCCGGGATGGGGCCAGATTGCGGCTTATCTGGGAGTTACGGTGTTGGCTTGCATTGGGTACGGCAGCATCTTTCTCTTGGCCGGACTCGTGTTCCGAAACCCCATCATTCCGGCTGCGGGCGTGCTGCTTTGGGAGAGCATCAACCTGTTCCTTCCGGCATCGCTCAAAAAGATCAGCATTATTTTTTATTTGCAGGCCCTGTGCCCGGTCGTGGCTTCTCCGGATCGCGGATTGAGTTTGCTGCAACGGCTGCTGATTTCCTCGGCCGAGCCTCCGCAAGCGTGGGTCGCGATGCTGGGATTGATGGTGGTGACGTTGGCGGTGCTGGTGTTCGCCGGACGCCGTGCCCGGCGGCTGGAGATCAACTATGGGACTGAGTAGGACAGATCAGCCCTACTCGTCCCTCCTCCACTGTGGCTGCAAATATCCTAATATTCTATACAGCCGCGCCGGCGCGTGCCATCGAGCGTTCGAACGCGCTGAAGAACACATCCAGTCCGTCTTCGTTCGCCAGCGGCCCCATAAGTCCGATGCGGAAGATCTTGCCCGCAAGCGGGCCAAAGCCGGCCCCGACTTCGATTCCGTGCTCGTGTAATAACGCTTTTCGAACCAGCGCGTCATCCACGCCCTCCGGAACGCGGACGGTATTGAGGTTCGGTATACGCTGGCCCGCGGCAACGTGCATGTGGAGTCCCATCGCTTCAATGCGCTTCACGAAGGCTGCATGCGCGCGTGTATGGCGATCGAAACGTTTTTGCGTTCCTTCTTCGAGAATCGCCGCGAGCCCCTCGCGAAGCGCATAAAAACTGGAGATCGGCGCCGTGTGATGGTATTTGCCGCCATCGTAGTAGTCCGCGAGCAGCTTAAGGTCGAGATACCAAACCGGATTATCGAGCTTCCGTTGATTGAGCGCCTCGAGGGCCGCCGCGGATACCGTGAACGGCGACAAGCCCGGAGGGCAGCTCAGGCCTTTCTGCGAGCAGCTGTAGGCAATATCGATTCCCGAGGCATCCACGTCGACCGGCGTCGCGCCAAGGGATGTTACGCAGTCCGCGATTACCAGCGCGCCAACTCCGTGCGCGGGCCGGGTGATGGCGAGCGGATCCTGGAGCGCGCCTGTGGAGGTCTCGGCATGGACGAAAGCGGCGACGTGAGGCCGCTCGGCTTGTACCGCTTCGCGAGCCTCGGCCTCTGTAAAGATCTCGCCCCACGGCTTCCGACGCACGACAACCTGAGCGCCGTGACGCCGGCCCATCTCAGCGATCCGGTCGGCGAAGTAGCCGGCGCTGAAAACCAGCAGCTTCGCGCCGGGGTCCAGGAAGTTCGAAACGGCGGTTTCCATCCCGGCGCTGCCGGTCCCGGAAATCGCGAGCGTGAAAGCGTTGCGCGTCCCAAAAACCTCCCGCAGCCCGGCTCGCACGTCTTCATTTACTTCAAAGAAAAATGGGTCGAGGTAGCCCACCACGGGCTTGGCCATCGCGTCGTAAACACGCTGTTCGATCTGCGTCGGCCCAGGCCCAAACAACCAGCGACGGGGTGGTGAAAGAGAAGCCATAAATTTTAGTTTAGCGGCAAAGGATGCGAAGTAAGGCCCCACAGCATGTGCGGCGTGCGATGGACTGTGTGTTAGAGCGAAGTGCTATATTGAGATTCTGCCGAGTGCGCAGACGACCGTTTTCTTGTTCGCCTTGCGTTCCGGGCCCGTAGCTCAGTTGGTTAGAGCGCTACCTTGACACGGTAGAGGTCAGAGATTCGAGTTCTCTCGGGCCCACCACTCCCTCATTCAATACAAAAGCCCTTAGGCGATGTTTTCTCGCTGCAGAACGGGTCCGTAGCAGGGCCAACAAAAGACGAAATCGGCGACCTTCGGGGCCTAATCGGTTGCCAGCAACGGATACCCCCGTGGCCGGCATCAACATGCGCTGGAGCGCAGCCGATCTCGAGATGCGCGATTCTGCTGGTTCGCTTTGCGAAGACCGCGGGGCCCCATGGCGGACCGAGTTGTTTCAGGACCTCATTGGAGGGCCGTATGGGCATCCAAATCCGACAGAAGCGCGCACGTAAGCCGGCACGCGCCTATTGTGATGGAGGAACGGTGTTCGCAACACCCGCTACGCGAAGTTATGAATGAGGTAGTATGCGTCCATGCAGCCCAATTCGCTTCTTTGCCGCCGCGACGTTGTGAGCGTACTCGGAGCGGCTTGTCTCCCGATCGGGCGCGTGCTGGGCGCCGATACGGCGCTGCGCTTCACGGAACTCGATCACTTGGAATTCTTCGTGTCGGATGTTCAGAAATCGACCGCGTTCTACGCGCGCGTGTTCGGGAACGCGATCCTTAAGAACAACCGGACTTCGCGGCGATACGTTCAACTGGGGCCGGCATACATGGCCATCGACACGGGTCAACAGATCAAGGTCGATCACATTTGCGCGGGGCTGCCCGGCTTCGATATCGCCGGCATGCACGATTATTTGCGGCAGCACGGCATTGAGTATCGAGACTATCCGAGCGGAAAAGATTTGAGCGTCGGCGAACCGGACGGAGAGCATTTTCCAATCGAAGAATGAGCATGAAATGGGATTCCGTTTCCAATGCAAGATGAGCATGAAAATCGGGAAGGAGGCCGCGTAGCGGCCGACGTCCTTTCTTGGTTTTTGGTTTTGAATAGAGAGATCTCGTAATCGTCGT
>JAFAQY010000074.1 GCA_019261985.1 Bryobacterales bacterium | reverse complement strand
GATGCTGACAGTTCCCGCCCAGATCTTCTGCGCGCCAGCGCGAGCGAAGTCGATCGCCGCGGCGCGATTCATGCCGGGCGTCTGCGGCGTGTTGGTGTCGAGAGAATCCTTTGGAATCACCTTCACCCCGTGCGTTCTCCAGTCGGCGTCCATACGAATTCAGTTTAACGGGGTGGTGGAGCGGGCTTTAGCCCGCAACGGGTGCTTCAGCACCCGCCGGGCGCCGGGTGTCGACTCGCCTGCCCATGCTGCAATAGTACTTGCCGCGCACCGTCACTCTGACTTTCGATAACGGACCTACAGCGGACGTCACGTCTCATGTGCTCGACTGCCTGGCGAAGCACCGAATTAAATCGACGTTTTTCGTGATCGGTAAGCAAGCGGAAACCGGAGATGGCGGCGCGCTCATGCAGCGGGCAAGCGCGGAAGGACATTGGATCGGAAATCACACCTATTCTCATACGACCCCGCTCGGGGAGCTCGAAGCCGCGGCGGCGGTGTGGGAAATTGAGCGCGCTGAACAGGTGTTGAGCCGGCTCAACCAGCCCAGGCGCCTATTTCGCCCATACGGACGCGGCGGCCGGATCGGCCATCACCTGCTGCATCCGGCGGCGGTCGCCACGCTTCTAGCTGGAAATTACACCTGCGTTCTATGGAACAGCGTGCCTGGCGATTGGCGGGATCCGGACGGCTGGGTCCATCGAGCATTGGAAGAAGCCCGGACAGCCGATTGGAGCCTGATTGTGTTACACGACGTTCCCAGCGGGGCGATGCTGCATCTGGGCCGATTCCTCGCGCAGCTACGGGAGGAGGATGTTGAAATCCGGCAGGAATTTCCCGCGAGGTGCACGCCCATCGTGGACGGACGGGTGGTTCAGCCAATCGAACAATACGTGGCAAACGCGCCGGTTGAAAGCTCTTAAAAGCCGGGTCCGCCCGGACGGCTGTTCTTTTTCTGTTCCCGTATCTGCTCGCGTTCTTTAAGCACCTTTTGGTACTCTTCGAGCTGCGTGGGCGTGAGCATCTCGGTAATCCTATCGATCTGCTCCTGATGGATGCGGTTCAACTCCGGGCGGATCGCGGCGCGCTCCTTCTTGAACTGTGCCTGATACTGGGCGTTGATATCGTCGAGGATGATCTGGAGCTTCTGCGTCTGGTCCGTGTTTAATTCCAGACGCTGGGTGTAAAACGAAACCAAGCCTTTGAGGAACTCTTGCGGGGTTTGCGCGGTCTTTGCAGCAGGACGCGGCGGCGCTGCGGAAACCGCATACAGCCGGTTCGCGTAAAAGCCGAGCACTCCTCCGCTCACGAACACGAGGCCAAAATAAAGCGTAATGGCAGCCCGCGAGAGCTTCATTCAACCTCTCCGCCTGCAAGCAAATCTACAGCATCATTGGCGTGCGCTTCATCCAGGACTTCGACGTACGTGTTTGCACTGTAGATGGGTTCTTTCTGAAGCCGGGGGATTAATACAGCGATGATCAACGTAAGAGCCAGCGCCGCAACGGCCCAAGCTTGAGCCATGTGACGGAAAACCGACGTAGTTTCTACACGGCGAGCCTCGATCTTCTGCCATAACAGCGGCATAAAGTTCGCGCCGGACTCCGGATCGGGGCAGGCCTCGCGATACTTCGCCCACAGCGATTCCAGTTTGTCAGCTTCATTGCCGGGCAACGGCTGGCGATTCATGCGATCCATTCTACACCTCTTACGGCGACCTACAACTGCTCGGCCTGCAACTCATGCGCCTTCAGAACTCGTTGGCGGGCGCGGAATAACCTTACCTTGAGCGCGTTCTCGTTAACGCCGTATATCTTCTCCAACTCTTTCAGCGAAAGACCTTCAACTTCTTTTAGAGTCAGCAGAATGCGGTCTTCTTCGGAGACCTTTTCGAGCAACGCCTGCACATGCTCGCGAACCTTCCCGCGCCTCTGCTCTTCCTCGCTGAGCTTTCCTCCGGCTGCAGCATCGGCCATCATGACCTGCTGCTCACTCAAATCCGACATCCGGCTCTCCCGCCTCCGGCGCTGCCGCCGCAAGTAGTCATACGCGGCATTGACGGTCAAGCGGTACAGCCACGGTTCAAAGACCTCCGCTGTTCGCAACTGCTCCAGCGAGTAATAAAGACGCAGAAACACCTCTTGTCCTACGTCTTCAACATCTTCCGGACGCCCAATCAGCCTGGCGATCGTGCCCAGGATACGTTTCTTATAAGCTTGAACTACCTGACTGAAAGCGCTATCGTCGCCGCTTCTAGCCCGCTCGATGAGGGCAAAATCAACGAGCATGGCCACCAGGGGAGGCGGCGGTCGTCATAAACCTTTCTATCCACATGGAAAGGCGACCTCTCGCTTTGCTCAGGTTACAACATAAAAACAAGATCCCCTATGGACAGTAGGCATATGCGTAGTGTTACAGTGTAGCTAGTAATCTACACAACTACATGGCGCTGAATATTCGAAATCCGGAAGCTGAGCAACTTGCAGCGGAACTCGCTAAGCAGACAGGGGAAACGAAAACGGAGGCAGTGACCAAAGCGCTGCGCGACAGATTGATGCGTGTGCGGCGGGAGCGATCGCAGCGGCGGCTCGCGGATGAGCTGGAAGAAATTGCGAAACATGCCGCGAGCCTTCCTGTCCTGGACTCCAGAACCGCCGAAGAGATCCTCGGCTACGGCAGCCAGGTTCGTCCGGGCAAATGATAATCGATGCCTCCGCGGTTGCCGCAATCCTCTTCGGCGAGGCCGGAAGGCGAGGTTTCATTGAAGCCATCGAAGCGGCCGATTCGCGCCGGATGTCCGCGGCTACATTTGTAGAGATTTCGATCGTGATCGATGCGCGGAACGGCGCCGAAGGCCTGCGGAACTTAGATCGCTTTCTGGCCAAAGCCGGCATTGAACTGGTCGCGGTGGATCGGGAGCAAGCGTTACTTGCGCGCGACGCGTTCTCCCGTTTCGGCGAAGGCCGGCATCGGGCAGGGCTTAATTATGCCGACTGCTTCTCCTACGCCCTGGCGATGGTTTTGGGCGAGCCTCTTCTTTGTAAGGGCGACGATTTCGTGCATACCGATGTGCCCATTGCTGCCCTGCCGAATCCGTGAGTAACGGTTTCTGCGGGGACAGGATCACCTACAGCGCGAAGTGGCACAGGCGTCAGCCTGTGGAGATTTCCGTTCCGAAGACCCGGCGGACCCTGCATCGGGTGCCGATACCGAGCCGCGACATAGCCGATACCGAGCCGCGACCGCAAGGGAGCGGATGATTCCGTTGCGCTAAAGCTCTTCCGCGACATACAGCGCCATAAATTAGCGGGGTAATCCGCTGCTTCAGTCCGAAACATCTTTGTGTTGCTGACAACGCCCACTTACGCCGGTTGCTTCACGGGGACCGGGCAGCGTGAAGAAAAAGGTGGAGCCGTGTCCCACTTCTGATTCCACCCAAATTCGCCCTCCGTACCAGTCCACGATGTTACGGCAAATCGCCAGCCCGATTCCCGTTCCTCGGTATTCGCCGCGTGCATGTAGCCGTTTGAACAATCCAAACACCTGATCGTGGTGTTCCAAAGGTATTCCAATTCCATTATCGGAAACCGAAAAGCGCCACATATTGTCCTCCCGCTCGGATTGAATGCTGATCCGCGGAGAAACGCCGGCCTTTGCGTACTTTATAGCGTTGCCAATCAAGTTTTGAAACAGCTGGATCAAATGAAATCCACGTACCTCGACCGAAGGCATCGGACCAACTATGATATGCGCGCCAGTTTTTTCGATCGCCCCCTTCAGAATGTCCTTCGCTCCTGCCACTCCCGATTCGCAATTCACTGGCACAATCTGTTCATTAGGAATATTGCCGGATTCAAGGAAATCGAAGAGACCCGATATTAGATTTTGCATTTGTAGCGCGCCGCCGACAATGAACTCCATATACTTATTCGCTTGCGCATCTAAACGGGGTCCACAACATTTCTGCAAAAGTTGCGTGAACGCGACCATCATTCGTGTGGGTTCTCTCAAATCGTGTGAAACCGAATACGCAAACTGTTCCAGGCTTCGATTGGCGCGGCGAAGCGCCGTGTCCGCTTTTTTTTGGTCGGTGATGTCCTTCGCAATCGTGCACACCGCGACTATTTGTCCTTCTGCGGAGCGAAGAGGGATTTTTTCAGAGATATAGGTGTGGATGCCATCGTCATAAGGTATTTCCTCTTCGAATTCGATTATCTGGCCCTCATGGAATACGCGCTCGTCATTCGCTCGCAAGCGGTCGGCTACATCCCTAGGGAAAAAATCGTAATCTGTTTTGCCCGCCACCTGCTGCTTGGATATGTGGAGCAAACGGCGGAATCTTCGGTTTACGAGCGTGTAACGCCCGCTAGCGTCTTTTACGACAATGCTCACATTCGTGGACTCAAGAATAGCTTCCCGGCGTCGCGCTACTTCAGCCAGTTGAATCGCGGCTTTCTTCTTTTCCGTTGCGGACGAGATGTGATACGCAATCGCCTGCGCCACAATCACTTCATTATCCGAAAAACTGTGCGGCTGACGATAAAGCAGGTCGAAAGTTCCAAATACGCCATTTTGCGAGATGAGCGGAATTATTCCCATGCCGCTGACGTCCTCACACGCGAGGGCGTCACGAAACGGGGCCAAATCCTTGTCTCGCCCCACGCCCGGCTTAAGCACCGGCAATGCATCGACCGCGCCTTTTGGCCACGGAACGTAGCTGGTCAGAGCTTCCCGGAAATCGGAAGAAAGGTCCCGCCACGCTTTAAAGCGAAGGATTCCATCGTCATCGAATATGCGAATGGATGCGCGCCCGGCGTCCGTCCCAGCTAAGAGGGCCGAAATTGCAGACTCATAAACGTCTTCCAGACTGTGAGTCTTTGTGAGGTCGTACAGAAGCTCATAAAGGATGCGAAGTCTGTGATGTTCGATTTCCGGTGATAAACTCCGCGTGCGGCGCTGATGGTTGAAAGTACTTGTCGATTCTCTCGCCTTGCTTGAGCCTGACATTTCGCCGGCCGGATCAATCTTTGAGGCCACGCTTCGCCACACTCCGTTCTCGATAAGCAGCCTCACTGGGAGGCATTGGATTGTATCTTCTTCTGCAGCTCCTCTTTGATCTGCTCTAAGTTGAAGCTGGCGCCTTTCTGCATCGGCGGAAAGTCGATAAAGGTCTTCGCATATTGAGCGACGAGCTGCTGCACCAGAACGAAGCGCCAGAACTGGTAGAGAAACCACGAAGACATCTCCATCGATTGGGTCGGCAGGCTCGTTCGCTCCAACGGGTCCAGGCGCAAGTTGACCAGGATCGGCCAATCGACCTTCACTGTATTGCCCAGCCATCCACCCGGCTGATCAATGAAACGGTATTTGTAATCGTTGTAGCGCACGGCCCCCAGCGTGCTTTCTGCGAAGTAAAAGATCTCAGGCCGCGCGGACGGGCCTTTGCCGGTGATCAGGTCCATCTGATTGTAGCCGTCCAAATGGACCCTATACGTCCGGTCTCCGATCTGCTTGCCCTTCTTCAGCTCCTCGACGATGTTTGAGTCGCCGGCCGCGGCCAGTAGCGTGGGAAACCAGTCCAGGCCGGAGACGATCGAGTTCTCGACTTTGCCCGCGGGAACATGGCCCGGCCACCGGATAATGCAGGGGACGCGGAAGCCGCCTTCCAAAACGGTTCCTTTGCCGCCGGCAAAGGGCGTCTGGCCGCCATCGGGCCAGGTGAAGTTTTCGGCGCCGTTATCCGTGGTGAAGACAACGAGGGTATTATTGTCCAGCCCCGCGTCCTTAAGATGCTGCAGTACCGATCCCACGATGTCGTCCAGCTGCGCCATCCCGGCTTCTTGGACGGACCAACCGTTCTCTGGCGTGCGCATCGCCTCGTATTTCGGCGAAAGATGGGTTACCACATGCATGCGCGCGGGGTTGAGCCACACAAAGAACGGATTGCCGTTCGCTTTGGCTTTGTCGATAAACTGCAGCGCACGGTCCCGGATCACCTCGTCCACCGTTTCCATGTTGTACTTGATGCCTGCCATCGGATGGGGCGGCAGCGGGCCTTCGTCTTCGATCTTCTGCTTTCCGACTTTTCCCCAGCGTGGATCCACCGTGATATCGTCCGTGGTCGTTGCCCAGGTGTGCAATAAGTTGCGCGGACCGACCCTGTCTTTCAGTTCCTGGGGGTAATTGGGATGGAAAGGATCTTCCATGGCGTCCAGATGATAAAGATATCCCCAGAACTCGTCGAAGCCATGGACTGTGGGCAGGTACTCGTTGCGATCGCCCAAATGATTTTTGCCGAATTGGCCGGTGTCGTACCCTTGCGCTTTTAGGGCGGTTGCGATCGTGACCGCCTGATCCGGGATGCCGATCTTGGCGCCGGCCTGCCCCACCGTGGTCATGCCGGTGCGGATCGGCAGCTGGCCTGTGATGAAGTTGGCGCGTCCGGCGGTGCAACTCGCCTCGGCGTAGTAGTCGGTGAAACGCATGCCCTCGGCCGCCATCCGGTCGAGGTTCGGCGTCCGCCCCGCCATGATCCCCTGGTTGTAGGCGCCGATGTTGAACCAGCCGATGTCGTCGCCCATGATCACGATGATGTTGGGTTTATTCTGCGTTGGGACCGGTTGTGCGGAGGCCAAGCTACAAAGGCCGGCAAATCCGATAGCAAGGCTCGCTTTTCGCATACATTCTCCTTCAATCTTTCAGGCAGCGAAATCCGAGATGGTTGGTCCCGGTGGTCTCTTCCCCTTTGCCGCGAGTGCCGACAAGGTAGCGCGTGCAATACTGATCGGTGCAGAGGAATGAACCACCCCGTTGCACGCGTTTTCTTTCCGTCGGTTCTGCGGGATCATATGGAGCCTCCGGCCCTTGCGGGTTGCGCGCGACGCCCCCGGCGGCGGCCAACGTCCGGTAGTAGTCGGGCCGGTACCAATCGTTAGTCCATTCCCAGACATTACCGGCCACGTCGTAAAGTCCGTAGCCGTTGGGCGGGAACGAGCGAATCGGAGCCAGACCGGCGAATCCATCTTCGCCGGTGTCCTTGAAGGGAAACTGGCCCTGAAACGTATTGGCCATCCATTTTCCTCGCGGGCGGAACTCATCCCCCCAGGCGTACAACTTTCCCGCGAGTCCTCCGCGCGCCGCAAATTCCCACTCTGCCTCTGTCGGCAACCGTTTGCCGGCCCATCGGGCGTAGGCCATCGCGTCAGGATAAGCGATCTGCACCACCGGGCTGTTCTCTTTTCCCTGGATCGAGCTGCTCGGCCCTTCCGGATGCCGCCAATTAGCGCCTGTCACGTAGCTCCACCATCGGTAATGATTGCTCAGAGGAACGGGATAAGAGGGGGGTGTAAACACGACGGATCCCGCGACGAGGTTCTCCGGCGGCGCAGTCGGAAACTGTTCTCGAGTCGGCGTACGTTCGGCGATCGTCTTGTAGCCCGTCGCCTTCACGAATACCGCGAACTGCGCATTGGTGACTTCGGCCTGGTCCATCCAGAACCCGTCAATATAGACGCGGTGCACGGGCAGGGCATCCTGCGTCGTTCCATGCAGCTGACACAGACCCTCGCTGGTCGCCGTGCTTCCCATGGAGAACTCCCCGCCCGGGATCCAAACCATCCCTGCCGGCGCGGGACTCGAAGGAGATTTTGTATTGGGAATGGTGGATGCGAACTCTTCCGACCTGGATCCGAAAGCCGTGGGGTGGCCGCTAACCCTTGAAGGAGTTGCCGTCCAGCAAATGATCGAAGCCAAGGCGCCGGAGATTGCCACAAGGATCCCCAAGAGCATTCTCTTTGTCGGTACAGCTCGTGTCACCGGAACACCCCTCTAATCGGTCTTCATCTAGGCGCCTCTGGACCCGTTGGCCCGCACATATGTCAGCACTTCAAGCATCGATTGATACACCATCTAGGGGGCGTCCCGTTTTCGGAGGCTTCGCCGTGCGCAGTCAGATCGTTCACGGTCACTGAAACTCTTCCGTGCTCATTCCGCTGTGCGCGGCAGCCAAAACCGGCAGGATGGATTTTTCTCCACCCGCCCTTGTGATGGACCAAGAGACTCTCCAGTTACACACACAGAACTCCTACAATGCGACCCGCCCCCGGGTGGTTTGGGGCGCACGGCGTTCACTGGATCTGTGACCGGAAGCGGTAACCAAGCCAAAAAAGATAATCACAGATTCGCCCTCGCGGCCATCTCTAATTACAGAGGCACCGGAATCACAGAGGCACGCGCGGGCTCGCAACGCACCATCGGTGAGGTAGGCGAAAAGTTTGATCTTTAGATAGTCGGCGACACGGGGTTCAAATATTCTAGCGAATTCTGGCCCGGCATACGCCGAGAATATTTCGAAATCAGGGCCGGTAAAAGTGGACCGCGCAACATATTTGGAGCGAACCACGGCGAGTGATGGATCAAAAACACATGCTGCGGGACCACTGACGTCAGAAGCGGCGGACCGTTTTTCGTTGGTGTTTCAGGGGCCGCTCTATAACTTCCTCCAACGCCTTGGTGCGACCCACGACCGGTTTTCGAATGCGGTGAGACGAGCGGTTCTCCTGATGGCTATTTGTTGGCTGCCCTTGCTTGTGCTGTCGTTCGCGCAGGGAGAGAGTTTTAACCGTGAGATTCGAATTCCCTTCCTACTCGATCTCGAGGTATCGGTCCGCTTCTTGATCGCGCTGCCGATTTTGGTTTTGGCTGGAATTCCCATCGATCGCCGCCTCCGTCGCGCGGTGCGGCAGTTTTTGCGAGCCGGGCTTGTCAGCGCTGCCGAGCTCCCTTCATTTGAAGCCTTACTAAACAGAATCGAGCGCCTCCAGAACCGCATTCTGCCGGAGCTTGTCATGCTTGCCATCGCTTACGCTCCATCCTTGGAACCCAATCTGTCGGACTTCTATATACGCGGTGTCGCTACCTGGCACATCGCGGCCGACGGCAGTGGAACCCGTAGTTATGCGGGTTGGTGGTTCCTGCTGGTTAGCGCTCCTCTGTTCCGCTTCCTCTTGCTGCGATGGGTATGGCGTCTCGTGCTGTGGACATTAATCCTATGGAAGGTGATGCGACTACGGTTGCATTTAGTGCCGAGTCATCCTGACCGGGCCGCCGGCCTAGGCTTTCTGACTGAGGCGCAAAAAGTATTCAGTCTGATCGTGTTCGCGGGTGGCGCCGTGATGTCGGGAGCTGTTGCAAACTCCATGCTTTATGAGAGCGGCACCCTCGCTTCCACGCGTCCGCTCATGATCACCTGGATTGTGATCGCAGCGCTAGCCTCTGTGGCGCCATTATTATGTGCGACGCCTCTTCTGATTCGGACCAGAGACCAAGCAATCTTTGAGTTTGGAGCAATGAACGCGGCCCACGATCAGGCGTTTGATGCGAGATGGATCGGGCCCGGCGCCCAGCCCGGCACCGAGCTTCTAGGACATCCCGATGCGAATTCTCTCGCGAATCTAAGCCACGGTCTTGAAACGGTTCGCGAGATGAGGTTCATACCTTTGGACCGGCGCACCTTGATCGTGCTTGCACTCGCCGCGGCTTTGCCCATGGCGCCAGTAATTCTAATCGTGACACCGGTTAATGAATTGATCAGAGATGTCATCAAGCTTCTGGCATAAGTGCGAGGTTGCGGTAAAGCGACCGACCCCCGTATATAGCCGAACCTACGCCCAGTTTTCTAATATCAGAGGCGCGCTAATACGCTCGTAGTGCCGAATATTGTTCGTTACTAAAGTCGCCATGGCGGCAATTGAATGCGCGGCGATCATCATGTCCAGCTCGCCAATTTGCTCGCCGGCAGTTACCAGCCGATCCCGAATATCTGCATAGAAGCCCGCGGCATCTCGATCCCACGCGAGCACGCGCACTACTTTTAAGAACCGCCGTACGCCCTGGTGCAGCCTGTGCTCAGGTGGAAGCCGCTTAAGTCCGTACAACAACTCAGCGCAAGTGATCGCCGAAATGCAAACGCGCGACGGCTCAATGTCTACTAACTTTACTTCTATTTCCGGCGAGTGCCGTTTGATAATATAGCTCGCGATGTCGGTGTCGAGCATGTAAAGCACGCTCATTCATTTTCAGAAAACACATCGCGGTTGAGCGGCGGCCTGTTCATAGGCCGGTCGCACATATAATCCGCGGGCACATCCACGCATCGCATGAACTCGAAGAAATCGTGCCATACATTGCTGCCGGGCCGATCGGACAAAACCACCTCGCCAGTAACTTCATCGCGAGTTGCGTAGACTTCACTGCCCGCGAACCGGAACTCGGACGGCAGTCGGACGGCTTGGCTGGAGCCGTTCTTGAATAATTTCGCGATTTTAGTCTCCATATATACCCTAGTATAGACGGATCGGAACTCGGCAAGGCAACATTCCCAGTTCGCATAGTAAAACCAACACATGGACTTAGTAGAGGTCTGAATCGCGCTGGAGCGAGACGTGCCCGTGTTGGAAGTTCCTGTGCTGGTCTGGCCGGAGCGGCCAGGGCGAAACCAGGTCATTACCCACCCGATCACCCATTTGATGGAAGCTCACTGGGCGTCCGGTTGCATGTCGCGATGCTATTTAATCGCATATCGAAGGCGTCCTTAGCCGGGGTTCGGTTCAAACAGCGTCCGGCCTTCGAACGCGAACCGGAACGCCGGGCAGCGCTGAGATGATCGTCAGTCAGCACCGAGCTTAGTCCATACCAAGCGGTCAGCTCTGCGGTCAACAGGTTGTTCGCAATAAGGCCGAAGGCGGCGTAGTAGATCATCGCGACCCACTGCATTGCACAAATGAACACTGCTGCTAAACGCGCGCCAACACGATGAAAAACCGTGACTTGCCACATGGTAAACTTAAGATTCACATGGACTTCCTGCAAGGTCTGAACCCCCGCCAGCGCGAGGCGGTTGCCCATGTGGAAGGTCCTCTGCTGGTCTTGGCCGGAGCGGGCAGCGGAAAGACCCGGGTCATAACCCACCGCATCGCCCATATTATTGAAGCGCACCGCGTGCCGGGATGGGCAATCCTGGCGGTTACCTTCACCAATAAAGCGGCTGGAGAGATGCGCGGCAGGGTCCAATCCTTGGTCCCGTTTGAAGGCAGCGGCGGACCTACTGTGGCGACCTTCCACTCCTTCTGCGTTCGCGTTCTGCGCCGCGAAGGGGCGCCCTTGGCGGAACTGCGTTCCAATTTCACGCCGTCCTTTAACATCTACGACGACGAAGATCAGGTGGCGATTCTCAAGTCGGTGTATAAAGATCTCGGCTTGGACGAGAAGTTCATGGCGTATCGAGGCGCGCTTTCTCGCATCAGCCACGCTAAGAGCCACAAGACGACGCCGGATGAAATGGCTGCGAAGGCTACGGATCCCATCGTTTCGCGGCTGGCGGTGGTGTACGAGCGGTATCAGAACCGTTTGATCGAATCGAACGCGCTCGATTTCGACGACCTGCTGCTTGAAACCGTGCGCCTGATTGCGCACGACGCCCCCACGCGCGAAAAGCTCAATCGCCGCTACGAATTCCTGATGATCGACGAATATCAGGACACCAATCGCAGCCAGTATGAGCTGATGCGACTGCTTACGGGAGGGCAGCGAAATATCGCGGTGGTCGGCGACGAAGATCAATCGATTTATGGGTGGCGCGGCGCGAACATTCGCAATATCCTCGATTTCGAGCGCGATTTCCCGGGTGCGACCGTCATCCGCCTGGAGCAGAATTACCGGTCGACAAAAACGATTCTTGAAGCGGCCAGCGCGGTGGTGGCCAACAACACGGAGCGCATCGGCAAATGGTTATGGACCGAGGCCGGAGCAGGCGAAAAAATCGCTTTTTACGAAGCGCCCGATGCCGAAAACGAAGCCTTGTGGATTGCCCACAACATCGACGCGCATTTGTCTCGCGATCCGGACGACCATGTGGCCGTGCTGTACCGCACGAACGCTCAATCGCGGCAGATCGAGGAAGCACTGCGGCGATATGGCCGGAAATATGTAATCGTCGGCGGATTCAGTTTTTATCAGCGCGCCGAAATCAAGGACCTGCTTTCGTATTTGAAGGCGCTGGTCAGCCCCTCGGATTCCATTAGCTTGCTGCGGATTATCAACACTCCCGCGCGCGGTATCGGCCGCACGACGGTGGAGCAAATCGAGCAGTATGCGCGCGAGCACAAAATTCCGGTATGGATTGCGTTGGAGCGCATGCTTGAGAGTAGGACAAGCATAAGCTTGTCCAACCGTGCCGAAGCAGCCCTGACCGCGTTTCATCGCATGATGCAGCAACTCGGCGAGGGGGTGGATCTGAAACCGATCCGGGAGACCGTAAAGGATGTCCTCGAGCGCACCGGCTATCGCCGAATGCTCGAAGAGGAGAACACGCCGGAATCGCAAAGCCGCCTGGGAAACCTGGACGAGTTTCTGAACGCCGCCGTAGATGCTTCCGAGCGCGGCGAAACGATTCGCGAATTTTTGGATCACGCGGCGCTCGTGTCGGACGCCGATGCAGTGGATGAACGCGCTCCGGTTTCGCTGCTCACGATGCACAATGCTAAGGGCCTTGAGTTTCCGATCGTATTCCTGGCGGGCATGGAAGAGGGTTTGTTCCCACACAGCCGTTCGCTGCTGGATTCGGAGAGCGCGATGGAAGAAGAGCGGCGGTTGTGCTACGTCGCGATGACGCGCGCCCGCAAACGCCTTTATTTGAGCCGCGCGCGGTACCGGCGCCGGTTCGGCGGCGGTGACCAGGAAGCATCCATTCCTTCGCGATTTCTGAAGGAAGTTCCGTCCGCTCTGGTGCAAAATGTCAGCCGCCGCGCGGGCGGGTTGCCGCGCGGAGCGGTGGATCTTCATGCCGAACAGCACTACGTCCGCGAGGCGGTCCAGAGAAACCTTTATACTGGAAAAACTGCTAATTCAGCGCAAAATATCCGGCAATTTTTTGGGGGGCAGCCCGCAACGGCGCCCGCGCCTGTGCGGCCCGTCTCAAAGCCCGCGCCTCAGGGAATGGCGCCGAAGAAGAGATCCGCTCTGGGCTCGACCATCCAGCACGTCAAATATGGCCGCGGCACCATCGTGCGGTTGGAAGGCTCCGGCGATGACGCAAAGGTGACGGTAAGCTTCCCCGGGCATGGGTTGGTAAAGCTAGTCGCGAAGTACGCAGGAATCAAGATCGAATGAACACAAAACACATTACCGACAAAGCAGAACGAAAAAAGGCAAAGCGCAAGGCCCGCGGGGAGGCGCCTGCGGTGGCGAAACGAGCCGCCGACGTGGCGCGAGGCTCGCAAAAGCGCAAAGTAAGGAAGCTGGCCAAAGGCCAGCGCAAACGGTAAGAAGCTGTCAGCTCTCAGCTCTCAGCTATCAGCCCGGTCAACCTTTGATCGATAGCTGATACCGCCGCGCTGAAAGCGGCAAGCTGAAAGCTGACAGCTGATAGCCGATCGCTGAAAGCGATCGCTCACATGTCCCTTCTCCGCACCAAGTCCATTGGCGAACTGCTTGCGGCAAGCGAGAAGTCTTCCATTCGCCTAAAACGTTCGCTGGGGCTGTGGAGCCTGGTCGCGCTCGGTATCGGCAACGTCATCGGCACGGGCATTTTCACGCTCACGGGCACGGCAGCCGCCGGTCTGAAATTCGATTACCCTTCGATTCTGAAAGCGCCGGTGCTCAATTTGATCCTTCAAGGGGAGCACGCCGTGGGCAGCTTCGGACGGCCCGGCGCGGGTCCGGCGATTGCCGTTTCGTTTTTGCTCGTCGGGGTCGCCTGTGGTTTTGCGGCGCTCTGCTATGCGGAATTGGCGTCGATGATTCCCGTCGCGGGCAGCACGTACTCTTACGCCTACGCTGCGCTTGGCGAGATTTTCGCCTGGATCATCGGCTGGGACCTGATTCTCGAATACGCCGTGGGCAATATGGCGGTCGCGGTGGGCTTCGGAGCGTACTTTAACGATCTGCTCGACAATGCATTCGGATTCCACTTGCCGGCGTCGCTTGCGAATCCCGTATTCGAAGGCGGCAAGGCGACGGGAGCCATTTTCAACCTGCCGTCGTTCTTGCTGGTGATGCTGCTGACTTGGGTGCTGGTCCGCGGGGCGCGGGAAAGCGCCGGGACGAATAACGCGATGGTGGCGATCAAAATCGCGGCCATCCTGATCTTCATCTTCGGCGCGATGCGCAGTGTTAATACCGCCAACTGGCATCCGTTCACGCCGAACGGATTCTCAGGAGTTTTGACCGGCGGAGCCGTGGTTTTCTTCACCTATATCGGATTCGATGCGATCTCGACGGCGGCGGAAGAGTGCCGCGCTCCACAGCGAAATATGCCGCTTGGAATCGTGATCACGCTCGCGGCGTGCGCCGTTTTATATGCGTCCGTCGCGCTGGTGCTTACGGGGATCGCGCACTGGACCTCTTTGGCCAACGATGCGCCGGTCGCGAACGCGCTGAAGATGCTCGGCTACAACCGCATTCGTTTCGTGGTGACGATCGGGGCGCTTATGGGCATGACGAGCTCGCTGCTGGTGGGTCAATACGGGCAGGCGCGGATTTGGTTCGCGATGTCGCGCGACCGGCTTTTACCATCGCTGTTTTCGCGCATCCATCCGCGCTTCGAAACGCCTGACCTGAGCACCTGGATCGCCGGAATTTTCGTCGGCATTCCGGCCGGAATTTGGGATATCGGCACCCTCGCCGATCTCACCAATATAGGCACACTATTCGCGTTTGTGATCGTTTCCGCCGGAGTGATTATCCTTCGCCGCACCCAACCTGCCGAGCCCCGCGGCTTTCGCGTACCGCTGGTTCCGGTTCTGCCGGCCGTCTCGATTGTGTTTTGCTTCGTGCTGATGCTCAGCCTGCCGCTCGAGACCTGGCTGAGATTTGTCGTTTGGCTGGTGGTGGGGTTGGGGATTTACTTCTTCTACGGCCGCAAGCGGACTGCGGAAGCGTAGGCCTTATTCCTGCCGCAGAGCGGCCATCGGGTGCATCCTCGCGGCTTTCGCTGCCGGTACTATACAAGCGACCGCGGCGGCGATTAGCATCAATCCAGCGACGGCGGCATATGTGGGAAGGTCCAGCGGCCCGACTTCAAACAACATGGAATTCAGCCAGCGCGCTCCGAGCGGCGCGGCCAACAATCCGGCTGTCAGGCCTACAAGCGCGACCCGAATACCTTGTGAGAGGACAAGAGTAACAATGCCGGGTGAAGTTGCCCCCAACGCCATTCGCAAACCGATTTCCTGTGTGCGCCGACTCATCACAAACGCAACCACTCCGTAGATCCCCACGAGGGTGAGCGTCAGCGCCACTGCGGCGAAGAGGCTGAGCAGAAGGGTCCGGAACCGCGGGACTGCTACGTTTTCAGACAGACGCGCCTGCATCGTGGTGAACTTCACCGGCATCTCCGGCATCGCTTCGCTGGCCTTCTGCCGCAGCGCGGATGTAAGGGATTCCGGTTTCGTTGAGGTGCGCGCCAGAATCCGCAATGAAGTCGAGGGCCGCGGATGCTGTATGTAGGGCATATAGATCTCGGCCATAACCTCCTGCCCCGGACCTTTTTGATGGATGTCCGCGACAACACCGATAATGGTCATCGGCTTTAGCGTATCCATGCCGCAAACGATCGAATGCCCGATCGCATCGCCGTGCGGGAAAGCAGCTTTGGCGAGCGTCTCGTTGACAATGGCCGTGAGCGGCGCGTCGGGCATATCCGCGTCTGTAAAATCGCGTCCGCGCAACAACGGGATCCCCAGAACGGTAAATACGCCGGGTGAGACAACGGAGTATGCCGCCATGGGGCTGCTGATACTCAGTTTCGAAATGTCGCCATCAACTACATAAGCTCCGTCACTTGCCACCTCTCCCGGCGGGATGCGCGCGGCCGCAACCGCCGCGACGCCGGGAACCCTTGCGATCTCACCGAGCAGCGCCTGATAACGGCGCACGACCCGAGCAGCGCCCGGCTGGTCCGATACAGGGTTGCTTGTCTCCATCACCAGAACCTGTTGCGTATCGAAGCCCAAGGCGACCCGAGTAAGCCTGTCGAAGCTCCGCAACAGGAGACCGGCGCCGGCAAGCAACAAGACCGAAAATGCGACCTCGGCCGCAACTAGCGCGCCGTGCAATGGCGCATGCGATTCCTGAAGACCTCGCCCCAGCTTGAGCGCCTGAAGCAGGTCGACACGCGATGCGCGAATTGCGGGCAAGACACCAAAGACCATGCAAGCCGCGATCGTCAAGCCTATGGCGAATCCAAGGACGCGGAAGTCGATGGAAACCTCTTCGATCCGCGGCACGTTTGGAGGCGCAAGCGCAACCAGGGCGGATGTGCCGAAATAAGCGAGGACCTGCCCGAGGAGTCCGCTTAGCGAGCCCAACACAAGACTCTCGGTGACCAACTGCCGAACAATCCTTAGTTGCACCGCGCCCAGAGCGGCTCTCAATCCTATCTCTCGCGCCCGCGCTCCCGCCCTGGCTAACAACAGATTCGCCACGTTTGCGCAAGCGATCAGGAGCAGCAATAAGACCGCGCCCAGAAGCACGTACAACATCGTGGTCCACCCGCGCGCGATCTCATTCCCAAGCGGCGCGACGGAAACTCCCTTGTTGGCGTTGCTGTTGGGATATTCTCGCTCGAGCCGCGCCGCGACGACTTTCAGCTCCTGGTGCGCCGAAGCCAGGGTGGCGGCATTTTTCAGCCGGCCAACCGCGAGATAGTTGTGCGCGCCGCGGTTTGGCGCTATTTCCCGGTAAACGGTATCGACGGGAATCCATACATCGGCTCGAGGAAAGCGAAATCCGGCGGGCATGACACCTACGATTTCCAGCACGTGCCCACCAATGCGCGCTTTCTTGCCGAGCGCATCGCCATTGAAGTGCATACGGGCAAATGCGTCGCTGACGATCGCGGCCCCATTCGCGCCCGGCGCCGTCTCCCGATCGTCGAATAATCGCCCGCCGGCGGGGGACACGCCTAGTACTGGAAAAAAGCCCGGAGAAACCGCGCTAATGCGGGCAAACTGCGGCCCTGCATCGAGCATAACGGCGGCTTCCCTCATGTCATAGTAGGCGAGGGACTCGAAAGACGTGCTCTGCGCCTGCCAATCGTTGAAATCCGGAATCGAAACCTGGAAGTGGGCGCCCGTTTTGTCGTTCAACGAGCGCAGCGCCACCACACGTTCTGGGTTGCTCAGCGCCAAGGGTTTCAAGATCACGGCATTCAGAACGCTAAACATTGCGGTGCTGGAGCCGATGCCGAGGCTAAGAATCGAAATGGCCGCAATCGAGAATCCGGGGTTTTTTCTTAGCGCGCGAAGCGCGATGCGAATGTCTTGAGCGGTGGTTTCAAACAATGGGAAGCCCCACGCCTCGCGAGTGTCCTCTTTAATGCGCGCGAGATTGCCGAGCGACTGACGCGCTTCGTCGAGGGCGCCGTCCTCCATTTCCTCGGCGAGGTGGAATTCCAACTCGGCGTCGAGATCTTGCTCTCGCTTCGCCCGGCCGAATAATCCTCGCAGCTTTCTTAGAAAGGAGCTCATGAAGATCCTCCCGATTGGGGATTCAAAACCAAAGCCATGGCTCGCGACCATTGTTGCCAGCGGGACTGCTGAGCGGCGAGCTGCTTTTTGCCGGCCGGGGTCAAGCGATAGTAGCGGGCCCGCTTTCCCTTGTCCGAAACGGCCCACGAAGCGTGAATCCAACCCTGCGCTTCGAGCCGGTGTAGGGCGGGATACAGTGAGCCGGTCTCGACCTGCAGCACTTCCTCCGAGGTTCGCTGGATATGCTTCGCGATGGCATGCCCGTGCGCCGGGCCAAGCTGGAGGGTGCGCAAAATGAGGAGGTCGAGCGTCCCCTGGAGCAGGTCGATGCGGTCAGGCATTCTGAAGGCAGTCTACAGCATATTGTGTAGATTGTCTACTTAAAGCTCCGGCTAGGCGCCAATGCAGATTGGAGTGCCATCCAACAAGTGAAGCACACAAAATGTCAATTGCGAGTTTGGTTGCGACGATATTGTATGGAGCCCGGCCAGCCGGCACGCCCCGACAGGCAGGCTGAAGCCCGCCGCAGGCTGAAGCCTGCCCCACAGCGGGCGAATTACCCGCGCCTGTCAGCGCGGAGCCTCCCAACTACTCATTCGGTGGGCACAGCTCGATCTTGACTGATGCGGGGATTGGGGAAGCGAGAAGGTTACGGACGAGCGCCAGCAGTAAGTTGCAATCAGTGGTGTTGGGACTTCAAGAAATGCGCCGCGCGGTCCGCGTCTTCAGCATCTAAAGCCGTCTGTATATCCGCCGGACCAAATATCGGCGTATCTTCCGGTACTCGAAATGTAAAGAAGCCGCTTTTGGATACGTTGGGGGAGCGTGCCTGGGTTCCGCGACGAGCCAAATCGGATAGCGCTTTCCTAACAGAAACTTTGCGCGAATCCGCCAGATTTCGAGCTAATTCGAACATATCATCATTTATGTTTAGCGTAGTTAGCATCTCTGAATTATGATGTGACAAGCGTAGAATGATGTCAAACAAGGCATTCCGCGCCTCGCGGTACCATATAACACTGGACGCAACGCATGGGACGTCTACCGACCTACGCCTTAATTTGTGCTGCCGCAACCATTGCCGTTAACGCGCAAACTCCGCCGAAGAAGGCTACGCCGAAGTCCAGCGCGCCGCGCGCCGCCGACGGCAAGCTGGACCTGACTGGCGTATACCAGGCCAACAGCACGATTCGCGGGTCTTGGGAGGAGGCCAACCGCGGATTCGGCGTGGGCGGAACGGGAACGGACCCGAACGCGCCCGTGGCTCCCTCATCCGCCGACCGGCAGGTGCGTGACTCAGCGCCGTATCAGCCGTGGGCGGCGAAGAAGGTCCTGGAATCGTTCAACAACCGCGCGATCGACGACCCCGACGCACGCTGCCTGCCGGCCGGGATACCGCGCTTGTATTCGCTCGGGCTGTTTCCGCTGCAAATCGTGCAAACACCGAAGCAGGTCATTATTCTGTACGAGTTCACCAATGTTTTTCGTGTAATTCCCGTCAATGTCAAACACCCCGATGACTTAGAGCCCAGTTATATGGGCGATTCGGTGGGCCATTGGGAAGGCGATACGTTAGTGGTGGATGTAACGGGCTTCAACGATAAAACGTGGCTGCTAGGCGCGGGGACCTTGCATAGCGAGGCGCTCCATATCGTAGAGCGATACACGCGCGTGGACAAAGACCGGATCAATTACGAGGCAGTGATGGAAGATCCGAACGTGCTCACGAAACCCTGGAGTTATCGTTCGACGCTCATGCTGCGCGAAGGCACACGCATTCGCGAATATACGTGCCAGGAGGACAATCGCGATATTTTGCAGTATGAGCAATACCTGAAGGACGGCGTAAAATTTAACCGGCAGTAGGCAATGGAAAATGCCACGGCGGCTCCGGCGGTGACGGAGCGATCCTGGTTGCGGGACGCGCCCGTCTATCTGACGGCGGCCGCCGCCGTCACCACCGAGATATCAATCGCCGGTTTTGAGATCCTGATGGGCCTGGCGCTGGTTGCGCTGGTCGCGACGCGCGGCAAGTTCCGCTGGGTTCCGGCTGCAACTCCCCTCGCCGCATGGATGGGCTGGAGCCTACTATCGCTCGCGGCGTCCGGCCATTTTCGAGCGGGATGGCCACAGATCAGGAAATTTTACGTTTACCTGTTGCTGTTTTTGGTGGTGAGCGCGATTCAGACTTTGCGTGAGCTTCGCTTTACGGTGATCGGCTGGGCGGCAGCAGGAGCGCTTTCCGCGGGTTGGGGCTTGGAGCAGTTCGTTCGCAAATACGAAGCCGCGCGAGCAGCCCACCAGGACTTCTACATCGCCTACATCGCCAGCCGGATTACCGGATTCATGGGCCACTGGATGACGTTTAGCGGGCAAATGATGATGGCCCTTCTCCTGATATTGGCCTTTATCCTCTTTTCACGGGATGAACGCAGGAGCTGGCTGGTGATTCCCGGATTGTTGATCTTCGCCGCTTTACTCGCCGCGTTGACACGCAGCATGTGGGGAGGCGCGGCGGTCGGGGCTGTGTATTTACTGTGGTGTAAGGAACGGTGGTTGATCGCCGCTCTGCCCGCGGCCGCCGGCGTGGTGCTGCTAGCAAATCCGTTCGGCGTGCGCGAAAGAGCTGTTTCGATCGTCCATCCTCATGGAACCGTGGATTCCAACGAGCACCGTGCTTTGCTGCGGCGTGTCGGCTGGGCAATCATCAAAGACCGGCCGTTCCTGGGCTTGGGGCCGGAGCAGGTGGGGCCAAATGTTCGACGCTATCTTCCTCCCGATATTCAACAACCATTGCCGGACGGCTATTACGGGCACCTCCACAATATTTATTTCCACTATGCGGCGGAACGCGGTGTTCCCGCGATGATCGCGCTGCTGTGGTTTTTGGGCCGTGCTCTGTATGATTTCGCGCGCGCACTGCGGCGGCTGCCGAAGGATTCCGAAGCACGATGGCTTTTGCATGGCGCGATCGGCGTCATAATTGCGTTCACGTTCGCCGGGTATTTCGAGGTCAATTTTGGCGACAGCGAAGTTCTGGGCATGTTGCTGGCGGTGATAGCCTGCGGGTATGTGGCGGCGGGACCCGCAGCTAAGGACGCAGCCGTTCCACAGCCGTTCCGCACGGTTGTCGTTGAACCATAGAATCTCACCCCGAGCTAAATTCTGATCGCACGAAAGAAAAATCTGCTAAATTCGCAAGTAGAGCATGACAGCCGGCATTCAAGACTCGTTGCGGCAGCGCGGCGTCCGCCTGACGCGCCAGCGGCGGCTTCTGCTTGATCTGATCGATCAATCGGGCCTTCACCTGGACGCGGAAAGCCTGTTTCAGATGGCGAAAGAAAAAGACTCGCGGCTTAATCGCGTCACCGTCTACCGCACCTTGAAGCTGCTGAAAGAGGGCGGACTGGTGGACGAGCTGGATCTGGCGCACTTCGAAGGCGACCAGCACTACTATGAGACGCGCATGAAGCAGGAGCACGCGCACATCATCTGCCTCCGCTGCGGACGCGTGGAGGAGTTTTTCGGCGAGGAGTTGCAGCAGGTGCGCGCGCAAGTCAGCTCGCAATTCGGGTTTGAAATCGTTTTTGCGCGAACCGAAATCGGCGGCTACTGCTCGCATTGCCGGGTTTTACGGGCTGAGGAGAACCGTGGTCAGGAAGAGAGTCTCGCGCAGCCGGTGCGAGGCTGATTGCCCGAATCCACTCAAGCCGCACCGCCGCCGCCGGCCGCGCTTCTGGTGCTGAACCCGTCCGGAAATCGCACGCGCGTCGCGCTGTCTCCGCTTCCGTTCCTTATTGGCCGCAACGCCGATAATCATTTGGTGCTGCGCGATAGCCGCGTCTCACGCAGCCATGTGCGCATTTTTGCCAAGGACGATCACTACGTCGTCGAGGACTTGAATAGCCGCCACGGCACCTGGATCAACGGAAAGCGGGTCGCGCTGCACACTCTGCGCAACTCCGACCGCATCGATTTCGGCGTGCGCGAATCGTATCAGCTCACATTCACAATCGATCCGGGCGAGATCGACCGCATCATGGACAAGCTGACCACGTCGCGGCCGGCGGCAGAGAGCCGGAACGGCTTGGAGAAGCTGCGGTCCTTAGTGGAGGTGGCCCGCGCGCTGCAGAATTCGCTGTCGACACAGGAGGTGCTGACGGCCGTGGTGGACGCCGCGCTCGCGGTAACGGGATGCGAACGCGGCTTTTTGATGCTGCGCAACGAATCCGGATTAGACATCGAGGTCGCAAGAGATAGCCAGGGCAAAACGCTGGAGTCCGGTGACCTTCGCGTGCCCACTTCCGTCATTCACCGTGCCCTGACTTCGCGCCGCGATCTCTTGTCGATGTCGTTCGATCCGCTCGCTGCGCAGGGGGCGACCGCGGCTCAAAGCATCGTCGCATTGGAGCTCCGAAGCGTGGTCTGCTTGCCGCTGGTGCGCGTCCGCAGCGGATCGCTCGAAGATACCCGGATGACCACAACGGCGGATGCAACCGCGGGCCTTATTTATCTCGATTCGCGGACGGCGCAGGCGGACTTATCGGCAGGCAGCCGTGAGTTGCTTCAAACCCTGGCGATGGAAGCCTCAACGATTATCGAGAACGCGCGCCTGATGGATGAAGAACGCGCGAAGGAGCGCATTGAAAATGAGCTCCAGGTCGCGCGCGAAATCCAGCAGGGCCTATTGCCGGTGGCGCTGCCGTCGGAGGGATGGTTCCGCGCCGCCGGGTCGAGCCTGCCCGCCACGCAGGTCGGCGGCGATTATTTCGATGTTCGCCAGGTGACGCCGGGTCTGTGGGCCGCGGTAGTTGCCGATGTTTCGGGCAAGGGGGTCAGCTCGGCTTTGCTGGCCAGCCTGTTACAAGGCGCATTCTTGATGGCCGCTGCCGATGCAGCCGATATCGGAGGCATGCTCGGGCGATTGAACGCGTTTTTGCTGGATCGCACGCGCGGCGAGAAATATGCCACGATCTTCTACTGCACGCTCGACTCGTCCGGCCATCTCGGCTTTGCCAATGCCGGACACTGCGTTCCTTATTTGGTCAGCGCCGATGGAAAGATTCGCAAATTGGAGAGCTCCGGGTTCCCGGTCGGCATGCTGGAAGAAGCTATTTTCGAGAAACAGGAGACACAACTCGCACCGGGCGACAAAATCGTGATTTACAGCGATGGCCTGACGGAGACCGAAGGCGCTGAAGGAGTGTTCTTCGGCCCGGAGCGGTTTCGCGCGGTGTTGCGCGAGCACGCGCGAGATGGCGCGGCCGAATTACACGCATCGTTAATCGCCGCGGTGGATCGTTTTGGGGAAGGCGGAGCCGTGCGCGATGACATCACGCTGTTAGTGCTGGAGTACTCCCCGTCCGCGTGACCGTTGTTTATACCGCGGCGCACGGGGGTTTTGCGGGGGAAGCTGTTCCACTCGGCGGTGGCGCGGCGGTTTGCGACCACTTGCTGGCCGAGTGGAGCCGGACCCGGCCTTTCGATGTGTGCCTGGTCTCGCCGTCGATACTCGGGCCGGCGGCTCCTTCCGGGCGCGATCTGGTCGCATTCAGCGAACGGGACTACGCCGGATTCTGCCGTGCGTTCGAGCGCGCATCGACGGAGGAAATTCTGCGGCACGATCCCGCGCAAACCGTGGTTCTGGTGAACGATGTTTCGGAAGGCCCGGATTTCGAGCGGCTGGCGAAGGCCGGATATCGAATCTTCACTATCTATCACGTCGATGTGGTGGCCTACATTGCAGCCATTTATCTGCGCGGTTGGATACGGCCGGAAACGACGGTGCGCTGGTATCCCCGGCTGCGCTTTCTGCTTCCACATTTGGCAAAGCTGGTTTGGGATAAACAGGCCGCCAGCGTGCGTTATTCCAAGGGCTTGATTATGCCTTCGGAAGGCATGCGCGACGTGATGCTGCGGTGCTACCGCGATTGCCCGCCTTCCAAGATTCACGTCCTGCCGTGGGGCACATGGAGCGAGGCTTCGACAGCGGCGGATCCCGCGCCTCTGCGCCGCCAATTTGGAGTTCCAGAAAATGCACAAGTACTGCTTACCCTGAGCCGCATTTCGCCGGAGAAAGGGCAGGATTCGTTGCTGGAGGCGCTTCTTGAATGGGAGACGCGCGAGGATTTCCCCGCCGGGCGCGGGGGTCTCCCCGCCGGGCGCGGGGATTTTCCCGCGCGTCCGCTGTGGTTATTCATCTGCGGCGATGCCGCGTTCATGCAGGGCCGGCGCTACCTGAAAAAGTTGCACGCTCTTGCTGCACGGCTGAAGCGCACGCGAGTCGTTTTTCCCGGATATGTCACAGGCGAACGAAAGCGCCAGTTCTTCGCGTTGGCAGACTTGTTCGTTTTTCCGTCGCGTCACGAAAGCTACGGGCTGACGCTGTTGGAGGCGCTCGCGGCGGGTTTGCCGGCGGTATGCCTGGATCACCTCGGGGCACGCGCTGTGATGCGCGAGGAATTCGGAGCGATGGTGAACCCGGGTGAGTTGAGGGCGGCCATCGCCCGGCTGCTGCGAGACGAGGAAGGCCGCAAGCGAATGGGCGAAGCCGCTCGCCGGTTCGCCGAGGGGGAGCGTTTTGCAGATCGCGCAGCGGAGTTGGCGCGGCTTATTCAGCGTTTATAGTGGGGCGGATGCGATGCCGCGCGCGGTTGCCTACCCGCTGTTCGGAGTTGAGCTAAAAGATCGGCAGGCGGGTTGGCAAGGCAACCCGCCGCAGGTTGGCAATGGCAACCTGCCCTACTTTGGGCGGCGGTAGCGGCGGACGGCGGCTATCGAGAGCTTTCTTATCCATGGGCTCGGCATGGCTCGAAGGAATCCGGCGATGGCTTTGTAGCGCCAGCCTGGAATCACGATTAGCTTTTTTTGCGCGAAGCCGCGCAGGGACTCTTGTACTACAAAATCCGGCGTCATCCACAGCGATCGCGGAATCCGGCTGCGGTCCATTCCCAAAACATCGTGGAATTCGGAAAGAGTAAAGCCCGGACAGAGGGCCTGCACCGTTACAGGTGAATTGCGTCCGGCCAGTTCGGCCGCAAGGCCCTGCGTGAACGCATTCATCCAGGCCTTCGTCGCGTGATAGCTCACGGTCTGCGGGCTGGCTTGGAATGCCGCCACCGAGGACACGTTGATGACGCCAGTCCCTTGCCGGGCTTTCGGGAGAAGATTTTCCAGGGCCGCGTGAGTGAGGGTCATGGTGGCGAGGACGTGCAGCCGGTGCATGCGATTCTGGCCCGCGATGTCGGATTCAAAGAAGTAGCCCACAACGCCGAAGCCGGCATTGTTCACCAGAATTCCGAGATCGGGCGTGGAGCGCAAATACTCCGCAAGTTTAAGAACACCCTCATCGCAGGCGAGATCCACGCGGAGCGTGTCCGCGCGGACGTGGTAAAGAGCGGCTATTTCCTCCGCGAGCGCGCGTAGGCGGTCTTCCCGCCGCGCTACCAGCAAAAGGTCGAATCCGCGCGCGCCAAGTCTTCGCGCGAAAGCGGCGCCTATGCCGGCGGACGCGCCTGTAATGACCGCGAGCACTACTCCGCTTCCTTCTTAAAAAGCTTGTAACCGCGCGCAGACCATTCCGCGCCGGCCAGCACCAGCATCGAAACTATGAAACCGACAAAGATCAGCGTGACGGAATAGCGAAATACGCCGTATTCGCGCGCGATTTTATCGTCGAACGGCGGCCACGCGAACCGGTTGACGTATTTAAGCAGCTCCAATAGAAGCCCGACTCCGATCGCGGCGGGGATGACACGGTGAAGCGGAGGTTTCCCATTCGGCAGAAACCGGTACACCAAAAATAGAATGATGACGGCAAGCGGGACCGCGGCGATCTTTAGAAAGAACAGCTTTATGAATGCCTCAACCGAGTTCCCGGCCACCGATTGCGTGTTCAGAGCGGTGATGCCGAGCGAAAGCATCGCCAGACCGCCGCACGCGAAGATCAAGCCAAGGCTCATGAGCTGATTGCGCAAATAGCTGCGGTTCTTAGGAAGTCCCCACACCTTGTTGAGCGCGACTTCAAGCGGCTCGAAAATTCCGTTTGCCGTAAACAGAAGCAGAACGATTGACACCAGTTGAAACGGCTTGCCCTGAGGGAGATTATTATGCGCGTCGCTGTGGAGGAATTGACTTAGCGCGCCGGGCAGGTAATCGCGGAAGACCACATCGAGCGCCGCGAGCGTGGTCTTTTGATTAAAGAAGACACGGGCGACCGACATGCTGACGATGAGAAACGGAAAGAACGATAGAAGCACGTTGGCGGCGATGGAAAAGGCGTATACGTGGACTTCGGTTTGGGCCCAATAGCGGAAAGTGGGGACGAGGGCGCGTAAGATCCGGACAGGCAACGCCGGGTGGTGCATTTTTTCCAGGGTATTACGAAGTTTGGCGCGATTAGCCGAGACCAGCCCAGATAGGGCGCAGGTCGAGGATGAAGCCTTGCACCGGTCCTTCGCCCGCTAGTTCCTGAACTGCGCGGCAAACCTTTACAGAGCGGCGTGGCCGGTACACGTAGACGATCTGTTGATCCGGATCGATGAGCCAGCCGAGCTTGCAGCCATTGGCGATCCAGCGTTCCATTTTCTCTTTCGCGGATTTCAATCGGTCGCTGGGAGACATAACTTCCACGACGAACTCGGGACACAACCGGGGAAATTCCTTTCGCTGCTCGCGCGACAGCTTTCGGAGCGACTCGTGGGACACCCAGGCGGCGTCGGGACCGTACGCCGATCCGTCCGCCAACAAGAACTCGGCGCTCGAATCGAATGCCTTTCCGCGGCCGTCTTTCTGCGCCCAATTTCCCAACTGAACGGTTAATCTTTCATTTCTATACGACGATTCCAGCCCCACTGGCGGTGCGATAACGATCTCTCCTTCCGAAGTGCGCTCGCACCGGAGGTTCGGGTTCGCGCGGCAGAACGCTAGATAATCTTCCTGGGATACGCCTCCGGCGGTGTCGTACACAATTCTCGCGGGGACTTGTTGTTCCGGAAGTGCGACCTGCATAACTTGATTTTAATGGACAAATGCTGAACACGGGGACCGCCAACCGTTAAGTTATAATGTCCCGGAGGTCGAAAGGAGCACCCCACCCCATGAGCGATACGTCTCGACGCACATTCATAGCCGCCGGCGCGGCGGCCGCAGTGCCTTTTTTCATTAAGGCCGACAGCAAGACCGATTCGAAAAACAAGATTTTGGGAGAAGGCGAGCACCAGTACGAGTGCATTCACGATTGGGGACAACTGCCCTCGAATATCAAATATGGAAATACGCACAGCGTGTGCGAAGACTCGCAGGGGCACATTTACATTCACCATACGGTTTACAAAGACAGCCCCAGCTCCGATAGCGTGGTGGTGTTCGACGACAAAGGAAAATTCGTGCGTTCTTTTGGGCCGATGTTCCGGGGCGGCGCGCATGGCATGCACTTGAGCAAGGAGGGCAAGACCGAGTACCTTTATTTCTGCGATGAGAAACATGGAATCATCACCAAGCGGACGCTCAAGGGCGAAGAAGTGTGGACGATGGGGTATCCGCAGGACTCGCCGATTTACCAGAAGGGACCAGGCTCTACCGGCCCCGGCGGCGCCAGCGGCCTGAATTATCGCCCGACCAATTTCGCCATCGCTCCCAATCTTGATTTCTGGGTGGGAGACGGCTACGGATCGTACTACATGTTCCACTACAGCCAGGCGAATAGCACGGCTTACCCGAAGTTAGTGAAGACCTTCGGCGGCCCGCCGGCTGGTCAAGCTCAGGGCGGCGGGCGTGGCGCTGCCGGAGGTGGCGGCGGCGGAGGCCGTGGGCGCGGGGATGGAAAAGCAGGTCCGGGAGGTCCGGGCGGTGGCGCTCCGCAAGCTGCCGCGGGTGCGCCCGGCGGCGGCCGGGGTCCGGCTGCGCCGCCTCCTCCAGGCCAGCCCGGCGTTCCGCGCGACGTGCCGATCGAGTCCACGAATAATCCACACGGCAATATGGTCGATCTGCGCGATCCCGCAAATCCGATTCTGCTGATCGCCGACCGCGGCAATAGCCGGATCGTGCGCTACACGCTGGACGACAAGCCGATCGATGTGGTGTCGGGGACGAAGTCTCCGTGCCACTTCCATACCTACAAGGACACGATCGTAGTCCCGGATCTCCAGGCGCGCGTAACGCTGCTGGACAAAAACAACAAGATCATCCTACATCTCGGCGAGCCGACGGTAGCCAATCCGGCGCGCACGACCGAGAACCGGGCCGATTTTATTCCGGGGCAGTTTGTTCAGCCGCACGGAGCGATTTTCGACCACGCGGGCAATATCTTCGTCGCCGAGTGGGTTGAGATCGGCCGGGTAACGAAACTTCGCAAGGTCTAGATTTCGGCGGCATTCAAAGAAGCGGTACAAAAAAAATGGATAAGCAACTCTTCGGCGAGTTCATGGGGACCCTCGTCCTGGTTCTTTTAGGCAATGGCACCGTCGCCAATGTGCTGTTGGGCAAGACGAAAGGGCAGAATTCCGGGTGGATCGTGATTTGTTCGGGATTCCTTGGCGCGGTGATGGCCGGCGTCGCCGTGGCCCAGGCTTGCGGAAGCCCGGGTGCGCACATTAACCCCGCGGTGACGCTGGCGGTCGCGATCGCGAAAGGGGATTTCAGCAACGTTGCCGGGTTCATGATTGCGCAGCTGCTCGGCGCGCTCGTGGGCGCAATCCTCGTGTGGCTGCACTTTCTTCCGCACTGGAAGGAAACTCCCGATGCCGGCCTGAAGCTGGCCTGCTTTTCAACCGGTCCGGCGATCCGCAGCCCCGGCGCCAATCTGATCAGCGAAATTATCGGGACGTTTCTGCTGTTCCTGATTATCGCTTCGATTCTTTCCAAAGGAGTCACGGGAGGCGCAATGGCGCCCGGCTTAGCGCCCTATCTCGTCGGGGCGATCGTGTGGGCGATCGGTATGGGCCTCGGCGGTACGACCGGGTTCGCCATCAATCCTGCCCGCGACCTGGGACCCCGAATTGCGCATGCGATCCTGCCGATTCCGAAGAAAGGCGATTCCGATTGGGCGTATGCGATGGTGCCCGTGATTGGTGGCCTGATTGGAGGAGGGTTGGCGGGGGCATTTGTGAAGATGGTGGGGATTTAGGCTTCGCCCTGCGCCGGGCCATCGTATCGCGAGGATGGTTCGACGACTCACCTGTTGAGAACGAACGCGACTGCCTCTCGATCGGCGAGGTCAACGTACACGCGCTGTTCACGCGCGTTGCTGCTGTCGTCCACCACGGCGGCGCGGGAACTACGACCGCAGCAGCGCTCGCCGGCGCGCCGCAGGTCGTCATCCCGAATCTCTATGATCAGCACTACTGGGCGCAGCGAGTCCACTCGTTGGGCATTGGCACGGCGCACGTAGCCGGCGCGCCAACCAGCGATTCTTTGGCCAGCGCTCTCGCGCAGAGTCTGCGGCCTGAGGTGCGTGCGCGCGCGCGAGGTGGCGGCCGCAGTGCGGCGGGACGGGACGAGAGTTGCGGCGCAGAAATTGCTTGCGGTTGCTGGAGTGGGTGCGCCTATTTAAGGTTGCTGCAGCTATTTCTGACCTGCCGCTTTCTGCTTGTAATCCAAATCGCTCAGATAGTGCCCGGCATCCCGGTCCTCGCAAACCGACTCGAAGAGTTCCGTATCGGACATCAATTGCTGCATTACCCGGACGGTAAACGGTTCTGTATACGCCTTCGGGTCCTCGATCGTAACGTCGATTTGCAGCGTGCCGAAGTTGACGCGCTTGAAGCGTTCCACCATTTTCCCCGTGCCCGTAAGCGGGCTCCCATTCACATCCAGCCAGACATCGTCGCGAAATCCCACCGTCGTGACCGCCAATGTGTCGCCTTCCCACTTGCCCACCGAGTAGCCGTACCACCAGGGCGCAAGCTGGGGACCCGTTTCCGGCAACGTCTGGCCGTTCGTCAGGATCTGGCGCACGTCGTTGTTGGCGTTGTACATGATCACAATCGTCCCGTTCCCTTGCACGATCTTTTTCTCATAGGGATGCGTGTGGAGCTGCATCAACCCGAGCGGCCGGCAATGTGCGTCCGGGTTGTCCTTGCTGTTATTCGCCTTGCGCTCGTCCCGGATCTTTCGGCCCCACTCCGTGTAAGGGAGCCCTTTTTCAAAGCCCGCGCCCAAGTCGCCGAACTGCGCCATGGGCGGCTCGCCCGGAGCGCGCGGCGGCGGCGCTGCTTTGCCCTTGCCGTTCCCTTTTAAGTTGCCGCGCATCGGACGCCACAGCCCCGATAGGTCCGGATGTCCATCCGGCGCCTTCGGTGCAGGCGCCTTCAAGTCGAGTTCACCGCTCTCGGTCCTTGGCCCGTCCGTACGATGTTCCGGCCACTGTGCAACAAGCATAGTCGCTCCCGCAACCAGCGCTAGAGAAACCGCCAAGATCGTCGACATGGTGTTGTTGAATTTCATGTGTGTAGTTTCAGACCCATCAATAGAGCAGGTGCTTAAACATCATACGACTCCCGCCAGGTGGAGCAGGCTTCAGCCTGCAACGGGTGCTTCAGCACCCGCAACGGCTGCCAAGACTCAACACCCTTTTGGCAGACGAAAACGCGGAAAGCGGAAAGCGGAAAGCGGAAAGCTGATAGCTGACAGCTGGAATTTGACTTCGCAGGTTCCAGCAACTTACAGTTATCAGTTCACGCCTTGAAAACCACTGCCAAGACTTACCTCCTGATGAACAAGCCGCACAACGGAGCCAGCCCACCGCGAAGGGCGACGCAGTCATTTCGTGTTGAGAGGGCCGCGGGCGGCCCTGTACGGCGTGCATGAAGAAAATCGGTTTCCTCTCCTTCGGCCATTGGACGCCTTCACCGCATTCACGAACGCAATCGGCGGCTGACGCGCTGCTGCAATCCATCGACCTCGCCGTCGAGGCCGAGCGGCTGGGACTGGACGGAGCGTACTTTCGCGTTCATCACTTCGCGCGGCAACTGGGATCGCCGTTCCCATTGCTCGCCGCGATCGGCGCTAAAACGCGAAGCATTGAAATCGGCACCGCAGTCATCGATATGCGTTATGAGAACCCTCACTACATGGCGGAGGATGCCGGCGCGGCGGATCTCATCGCCGGCGGCCGCCTGCAGTTGGGAATCAGCCGCGGTTCTCCCGAGCAGGTAATCGAAGGTTGGCGCTACTTTGGCTACAGCCCGGGTGAAGGCGAGGACGATGAAGCTATGGCCCGGCGGCGAGCTGAAGAGTTTCTCGATCTACTGCGCGGCAAAGGCTTCGCTCAGCCGAACCCGCATCCGATGTTTCCCAATCCGCCCGGGCTGTTGCGTCTTGAGCCGCACTCGGAAGGATTGCGCAATCGTATCTGGTGGGGAGCGGCTTCTAACGCCACAGCCGCTTGGGCCGCCACGCTCGGAATGAATTTGCAATCCTCAACCCTTAAGTGGGACGAGACCGGTGAGCCGTTCCACATCCAACAAGCCGCGCAGATTCGCGCCTTTCGCGCAGCGTGGAAGGAGGCCGGCCACTCCCGCACTCCGCGCATTTCCGTCAGCCGCAGTATCTTTCCCTTGATCGACGATCGCGATCGTACCTATTTCGGACGACGAGTTGAGGACCACGACCAGATCGGGTTTCTTGACCAAACGCGAGCGATTTTCGGCCGTGGCTACGCAGCGGAACCGGAGATTTTGATCGAGCAGCTTAAGAAAGACGAAGCCATCGCGGAGGCAGACACGCTATTGCTGACCGTCCCAAACCAACTGGGGGTCTCCTATAATGCTCATGTCATAGAGGCAATCCTGACGATTGTCGCCCCTGCTGTCGGTTGGCGTTGAATGCCGTAACGACGGAATGCTGTTGGTAACCAAAAGAGTGTTGCCTGCCGGTGTAACGAAGAACTTGAACGCGCCGCGAAAGGAGCGGTCACAAATGACGAACGAAAAAGTAATCATGCTGATTGAAGCAAAGATCGAGCCGCAGCGCCGAGCGGAGCTTGTCGAGGCCGCCCGCCAATATCTCCCGCGGGTGCGGGCAGAACCCGGTGTTGAGGCGTTTTACCTGACCGTGCGAAAGGACGATCCCAATACGTTTGTTTTTTACGAGATCTACAGGTCGCGAGCCGCACAGGATCTCCATCTGCA
>JAFAQY010000042.1 GCA_019261985.1 Bryobacterales bacterium | reverse complement strand
TAAGCGTAAAGATCACGCTCATCGGCTCCATCTGCGTTATCACCAGCATGGGATTCGTGTCCCCCGCATGAACAATGTTGCCCGGATCCACCAGACGCAGGCCGATCCTTCCGGTAATCGGCGCGGTGATTTTCGTATACGCGAGATTGGTCTGGGCTGCGTCGACGTTACCCTCGTCGATTCTGACCGTACCCTCATACTGCTTCACGAGCGCTTGTTGTGTGGCGAGAGTTTGTTCGGGGATGGCGTTCTGAGTGATCAGCGTCTGATATCGAGCCAAATCGACGCGCGCGTTGGCAAGCAGGGCTTGATCGCGCGCAAGCTGTCCCTGGGCCTGCTCCAGCGCGGCTTGATAGGGCCGCGGGTCGATCTCGACCAGGAGATCTCCCTTTTGAACAAGCTCGCCTTCTTTGTAATGAACCGTGATCAACTCGCCGTCAACACGGCTACGCACCAAGACGGTGTTAAGGGGAGTGGCGGCGCCGAGGCCGGTGAAGTAAAGGCCGATATTGCCCCGCTTCGCGCGAACCGCGACAACAGGGATAGGCGCGGCGCCGCCGCTTTCCTTGGCTTGCTTGCCGCCTTTCGGATTAGTGGAGGCGTTGGTGTTCTTCGTCCAAAGGATATAGACACCCGCCGCTACCAACACCAGCAGGGCAAATATCCAAAAACCCTTCGGACGCAACCTGTTCATACGATCCCGGGACACAGTTTGTCCCCGGGTAAACTGCCTATCTGATAGATCCCGGCGATGCGCGAACGTTGCACCGCCATGCTGCATAAGGCCCAGTACGCTTACTGGCTCAATTTGAATGCGGATTCAAAGGTTCACGCCTACCTTCGTTACGATCGATTCTGATAGCATTTTCATTGCATGAAATCCAGTTTCGGTCTCGCTCTGCTTTGCGGCATACTTCCCCTGTCAGCCCAGTGGCTCCAGTTCAAAACGCCGGGAATCCCTCGGACTGCCGACGGAAAACCGAATATCTCCGCGCCGCCGCCAAGAACACCCGACGGCAAACCGGATTTCACCGGAATCTGGCAAATCACGGGGAGGAGGCCCGCTTCAACTCCTTCCGTTGTGCCCTCCGGCACGGGCAATGGCGGCCTCCGCAATTACTTGCCAGAGGGCGAAACCATCCCATTTCAGCCGTGGGCCGAGGAGTTGTATAAGCGACGCGTGGCCGCTAATGGAGTCGGCCTGCCTTCGGAGCACTGCCTGCCTCATGGCCTGCCCGGGGCGATGATGATTCCGATCGGATTTCAGATCATGCAGACGCCGGCTCAGATCGGCGTCTTATTCGAGGAGTTCAACTACTACCGCCGCATTTTCATGGACGGCCGCAGCCTTCCGGAAGTCACCTTTCCGACATGGTTCGGTTACTCAGTTGGCAAGTGGGACAAAGACACGCTGGTTGTGGATACCATCGGATTCAACGATAAGACCTGGATCGATATAAGCGGATACCCGCATACGGAAGCTCTCCACACTACGGAACGCTTTACCCGCCCGGATTTCGGTCATATGGATCTCAGCGTGACGCTCAACGATCCCAAAGCCTACACCAAACCGTGGACGCCCACGCTCCATTTCCGCCTGCTCGCGGATTACGAAATGATCGAGGAAGTCTGCGATAACGAGCGAGACTCGGCCCACATGGTCGGCAAGTAATGTGGGGCAGGATGCTATCCTGCGCGCGATTGCGAATCGCGCTGTTCGGTGTTGGTAACAAGGTCGGCAGGCGGGTTTGGCAACCGGCCGCAGGTTTGGCAACCTGCCCTACACGTTATCCTTCCTTATATGGAGATTCGCCACTCCGTTTGCGCTCTGGATTGCCCCGATACTTGCGCCGTGCTGGTCCACGTCGAGAACGGGCGCGCGACTAAGCTGCGCGGCGATCCCACTCATCCGGTTACGCGCGGCTTTTTGTGCGCGAAGGTGACGCAATACCTCGAGCGCGAGTATTCGCCGGAGCGGCTGCTTTATCCGCGGAAGCGGGTCGGAGACAAAGGAGAAGGGCGTTTTCACCGAATCTCCTGGGACGAAGCGATCGATACAATCGCCCGGGAACTTAACCGGATCGCGCAGGAGTTTGGGCCGGAATCGATCCTGCCCTACAGCTATGCCGGAACCATGGGCCTGCTCAATGGCTCGGGCATGGACCGCCGTTTTTTCCATCGCCTTGGCGCATCGCGCCTCGATCGCACCATCTGCGCGTCGACAGGCTCAGCCGGACTCACGGCGACGCTCGGCGTGCGCTACGGAACGGAACCCGAGCAATTCAGTGAATCGAAGCTGATTATCGCCTGGGGAGCTAATATCCACGGGACGAATGTCCACCTATGGCCATTCATTGTAGAGGCGCGGCGCAACGGCGCGAAGCTCATCGCCATTGACCCGATTCGCACGCGAACCGCCGCTCTCGCCGACCGGCATCTCGCGATCTATCCGGGGAGCGACCTGGCGCTCGCTCTTGGCTTGGCCCATGTGATCATTGCCGAGAACCTTTACGACAAAAGCTTCGTCACCCAACACACAAACGGGTTCGCAGAATTTGGGCAGCTTGTTAAGCAATACGATCCTGAGCGCGTCGCCCGCCTGACGGGTGTGGACAAAGAGGACATCGTTCAGCTTGCGCGCGAGTATGCCAACACTCGCCCTGCCGCGATTCGGGCAAACTACGGAATTCAACGCAGCGAGCATGGCGGGGCGGCCGTGCGCGCCATCGCGGCTTTACCCGCGCTGACGGGCTCGTGGCGCGAGATCGGCGGCGGGCTCCAGCTTTCCACCTCTCAGGCGTTTCACTTCGATCGTGCGGCGCTCGAAAGGCCGGATTTGCAGAAGAAGTCGGCGCTTGGCAGGGAAGCGAGGCTCGTGAATATGAGCGAACTGGGCAAAGCGCTTACGCAGCTCGATTCTCCGCCGGTGAAAGCCATCGTGGTTTATAATTCGAATCCCGCCGCTATCGCACCCAATCAAAACCTGGTTTTGAAAGGCCTGCTGCGGCCGGATTTGTTTACTGTGGTACTGGAACAATTTCAAACCGACACCGCCGACTATGCCGATATCGTTTTGCCGGCGACCACCTTCCTGGAGCATACCGATATTTATCTCGCATACGGCCACTATCATTTACAACTCGCTCGGCCGGCTCTGGCGGCGGCGGGAGAAGCGCGCTCGAACGTGGAAATCTTCCGCGCACTGGCGCAGCGCATGGGATTCGACGATCCATGTTTCCAGGATTCTGAAGACGAATTGATCTGCGCGCTGTTGGGCTCGGGACATCCGTTCCTCGATGGCATCTCGCTGGAGCGCTTGGACCGAGAACATTCCGTCCGCCTGAACGTCGCTCCGCCAGGCCGGCCGTTCCTTCCATTTGCCGAAGGTTTCGGCACGCCATCCGGCAAATGCGAATTCGGGGCGGAGAGGCTGCAATATACGCCGCCGGCAGAATCGCGCTTGGGCGACCACGCGTTGCGCGGGAAATATCCGTTAGAAATGGTTTCCTCCAAAAACGACGACAGCATGAACTCCACGTTCGGCCACCGCGCCCGCGTGGACGCCGAGACTTCACTGTTGCATTTGCACGAGCGCGATGCCGTGCCGAGGGGCATCGTTTCCGGTGATCGTGTCCGGGTATTCAATGACCGCGGCAGCCTGCTTCTGAAGGCCGATGTTTCCAAAACCGTCCTCGAAGGTGTAGTTCGCGCGCCCAGCGTCCGATGGCCCAAGAAGTCGATCGACGGCCGCAATGCGAACGCGCTAACGTCGGACAGGCTCGCCGATATCGGCGGGGGGCCGACTTTTTACAATTGCTTAGTTGAGGTGGAACGTTGCGGAGACTAGCTCTGACTGCAGTCGTCTTATCGATCGCTTCTTGCAAGCGGTCCGCCCCGAATCCCTCTGCGTTGGTTACCGACCATGCAGCGCCGCTTGTGAGTATCGTGCAGGTAAAGGATCCGGCTGCTTCTGCGCAACTCGTTAAAGGATTTTATCCGGTTGAAGCCGGCGCCTGGCGCTGGACAATGAAACAGTTCGAAGTTGTATTGAAGCCGCCGCCGGGAGCGGCCGAAAACGGCGCGAAGCTGAATCTAAAGCTCGCCGTGCCGGAAGCGATTATTTCGAAAGTTGGACCGGTCACCTTAGGCGCGAACATTAATGGCCTGGCGCTGCCGCCCGAAACCTATTCGAAATCCGGCGATTACGAGTACACGCGCGACGTGCCCGCCGCCGCGCTGAAGGGCGACGCCGTCGCGGTGCAATTTTCGTCCGATAAAGGCATTGGGCCCACATCCGATGACGCGCGCGAGCTTTCTGTCATCGCGGTCTCCGTCGGCCTCGAACCTAAATGAAACGCACCGCGTACTATTTGTGCGCGCCCGTAGTGTGCCTTGCATTATTTTGGAAGGGCCTGTTTACCTGGTTCCGCCTCGACGACTTTGCATTCCTAGGATTAGCGTCTACAGTCCACGATTTTCCCAGCCTGGGGCATGCGCTGTTCCATCCGGTTGCACAAGGCACCGTGCGCGTAATAAGCGACCGTCTTTTTTTTCTCTCGCTTTACACGATGTTCGGTGTTCGCGCGGGGCCGTTTCACGTGGTCATTTGGGTTCTTTGGTTCATAGCGTTGGCGCTGATAACGGAGATTGGAACGCGGATCACCGGTTCACGAGCGGCGGGATTACTCGCGGCATTATTGTGCACGGTCAGTAAAGTGATGGTGGCGCCGCTCGCGTGGGTGGCGATTTCCGAGGTGATATTTTGCGCGGTTTTTGCTTTAGCCGCTCTCTATTCGCGAATTCGCTGGCTGGAGTCGGGGCGGCGGGGCTGGCAGGCCGCGGAATGGATTTTCTACATCCTCGGATTCGGCGCTCAGGAAAGTATGGTGATGTATCCGGCCGTTGCTGTGGTATACACCATGGCCGTGACGCGCAAAAACGTGCTCGCAAAAGGCCGGCGCGGCGTGTTCGCATTGTTCATTCCCGCGGCGATCTTCACCGCGATACATGCGTTCCTCATCCCGAGACTCCCGTCCGAGATCTATCGCGTCGCTATCGACACCAGATTGCCGGATACGCTCTCGATGTATTTGCGGATGGCGGTGGGGCCGGAGCACTATGCATCCAGAAAAATTCTGTTGCCCGTGCTTGCATCGTTTGTGATTTGGCGTTTATGGCGGCGGGATTGGGCGGCCCTGTTTTGCGGAGCCTGGTTCCTGCTATGGCTTGCTCCGGTGCTCCCGTTGCCGAATCACATCTCCGAGTACTACCTGGCAACGCCACTGATTGGTTTGGCATGGCTCGGAGGCTGGGGGCTGGTGGTTGCGTGGCGCGCGGGCTGGACCGCACGCACGGCCGCTGCTGTCCTGGTCACGCTGTACCTTGCGAATGCAGTTCCCGCGATCGGGGAGGAAACGGCGTGGTATCTCAATGGCTCGTCCCGCATGCGGCTGCTATTCCGGGGAATGCAGGAAGCCGCGCGCCGGTATCCGGGGACTGCAGTCATTTTCAAAGGCGTCGATAACGATCTGTTCCAGACTGGTTTTCAAGACAATCCATATCGTTTAGCCGGCGTCTCAAAAGCGTTTCTCGCGCCGGGTTCCGAAAACGGCATTGTCGCTCGCGAGGATCTGGGAGGCGTCAAACGCTTTACGATCTCGACCGAAGACGCGCTGCGGCTGATCGAGAGCGCCCAAGCCCGCGTGCTTGAAATAACCGCCGGGCCGCCGCACGATGTTACCGAGAGTTTCGAAACCGTGATGCGGGCCGAATTTCTCGCAAAGCATCGCGAATTCGTCGATGTCGGGCAGCCGCTCTACGTTTCACGGGTCGGTCCCTCATGGCACAAAATCGAAAACGGTTATCGATGGATGCCCAAGTCGGCGACGGTGCAGCTAGCGGGACCATCTTCGGCCAGCGAACGTTTGTACGTAAGTGGATACGCGCCGGCGAATGTCGTGGCCTCCGGGCCGCTGACGTTACGGTTTCACGCCGCCGGCCAGGACATTGGCTCTTTTGCGGTCTCGCGACCGGATCGCAAATTCGAATGCGATTTTGCAATTCCCGCGAAGCTTGTAGGCGAATATGCGATCGAAATTTCCATAGAAGCCGCCAGAACGTTTCGGCCTCGCGGGGATGACCGGGAACTTGGAATTATCTTCGGGACCTTCGGCGTTCATTGAACCTCTGCTCAGTGAAGCACGGCGAGTTTTGCAACACCTACTTCCTGAAACCAGCGTCATCGTGTCCGCATCTACTGAGCATGCCGAGGGTAGCCGTGTCACTCGCGCTGGCAATGATGTCGCTGGCCTTCGGGCAAGCGCCTGCGAATAATGCTCCTCAAAAAGAAACCAAGCGCCTTTTCGGCATCGTCCCGAATTACAGGACCTCTCCGAATATCGCGAATTTCACGCCGCTTACGCCGAAAGAAAAGTTCAAAATTGCAACTCAGGATTCGTTCGATCGCGGTACGGTGATCTTGGCCGCCGCGTTCGCAGGTGAAGGCCAATTATCGAATTCGAATCCTTCTTTTGGCCAAGGCGCCGCCGGTTACGCGCGCCGCTTCGGAACTTCATACGCGGACTTTGTGATCGGCAACTACATGACGGAAGCCATTTATCCCACGCTCTTCCGCCAGGACCCGCGCTATTTTCGCCGCGGCAAGGGCAGCACGTGGTCAAGGCTAGGCTACGCCATGGGCCAAATCTTTTGGACTCACACGGACATGGGCAAGGGACAATTCAACTATTCCGAAATTCTCGGTAATTCGACTGCGGTCGCAATCTCGAACGCCTATTATCCGGATAACCGGACCGCGGGCGATGCTGCCTCAAGACTTGGGACGCAACTCGGCATCGATATGGGCTCGAACATTTTGAAAGAGTTCTGGCCTGAGATTGACCGCGGCGTGTTCCGTCATCACCCCGATCCTAATAAGCCGTAGGAACTAGAAGCCGAAAATGCGGATCGCGGCGATTCGCCAATCCGCGTCTTTCCTCATGATGAGAACCACTGGCACGCTCCAGGACTGGAACGTGCCGTACTGAGTAATCTCCGCGTCCACGGTTGCCACATCGGGGGTAACGAACTGAATGGAGCGGATCACAAGACGCGGCACGGTAGTTTCGGACCACGGGCGGTTGGGCAGCGAAAGCAGTCGTTGCAGTTCCGACAATCGGCTGGCTTCCCCTCCCTGTTTCGCTTGTGGCGTGAGCAGATCCATCGCCGGCTGTTTATGCTCATTGAGGGCGGCGACGATCGATTCGATGGCTTTCCGGTCGGCTGCTTCATCCCCGAGTGCGCACGGCGCCAGCAGCAACATCACCGCTAAGGCTTTCATGCGGCCTCCTTCACCGGGAAATGCCGCGAATGGGTGAAATACTTTCAACTTTCTTACTGGCGTCTGGCCCCTGACGTCTGGCGTCCTAAAACAGCAACAGGATGATGGCGGCGATCCCGACGGCTAGTACCCCTTCGACCAGGCTAACGTTCACATTGCGGTCGCGCACGATCTCATCCGCCACACGAGCGTGCGGCAGCAGCGTCGCCGCGGTCAGCCAGCGAAGGAAGAGTAGCAGGATCAGGCCCACTACGGTGTCGAAGGCGAAAAAAGTTAATGTGCGCGTCCAACTCACGAAATCTCCGCTGATGGCTTTCACCATCAGAAGCGAAAGCGCGGCCATAGTCATCGCGAACCCGACTCCCGCCGCGAAATTGCCCGAACGGATCTCCGCCGCTACGTTGTACCCGGTCCATTTCTGATATAGCCAGCCCATCAGAATCAGCATGAGCTGGGCAAGTAAGAAAATCGCAAGCGCGGTCCAAAGATTTCCGCCGGGCTGACGAATCGCCCCGGCCAGTACCGCTCCCGAAACGATATATGCGCCGGCTTCGAGTGCGCCCGCGGCCAGATTGCGGCGATCGGCAATCTCGCGATCATTACGGAAGTGCGGGATGAGTAATCGGTCCATCAGCCAGCGGCTTAGATTCAGCGCCACAACACCGATAAGAGCCCACAGCAGTTTGACGCCAATCGCTACTAGGACCGCCCTTACGCCTTGGTCCAGCGGCAGCGGAGCGCCCGCGGCGGCGGCAAGATAAACCATGACCACAGCGCCAAAATATCCCGCGATGGCCAGCCCGAATGCCGGGTTGTCCTTGGTGGTCATCTCATGGTCGGTGGCGTAGGGCGAAAGAATGCCGAGAGCGAGTTTGGCAATGATCAGCACCGCCACTCCCAACACCACTTCCACAACGGACAGCGCCAGAGCGGCGTAATCAAGCTGAAGAAAAGTCATCGGCGGCCGCCGCGCGAGCGCGCGTACGAACGGGCGCCGCTTGATCCAAAGCCGCTGGATCCGAAGGTGCCGCGCGAACGATATTGCGACCCCGAGAAACTACCGTGGCTTTGGTACTGCGATCCGGCGAAGCCCCCGCGCGGCCTTTCCGTGTACCAGCCGTTTGAGGATGACGGCTGCGGCGCGGATGGGCGCGGCGTATAGTATTCGTGGTTCCTGCCGTAGAAGACTTCGCCGCGGCTGCGGGCATAGCGGTAGGCATCATAGTCGGGCACGTAGATCGGCCCTTGCGAGGAATGAAGCAAATGGCTCAACAGGAGATACTCCGGCAGCCAGTGCCACACGCCGCCGGACCATGACCCATACGCATTCGATTGACCGGGGGGCGCGATGTAGGCGTACGCGGGAGGCTGGACGTCGTGTTCGGCTTCAGAATCGTATTTACCCGCCGGTTTGCGCTCGATCACCATGCCCGTATGCTCGTCGGCATGCGTGGTAAACGTATCCAGAGGCTCCCAACGGTCTTCGCTCGTCGTCACGCCGTGCGCAAGCGTTGAGTCCGGGAAACGGGTGCTCACGATGCGCACTTTCTCGCGCGCGTCGTGTCCGCGCTCTACGTCCAGCAGCAGTTTGTCCCAGCCGACGTAGAGCTGGCCCGCTAAAGCCGCTGTGGTGGTGACAGTTTGGTCGGCCTGACGCGACAGCGAATCCATCCGATCCGCCTGGTCGAGCAGCGTATCGATGTCGGCGTCGGCTAGCCGTTGTTGTTCGGCGGCCATACGGAGCGGAGCCGAGGAGTCCCAGACCTTTTGCCCTTGCGACTTAAGATCGCCGAGGCTACCGATGCGCGCTTGGAGGTCGTCACGCTTGGCGGGCCAGTCGTTTATTGCCTTTTGAATGGGCGCGGCCGCCGTTCCCGAGTCGATGTTTTCAAGTGACTCGTAGCTGGCCTTCATGGTCTGAATTCGCGCCGGCAATGCGCGTTTAGCTGCCACCCGGCGCTCGGCTTCGGTCTCGACGCCGGAGCCATCCCGTAACGCTGCGTCCCGGAGCGAATTGAAATCGCGCAGGTCGCGTTGAACCTTCTCCTCATCGCTCCGGCGATTGGCTTTCGCAAGCTGCTGCAATGCCGCGAGCTTTTCCGCCGCTTGATCGAGCTGTGCGCGATCCTGGTCCAGCCGCTCCCTCCAGGGCGCAGCCTGTTTGCCCAAAAGCAGCGGCTCTTCCGTGATCGCGTGCTCGAGCTGAGTTCGATCTTTGTCAAGCGCGGTGCGATCGTCGGAGAGTTGCTTTTCCGCGCTGTCTACCGACTTCTTCAGCGCCGGCGGCAGATGATCCAGGCCGGCCGTCGCGACGATCGCCATCAAAGCGATCAAAATGACCGCTAATACACCTAATGCACGGCGTTCCATTAGCGCACGGCTCCTTTCGTCGCGCGATAGACCGTTATATCGCGCGGATTCAACCTGCGGGCAATCCGAATGTCGAACGGCTCGTCTTCCCACTTCTCCACGCAGATCAGGCGGCTGCCGTCCGGTTCGCGGAAAAGCCAGCGATACAAGCCTTCGCCGTCGCCGAGGTCGTTCTCGAAATAGCGAATTTCGCGGCTCGACTCCCAATGCCACTTCTTGCCTTCGAAATCGATCGTAGAAGACGGGTCCTGGCGCGTATCGATATCGGCCAGCATGTCTTCGGTAACGCCGATATCGGCAAGCGTCAACTTGCGGTCCTCGAGAATGCCGATGAGATCCGGCTGCGGATGCCGGTAGACTTCCAAATACATGCGCACGCCCCGGAATTCGCCGCTCAGGTCCACCCACCGGCGGGCGCTGCTTTGATACGTGCTGCGGCGGTCCACGGCCAGATCGATGTCCGAAAAATCGGCGGCAGCCCCGTTGATAGAGACTACATCGCCGGGGCGCGCGTCCCAGGGATCCATGTCTATTGGATTAGATGCGGGAACTTGGCGGGTGGAAGCCGCGCCTCCAAGTTTCGCAGGTGAATTGGAACGAAACATAGCCCAGAGAACCACTGCCAGGGCCGAGCCCAGGATAAGAAGAAGCGTTGCTGTGATCATCGAGTTCGGGCACGCCCGAAACTGGCGTTAAACGATCTTTCCTTACTGTTCTGGAGCCGCTAATTGCTTGGCCTGCGCCGCCGGCAGCCCTTGCTGCCCGCCCGCCGGAAGCGCCTGCTGGCGCGCGGCCTTTAGCTTCGCCAGTTCCTGATCCACGCTTCCGCCTTTCAATTCCGTGAACTCTGCCTCCAGAACTTCGTCTTTCCCCGTCGCCGAGGCCAACTGATCGAAAGCCTTCGCCTTGGCCTCTTCGCGCGACACCGATTCTTCAAAATTCTTGAGCGCGGCGAATGCGTTATCCGCTGTAGCCGCGCCGGAGAGCGCTTCCGCGACTTTCTTTTGCGCCATTGCGGCGTTGCGTCGCGCGACGAGGGTGGTCGCGGTGCGCTCGGCTTCGTCGATGCGGCGCTTTAAATCGTTAACCCGCTGTTTCAGCGAGTCGCTAGCCGCCCGCGCGGAGTCCACGCCGGTCTTCATTGAGGCCACCTGCTGGTCGGACTCGGCTTTCTTCGCCAGCGCCTTTTTCGCCAGCTCCTCATTTCCAGCGTCGAGCGCCTGGTTCGCCCGCCCGTACCACTCCTGGGATTGCTGCTGGTACTTGGAGTACTCGGCTTCCAGGCGGTTATAGTTCGCCATCGCATCCGCGGACGCGCCAATGGTTTTGGCGAGTTCGTTGCGCATATCGAGCACGGTTTGCTTGACTGTCGCCTCAAACGTTGCGTCCTCGATTTTGTCCATGCCCTTATTGACTTGCCCACGGGCGACGCGCCCGCTTCGATTAAATACGTCTGAAAAGAATCCCATTCTGGAAGCTCCTGTGGTCTCAACCTCAGTCTAGTACGGCAGATCTTCTAAGAACGCGGCTGCAGCAGATCCCGCGCTGCAATCACGTCCGCCATCAAATAACTCGCAAGACTGAGGATGTCATCCTGATCCTCGGCGCCCATGTCCTGCAAAGTGCAGAAATTGTTCAATGTAATGAGGGTTTTGCCGGCTTCGGCCTCGAACAGCCGGAATGCCGAGGTCGAAATCCCATTTGTTCCCGAAAGCATCTTGCGCAGCAGGTCCGCCGTGATCTGGCTGGATGGAAGTGTCATTAAATGAACCGTCAGGTACAGCACATTCCCCTGGAGGGCGGCCTGAAAACTAACACCGCTATGAATTTCGCGAACCTGCAATACGCCCTGCGGTTGTTCCGAGAAGTCATAGCCGTGATGAGCCAACAGTTCCGCGACTTGGGAAACGTGGATCGTTTCGGTGGTAGGAGTCATACGCTTCACTATACGCAAACTCAGCCGAATTTGTTCGCCGGAAATAACCTCGTGGGGCAGGCTTCAGCGAGGACGGCCGGGGCGGGCCGTCACAAGTATCTGAAGCCAGACGCCATCTCTTCACTGCCGATGCGGGGGCACGGGCCTCAAGCGCCGGCCTTTACCAGTCCTCTCTGCCGCTCCATCCCTCGCTATACTCACTATCGAATGGGCGCGCATTTATCGCGGGTCGCATTGTGACGGGCAACCTGGCGCTGTTTCAGGCACCGGTTGAGCTGCTGCGACTTTTTCTGACGCATCGCGAAGATATCGTCGAGAACTTAGAGGCCGTTCTGAACGCGCAGAGAAAGCCGGTCCGGTACCTGCAGGACCGATCTCTTTTGTCCCGCCATTTCGAGGATTGCTTCTGTGCAGGCGCTTCGGTCACGGCTAGCCAAACTCGTCTCCGAGGCCAACTCGAAGAAGCGCATTGGGACGCGGGATTCAGACCTCGTCAGGTTCAGTATCTGCATAATGACCTGATCCATCCGGCGGAGATGACGATTCGCGGCTTTCATTGCTGGCAGCAGACACGGTGGCCGGGTCGCAACGGCCGCATGCACTACGCGCACACGCTGTTCAACTTATATGTGATCCGTTGTCTCCAATTTCTGAGCATGCGTCTCTGGGATGCGGATCCCAGCAGCGCGGGCGTACGGCTCGCGGAAATTCAAGGCGTGCTCGATGACCTCTGGAGAAGCTCGCCAGCCGGTCAGCCCGTGATCGTGCGCGACGCGCGCTGGCTGATTCCATTGGCGCAGAGCCTGATTACCGATGAGCTGGCGCCCTATTTCGAGGTCGCCCGGCGTGTCGTAGGGACGCTTCCGGAAGCCGACGTACTCGAAATCCAGAAGGCCCACGTTCGAATGCTTGGCGGGCATCTGACCTCCCAGATTCGTTACTACTGCACGAAGGATGGCGTCGCGATCGACGAGCATAGCGTCGTTCTTCGCACGCGCACCTCCAACGCGCTCGATTTCGCGCTGCTGGTTCAAGGTCTCGTGGGGCTGCTCAAGGCCTATGACTGCGCATTGCGGAGCGGCGATGAGCGAACGCGGCTCGACATGGCAGGAGCCATCTGTCAGGGAATATCTGTCGATCCGGAGCTGTTTCTTAATCGCGTCGACCTGTTAAGCGCTTACAGCATGATCGAGCACGTTTTCATCGCCGAGCAGGCAAAACAGGGAGCTCACGAAGGCCCCGCAGCTTATTCGCCTCTAGGACGGCGGCATGTGAAGCTGCTAAAAGAGTACGGTGCGTTAATTGACCGATTGACAAGCGCGTTGCGGAAGGATCTCCCGCGTTTCAGGCCGGTTGACGGCGGCTATTCTCCATACGGAGTGATATTCGGGTTGCCCTCCCATCTGATCGAGCACATGGCGCTGAAGGCCTTGCAGCACGATGCCGAAACGCGATTCAGCCTGGAGGATGTCTTTGTAGATGAAGTCGATGGCGACACCAGCGCGGCAAAGCTCGCCTGGGTGAACGGCTGGCGGAGATTGCCCCACATCGACCCTGAAGTACAACGGTTGTACGACTACCCACAACAATTCGCGGAAGACATTTACGGCCGCATCGAGCGCGAGCTCGGGCGGCGTGATTCAAATACCGAGACCCGCGGCGGTTCAAGAACCGGGCGCCTGTATCTCGTCTCCGGCGACCCTGAGACCGATTTGAAGACGCCGGCGATTCCGGAACTGCCGTCCCGCTACTTCGGCTCTTCGGACAAGCAGATTGTGGCGGCGAAGAAGGCTGAACCTTTTGATCGGGCGCAATTGCTTCGCAAGCGGCAGGAAGGGCATTTCCTCGTCATTTATGAAACGCTAGGCGGATGGATTGCCCTCAAGAAGGAACTGCTCACGGAGGTTCTTGGAGCGGGCTGCGACGCCAGAATCGCCGGACTGCCGCGCGAGGCGGTTGAGGCCCTGCGGCTCATGTGTAGGAGTCTTTGCAATACCTGCGCACCGCCATTGATTGAGAAATCCTGAGCTTGGTGTGCAGCCCGCCGTGGGCAGGCTTCAGCCTGCAACCCAGGCTTCAGCCCCGGCATCCGACGCGGGGAATGCGCATGAATGAAGAGGCTGCGTAGCGGGCGACGTCTCTATTTGGGTTTTTGGTTTGGATGATACAGTTGAGCATTTGCCCGTGGAAATTCCAAAAGCGCCGAAAATCTTCTGGGGCAAAACTCGCGACGGTGAATCCGTCGATCTCCATGCGCTGACGAATTCGAAAGGCTCCGAGGCGCGGATCGCCACCTATGGCGGCGTCGTAGTGTCGCTAAAAGTTCCAGACCGCTCGGGGAGAATGGGCGACGTCGTTGCGGGGTTCAATGATCTCGAAAGCTATCTGAAGCCGCCGCCCTACTTCGGCGCGATCATCGGACGCTATGGGAATCGGATCGGTAAAGCGCGGTTCTCCCTCGATGGCGGGGAATATACATTGGCGAAGAACGACGGCGAGAATTCCCTGCATGGAGGCAATCGCGGATTCGATAAGCGAGTCTGGACGGCAAGGTCCCTTTCGTCCCAGACTCTGGAACTGAGCTATCTCAGCAGGGATGGCGAAGAAGGGTACCCGGGCAATTTGTGGGCGACCGTGACATACACGCTGACGGATGCGAACGAATTCATGATTGAATATTTCGCGACGACAGATAAAGACACGGTTATAAACCTGACGAACCACACTTATTTCAATCTGGCGGGTGATGGCGACATCCTCGGGCAACGGGTTGTTATCAACGCCGACTGGTTCACGCCAGTGGATGAAGGCCTGATTCCGACAGGAGAGTTAAGGAGCGTCGCGGCAACGCCCTTCGATTTTCGAACCGCCACGTCCATTGGCCAACGCATTGACCAAAACGACCAGCAGTTGATCTTCGGACACGGGTACGACCACAACTGGGTGCTGAACCGGTCGGGATCGGGCTTGGAAACCGCGGCGAAAGTTCTAGACCCGAAATCCGGGCGCGTGATCGAGGTGCTTACGACGGAACCGGGTCTTCAGTTTTACACCGGCAATTTTCTGGACGGCACGCTTGCAGGCAAGGGCCGGGTTTACACCCGGCGCTCGGCGTTTTGCATGGAGACGCAACACTTCCCGGACTCTCCGAATAAACCAAGTTTCCCTTCCACCCTGCTGAAACGCGGCGCTGAATATCGAACTACGACGGTTTATCGGTTTTCCACGATATAGCCAACGGAAGATTATCGGCGGCGTCAGCTAGAATTGTCCCGGCGTGTAGCCGAACGTGCCGTTGAAGGCCGCGATGAATGCACTTACGCCCGAGTACCCGCACTCCAACGCGGCGTCCGTAACGGAGTGCCCGCCCGCAAGCAGCCGGATCGAATAGACCAGCCGCGCCTTCTGTCACCACATCCCAAAACTCATGCCGGTTTCCTGACGGAAATGCCGCTCCAGGGTCCGGCGAGCGACACCATGCTGCCTGCCCAAATCATCCACCTTATCGGCACTCGACGGATTCTCAAGAACAGAGCGAGCCAAGACCAAAGCTCGCTCGGTCGCGGGGCATAGGCAAAACCAACGGTGAATCCCCAGCGTCAGCCATCGCTGCTCTGATCTCGTCCTCCAGCAAGGCAATCATGCGCGCATCGCGCGCCACTCACGAATCAAGCCCGCTCCGCTCGATAGCCCGCAGGATGAGCTCCCGTAGCAGAGGCGCGACATCGACTACGCAACAATCTGGTTCGCGGTGGCAATCGGGTCCCGCGCGGGATTGGCCGGCTTCGAATCCGCTCAGGGCCGGTGAAAAATATAAAGTTCGCATTTTCACCATGCCCCACATTCGGATCGCATGCGAGCAGCCGGCGGGAATGAATATTGCCCGGCCCGTCGGGATTATCCACGAAGACTGTTTGGTGGTTACGGTCATCGCTCCGGACACGGCGTAAAGGAATTGATGCCACGGGTGTTGGTGAAGTTCGGTCCCATAGCCGCTTGCATAATTCGTGGCCAACGATCGAACTGCGAGGAAAGGCTCCTGTTCGGCCGTGAGTTTGATGGGCCAGACCGACTGGCGGGGAAGCGACATTAAATGTCAATCTATCGCAAGCCGAGGCCGCGGGCCCTCGCCTATACTGCCGCTATGCCCAACAACTTAGGACGATTTGCTATCAACGCCGACGATGTGCCACGCGCCCGCGACTTCTACCGGAAGGTTTTTGGATGGATCTTCGAGCCCTGGGGTCCGCCGAACTTTTACCTTATCGACACGGGAGACGAGCGGGTTCGGGCCACGGGCGGCCTGCTTCAGGAGCGGCGCGAGCTAATAGCAGGCAGCAAGATGATCGGGTTCGAATGCACCATCAACGTGGCGGATCTGGATGCGACAATGCGGGCAATCGAGAACAACGGAGGCAAAATCATAACTTCGAAGTTTCACATTCCGACGGTAATAACTGTCGCGTACTTCCAAGATACTGAAGGCAATGTGGCCGGAGTGATGCAGCTCGACACGCCATGACTGGCATCGTGGTCCAGGTCGGCATTTCAGCCGGCGGCGTCCCGAATCATCCGATCGAGCGAGGCGAAGTCAAACTCAACGGAATCGTGGGCGACGGCTGGCGTCATCCCCAATTTCATGGGATCGCAAGCGGGCCATCCTGTTGATGGCTTCCGAAGGCCTTGACGAGATCAAGGCCGTGGGATTCCCCGTCTATCCCGGCGCCCTCGGCGAGAATATCACCACCAGCGGCCTTGATCGCCGGTTGCTGCGCATAGGTCACCGACTCCAATGCGGGAGCGCCATTATTCTATTGAGCGAGCTTCGATTTCCTTGCGACACGCTGAGCATCTACGGAAAAGGAATCCAGGGGGCCATCTACGACGCTCGCGCCATGAGAGGCGATTCATCATCGGAAGTGTGGGGCCTTAGCGGGTTCTATGCCTGTGTGATAAAACCGGGCATCGTCTCGCCGGGCGCCGCGATCACTTTGCTCACATGAAATCCATTCGAAAGCCGAGTCCGCAAGCGCTCGATCTACTCGCCGGCTGCTCACCAAAAAGGGCGCACCTGGCGCGACGTTGGGCGATGTGGTTCTTTCAGAAGCGCCCGGCTCCGAAGAGGTCCTCTACTCGGCGTACGCGCAGGTGATCGTCTTCAAGCTCCCCGGTCGAGAGCGAGCGGGGCTTTTCAGCGGCGCGCTCTGGATCGTGCGTTGCAGGCTGAAGAGGCGTCAATTTCGCCTGTTTATGCTAAGATGCGGCTAGAAGTCATGCGCCTCCGCCGCACTGTCCTCGCCGGCCTCGCCCCGCTCCTCGGGGTGTCGGCGCTCATGGCAATCATCGCGGCTGGGCCTCAATCGCCGAAGCAGCCCGGTGTGCAGTCAAAGGCGCAGCATCCGCTGGTTCGTCTTATTCATTCTGTTTTCCAACTCGTGGCTCCGGCGGCCGAAGCGCCGTCGGCGCATGCCCGCGCACGGCGCCCGTCGCCCGAAGCGTTCCTCTCCACAGCCGCCCTTGCCGATACCCCGCTCGGCCATTCGCTATGGATGGTGACGAACCCGTTGGTCCCGCCGCCAAACCTTCGCGCCCAACAACGGCCCCAGCTCCGCTGCTGACGATTTAGCTTCAGCCGTCAGCGATCAGCGTTCAGCATTTGAAAACTGAAAACTGATAACCGACGGCTGATAACCCACCTGTGCAAGCTGATAGCTGAAAGCTGATAGCTGAGGGCTCTTTATGAATACTTTCGAAACCATCCTCGCCAAAATCTTTGGCACCAAGCATGAGCGCGAAGTAAAGGCGATGCGGCCGATGATCGCTGCGATTAACGAGCTCGAGCCGCAGATGCAAGCGCTCTCCGACACCGAGCTCGCCGCCCAAACAGTGACTTTCCGTGAGCAACTCGATCAAGGCGCCTCGCTCGAAGACCTTCTGATCCCCGCCTTCGCCACCGTCCGCGAAGCCGGCCGCCGCATGCTCAATATGCGCCACTTCGACGTCCAGCTCATCGGCGGCGTCGTGCTCCATCGCGGCAAGGTCGCGGAAATGAAGACCGGCGAAGGCAAAACGCTCGTCGCCACGCTGCCCGTGTATCTGAATGCGCTTACGCGGAAGGGGGTCCATGTCGTCACGGTAAACGATTATCTGGCCAAGCGCGACTCGGAATGGATGGGCCGCATCTATAAAGCCCTCGGCATGAGCGTCGGCGTGATCGTCCACGATCTGGACGACAGCGAGCGCCGGGAAAGCTACGGCTGCGATATCACCTACGGAACCAACAACGAATACGGCTTCGACTACCTCCGCGACAACATGAAATTCCGCCTGGCCGATTGCGTCCAGCGAAACATCGAGCACATTTCTGTACAGGCGCCTGATAACAGGGGCACCCAACTTAAGATATTCAACTATGCCATTGTGGACGAAGTCGACTCCATCCTGATCGACGAAGCCCGCACGCCGCTTATTATTTCGGGCCCCAGCGAGGAGTCCACCGACAAGTACTATCGCGTGAACCGCATCATCCCCAACCTGATTCGCGGCGAAGTAATCGAAGGCAAGGAGCCGGGTCAAAAATGGATGACCGGCGATTACACCGTTGAAGAGAAGCACCGCTCGGTGGCGCTTACCGAAGAGGGCGTCCTCAAAGTGGAAAAGCTCCTCGGCCTGGGCAACCTCTACGAAGCGATCAATATGGAGATGAACCACCACGTGCAACAGGCCCTCAAGGCGCACGTGCTCTATCTCCGCGATCGCGATTACGTTATTAAGGATGAAGAAGTCATCATCGTGGACGAATTCACAGGACGCCTGATGCCCGGCCGACGCTGGTCGGATGGTTTGCATCAGGCCATCGAGGCCAAGGAAGGCGTCCGCATCCAGCGCGAAAACCAAACGCTCGCCACCATCACCTTTCAAAACTACTTCCGCATGTACAAAAAGCTCGCGGGTATGACCGGCACCGCCGATACGGAAGCGGCTGAGTTGAACAAAATCTACAATCTCGACGTCACCATTATTCCCACCAACAAGCCCCTGCGCCGGCACGAGTTCTCCGATATTGTCTATCGCACCGAAGAAGAGAAATTCCGCAATGCGGCCAAGGAAATCAAATCCCTGAACGAGAAAGGCCAGCCGGTTCTGGTCGGCACTGTTTCCGTCGAGAAATCCGAGCGGTTATCGGGAATTCTCAAGAAAATGGGCGTCAGACACGAGGTTTTGAACGCCAAAAATCACGAGCGCGAAGCGTTCATCGTCGCCCAGGCCGGACGTAAAGCCGCGGTCACGGTCTCGACCAATATGGCCGGACGCGGCACCGACATTCTGCTCGGCGGCCATCCGGAATTCATGGCTAAGGAGCGCCTGCGGAAGGAAAACAAAGACCCCGATTCCCTGCAAATCGCGGCTATCGGCACGCCGGAGCGAGAGGAATGGGAACGCGTTTACGAACGCTTCAAAGCCGAAACGCTCAAAGAGCACGATGAAGTAGTGGAACTCGGCGGCCTGCACATTCTGGGCACGGAGCGCCACGAATCCCGCCGCATCGATAACCAGCTTCGCGGCCGCGCCGGCCGCCAGGGCGACCCCGGCAGCGCGCGCTTCTATCTATCGCTACAAGACGACCTGATGCGTATCTTCGGCGGGCCGAAGATGCAGAATCTCATGCTGCGCCTCGGCATGGAAGAAGATGTGCCGATCGAGAGCAAAATGATCACCCGCCGCATCGCGGCCGCGCAAAAGGCCGTAGAAGCGCAAAACTTCGCCTCCCGCAAACACGTCCTCGAATACGACGACGTAATGAACAAGCAGCGCCAGGCCGTCTACGGCATGCGCCGCGCGCTGCTCGAAGGCCAGGATCAAAAGGCGCGTGTTCTCGAAATCATCGAGGGGATTGTGGCTTCCTATGTCGATGCCCGCCTGCCCGAAAAAGGCCACACCAGCACCTGGGATTGGACCGGGCTTGAATCCGACATCTTGACTCAATTCGGCGTGAAAATGCGTACCGAAAGCCTGATGAACTTGGACCGCCGTCAAGCGGAAGAGGAAATTCGCGAGCAATTAGTCAATAAATACGGTGAAAAAGAAAACATGATCGGCACGGAATTAATGCGCGAAACCGAGCGCATGATCATGCTGAACGTCATCGACAACCAGTGGAAGGACCATCTGTTGTCGATGGACCACCTCAAGGAAGGCATCGGCCTCCGCGGCTACGGCCAGAAAGATCCGCTGATCGAGTACAAGAAGGAATCTTTTGTGCTCTTCCAGGACATGATGGACCGGATTGAAGACGAAACCATCCGGTACCTGTTCTTCTTGCAGCGCGTCGAAGAGCCCGCGCCCGGGAGCGAAGTCCCCGCCAATATTCCGTATCCGGATCTGTGGGCGGACGAGCCGGAAGAGGAAGGCCAAGCCGAACCGGTCGGCGTCGCCACCATAACCCCAGCCCCCGTCAGCAAGGCTGCCCAGTCGGCCGTTATGGATCTTACGAGCAATATCCAGCGGAAGAAGCAAAGAGAGCTCGATCAATTGCAATTCGTGGGCGGCGAATCTTCGGCGCCGCAACAGCCGAAACTGGCCGCCAAGAAAGCCGGCCGCAACGACCCCTGCCCCTGCGGGAGTGGAAAGAAGTACAAGAAATGCTGCGGAGCGTAACGATAGCGGCCAGACGCCAGACGGCAGACGCCAGTAAGTGGGGCAGGCTATCGGTTTTTGTCGCCTGCGTTTTATTCCCGCTTAGCGCCGGAGGCGCAATCTTCCCGGAGCAAATTGGTCCATTCCACCGGAACTCCGCGAAGCCGGTCGCGGCCGCCGACGCGCCTTTATTTCAGGAATACGGCTTCGAAGAAGCCGAGCAAGCCTCTTATGCAGGCGGCCAGGGGAACTTCCAAGCCATCGCGTGGCGATTCAAGGACTCCACGGGAGCGCTGGCATTTCTTGAATTCCACAAGGCGGAAGCGCCCTCCGCTTATCTTCAAGGGAACTATGTTCTCCAATTAACTGGCACACGACCGGTACAACAAGACCTCGAGGCGTTCTATCTCGATCTCCCACGGTACGAGAACTCACCGCTCCCGGTATTGAAAGACGATCTGCCCAAGAACGGCCTGATCCCGAACTCGGAGCGCTACGTCGTAGGTCCAGTTTCTTTGGAGCGCTTCCAACCGGCGATCTCCCCCTCGGTCGCGGCATTCCACCTCGGCACCGAAGCCCAGCTCGGAACGTATTCCACCCCGAAAGGGCCGATGGTCCTCGCTATTTACAACTACCCGACCCCGGCCATTGCCATGGAACGCTACAACGACTTCCAGAAGGTGCCTGGCGCGATTGCCAAGCGTGCGGGGCCGCTGCTGGCAGTCATCGTCCAACCTCCCGACGCCGATGCTGCAGAGCGCCTCCTGGCGCAAGTCGCCTACAACATAAACCTGATGTGGAACGAGCAGCTGGGCGGGCCCACGGTCACCGACTCCGCCAAAATGATCCTTACCATCATGGTGTTGGCCGGAATCGTGCTCGGGCTTTGCCTCGTCGCGGGCATTGCTTTCGGGGGCTTCAGAGTGGTCCTCCGCAAGCTTGGGTGGAAAGGACCGGATTCGGACATGATGATCACTCTAAGACTAGAAAAATGAATGAATTGGAGGGATTTCGGGTTTTCGGCGGAGCAATTATCCACAGAACCCCCGTTTGGGCGCGAAAAAACTCGTTCGCGCTAACCCGTTCGGGCAAACCAATTTAACCGCATGCGAGCCAGCCCGAGTTTTTCCCTTGACTTCAAACCCTGCTACGCCCTAATATCCAATCACACACAGGTTTTGGCGGTTGCGAAGCCGTCGAATCTGATTCTCCCATGTACATCACCCTGCCTAATACAGGGTTCGAAAAATGCTCACCTCCGGGTGAGCATTTTCGTTTCTGGATGTGTTACTATCCTCGTTGAACCCGTCTGACCCACGCATCCCGCGTTCGAACGACGGAGAGGTGGCTGAGTGGTCGAAAGCAGCGGTTTGCTAAACCGTCGTACGGGCCTAAACCTGTACCGAGGGTTCGAATCCCTCCCTCTCCGCCATATCCTGTTGTTCTGGCTTACCGTTCTGCCCGTCTTCGGCGCGAACTGGACCGAGTACAAGTCCGGGCCATTTCACGTAATCAGCGATGCCGGGGACAAGCCTGCGCGCGACCGGTTGATGGAACTGGAGCAGCTCCGGCATGTGCTGGCCACCGAGCTTGGCAAGAACGATCTGCAGTTAGTCTGGCCCATCAAGCTTGTATTATTTGCAAACCAGCGGGAGTACTCGGGTTATGCGCTTCGGCAACCGTTTGTAGTGGGCGGCGCGGAGACGCTGGCCGCTTGGACGGCCGATAAACCCCTGCCCCAGGATTGGCTTCGGGCTTTGACGCGGAAGTTTCTCGAAGATAATGCCGGACGGATGCCCGACGCGACCGAAAATGCGCTGTGCGATTTATTTTCTACCATTCAGGTAAACGCGACCAGAGTTTCGATCGGAGCGCCTCCGGCAGAACGATCGCGGGCTTGGATCAAGTTGCAAATGTTGGCTACCCAGCCGGATTACGCCGGCAGATTGCACATCTACTTGAACAATCTTCAGCAGGGCGCGGACGAAGCCATAGCAATCAAGAACTCTTTCGATTTGTCCAAAGCCGAATTGGAAAGCCGCGTGGATGCTTATGCCAAAGGCGGAACTTTCGCGGCGGCCCCGGCTTCGGGATTGACGATCAACCCCAATCACGACTTCATTGAGGCGCAGGTTCCTGAATCGGCGGTGAACGAGCTTTTCGCGGGGCTAAAGGCTCAGGGCAAAGAATTTCCGCCGGACAGCCCGCGCGGGTTGCTGGCGAAAGGAACGCGTCCGGCGCTGGAGTTGGCGGCGAAAGCCAATCCTCGTTGGGCTGAGCCCCACCTCAAGCTCGCGGGACTCGAAACCGAGCCGGCCGCGAAAGTCAACGAACTGAAGACGGCGGCTACCCTGGAGCCTCGTAATTCTGAGCTCTGGCAAGAGTTGGCGAAAAGTCAAACCGCGGCGGACCAATACGCGGACGCGGAAAAGTCATGGATGGTGGCCGAGCGCGCCGCCGCTAACGATACCGAGCGTGAACGGATTCATAAGACCCGCATCGATTTCGAAGAGGAACGGGCGGCGTTTGAGATTGGCGAGAAGAAGCGGCTCGCGGAGGAGCGCGCGGCGGAGCTTCAGCGCATCAAGGATTCCGCGGCGGCTGAGGTTCACTCGGCGGAGCTTGCCGCCAATCAGCGGATGGGCGGCTTGAAACCCGGCGAGACTGCGCAGGCGTGGTGGAACGATCCGGACGGGCAGAAGGTCAGCGGTACGCTGACTCGCGTCGATTGCATGACGGAAGCAATGCGGCTTACGGTTCAGCCCGCTTCCGGGACAGCGGTGCGGCTGATGATTCGAGATCCGAATAAACTCACCGTTAAGGGAAAAGGGCAGGCGGAGTTCGTCTGCGGCGTGCAGAAGCCGGGGCGGAAGATTAATGTGGTTCATAACGGAAAGGCCGACGCGAAGCTGACTACGGCTGGTGACGTACAGGTGGTCGAGTTTCCATGATCGCCAGGCGGGTTGGCAACCCGCCGCAGGTTGGCAACCTGCCCCACACGCGCTGGATAGCCGTTGCGGTCTTCGTTCTTTCCACTTCCTTAAATTATCTTGACCGGCAATTATTAGCCGCGGTTGCGCCTACACTACGGTCGGAATTTCATCTGAGTTATGCGCAATATGGTCAAATTCAATCTGTATTTAATCTCTCCTATTCGATAATTGCGCCATTCGCGGGGTGGTTTATCGATTTTGTCGGGCTGAATCTCGGCGCCACGATCGCCGTAGCCGTATGGTCGCTCGCCGGAGCGGTGACGGCGCTGCTGCGAAGCTTTTCAGGGCTGCTCGCGTGCCGGACGATTCTGGGCGCCGCCGAAGCGGCGAGTATTCCGTCTACCGGTAAAGCAAACGCGACGTATCTTGAATCGCACGAATTGGCGCTCGGTACGGCAATAAATAACGTGGGGCTGAGCTTGGGGTCTATTGCGGCGCCGTTGTTGGTGGCCTCACTGGCGCCGCGATTCGGATGGCGGTCCGTCTTCGCGGCGTGCGGGATCGGCGGTTTGCTGTGGATTCCGCTGTGGTGGGTTACGTCCCGGCGAGTGCCGGCGCGGGCCGTCAAAAAACAAGAGCGGACAACGACGATGACCGAGTTGCTGCGGGATGGCCGTTTGTGGGGGCTCGCAATTGGGAACGCCTTCGTCATGACGGTTTTTTTGCTCTGGACCAATTGGACTACGGTGTATTTCGTACAGGCGAGGCACATGGCGCAGGACCAGGCGAACCGGCAGTTCGTGTGGATTCCCACGGTGCTGGGAATTGCGGGTGGATTTGTGGGCGGCGCGGCCGCCTATTACTTGATCAAACGAGGCTCGCCCGCGGTGAAGGCTCGATTGCGAGTCTGCTGGATCGGCGCGTGTGTCCTGTTGCTGACCGCGGCCGTGCCTTTCATGCCCAGCGATGGGCTCGCGACGGCGGCGATCAGCTTGAGCTTTTTCTCTACTCTGACGCTTTCAACGAATATTTACGCGCTTCCGATAGACCTGTTCGGCGCCAGGCACGCAGCATTTGGAGTTGCGGCTCTTACTTGTTCTTATGGCCTGATGGCGGCTGCGCTGTCTCCCGCGATCGGTCTGGCGGTGGACTTAGTCGGGTTTACACCCGTGTGCGCGGGATTGTCAGTGCTGCCGCTTGTGGGAGTTATGCTTTTGCAGCGCTATGTCGGTCCCCGCCAAAATAGTCCACGCCCGCGGATGCAGAGTCACGCAAGAGCGTAAACGGCATCCGCCAACGTTATTTCCACCAGTTTGTCGCGCTTGTAAAATGCAGTCGTGCGCACCCTGTTGCATTTTTCGGAGGACCCGACCATCAAGTTGTTTCGACCTCATGTAGCAGTGACAGCGACCGAGAATGAGCCTTTGGTCTGGGCGCTGGATGAAGAGCATGCTCCCAGTTACTGGTTTCCACGCGATTGTCCGCGCGCCTGTTGTTGGGCGGTCGAGACAGAACCGATCGCCGGAGCCGGTGCTCTTCTTGGATTAGGAGGTGCGCGCCGGTTGCACGCGATAGAGAGTGTTTGGCTAGAGCGGCTTCGACGGTGTCAGCTCTATTCCTATGAATTCAATCCAGCGCTCTTCGAGCCGAAGTTTCCCGACGCTGGTTATTGGGTAACACGCTGCGATGTGGCGCCGTTAAGCGTTTCGCCCGTGGGCGATCTACTTACGCGGCATGTCGAGGCAGGGATCGAATTGCGTATTGTGAAAAACTTATGGCCGATCATCGATGCTATAGTCGGCTCCGGCCTGAAGTTTTCAATCATCCGCAAAGCAAATGCACAACCCCGGCCAATGTGGGGCAGCCTTTAGGCTGCGGCGGACTTTAGTCCGCCAAGCGGCCGGGGCGCGCTAAAGCCCGCCCCCGGCGGGCTGAAGCCCGCCGCAGCCTGAAGGCTGCCCCACCCGGGTTCTCATGGCTTAGGCCGAAGCGGAAGATGTATTTTGCTCCGAACTCTCGGATCACCACAGGCCCGACCCATTTTGCAATTCACGGTTCTCTGATATACCTAAGCTGATATGCCGACATTTCAGGTGTGTAATCGCCGATCCTTCCTGGCTGCCGCCGGCGCGGCCGCGCTCAGTCCCGCGCTGCGCGCGCAGCAGCCGCAACCTCCCGCTTATGCGCCGCGGGACTGGTCCGGACAGGTGCCGGTGCGTTATCCCGACCCCGACGTGATCGCGCTCGACAATCGCTTCCGGCGGTACATGATCGGCAACACCACTATCCACCGTTTGTACACGGGAACGCTCTGGTCGGAAGGGCCGGCGTGGAATGGCGTGGGCCGTTACTTGGTGTGGAGCGACATTCCTAATAATGTGCAGATGCGCTGGGTGGAAGACGACGGGCGCGTTACCGTTTTTCGAAACCCTTCCGGTTATAGCAACGGAAACACGTTCGACTTCGAAGGCCGCGAGTTGTCTTGCGAGCACGGAAACCGGCGCGTGGTGCGCTATGAGCCGGATGGCACGACGACGGTCATTGCCGATAAGTTTCAGGGCAAGCGGCTGAATTCGCCGAACGATATCGCGGTGCACCCGGACGGCAGCATCTGGTTTACCGATCCCACGTACGGGATTCAGGGGACATACGAAGGGTTCAAGGCACAATCGGAGGTGAAGGATGCGGTTTACCGCGTGGACCCGAAAACGGGGCAGATGGACAAGGTCACCGACGATGCCGATAAACCGAATGGAATTTGTTTTTCGCCGGATTACAAGAAGGTCTACGTTGCCGATACCGGGATGCCTCATGATATTCGCGTGTACGATATCGACGGGAAGGGCCTGAAAAACGGCAAACGCCTGTTGACGATGACGAATCCCCTGGCGAGCGGCCAGAATGCCGCGGCGGATGGAATCCGCTGCGACGTAGATGGGAACATTTGGGCGGGCGCAACGCCGGGAGTGCAGATCCTTACTCCGAGCGGCGAGCCTATCGGCGTGATCCGGCTTCCCGAGAACTGCGCGAATATCAGCTTCGGCGGGGCGAAGCGCAACCGCCTGTTCATGGCGGCGAGCCAGTCGCTTTATGTCGTGTACGTGCAGACCGCCGGGGCGCACATTTGTTGAAGCGTGCCGGGCTACGAAGACGAACTCGCCCAAATCGTTGCCGAGCTTAACCGCGCGGCGCCGGGATCGCGCGAGGCTCACGCAGGGGCGCCGGCCGACTTCAGCCGGCTCGACAATGTATTGACACACGCGGTCAGGAGCGGCGCTTCGGATTTGCTGTTGATTCCGGGCGCTCCGGTGACGCTGCGCGTCGGCGGCAAGCTCTCGCAGGGATCGGGGCCGCCGCTTACCGCCGACGATGCGCGCAATCTGCTGCTTGCCTTGATGAGCACCGCGCAGGTGCAGGAGTTGCAGCGCGCGAAGTCAGCGGATCTATGCTTCAGCCGCGAAGGCATCGGAAGATTTCGCGCGAATGTACACTACCAGCGCGGAACGCTTGCGGGCAGCTTGCGCTTGCTGCCGGATAAAATTCCGACGCTCGATTCGTTGCATTTGCCGGCGGTGTTGCGGTGTTTCGCAGATGCGCGGCAAGGTCTGGTTTTGATTACAGGACCGGCGGGATGCGGCAAGAGCTCGACATTGGCGGCGCTGGTGGACCTGATCAATACGCAGCGTCGCGATCATATCGTCACGATCGAAGATCCGGTGGAGTTCGTGCACTCAAACCGCAACTCAATTGTCGAGCAGATCGAGGTCGGCGGCGACGCTACCGATTTTGCGGGTTCCCTGCGCAGCATTTTACGCCAGAATCCGGATGTGATTTTAGTCGGCGAAATGCGCGATGCCGAGACCATCGCCACGGTCCTGACCGCGGCCGAAACCGGGCATCTGGTGCTGTCGACGCTGCACACGAACGACACGTCGCAAGCGGTCTCGCGCATTCTGGATTCTTTTCCTTCCAGCAACCAAAGCCAGATCCGGCAACAGCTTTCACTGGCGCTGCTGGCCGTAATCGCGCAGCAGCTTGTTCCCGCGATCTCCGGCGGCCGCCTCCCGGCAAATGAAATTCTGATGGCGACGAGCGGTGTGCGGGGCTTAATCCGCAAGGGCGAGGACCAGCAGCTCTACACGGCCATTTCGACCGGCCGCGGGGAGGGGATGATCACGATGGAGCAGTGCCTGGCAGAGATGGTGCGGGGCGGGAAGATTACTCGGGAGACGGCGGCGGCGCATTGTTTTCGAGTGGAGGATTTAAGGAGGTATTTGGGGTGAAGGCAGCCGGAGCACGCGAGCCACGCTCTGCCCGGTCTTAATAACGGAACGTGCGGGATTGTTAGACTCTAAAAGGGAGGATCGTGCGAGGAGGGTAACGCCGCTTCTGCCGTAAACAATTCGGTTCTTATGTCTACACCCAATAATGGCAGTGCCCCGGCCACGAAACGAGATTTAGAGCAGCTTCGTGAGCAGCTTCGTGAGGAGCTTCGTGAGACTACGAAGCGTGATCTGGAACAGTTTCGGGAATCGATCAACCGCGAGTTCGAACAGTTTCGCGAACTCGTGATTCAATTAGCCGGGAGTCTGTCGCGGGAGTTACACGACTTCCGCAATGAAACACGCGAGCAGGTGCAGCGCATCGAACAGGTCACGAGGCGCCACTCCACGACCATCGTTTCCGGGTCGCTTTCCATTGGCGGATTGAATAAGACGGCCGAGCGCATAGAGGAACTGATTCATGACCGGGACAAGGCGATCGCGGAGCTGCGAGACCGGGTTCGCGCCCTGGAGGAAAAGACTAAATAGTGTATCCTTACGGCACCCGAGCGCTTGCCAGATTAATCGCTCCGTGCCGTAGTTTTCGCCATTCGCATTCAAACGCTGTGCTTACGCCCAGAGGCGCCATCGAGCGTGGACTGAACCTACCATGATGCCGTTGAGCCGTTCCACTGATCCGTTCTTCGAATATGCCTGCCATGAGGGAAATATCGGGTGCCGGGTATACTCGCCGGCGCTCGCGCGGACGAGGTGGCTGCGGCGTCGTCCGCGCGAGGAAGCCTGAGGTGAGTGTCTCGGCTGCGGCGCGACTCATCTGAAACGCCTTCAAAAACGTTCTGAAGCGGATTGCTCCGCCCATCGCGATTCGAGATTTGGAAGGCGCTCGGTCACTGCCTTGCTGCTAGCCCCACCTGACCGATTACGCGGATTCCAGCAAATTGGCATTTGCATCGCGGTTATGGTATCTCGCCCACTCGGCAGGTGTTGCCTGGTGCTGCCGATCGCGGACTGATGGATCTGCTCCACGTGCAAGCAAAAACCGGATCACCCGCTCTGCGGCTGTGTCCATTGTGGCTATACGATGAAGAACTGTCACCTTCGTATCCAGTCCCGGAACTATCGCATTAATTTCGGCCCCTTGGGACAGCAAGAAATCGGCGACGTCGAGCTTGCCGTTGACGCAAGCGAAGTAGAACGCCTGGCTGAGGGTGTTCGGCCGTGTCCGCTCACAACGAAGCGGCGACTGCCCCCTCAATTTACTCTCGAAGCCGTACGGGTCTGCTAACGCGCCCGCGCCCGGTTTCAATGAGCCATCCGGATTGAACCAATTCTTGACGGCATCGAGCCGGCCTAAACCAGCCGCGAAGCGCAGGTCGATCTGCGCACCGCGTGCGGCAAGCAACTCGGCGATAGCTCCGAAGCCGAAATGAATCGGGTAAGCCATTGGTACGCCATCGTCATCGACGCCGTTCACGGCCGCGCCTCCGTCGAGAAGCGCTTGGACTGCGCCGGCGGCGTTGAAGCTGACCGCTCCCACCAGCGGTAAGCCGCCTTCTGCGTCTACGTCGGCTCCGGCCGCGATAAGCTCGCGTGCGAGTTCGTAATCGTTCCCCGCTCGATTTGTTCTGCGCCAGACCGCTTCGGATATGCAGAAGAGCGGAATGGAATCATTCGGGACCGGGTCCTTGGTGGGCGTGTACCCGGGAACCCATTTCGGATCTGCGGCTGAGGCGTCGGAACGCAAAATTTCACGCAGCTTTGCCAAGTCGCCGGTTCGGACCGCGGCGATGGCGGCTTGCACGGCCGGATCCAAGTGGAGGAAACTATCGTACTTACTCCAGTACGCGTAACCTTCCTCGTTCGCCACGAGTAACCGCGCATCCGCCTCGGAGAGCGACGGAGCTTCGGGATCGTAGTTTGCGAATCGGATTTTCGAGTGCGCCGGACGGAGCAGACGCAACCTGGCGTCGCGGTCGCCGGCGGCAAATTCCGCTCGCAGCTTCTGAATGCGGGTGTCCACACTCGTAAGCAGCTCTACATGCTGCTTGAGCTTCGGCCAACTCGCAAATCCGTACTGGCGTGCCACAACTGATTGCGCATCGCGCAGCGTCACAGCACCGCGTTCGGTCGAGCGAGCATGATACTGACGAAATTGTGCCAGCGCTTCTTGGTTCCCCATGCGAAATGCTTTGAGGAGGTCTTTTGCTTGATGCTTCAATTGGATGAAGCTTGGTTGACACGGGAGAGATTTCTTCATCGAGGAACATCCTTTCATAGCGCCTGACGTCCGCTATTGCAGGCTGAAAGAAAGTTCGTAAGTTACCAGCGATGAATGCGAGTGGACTCGGTCCTTTCCGCGGACAGGAGGCGTCCCGGACGCCATGTCCACACGATAGCACCGATTCAAGGTGTCCCCACGCCAGTCCAAGCGGCGGGGTGATCCCATTTGTGCAAATAGGAAACTAGTCGGTGGCCACTTTCAAATCCACCGCGGCGCGCAGGTCCGCAATGAACTGATCCAGCGGCTTCGCGCCCATGTCGGCGTGCTTGCGGTGGCGGACGGCAACAGTGCCGGACTCCGCTTCGCGATCGCCGACCACCAGCATGTACGGCGTCTTCTGCACCTGCGCCTCCCGGATCTTGAGGTTCACTTTTTCCTTGCGATCGTCAAGCTGGACGCGGAAACCGGCTGCTTCCAAGCGCTCATGCACGCTACGAGCGTACTCGAGCTGCCGATCGGTGATCGGCATCACCACCGCTTGTACGGGGGCCAGCCAAACAGGAAATGCCCCCGCATAGTGCTCGACCAGCGTGCCGAAAAACCGCTCGACGCTGCCGTACAAGGCGCGATGGACCATTAGCGGCTGGTGCTTTTTCCCGTCCTCGGCGACATATTCGAGCTCGAAACGCCGGGGCAGGTTGAAGTCGAACTGGACCGTTGAAAGCTGCCATTTCCGCCCGAGCGCGTCCAATAATTTCACGTCGATCTTCGGGCCATAGAAAGCCGCTTCGTCGCGAATAACAGGTGCGTTTATGTGCAGCCGCTCCACCGCCCTCATCAGCGCCTTCTCGGCGATGTCCCATTCTTCGGCGGTGCCCATGTATTTTCCGCTCGCGCCGCCATCCCAGGTCGAGATTTCGGCATCGTACTGGTCGAAGCCGAACGTCTTCAGCACGTCCATCGCGAACTCGAGGCAGCCCACCACTTCATCTTCGATTTGGCCCGGAGTACAGAAGATGTGTGCATCGTCTTGCGTGAACCCGCGTACGCGCAGCAAGCCGTGCATGGTGCCGCTGCGCTCATAACGATACACAGTGCCCAATTCGCCCAGCCGCACCGGCAATTCGCGGTAGCTGCGCAGCTTATCGCGATAAATGAGGATGTGCCCGGGGCAGTTCATCGGCTTCAGCCGGTACTCGGCGTCATCTAGTTCCATGCCCGCGAACATGTTCTCCCCGAAGTTCTTGAGGTGTCCCGATGTGTTCCATAAATCGGCCCGCATGACGTGCGGCGTGTAGACCAACGAATATCCCCGCTTGAGATACTGGTCGCGCATCCAGTCCTCGATCAGCTTACGAATGATTGCTCCCTTGGGGTGGAAGAAAACCAAACCCGGCCCGGCCAGATCCTGAATGCTGAATAAATCCAGCTCCTGCCCGAGCTTGCGATGATCGCGCCGCTTGGCCTCTTCGAGCTTATTCAGATACTCTTCCAGATCCTTTTTACTGAAAAAGGCGGTCCCGTAAATCCGTTGCAGGCGCTGATTGTGCTCGTCGCCCTTCCAATACGCCCCGGCGATCGACAGCAGCTTGAAAGCCTTGATCTTTTTCGTTGACGGAATGTGCGGACCGCGGCAGAAATCGATGAAATTCGGGCCCAGGGTGTACTCGGAAAATATATCGCCCGCGCGCTCGTTTATCAGCTCGATTTTCATGGGCTGGTCCGCATACAGCTTCAGCCCCTCGGGCTTGGGTGTGTACTTGCGCTCGTACGGCAGATCGCGCGCTTGAATCTCCCACATGCGCGTTTCGATTTTCTCGAGATCGTCCGGCGTGAATGGCTCGTCACGCTGGAAATCGTAATAGAACCCCGTTTCTATGGGCGGCCCGATGCCAAGCTTCGTCTCCGGGAACAACTCCAGCACGGCTGCGGCCAGCAAATGGGCGGTCGAGTGGCGGTAAACTTCAAGCGATTCTGAGTTCTTGGGTGTAAGTATCTCGAGCTTCGCGTCGGAATCCAGTCCCCGGGTAAGATCCCATAATTGGCCGTTTACGCGCGCGACGACGGCGTCATCCGCCAGGCGGGGGCTGATCCAGCGCGCCACATCGATCGGCCGCGTCCCCGCCGCGATGCTTTGAACACTTCCGTCCGGAAGGGTTATTTGTACGCTACTCATGGGCAACTTTCAGGTTATCGCATCGTCCTTCTGCGGCCGTAATTCGTAATTTTTACGATTGACCGCGTACAAGCTATATGCAAACGTCAGATACTAGTGCCTGATCAACGGAGGAGCCGGCGTTTCCCTTTGAAACTGCCTTTGAAAATCGTATCGCCGCGGAGCGCTGCGGGAGTGGAAGGCGAAACCTGCAACGTGAGTTCCAGCGGAGTTGCCTTTACGGGCGAAATCGCGGTTCAGCCGGGCCAGTATGTGGAGTACATCATTCAGCTTTTTCAACACCGAAGCCACGGTCGCGTGGTGCGCTTGTTTTGCGCAGGCACGCTGCTGCGCAAACACCACAGATGTTGCGCCGCCGCCATTGAACGCTATGAGTTTCTGCGTGAATCGGACCATTAGCACCGGATCGCGAGTTACCCTAATCTCTTACGCGTGAATATGTCAGAACGATTAGCCGAACTGCGCCGCCGTCATGCCGCGGCCGAGGCGGGCGGAGGCGAAGAGCGCCGCGGCCGCCAACATAAAGAGGGCAAGCTCTCCGCGCGGGAGCGCATCGATCTGCTGCTGGATGAAGGCTCATTCGAGGAAACCGATAAGCTTGTGCGCCACCGCTCGCGCGATTTCGGCATGGAGGACCAGATCGTCGACGGCGACGGATTTGTCACCGGGTGGGGAATGATTCATGGCCGCCCTGTATACGTATTCGCGCAGGACTTCACGGTGTTTGGCGGCTCTCTTTCGGAGACGAACGCAAAAAAGATCATGAAGATCATGGACCTCTCGCTCAAAACCGGCGCGCCGGTTATCGGTTTGAACGATTCTGGGGGCGCGCGTATTCAGGAAGGCGTGCTTTCGCTCGCCGGCTACGCCGATATTTTCCTGCGCAACACGCTTTCGAGCGGAGTGATACCCCAGATCTCCGCCATCATGGGACCGTGCGCTGGCGGCGCTGTGTACTCGCCTGCCCTCACGGATTTCGTCTTCATGGTAGAAGGCGTTAGTTACATGTTCATCACCGGCCCAGACGTGATTAAGACGGTGACACATGAAGACGTCACCAAGGAAGCGCTCGGTGGCGCGATGACGCATAATTCCGTAAGCGGCGTGGCGCATTTTCTGGCGCACGACGACGCGGAATGCCTGGCGATGATCCGCGAGCTGATGAGCTATCTTCCGCAGAACAATCTTGACGGCCCGGCGCATATGGCCTGCACGGACCCGGCGGATCGCGAAGATGCGGCACTGGATTCGCTGGTTCCCGAATCCTCAGGCGTGCCCTACGACATGAAGGACGTGATCCGCCGCGTCATCGACGACGGCCGCTTTTTCGAGGTACAGGAGCACTGGGCCAAAAATATCGTCACCGGCTTCGCTCGCATGGACGGGCGCGTGGTGGGGGTGGTGGCCAATCAGCCGGCGTTTCTCGCCGGTTGCCTGGATATCGATTCATCCGTGAAAGGCGCGCGCTTCGTGCGGTTTTGCGACGCGTTTCAAATTCCGATTCTGACGTTTGAGGACGTCCCCGGTTTTCTTCCGGGCACTGCTCAGGAATTCGGCGGGATCATCCGCCATGGAGCGAAGCTCCTCTACGCATTTGCCGAAGCCACCGTGCCGAAGGTGACCGTGATTACGCGCAAGGCCTACGGCGGCGCATACTGCGTTATGGGGTCGAAGCACTTACGCACCGACGTGAACCTGGCATGGCCCTCGGCGGAGATTGCCGTGATGGGACCGGAAGCCGCGGTGAATATCGTATACCGCCGCGAAATCGCGGCCGCGGCGACGGGCGAGGAACAAGAGGCCGTGCGCCGCGCGAAAACAGAAGAATTTCGCGACCGTTTTGCAAATCCATTTGTCAGCGCCGAACACGGGTTTGTGGATGACGTGATCGAGCCGCGTCAAACCCGGCCGCGCGTGATCCGCGCCCTGAAAATGCTGGAGACGAAGGTAGATTCGTCGCCGCGAAAAAAGCACGGCAACATTCCACTGTGATGCTGCCGCAAAAGCGCTCGGCATCCGCTTACTCCAGCATGGGCGCCAGCTCATAAAACATCGCTGTTTTCTCGCGCCGGAACGTAACAAACCCGAGCCGTCCAAAAAATGACGTCGCGCTCGTCACCGCGAATACTTCTTTGATCCCGCGCTGTTTGGCTCGCTCGATACAGCACTGTACCAGTCTCGACGCCACCCCCGCCTCTCGGAAATCGGGATGAACCGCCAGGCTGCGCACCTCGGCCATTCGCTTTGAGTAAATTTGGAGCGCACAGCATCCGACCAGTCTTCCGCCCGAGCACGCAATGAAGAAAGAACTCACGCGCGGCAGATCCTGCTGCACCAGTTGTTTCGGATACAAACGGATCAGGCTGCGGATGCCCGCCATGTCTGCCTTTGCGGCGGGGCGAATCTCAACCCGCTCAGTTCGTTTCAGCACCCCTCAATAGTCGCAAAAACCGTTTTGCGATTTGACCCGCCGTATTAGAATCGAAAGAACTCACAATGTCAAAGCATTCTCTGTCTTCAAATACTCCCGTTGTCGCGGACGGCATGACGCTCGGCGTAATCGGCGCCGGAGTTATGGGGCAAACCCTCATACGAGGCCTGATCGCAAGCGGTGTCGTCGGCGCGGACCGCATTTGGGCTGCCGATAAAAACCCGTCCGCATGTTCCAAAGCTGCGGAGACGTTGGGCGTTCCGGTCGAAACGGATTATGGCCGTCGCGTCCCGGCCGCGGACCTCATTTTGATCTGTGTCAAGCCGGCCGATGCGCCGGTCGTGCTCGCCAGTTTGCGAAACGCCGGACTGCGGCGCGACACGCTGCTGATCTCGATCCTCGCCGGCGTGTCCACGGACCGGATCGAATCGCTCCTCGGCACGGAAAACCCGGTTGTGCGCGCCATGCCGAACACGCCCGCCATCGTGGGCGAAGGCATGACCGTCGTCTGCGCCGGATCTAGCGCTTCCAAAATTCATCTCGACCGGGCTGAGCGAATATTTGAAGGCGTCGGCAAGTGCCTGCCGCTCGACGAAGTCCACTTCAACGCCGTAACCGCGCTTAGCGGAAGCGGACCCGGCTATCAGTTTCTGATTATGGAGGCGCTCGCGGATGCAGGCGTCCGCGTGGGCCTGCCGCGGCAGCTTGCCCTGACGCTTGTAGCCCAAACGGCCCTCGGAGCCGCGAAGATGGTGCTGGATTCCGGCCGCCATCCCGCGGCTCTACGCGACGATGTCACTACTCCGGCCGGTTGCACCATCGGAGGCTTGCTCATGCTGGAGGACGGGCGCATCCGTTCGGTGCTCGCGCGCGCCGTGGAGGAAGCCACCAAGATCGCGGCCCAATTGGGCGCATCCACTTCGAAAATATCCGAGAACTCCGCCAGCCACCGAGCCGGCTCCGGCGGCGGCCACTGATGGCCCACGCGAAGTCCAGAACGCAGGCCGAAGAACTGATTTCCATCGAGGAGCGGTGGGGCGCGCACAATTATCATCCTCTCGATGTCGTGGTGGAGCACGCCTCCGGAGCCTGGGTGTACGACGTCGACGGCCGAAAATATCTCGATTGCCTGAGCGCCTACTCAGCAGTGAATCAAGGCCACTGCCACCCGCGTATCATCCAAGCGCTGAAGGAACAGGCCGAGCGCGTCACGCTCACTTCTCGCGCCTTCCGCAACGATCAGCTCCCGCGTTTTGTATCCGAGCTCGCTCGAGCATGCGGAATGGAAATGGTGCTGCCCATGAACACGGGCGCGGAAGCTGTGGAAACCGCGATCAAGGCATCGCGCCGCTGGGGTTACACGCGCAAGGGCATCCCGCTAGGTCAGGCGGAAATCATTGTCTGCGAAAACAACTTTCACGGACGCACCACCACGATTACGGGTTTTTCTTCGGAGCCTCTGTACAAGGACGGGTTCGGACCGTTCACGCCCGGCTTTGTGACAATTCCTTTCGGTGATGCCGAGACTCTTGAACGCGCCCTCACGGCGAGCACGTGCGCGTTCTTATTCGAGCCAATCCAGTGTGAAGCGGGCATCCTGATTCCGCCGGATGGATTCCTCCGCGATGCCGCCGCGATCTGCCGCCGCGAACGGGTGCTGCTGGTCGCGGACGAGATTCAGACCGGGCTCGGCCGCACCGGGCATCTTCTCGCGTGCCACGCCGAGAACGTTCAGCCGGACGTGCTCATTCTGGGCAAGGCTCTCTCCGGCGGAACTTATCCGGTCTCCGCTGTGGTGTCCAGTCGCGAAGTCTTGGACGTCTTCCGTCCGGGCAGCCACGGCAGCACCTACGGAGGGAATCCGCTGGCTTGTGCCGTGGCCCGCGCCGCGCTACGCGTGCTCGAAGAGGAGCGGCTGGCCGAGCGCTCGCAAGAGCTCGGCGCATGGCTGCTTTACGAGTTGCGCAAGCTTCATCATCCGCACATCAATGAAATCCGCGGCCGCGGCCTGCTTATCGGGATTGAGCTGCTAGGTCCCGCGCGCCCGTATTGCGAGCGCCTGAAAGATTTGGGCGTGCTGTGCAAGGAAACTCACGATCACGTAATTCGTCTGGCGCCTCCGCTAATCATTGAGCAGGAGGATTTGGCGTGGCTGGTGGGACAGCTACGGACAGCGTTTGAGAACTGACCTGCATTATGAGGGACCAGGTTCCTAGGAAAACCTGCAAGGCGTAAATCTAACCCTTTGGGGACTGCCGAAAATCGCCGGATTTGCGGGGGCTACGGCTTTGGCTGATGACTGCTCGATTTCTTATAGCGCTCCAGCATCGCGGATGTGATGTCGGCGCTGGTAGGCCATTGACCGCGAGGCTGCCCAGCATGCGTCTGATAGCTTTCAAGCCGGTCGGGGTCGGGCTGCACGATTTTGCCGGTTTGTAGAAACAGCAAGCCGACTTTGTGAGTCGGCATTCGGGTAACGAAAGCCTCGGCATCACCAAGCGCGGTGCGAAGTTTTCCCATTGTCGGGATCGGGTCAATGGGTTCCGTGCTGTGAAGCGCCCGCCACTCGGCAGCGGGGTAGTTGGAGTTACGCCGGATTTCGGCAATCAATCCTTCCGGCGTGTATCCGAGTGACTTTTCGACCGCGGCCCAGGCGACGGCTCCAAGCGGAAGGATGGTTTCATGGATAGTTACCAGATCCACGATGTCGCGGAGTTCGCGGCGGTTGGCGGCCGCCATAATCTTATTCGTCGCAAGGTCAACCGGATGGTCCATACCCAAAGGTGTCATCCTTCATTACGGGGAAAAAGCGAAACTCGCTATCGACAACCCATTCCAGATGCGTCCAGCCGCTCGGACCGGTGACCTCAGCGGTATAGATCGCCGGTTCACGCCGTATCTATCGCACGCCATAGCCGGCTGCTTCCAGTGTTTGCGTATCGCTGGCGGCGGCTGACGCAGCGCGTTCTTCGCGGCCGTGAAAAACATCGATATCCCTTGAATAGCGCGGCCCGGCGCTGTTTAAAGCGCGGGCGCCCGCCACATAGCTTTCGGGGTCGCGATGCAGGCGAGGAGCTTGAGAATGTCCGTCTGGATTTTTAGATAGTGGCACGGCAAGCTCTCTCGATGTCTTCAGCCAGCTTGCGGGCCTCTCGGTCGCCTTCGATCCGCAGCGCCCGTGCCACCACGAGCGCATCTTCCGGGGTCGGCTGCTCAAGCATCCGTTTGTTCCAAAGCGCCTGGGTCCCGTAGTCCTCAAAAGCGCGCCGATACAAAGTCGCGAAGTCTTCGCCGGCGTCCGCCGATTGGCGGTCCATGGGTCGATTCAGCCTTCATACTGAAGAACGTTTAAACCCGCGTTCCAGTCCGTGACATACACCAGCCCATCTGTCGTCACCAGAATGTCCGCCGATTTTGCCGCCAGTCCAACGTTGGGGCGCGGATCGATGAGCTTCTTTGGCGGCGGTGGCGTCCAGTAGCCGATTTCCTTCGGCGCGAACGCATCCTTGATGTTGAAAACGCGAACGCCTGCGACATTGTAGGTGGCAAAGATCGTCTCTTCGCTGCGGAACGTGCCTGGCCGGTTTTCGTGCAGGTTATGCGGCCCGAACACGCCCACTCCGCAAAAATCCCTTTCTTGCGGAGCCGGCAAGGTCGCGATTGTCACCGGGTTTTCCTCTGCCCTTAAATCCACGATGAATGTGCAGAACGTGCCCTTGGCGCATTTTTCTGCGTTCGCTTCGTCGGCGACAACGGCCAGCTTCCTGCCGGGCAATGGGAGCGGAGTATGCGTTCCGCCCGGAAACGGAGGACACCAATTGATATGCGAAATCAGTTTCGGGTTCGTGGGGTCCGAAAGATCGTGGACCGTGAAGCCGCCGTCGCGCCACGCGCCGTAGCCGCGATTTCCGGCCGTGATCATATGATGCAGCGCCACGCGGCGTCCGGCAGGCAAGGTCGACGGCTCACCCGCCGCGCGATTCATCCCCGGCATCCACCATCGCCCCACGATTTCCGGCTTGGCGATGTTCTGCAGATCCACCATGCAAAGGAAGTGATCGGTGAAGCCGTCGAAATGCGCGGCGACGGCGGCATAACGCCCACCCGACCACCAGAGCCGGTTAACACCGAGTCCCGGCATTTCCAGAAACGCGATTTCCCTCATCTGGGCGGGCTTTGAAATATCGTGAATGCTCAGCCCGGAGCGGAATTTCTTTCGATTGGTGATGCTATCGGCCAACGCGTTCTCGAAATAGCCGCGAATATTGTCATAGGACTGCATGGCGACAATATTCGCGCCATTGGCGAGCAGCAGCAGATCGCCCGAAACCTGCAAGTGATGCGTGCGAGTGTAGTCTCCGCCGGTAAAGAACCCCGCCGGTTTCAGGTTGCGCGGATCGCTAGCATCCAAAATCGTGACGCCATTACTGAACATGTGGCCGACATACAGATGCCGGCGGTTCAGCATCACCTGAACGCTATCGGGCCGCCCGCCGATGTCGCTGTAAGACAAATGACGAAACCGGTGTCCGATACCTTGCGGCGGAATTGCACTCTCCTGCGCCCGCGATTTCGTGGCAACAGACGCCAGCGCCGCGAGGCCGGCTAAACCTTTTCCGCAATCGCGCCGAGTCATGTTACTCATGCTAGCTCCAGCCCCACCAGCATACACGCGTTGCTCGTCAGCGGCCCCGCGACCAGATCGAGCACCACTCGCTCGGAAAGCTGACGGTTCGCCGCCAGTCAGCGGGCGACATCATTTTGCAGCGTATTCACAGCCGTTCCGCATGCTTGACACCCATACGCCGCGGTGATGAAATGCCTTCGATATGCTTATCTCGCAACGATGGCGGAGCCGCGCTGCTTTGCTCGCCTCGTCTGTGTTTTTTCTTGCGCTTGCACACGCCCAAACTCAGGCCCGAACCGGTCCGCAGATCCCGCGAATGCCGGATGGCAAGCCGAATTTTACCGGCTTGTGGCAGGCCCTGGGGACGGCGTACTGGGATATTCAAGACCATAGCGCGCATGCCGGACAGTTTTTTCAGCTTGGCGCAACCGGCGCCGAGCCGGCGGGGCAAGGGATCGTTCAGGGCGGCGAGATTCCATACACTCCCGCGGCTTTAAAGCAGCAACAGGAAAACCTGAAGAACCGCATGAAGCTCGATCCGGAGATCAAATGCTACATGCCGGGAATTCCGCGCGCCAACTACATGGCCTTTCCGTTCCAGATCATTCAATCCCAGAAGGACATCGCCTTCGCCTACGAATATGCCACCGCCAATCGCGTGGTGAATATGGGGAAGTTTCAGCCGGGCTCGGTCGATACATGGATGGGAACTTCGAATGGGCACTGGGAAGGCGACACATTGGTGGTCGATGTGGCCGATTTAAACGGCAATAGCTGGTATGACCGGTCGGGGAATTTTCAGACCGAGAATACGCATGTAATTGAACGGTTCACCATGCCGGACGCAGATCACATCAATTACGAAGCGACTATCGAAGATAAAACCATCTACACGCGGCCATGGAAAATAGCCACGGTGTTATACCGGCGCAAGGAAAAGGGCGCGCAGCTAAACGAGTTTAAGTGCGTTGAATACGCCGAAGAACTGATCTACGGGGATCTGAGGAAGAAGTAGGCAGGAAGGAGAGTCGTATGCGACATCGATACCTTTCGTCAATCGCAAGCGTGCTGGCCGTTGCCGGCGTCTTTGCGCTGGCCGCTGAGCGCGCCGTCGCGCAGACTGCGAAGGTCGCGGCCGCCACCGCGAAATCTTGGACTCAGCCAAAGACCCCTTGGGGCGATCCGGATTTACAAGGCACCTGGACCAGCGACGACTGCATCGGCACACCGCTAAGCCGGCCCGTGAATCTCGGTGACCGGTTGTACTACACCGAGGACGAGCTCGCGGATCGAGAAAAACAGCTCGAAAGACAGCAGCAAAACGATTTGCAGGAAACGGTCGCGCCCGATCACGGTGTCGGGACGGGACCCCCGGGCCATTGGGGCGAGCGCGCCCGCCGGCCCTGCAGGCAGACGTCTCTGGTCGTCGATCCGCCGGATGGCCGCGTGCCCAATACCACGGCGGATGCCAGGTTGAGGCCGGTTCCGGAAGGAGCCGGAAACAACGCGCCGAAGGCCGATTCGTGGGAAGATTTCAGCTATTACATCCGCTGCATTACGCGCGGCGTGCCGGGATCCATCTTCCCGGTCATTTACGGCAACGGCCAGCAAATCGTGCAGGGTCACGGCTACGTGACCATCATGCAAGAAATGGTGCATGAAGCTCGCGTGATTCCATTAGACGGGCGTCCGCATGCGAGCACTCGCGTGCGCTCCTACATGGGAGATCCGCGCGGCCATTGGGAGGGCGACACCTTGGTCGTTGAGACGACGAATTTCCTCGGCAACCGCACCGGAATCGTCGGCAACGGCGGCGGCATGCCTACGAGCGAGTCGATGACCACCATCGAGCGCTTCACGCGCGTTGGGCCGAACGAGATGCGGTATGAGATCACCATCGACGATCCGAAGACGTGGGTGAAGCCGTTCAAAGTCGGCTTCCCGCTGACGCAAGAGCCGGGTTACCGAAATTTCGAGTATGCGTGTCATGAGGGGAATTACGCGATGTTCGATTCCTTGAGCGGGGCGCGCGCTCTGGAAAAGAAGGCTGCCGCCGCGAAAGCCGCCGGGAAGTAATCAGGAGACCATATGAAAAAAACACTGTCGTTTATCGTTGCCGCTGGACTGTTGCTCCTCGCCGCGGTGCCCGTATGGGCCCACCATGCATTCGCCGCGGAGTTCGATGCCGATAAACCGGTGAAATTCAAAGGCACGGTCGTCAAAATGGAGTGGATCAACCCGCATGCCTGGATTCGGATCAACGTAAAGGCCGAGGACGGACAGACTCAGGAATGGATGATCGAGGCCGCCGCTCCGAATGCGCTGCTGCGGCGCGGCTGGACCAAGCAGTCGCTGCTGCCCGGCACCGAAATCTTCGTGGAGGGTTTCCAAGCAAAAGACGGAGCGAATAAGGCCAACGGCAGCGTGATCACGTTCGCGGATGGCAAGAAACTCTTCGTCGGCTCCTCGGCGGGCGATCCGGGCGCGGCCCCGGGGACCACGTTCAAATAGTTGCCCCGGGCTAAACCTATGTTCAAGCGAGTCTCGCGTGTAATCCTGTTTGCATCTTCCGCCGCGGCCTTCGGGCAGGGTCCCTTCGAATCGCTACCCCGGCCCCCAATACCTGCCGATCCACTGGAACTCGTCACGGCCGCTGCTCAGCAAGTGCAAACGCCCGAGCAGCGTCTGGCTGCCACAATGCTGCTCACGCATGCCCGGGATCTATCGAACGTCCGCGCGCAGCCGTACGACTTAAAGACCTCCTTCCTCACTTCGGGCAGTCTTCCCTCCGACGGAAGCTGGACGATGGAAGATATTGCTATCCGGGGAGCATATCGCTGGACGGCGCAAGGACCGAACTACTCGGGGGTTACGGTCTATCCGGGTTCGACGCAGGGGCTTGCTTATAGCAATCAAGCGGGCGGCTCGATTCCGCTGAGACTCAAGCAGGTGCGCGAGGCGATTTTCTTCGTTAACCCGCCGATGGGGCCTCGGGCCGCGATAAGAGTTGCGGCGGGATACCTCAACGGCGCGGCGCAAAGCTGTGTTTTGAACGTGACCGGCGCCGGCGGGCGAACATTTACAGGCGCGCGCAATTGGGAAGAGGAAGAGTACTGCGTGGATTCGAATACCGGTCTCCTCACGACATACTCTCCGGCGCCCGGCTTGTATGTCCGGTACGATTACAGCACCGCAAAACAATTCCACGGCAAAACGATTCCGAACGGTTTCACGATTACCGAAGCGGGCCGCCAGATCGTGGATGCCAGGATCGAAAACGTCACCGATCCTGCGGCGAGCGCCGCTCTTTTCAACACGAATGGTTTAACCGCAGCCGGCGTCGGCCGCGTGATGGACGGCGGGTCGCGATTCCGCGGGTTTGTTCCGCTTGGCAAATTGCCCGTTCCCGGCGCGACGGGCAATTCACGTATCCAGGTAGCCGTACTACATGGCAATGCGATGCCGGACGGCAGCATAAGCGAGCTCGAAATCCTCGCGAGCAGCGATGCGAGCCTGAACCAGACCGCTCTGAATCGCGCGGCCGCGCAGCAACAGATGAGGCTGGGGGCTCGGAGTCAGCCGGGGGCGACGCCGCAGTCAGAGCATATCTTTTTCACATTTGAATTTCTGGTCTCGCAGTGAGATTCGCAGTTTCTTTGCGATCTTTGCGGGCTTTGCGAAAGATGCTTTTAATTACTACAACTCAAACGTGATCCCCTGCGCGAGCGGCAGCTCGTTCGACCAGTTTACGGTAACCGTCTGCCGGCGCATATAGGCTTTCCACGAATCGCTCCCCGATTCCCGTCCGCCGCCGGTTTCCTTTTCGCCGCCAAATGCTCCGCCGATCTCGGCCCCGCTGGTGCCGATATTGACGTTTGCGATACCGCAGTCGCTGCCGCGCGCGCTCAGGAACCGTTCCGATGCGATCAAGCCGTTGGTGAATATCGCCGACGAAAGCCCCTGGGGAACATCGTTGTGCCACGCGATCGCTTGTTCCAGCGTTTCGAATTCAATTAAGTGCAAAATGGGCGCGAAGATTTCTTCCTTTAGGACCGGCATATCCGGGCGCGAGCGCACAATCGTTGGCTCGACGAAGCAGCCCTCCAGGTGCTTTCCGCCGTAGAGCACCTCGCCGCCCTGCTCCCGGATGATCTCGAGCCCGCGCATCATGTTGTCCACCGCGCTTCGGTCGATCAGCGGCCCCATCAACGTGGAGGGATCGAGGGGATCTCCAACGCGGACCTGCCGGTATGCGGCGATAAGGCGCTCCGCGATCTGGGGCGCGACGCCTTTCTGCACAAACAGACGGCGGATGGTAGTGCAGCGCTGGCCTGCCGTTCCGACGGCGCCGAACAGGACGGCGCGGACAACCAGATCCGGGTCGGCGTCATCCATGACGATTACGCCGTTGTTGCCTCCCAGTTCCAGCAGCGTCCGCCCGAGCCGCGCGGCTACGACCGGCGCCACTTGCTTGCCCATCCGAACCGAGCCCGTCGCGCTGATAAGAGGCACACGGACATCGCGGACCAGGCGGCTCGCGATGTGCCCGTCGCTGCCGGCTAACAGATTCAGGACGCCCTCCCATCCGTGGCGCGCCAGCACGGTATCGCAGATTTGCTGTACTTTGACCGCGGTCAAAGGAGTTTTGAGCGATGGCTTCCACACCACAGTGTCGCCGCACACCATCGCGATCAGAGCATTCCAGCTCCACACGGCTACGGGGAAATTGAAAGCGGTGATTACTCCGACTACGCCCAGCGGCTGCCACTGCTCGTACATGCGGTGGCCGCGGCGCTCGCTCGGCATGGTCAGGCCGTAAAGCTGGCGCGAAAGGCCCACGGCGAACCCCGCAATGTCGATCATTTCTTGTACTTCGCCTTCGCCTTCGGCCAGAATCTTTCCGGCCTCTTGCGTCACCAGCCGCCCCAGGTCGCGCTTGGCTCGGCGCAGCTCGTCGCCGATTTCGCGCACGATCTCGCCGCGCTGGGGCGCGGGCAGCATGCGCCAGCGGAGAAAGGTTGCGTGCGCGCGGACGATGGTGGATTCGTACTCGGTTTCGCCCGCGAGCGGTACGCGGCCGAGCTGTTTTCCGGTAGCGGGATTGAACGAAATTACTTCTTCGTGAGCTTCCATCATTTGCGAGATGGCGGCGAAGCTTATTCCAGAACGCGCAAAAACTCGGCGAAAATCCGGTAGCGATCTTCTTCCGGGGCCAAGTCCCAAGCCTCGAATTCCGGATTCAGCGGTTCCAGACGTATACGGTCATGGCTCCATGCGCCTGAAGGGAGTTGACTTTTTTCGCTCCGGTAGCGTTTCACGGTGTAGCGGTCATTATTTCCCCGCCCCAAAGCCTCCACCAGAACCAGGCGTCCTTGGCGCGAGCCTACGACGGGCGCGCGGAAAACGCAGAGGCTCCCGTCGGAAATTTTGGGCTCCATGGACCGCCCCGCGATACGGGCGATGAACATGCCGGGAGTGAGTTTCAGGTCCTCGGGCGCCTCGATCCAGTCTTCCTCGACCACTTCCTGGTTATCCAGAAACTTGCCGGCCGCGACCGCTACGGCATAGCGCGGCAGATGAGTAACGAACGGCCGGATAGTAGAAGGCACATGCCGCCGGTACAATCGCGCCACCGCGCGTTCAAAGTCCTCCACCATAATGTCGCCCGGCTCGCTCATCCGAAAGGTATTCGAAAGCGTCGCTTGCAAATATTCGAGCAGCGCGACCGCGCCGATCTCATTCGCAAGGTGGGCCAAGCCCTTTTCCATGGCTTCGAGAACGTCGGATTCCTCGGGAAGTATATTGTCCCAATCGCGGCGTACACGCACGTAGAGCTTGTCGTGGGCCGGATCGATGAGCAAAACGCCGACCGGCATCACATCGCCGCCCGGTTTCTCGACTTCGAGAATGCAAAGCCGCCCCGGCTGCGTCTCTACGATAGGCATCGGCACCTCGGGAACTCGGCGCGCCCGCAACCCGGCGCGGCGCAGTTTAAAAGCTCGGCGCCGGCTGGGTTCCCGCGCTGGGCGTTGGGCTTTGACGTAATCCAGCCACAACGCCGCCCGCCGCGGCCGGGTATGTACAATCTTAGGCCGCGCCGTTCCCGCACCCGGCCCTCTGCGCTGATGGGTCTTATCGGACTCAACGGTTACGGATTATATGGGTAATAACCCTTGCGGGCGCGAACCTTCACATCCGGCAGATCGACCTTCACATTGATCGCGCGGAAGTTGCGGTCGGAATCGGAGCTGGAGCCGTCCGGTATATACCTCAGAATGTATTGCGTGGTGATCTCGCCCGCCACATTGCCGATCGCTTTAAACACGGCATTCGAAAGCGCGGACGCATAGCCGCCGGTTCCGACCTTGTATGCGAAATTGCCCTCGTCGGACGGGGTCGAAAGATATCCCGATACGTCTTTGTACACGTTCATCAGAGGGTACTCCACCCGTCCTCCGGTCTCCTCCGCCAGCTTTTCGAGGATGTTCTCGCTGCCGGTCTGGAATCCGTACGCGGTGGTGCTGATGCCGTAGATCGTAACCAGATTGCGTTGCGCTAACTCGATGACTTCGTTCAACGATTTCTTGCTGGCGTTGTCGTGGCCGTCTCCGATCACCACGATCACTCGCCTTGGCTCGACGGGTTCGCCGCTGACCAATTTGCGGCTCGTGCAAGCCATGTAGATGGCGTCGTAGAGAGCCGCGCCGCCGCCCGGCTTGCTCTTTTTCAGTTTCTGGACGATGGGGTCGGCCTCAGGCGTGGTGTCCACCATCACTTCGGCTTCCGTCGAATAACCAATCAGGTAGCCCGAATATTTCTTGTCGCCGGGGAGCAAAGTGTACATCAACTCGCTCGCGGCATCCAGATAGCTTTTCCACTGGCTTTTGCTGTTATTGCTAAGATCCATCAGCAGCCCGATTACGACCGGCTGATTGCGTTCTCGATTAAAGAAGCGAATCGTCTGCTCTTTTCCCTGGTCGAAGATCTGGAAATCGCTCTGTTCCAGGTTGGAGACGAAGCGCCCTTTTTCATCGGTAACGGTGACCGGAACGATAACCTCGTTTACCTGCACCCGAATGGGTTGCTGGGCGAATGCGAGACAGGCGACGAATGCCCCCGCCCACGCGGATCTTCGGCTAATAAGCGCGCTGATCAGGGGCCCAATCCGGGGACTGAAGCGGCCAAGTGGGGACCACATCACACCTGAGATTATATCCCAGCGCTGGCGCGCGGGAGCCGCCGATTTTGAACCTTTATTGAACCCCCGCACTATCGAAGGCTCAAGGAAACGGTTTAGCTGAGGGGGATTCAGAAGGGACTACTGGGGCTTATTAGGGGTTATCGCAAGGGGTAACGCAAATGGCAGGACCACCGAATTTCCTTGAGCCTTCATATAGATTGTTTGCGGCAACTATAAGGGCAAGTACCCAGCCAAAAAATAGAGGTATACGGTAAATTACTGAATTCTAATGATAAAACCGCATTTTCCGGTCGTTTAAGGATTCATTATTCCTGGTTTACTACCTGGAAAACTTACCGGAAATGACATGATTCGCACGTCCAGATTTGCAGCGGGTGCAAAGAGCCGTGACAGCCCGCCATGTGCAGCGGGCTTCAGCCCGCTGCCCAGCTTTACTGGGATGGCCAATCTCCAGGCAGCGGGCTTCAGCCGCCTGTGGGGCAGGCTGCAGCCGGGCTGCAGCCTGCGGCGGGCTTCAGCCCGCCTTGAGCGGTTGAGCGAAGCACTAGCGTTTCAAATCCACGCCCGCAGTCGGCGTAGCGCCTGTGCCGTTCCGTCCGGTGCGATTCAAATCCGGGATGGGATCCGGCGGCCGTTCGACCTTCCCGGTTTTCGCCTCATCCACCTGAACGTTGTTGTTCTCCAACGTACTTCCTAAAGCCTGATCGAGCTGCGCCTTGGCCAGGCCGTATGCCGTCAGTGCCTGTACTTCGGCGAGCTGCGAATTTGCCAAATCCCGTTGCACCTGGATTACGTTGAATGGAGTGGAAGTTCCGAGCGCGTATTTCTTTTGCTCGGCATCCAGGAGCTGCTGTTCGAGAACGACGCTTTTATCCGCCGCCGAATACCGCGCGCGCGCCTGCTCGATCGCGATCAACGCGTTGTTTACGTCCTGCCGGATCTGGTTCACGGATTTCTGTACCTGCAATTCGCTTTGCCGCAACTGAAGCTGCGCGACCGCCATGTTGGCTTGCGCGGCGCGGTTGCGGAGAGGGATATTGAGCTGCGCGCCAACCGTGTAGTTCGGGAAATTGCGGCCGAAGATCTGCCCGAGCACGTTGCCGTACCCGCCGACGAAAAACGGATCGGCAGTGTTTACGGTAGAAACATTAGTTGCCGCGACGCCGGGAGCCAGCGGGTTGGGAAAGCCGGTTAAACCATTGTTGCGCAAATCGGCAATCAAATTGAGCTGCGGCAGCATGGCGTTCCGGATGCCGGTGAGCGAGATCTTGGAATTTTCAAGTTGCATCTGCGTTTGGGCCAAATCGGGACGTTTGGTCAATGCCTCTGAAACCAGGTCTTGCATTGGAATTACCGGCTCGACATCCGGAATCCGGATCCGGTCCGTGGGAATGATGTGCGCTTCCGCGATTTCCAAACTGGCGACGCCGTTGCGGCTGATGGCATTTTTCAAAATCACTTCCTGCTGCCGGACCGTGGTCTGCGCTGTCAGTAAATTTTGTTGATCGGTGGCGACCTCGGCTTCCGCGCGCGTGACTTCCACCGGAGCGAGCGTACCGATCTCCACCTGCTTTTTGTTGTCCTCCAGCAGCTTTGTGGAATACGCCAGAGCTTGCTGGTCCACCTCGGCGTTTTCGATGTAACTCACCAGGTTCCAGTACAGTTGAATGACGTTGACGACGCTCGAGATTACCTGCTGCCGGAAGGTGTAGTCGGTGACCTTCACATTGTTCTTGGCGATCCGAATGTTGCGATTATTGAGCGCCAAGCCGAAGCCCTGCAGTAAGGGCTGGCTGACTTGAAGATCCAGGCTCGAATTGGTGTACGGATTGTAAATACTTCGAATCGCATTTTGATCCGAAATCGCATTGTTGAAGCTGAGCGTAGCGGTGCCCCCGGTAACAAAGCCTTGGGAAATTCCGAAATTGTATGTCTTGGCTTGAGTTATCAGCGACGTCGTGCCTGTCGTAATCGTGTTCTGTTGGGGAGTGGTGGTGTGACCCCATTGAACGGTTCCAGTCAGCACGGGATCCAGGCTTGGAATAGGAACACCACCCGGTACTCCCGTTGTCGTTACGCCGCCGGCGGTGCTGACCGTGTTGCCGCCGCCCGCCGTCACCAGACCCGCGCCCGCGCCCGGCGCTCCCGCGCTGGTTGCCGCGCCGGCCACGTTCGTGTTCACCGTTCCCGTTCCTCCGCCGCTTCGCGCTAGTTTAAGGTTTTGATCGGCGATCAGGAAACCATAGCGCGAGACCTCGATATCGATATTGTTCTCGAGCACCAGCGCGACGGCGTCCTGGAGCGACAGATAGAGGTTTCCCCCTCGCATCAGCGAATCGATCCTGGTCGAATTAGAGACCGTGATCGGGGGCACGATTTTCGGGTTATACGTGTGCGTGAATGTCGAATACCAGTGGGGAGCCTCGGTTTCAAGACGCGGAGTTTGGTCCTCGGTCTCTCCATTGATCTGCGGCTGCGCAAAGCTCTGCGGCGCGGCCACCAGAGATGCACACAGGACGGCGATGTACGGCTGAACTTGTTTCATGTAGGCTAACCTCAACGGAAGATACTTCTAATTACCGCGACTTCATCTAAACTCCCGCGGATAGACCGCCCGGGCGGATTCATTTGTTGAATAAATAACGCCCACGCGCCCTTGCGGGCCGCAGAATTTTCCCTTCATCGTAGCACCGGAGGCGTCCAGCCTCCGTATGCCATTGGGTCTACGTCGCGGAGGGATAAGCGGCTCATCTACTCATAGCGCAAGGCCTCGATGGGATCGAGGAACGCCGCCTTGCGCGCGGGATAATATCCGAAAAATACGCCCACGAGAGCCGAGAATAAAAACGCCAACAGAACCGAGCCGATACTCACCACGGTGGACCAGCTTGCGAAATACGAAATCAGCAGACTCGCGCCGACGCCCAGAATAATCCCGATGGTGCCGCCCGCGATGCTCAGCGTAACCGCCTCGACCAGGAATTGCGAAAGGATGTCGCCTGTTTTGGCGCCGACCGCCTGGCGAAGCCCGATCTCCTTAGTGCGCTCCGTCACCGACACAAGCATGATGTTCATGATTCCGATGCCGCCCACGATAAGCGACACCGATGCGATGGACGCCAGCAGGATCGACATCACCTCCGCCGAAGTTTCCTGCGCGGCAAAGACTTCTTCGAGGTTCTGAACGGCGAAATCGTCGTCCTGCGCAGCCTGCAAGCGGTGCCGCTGCCGCAGCAGACCCTCGATTTCGTTGACCGCGATCTTGGTGGCGCCGTCGCGCGCCTGAACCAGGATCTGCCCTACCACCTGCATATTGTTCTGCCGTCCGCCGATGACCTTCTTCTTCGCCGTGCTGATCGGCATCACGATCATGTCGTCCTGATCCTGGCCCGTCGGCGATTGTCCCTTGGGCGCAAGAACGCCGACAACCGTGAACGGAACTTTCTTTACGCGGATAATCTGGCCAACCGGATCGCTGCCTCCGAACAGGTTGTCGGCGACGGTTTTGCCGAGCAGGCACACTTTGGCGGAGGAATCGACATCCGCTTGCGTAAAGGGCTGGCCGCTTGAAACGGCAATGTCGCGGATGGTCAGGTAGTCGGGCGTGGTGCCGCGCACCTGGGTATACCAGTTGTTGTTGCCGAACACGACCTGCGTGTAGTTCTGCTGAAGGGGAGCGGCGTATTGCACGCTGGTGAGTTCCGAGCCGATCGCCCTGGCGTCGTCCTCGGTCAAAGTCTGGGCGTTGCCCCAGCCCTGGCGCACGCCCCCGATATTCAAGCTGCCGGGCTGCACGATAATCACGTTGCTGCCGATCGACGCGATCTGCTCCTGAATGCGCTGCGTTGCGCCGCTGCCGACAGCCACCATCGCAATTACCGCGCCGACCCCGATGATGATGCCGAGCATCGTCAGAGCGCTGCGCAATTTGTTCACGCGCAGCGCCCGGAACGCAATTTTCATGCTTTGGAAGACCTTGTTCATGCCACCGGCTCCTCTTCTTCCTCTTCGGTCACCCACTGCTCCAGCTCTCGCGCGGCATTGCGCGGTTCGGATACCATCTCGTCGCTTAAAACCTTGCCGTCCTTGAAGGTAATGATGCGGTCGGCGTAATGAGCAATATCGGGTTCATGCGTCACCACTACGATGCTGATGCCTTGCTCCCGGTTCAGGCGCTGAAAAATCGCCATGATTTCAACGCTGGTTTTGGAGTCCAGCGCGCCGGTCGGCTCGTCGGCCAGGATTAACTGCGGATTGCAAATCAAACTGCGCGCGATGGCCACGCGCTGTTGCTGGCCGCCGGAAAGCTGGCTGGGATGATGTTCCCAGCGGTCCGCCAGGCCGACCGCCTTCAGCGCCTCCATGGCCCGTTCCTTGTGCTTCGTTTTGTCCTGATCGGAATACAGCAGCGGAAGCTCGACATTTTCGAGCGCCGTGGTTCTCGCCAGCAAATTGAACTGCTGGAAAACGAATCCGACTTTTCTATTGCGAATTTCCGCCAGTTGATCGCGGTCGAGCGTTCCCACGCTGACCCCGTCGAGATAATAGGTGCCGTTAGTCGGCTTATCCAAGCACCCGATGATATTCATGAACGTGGATTTGCCGGAACCGGACGGTCCCATGATCGCGACAAAGCTTCCGCGTTCGATGTGCAGCGTGACGCCGCGGAGAGCGTGAACGGTGATGTCGCCGATGTGATAGTCCTTGGTCAGGTGATCGATCTTGATCAGCGCCGACTGTGGGTCGGGCGAGATTGCGCTAGCCATATTTCGCTAGAAACCTCTCCCGCCCTTGAAATTCTGCTGCTGCTGGCCGGGGAATCCGCCGGGGCCGTTCTTCGCCTGGATTTGAATTCCGGTGATAACTGTGTCGCCTTCCTTTAGATTGTCGCTGAGCACGGATACGAAATTGCCGTCGCCCGCTCCCGTGCGTACCCGCACAGGCTTAGGCTTTCCATCTTCGCCCAGCAAGTACACGGTTTGAAAGCCGCCGCCTCCGCGGCCGCCCTTTCCTTTATCGCCCCCGCCGAATCCACCTTTGCCCTTATCGCCTCCGCCGAATCCGGTTTTACCTTTATCGGGAGCGGGAGCATCCGGCGGCCGAAAGCGAATCGCCGCGTTGGGAAGCCTCAACACATCCATCTGGCGATCCGTCAGGATGCGAACATTGGCGGTCATGCCGGGGAACAGCTTCAAGTCGTCATTGCTGAACCTGATCACCACGTCATAAGTGATCACGTTCTGGACGTTGGTCGGGTTCTGGCGGATTTGCGTAACACTGCCCCTAAACACCTGTCCCGGAAATGCATCCACCGTGAAGCTCACGGGTTGATCCAGGCGGACCCGGCCGATATCGGACTCATCGATATTGGCGTCCACCTGCATCTTTGTCAGATCCTGGGCGATGTTGAAAATCGTCGGCGCGGAAAACGAAGCAGCCACGGTCTGGCCGACGTCCATGTTGCGCGCGATCACCGTTCCATCCACGGGCGACACGATGTGGGTATGGGAAAGATCGAGCTGCGCCTGCTCCAGATTCGCGTTCTGCTGTTTTACGCTGGCTTCGGCGCTGTCGATTTGCGTCTTGATAACGTCCTCTTGCGCGATTGCGGACTCCTGGCTGTCCTTCGCGGCATCCATTTGCGCATTGGCTGCGTTCAGCAGCGCGACCGCCTGATCGTACGTAGCCTGCGCCGTATCCAGATCTTCTTGCGCGATGATGCCGTCCTTCACCATCGCCTTGCGGCGGTCCAGCTTCACTTTGGCATCGCTGACCGCACTCTTCGATTTGACGATATTGGCGTCCTGATTCGCGATATTTGCCTTCGCGTTGGCCACGTCCGCCTGGGCTTTTTTCAGGCTCGCGCGCGCGTTCATTGCGGAAGCTTTCGCGCTATCGAGCGCGGCTTTTGCCTGATCCACTTTGGCTTGGAAAGGAGCGGGGTCGATGACCGCGACGAGCTGGCCCTTCGTAACCTTCGAGTTGTAGTCGGCGTGCAATTCCAGGATATTTCCGGATACCTGGCTGCCCACCTGAACGTTTATAACCGCATTGCAGGTGCCGGTCGCGGAAATGGTCGCATCGATATCGCCGCGCTCAATCTTCGCTGTGATGTAGTCCACTTTCTTCGAGCTGTTGTAAAAAGTAAATCCACCCACCGCGGCGAGCGCAACCAGAATCGCCAGCCCGACCAACCATTTTCGATTCGACTTCTTCATCCACACTCCTATACGTCAAGACGTTATTGGCCGGACGGCTAGTTACAGCTTGGCCTGGCCGTTCGGCAGAGACGCAGCCTGTCTCAAGCGTCAGTGCTGTCCTTCGAAACGCGCCTTTGTCTGTTATATATGGATTTGGCCTCCCGCACAACTTCTTCGCTCCAGCCATCCGTGCAAGCACGCACGATGGATGCATTCCGGGAAACCGGAGCGTATCTGAAGGGGCATTTTCAGCTTACCAGCGGGCTGCACTCCAGCGAATACCTGCAATGCGCGCTGGTGCTTCAGCATCCGCAAATCGCCGAGCGCCTGGGGCGCGAGCTTGCCGCGCACGTTCCCGCTTGCGATGTTGTCGCGTCTCCCGCTCTGGGCGGGCTGATTATCGGCCATGAGGTCGCGCGGGCGCTAGGCTGCCGGTTCATTTTCACCGAGCGCGATGCGAACCGCAAGATGAGTCTGCGCCGGGGCTTTGACCTCCGGCGGGGCGAAACGGCGGTGGTGATCGAGGACGTGGTGACCACCGGCGGCAGCACGCGCGAAGTAATCGAGGTGCTGCAAGCGGCGGGCGCGCGGGTACTCGCCGCAGGTTCGATCATCGACCGTAGCGGCGGCCGCGCAGATCTGGGAGTGCCGCGAGTGGCGCTGGCGACATTGGAAGCGGCCGCATGGGAGCCGGGGGAGTGCCCGTTATGCAAACAGGGGATCCCGGTGGAGAAACCCGGCTCGCGTCCGGCAGAGCCAAAATAACGCCCATGAGTAGTTTTCGGACTTCGACCGTCATTCCAGTGGCCGGGCTGGTGGCTGCGTCGTTGTGCCTTGAGGGAGCGCGAACGTCCACGAATAAGAAAACCGATCCCGCCGAAACGCCTCAAGCGATCACCGCGACGATTCTGCATTTGGAGGATCTGCTGGACGAAGCCGAATCGCAGCATCGCGTCGCGGACGTCGATCGACTGATTGCGGACGATTACCGCGGTATTACCGTAGGCGGAGGCATCATCGTCAAACGCGATGTTCTGGCCGCCGTCGGTGGGACGGAGCAAACTTCCTCCCAATCGTCCCAGCGCGAGGTGCGGGTGCTGGAAAATGCGGCCGTCTACACAGCCCTCGTCCTGGACCGGGGCACGGACGAGAAGACGCAGCAACCGTATCTGCTCGCCACGCGAGTTTTGGACGTCTGGCAAAAGCGCGGCCGCGAGTGGAAATTAGTCAACGACCAGGCCACTGCCGTAACCCTCGACCGCTTGGCTCAATAGCGAAGTTTGCTTGGCTCGGTAGCCAAGTGGGGCAGGCAGGCTTGCGAGCCGCCGCATTTTGCCAGCCTGCCCCACGATGAAGCGTTTGCTTCCCGGCAGGCTTCCGATGTAACATACGCCGTTGGCCTTCCGCCTTTAACACTGGCAAAAACCCGCTGGAAGGCGGCGGCAAGCGGTCCATCGATGGAGGTAGTTCAATGTTGAAAAAAAGTATTCTCGGCGCGGCCCTCGCATCCGCCGCGGCGCTGGTGACCGTATGGGCGGCTGATTCGCCTTCGGACCTCAGAACCGTCGTCGCAAACTCGATGAAGGCGATGGGAACGGAAAATCTGAAGACCCTCGTCATCTCCGGCGAGGGATTTGACACCTGCGTCGGCCAGGAACCGAACGTACATACGGGCTGGTGGCGGCGCTACTCCGACAAACAGTACGTGCGGTCGATCGATTTCGACGCTAAAGGCTGGCGCATTCAGCGGGTCCGCGGCGAAGGCGAGCCTAACGGCCACGGCGGCTGCGGCACCACGAATCCCTCGCCCGAACAGAATCAAAATCAGGTCACCAACGCCGGTCCGAACGCGCCTTGGAACACGCAGCTCGAGTACATTCTTCTGCCGCAAGGTTTTCTGAAGACCGCTCTCGAAAAAAATGCGAGTGTGAAATCCGAAACCATCAAAGGCAAGAAGTTCACCGTCGTAGCGTTCACCGGCGACAATAAGGCGCCGGTTACCGGTTATATCAACGATCAGGGCTACGTGGAGAAGGTGGAAACCAAAATCGACGTCAACCCCTTCGGCGATCAGATTTACAACGCAATTTACACCGGGTGGAAGGATTTCAATGGCGTGAAGTTTCCCACGCATATCGTGGAGTATCAGGGCGAAAAGATGAAGTTTTTCGAGTTGAACGTTGCGGATGTGAAGGCGAACGTTCCCGTGGATCTCACGCCTCCCGCTGGCCGTGGAGGAGCAAAAGGCGGTGATGGCAAAGGTGGAGGCAAGGGCGGCGATGGCAAAGCCGCGGCTAAAGGCGCTCCGGGCGGCGGCGGCCGGGGAGTTGCTCAGGTGGTTGACTCCGAAGATCTGGGAGGCGGCTTCTGGCTGGTCAGGGGTGGATATGGCTCGGTTATCGCGGATTTTAAGAACTACATCGTGGTCATCGAAGGCCCCTCGAACGAGATGCGCGCCGAGCTGATCATTGCGCAAGCGAAAATGCTGGTGCCGAACAAGCCCATCAAGTACGTGATCAACACGCATTCGCACACGGACCACTCGGGCGGACTGCGGCGCTTTGTCGCCGAGGGCGCGACCATCATTACCAGCCAGGTGAATAAGGGCTTCTATGAATCGATGCTGAAGTACCCGCACACGCTGGTTCCGGACAAGATGGCATCCATGAATCCACAACCAAAGATCAAGGTCGAGTACGTTGGCGAGGGCAAGAAGCTGACGGACGGGGAGCACGAGATCGACATCTACCACGTCGATAACAGCATGCATGCCGACGATATGCTGATGATCTACCTGCCGAAGCAGAAGATTTTGATCGAAGCCGACGAATTCAACGTGCCGAACCAGGTGGCGACGCAGCCTCCGGCGACGATCAACAACTATCAAACCAACTTGCTGGCGAACATCGAGCGGCTGAAGCTCGACGTCGATCGCATTATTCCGATACACCTGCCCGCGGACAACCGCAAAGTGGCTTTCTCGGAGTTGAAGATGGCCGCCGGCAAGGCGAATTAGTACGACAAGTTTCAGCTTGTCGAAACCGTAATTACAACCTTCAGCTTGTCGGAACCAGTAACGACAAGCTTCAGCTTGTCGGACCGCCTCAATTGTCCGACGGCCTTTCGATATGCTCGATCACGAACACCTCCACAGGAGCCTTCGTGGACTCCAGCTTCAGTCCGAGCCGGTCGAAGATCTGGAAAAGGGTCGGGCGCGCGGGATCGGCAAAAGCCAGATCCTCCGCTGTCGGGTCTTGCCCGGGAGGACGCGGCGGGCGAGGCCGCATCGGCACCCAACCCTCCGTTTGGATATTGAAGAGACCTTGAAGGCCGGTCTTGTCTATCACCGGCCGGTCGGCAAAATTCTCGGCGGCCGATACCAAATCCGAGATACTCACCGCCGGACCGCGGAGCCCTTGCCCCTGGCCGCCCGCAAAGCCATGGCACCATGCCGGATCGTTAGGGCCGGACGTGCTGTCTTTGCAATCTTTTTCGTCTACCGCGGCCTTCTGAAGCTTGGGGCCTCCCCGCGCCACCACCGCTGCGTAAACGGGCTCCTCCTTCGTTTCGCGGCGCATAACCAGCTTGAATCGATCCGCTAATAGCGTCTGCAGCATGAGCCGCATTTTTTCTTCCCGAGTCTTGATCGTTGTGCTTTCGGTGATTGCCCCCGGCGGGGCAGTGGCTTCGATGCTAAACCATGCTTGCCTTATGGCTTGATCGACGCCGGGCGCGGAGGTCAGCCGTGAAGTCTGAGGCGGCAAGTTGTATGCGCTTGAGATAAGGATAATAAGCGGGATATTCTTAGCAACGAACCTGCCCCCGGGAAGAAACTGCAACCCACGCCCATCGCGAGCATCCTGAGTTTTGTTCTCCTTTATGGATGCCACTTCAAAGGCCAGCCGTTCGGCCGGCTGGGACTGTCCCAAGAGGCGCGGCGATTCCATTACTCCAATAAGCACGGGCGCCGCGGCCGCGGCGGTTAATGCCGCGGCCAGTAGCAGCTTTTTCCCCACATCCAGCTTGCGCATAACGGGTCGCGTCATGATCTCCTCCATGCGTTTCTTTAGATCCGCGCCCGTAACTCCTGCCGCGCAGGTCAGCGGCGATTCCAGATAGAACTTGCACACCTTTAGAATTCCTTCGGCATAGCTCTCTCTGTCGCAGCCGCGCAGCAGCACCGCTTCGTCACAGGCGCGTTCGCGCTCATTCACCAGCCGGGTTCCGATCCACCACACCAGCGGATGAAACCAGAAAATCGCCTCGACCGCCATATGGATGGCGGAAGTCAGATTGTCGCGGCGGGCCGCGTGACATAGTTCGTGCGCCAGGATCGCGGCCCACTGCGCGGGGGTGAGCCTGTCCCCGATGCCTTCCGGCAACAGCAAGACCGGCTGAAAAATTCCAACAATCCCCGGCTCCAGCCGGGAAGGAGAACACACGCCTGGAATCGGCGCATTCAGCTCGAGCGGCGTCGCCGCTCGGACGGCGCGGCGGATACGCCGCCAGCGGAGCGTCCACGCAAGAACGATCGCCAAAAAGCCGCAAAGCCATACGGCGAAGAGAATCCTCGGACCATTGCGCGCGGGCGCCGGACCCGGCGCCAGCGTCGTGGCCGCGGAAAATGGGCGGCCGATTTGATCGACGGCAAACGTGAGCGCAGGAGGCGGAGCCTCGGGCGCTTTCCGCCACGCGATTTGACCACCGAGAGCCGCCAGTAACGCGAACGGGACAAGAAACTTCAAGGAAGCGGCCAGCCAGATGCCATACCGGACCGCGGCTCGGCTGTTTTTAAATGCCAGCGTAAGAAGCCCGGCCGCGGCCGCGAAAACGGTCGACTGCCAGAGGTGATTAGCGAGTGGCGACAAATACGACGGGATCATCGGGCCGTGTCCTTTCTGGCGAGCTTCCGCAGTTCTCGCTCCGCTTCTTTCACATCCTCGAGCGACAGACTCCCCGTTTCAATAAGGTGCGCCATAACGGGCTTTCCCTGGCCTCCAAAGAAGCTGAGAAGCTCATGGATCAATCTTCGTTGCGCGTCGTTGCGGGAGATCACCGCTTCAAAGATATTGGCGTTCGATATTCGCTTGACCACTCGAAGCGCCTTCTTCCGTTCTAACCGGTACACCGTAGTCTGGACGGTTGTGTACGCCGGGCGGCTAGCCTCCGGGAATGCCTCCTGAATCTCTCGGACGGAGCAGGCTCCGCGGCTCCAAAATGTCTCCATTATCTGAATCTCGAATTTCGTCAAACGGGAGTAAGCCATTTCAATCCGACTACGATCTAAATAGACTCTACTATAGCGATAGTTGGATTGCAAGCATTTTTGGAGAAAGTTCAAGCGCGCGTCGGGCAAGCTCAAGCTCGCCCTACCTGGCAAAAAATGCGTTCTTATCGACATCTGGATCAACCGCGACGTCGAAAAACCCGATCATCATCTCTTCCCAGCTTTGGTGCCCGTAGCGGACTTCCGCCGTGGGATCGGGATTGCGCGCGTTATTCGCGGAGTTATCGAAGGTCCCGATCCATTCGAGCCGCGTGCCCTTTTTAAGCGGCAACGGATGGGCGAGGCGGTAAGAAAGCTGCCAGTAGAAATCGTACGGCGCGACCTTCAGCAGCGTTTCCGGCTGACCATCGTCGCGAATTCGGGTGTACTCGAACGATTTTCCACGCAAGTGCATGTGCGGGAAAAATCCCAGAAGCAGCGCATCGTTTGGGAGCGTTCCCCATACGGTAACGCGATAATCGCGCGCCCCCTGCGGGATCCGGAAGGTCGAATTATCCATTTGCAACGTGAGGACGCGCTTGATTGGAGGCCATGGAGCGAACGTCATCGCCACTTGCGTCCGATCCGCGACAGCTTTGCCCGAAGGAGTGTAGTGGATCTCGATTACCAGGTCCGATCCGGCTTTCACCAGCTTGGCCATACCCGAGGGTGAAACATCCGGCGCGCTGCCGGGCGAATAGATGGCTAAAATATCTGCCTTGGTCGGCCCGCGCGTCCACGTGGAGCCGGGCTCGCGAATGTAGACCACCGCATGGTGCACGACAGCCCTCTCACTAGGCCTCACCTCGGCCGCTTTCACCCACCGATCTTCCTTAAATCCTGTTGGGACGATGAAGTATTGATATTCGACCGCTCCCTTCGCAGGCACCTGAAAAGCTTTTGGCATCGACAAAATCTGATCGGGCCGCGATGGCAGATTCCAGCGTTCGGTCCAGGCTCGCGGCGGCGGCGCGTCGCGCGGGTCGCCGGCGGCCGCGCCAGACGCTGCCCAGTTCATCAAGGTCTCCTTCTCCCCGGCTGACAGAGACCGGTCGTTTTCGAATTTTCCACAGCAGGGGTCGGCAAACCACGGGGGCATTTTCCCCGTTGAGACAGCGGTGCGGATGGCCTTCGCCCAAGGCCGTACCTGCTCGTAGGTAACGAAGGGCATTGGCGCGACTTCGCCGGGGCGATGGCACTCCTGGCAATGATTTTGTAACAGTGGCAGAACGTCGCGATAGAACGTCGGCGATGCAGCTTGCGCCGCAAACGCCGCCGTTATCAAACCCAACAACCGCTTCACGCCTCAATCATACTGAAGCCGCTAATTCATCGAGAAGACATTCCATTCCGAATTGTATTCGGCGATAATAGACCCGTTGCTATGGCTACCTACCGAATCTACCGGCTCAGAAACCACCTGCGGCAATCCTTCCGCTACGCCCCGCATGTGAGCGGAGCCGCGAACGTGAAGCCGCGCGATTACATTTCTCCGGTCACGGCGGAAGGAAATATTCTTGAGGGCGCGGCTGTGGAAGCAGCCACTCCTTATGCCGCATATTTCGCTCTGCGCGAAACGCCCGCGCCGCTTGAGCCCGGCGATCTTCTCGAATCGGAGAACGGCGAGCTGCGCATCTTCAAGTTCGTCGGTTTCGAGGAGGCACGCTGGGTACTGCCAGAACCGAAACCCGACAACACAGGCACCTCGGAGCACCCGGAGGCAGCTCCCGCTGTCGTAGAATAGAATTTAACAAGTAATGTCTGGCTGTAACGGCGGGGGACCGCTAAATTCCTTCGCTTTGGTTGCGTATTTACCGGCCCCTCTTGGGAGCTTTATAGACGGATTGCGGCAAGAGCTGGAACCCGGCTGCGTGGCCAAGGCACACTTGACGATTTTGCCTCCCAGGCTGCTGGCATGTTCACCCCATTCCGCTTGGGCCCAACTGCTGGAAACGCTTGAAGAAATGCACCCCTTCCGTGTGGAACTGGGAGGCGTGAAAATTTTCGGGCGATCCGATGTCGTTTACTTGTCGATAGGCCGTGGATATGAGGAACTGCGCGGCATGCACGCAAAGCTAGACCGCGGCTATTGCCACCTGGCGCCCGAGGTGTGGGATTACTCCCCGCATATCACGCTCGCCCAGAACTCCGACGCATCGGAAGTCGCGCGTAAATTTCAGGTCGCATCCCGGCGCTGGCGCGAGTTTCCCTATCCCGGCTCCTTCATGCTCGAACACGTTTGCTTCGTCCAGAACACGTGGGGAAATCGATGGCGGGACCTGCACGAATACGATCTCTCCGCATCGCCCGTTTTAAAAAGATAAAATATCCCACAGGAGATCACCATGGAAACTCCCCAGGCTATCCAGAGGTCCGCTGCGTGGATGTGGATCGGCATCGTGGCGGCCGGCGCCGCGGCGCGCCTGCTTCCCCACCCCTGGAATTTCACCCCGCTCATTGCGATCGGTCTGTTTGCGGGGGCGCGCGCCCGAAGAGCTGTCACCGGAGTCTTGGCCGTGCTACTCTCGCTTGCCCTCAGCGATATCGTGCTTGGGTTTCATCGTGGTTTTGAATGGGTGTACGCGGCCGCGTTGATCCCCGTGCTGCTCGGCCGCTTGGCCCGCAGTCGCGGGTTCATAAGCATCGCAGCCGCTGCCCTTGCATCCAGCCTTTCGTTTTTCGTGGTGACGAATTTTGCCGTTTGGGCCGCGGGCCAACTCTATCCCCGCACCCTGGCTGGTCTGGGCGCCTGCTATGTTGCGGCGCTTCCTTTCTATGGGAACCAATTCGCGGGGGACGTCTTTTACACTGTCCTGATGTTTGGCGGCTACGCGCTGCTGGCGCGCCGCCGTGCTCCTGTGCTCCGGCCTGTCGACGCCTGACAATTTGAAAAAAACGCTCCTTTCCTGGAGTAGCGGTAAAGACAGCGCTTGGGCGCTGCATATCCTGCGCCGGCGCTCCGATATTGATGTCGCAGCTCTCGTAACCACATTCAACTCCTCCGCGGACCGGGTCGCGATGCACGCCGTACGGCGCGAGTTGGTGCTGGCGCAAGCGGAGGCGGCCGGCTTGCCTCTCTGGCAAGTAGAATTGCCGTGGCCCTGCTCGAATGCCGAATATGAATCCCGGATGAGCGACCTGTGCCGGCGCGCGGCAGCCGAACACATCGCCGCGTTTGCGTTCGGCGATCTGTTTCTTCAAGACATTCGCGATTACCGCGTCCGGCAACTGCAAGGCACCGGGCTGGAGCCGCTGTTCCCCGTGTGGCAACTTCCGACGGGGCAGCTTGCGCGCGACATGATCGCGGCGGGCGTAAAAGCCAAAGTCACCTGCGTAGATCCGGCGAAGCTACCGAGATCCTTCGCTGGCCGGGATTTCGACGACCGGTTCCTCGCCGACCTGCCCGAATCCGCCGATCGGTGCGGAGAAAACGGCGAGTTCCACACGTTCGTCTACGATGCCCCGGTGTTCACAGCGCCCTTGCAGGTATGCACCGGGGAAATTGTCGAGCGGGATGGCTTCGTTTTTGCGGATGTAGTTTCCGCCAAAGCTACAATCGGGTAGTGATTCACGAGATCCTTCCCGTTGGCCTGTTACAGTGCAACTGCTCCATCTTCGGGGACGAAGCTACGCGCGAAGCGATCGTCGTAGACCCCGGCGACCAAATCGAAGACATCGTCGCGATCCTGGAGAAGCACTCGCTGCGCGTGAGAGCCATCGTGATCACGCACGCGCACATCGACCACATCGGCGGCGCGGCGAAGCTCAAAGCCGCGACCGGGGCGCCGGTATACATGAATTCCAGCGATCAGGAGCTGTACGACAATCTCGACGTGCAATCGTCCTGGCTTGGCATGCCTCGCATGCAACGTACGGATATCGACTCGGCAGCGAACGAGGGCGATACCCTAACGCTCGGCCAGACGCCTTTCCACATTCTGCACACGCCCGGACACACTCAAGGAAGCATTTCGATCTGGATTCCAGCGGAGAATAAGCTGGTCGCGGGCGACACGCTATTCCGCGACAGCATCGGCCGGACGGATCTTCCCGGCGGCGACTCGCGCCAGATCTTGCGCTCCATTCACACGAAGCTGCTGACGCTACCGGAAACAGCAGTCGTGATTCCCGGCCATGGCTCGAACACGACGATCGGCCGCGAGAAGGAACGGAATCCGTTCTTAACTCGCCTCTAGTTTTTTTCGCCGGATCTCCACCATGACGCTCGATACCAGTTCCTTGGCGTCGGTAAGGCATTTGTCGATCATCTGGATGTCCATGGCGGGTTTGCCCGGCTGGCGGGCGCTCTGGCAATAAACCCCGTGCTGGCCCACCAGCACGAGCGCGTCCGTCAATAGATCCAGGGCTACGGCGAGCCGGCCGCGCTCCAGGCCCATGCGGAACTCGTGTTCCTCAAGCTCGGCGGCGCGTTCTTCGTAGACGGACATGACTCCATCGTAAGCCCGCGCGGTGTTTCAGGCTCTACTGTTTCGAGCCCCGCACCCATGCGGCGATGGTCTGCCAATCCGGATCGTTCTGCGAAGTGAACTGCCGGCCACCGTTGTGAAATTCGTCGCCCCCGGCGTCTTCCGCAAGCGGGTGTTTCAACAAACGGCTGGCAAGCGGATCGCCGCCGGGTTTCACCAGCTTCGAAACCGAATCGAAATTCATCTTCGATTGCTCCGGAGTCCAGGCGGTCGCGCCTTCAGGCAGCGGCTGCAGCTTGAACAAGCTATTGCTGGCGGAGTGGCACGCAACGCAACGCGCATGCCCGGGCCGTTTCTTGAGAAAGATCGGCTCGACCTTCGCCCGATAAGTTTCAAAATCCAGGGTCGATTGCGCTGCTACGAAGGAGCAGGCGATGACGGCGGCTACGGAAAGACGTATCCAAAGCATATAGCAAAGCTTACAACAGAACCGCGTCAAGCGCCCGCGCGATTTCAAAAAACGAGCTTCAATCCGAACTGGACCTGCCTCGGCGTCGTCGCGAGCGTGGTGATCAATCCGGCCGAGCCGCTGATCGATGTCCCGGAGAACACGGTTCCGTTCGGCGTTCCCAGGTTCATCCGATTCAACAGGTTGAAAATCTCCGCTCGGAATTGCAATCGGACCCGCTCTGAAAGCGGTGTATTTTTAAAGACGGAAAAATCCACTGTGGCCAAGCCGGGGCCTGTATAGACGCCGCGCCCCAGGTTGCCCCACGTGCCTGCCGCGGGCAGAAGGAACGCCTTCGGATTAAACCATTGAGTCTGAGTTCCAAGGATGACTGGGCCAGTGAAGCTGGGGTCTAACGAAGGGCGGTCCGGATTTCTAGTATTGCCGTCGCCGGAAAGGTTCGCGCCGATTACCGGCGTGAACGGAAACCCGGTCATCAGCGTCGCAATGGTGTTCACCTGCCAGCCGTCCACCAGCTTTCTCTCAAAGCCATGCATCGATCTACCGAAAGGCAACTCATAGGAACCCGAGAGGCTCGCCTGGCTGGTGATGTTGAGCGCCGACGGGCCCCAGTCCCGGCGTATGTCAAGGCGATCCATCACCATCTGGGACTGGTTGTTGGCCTGGGCGCCCGTTAAGCCGGAGTTCAGGTCCAGGTTCTTGGACCAGGTATAAGCCGCGCGGAATTGCAGGCCACGGCTTAAGCGGTGGGTGAGGTCGAGTTGCAGCGCGTTATAGCTGCTGTTGCCTTCCGTGTACCAGAAGAACCCGGCGGAAAGATAGGGATTGGGACGCACCGGAGTCACGGGAATGTATCGAGCGCCCTGGGGAACCGTCGATCGGGCCGCGTTTATTCCTCCCGCGGTGCAGCCGTTCGCGTCTTCGCACGTCTGCGCGGGGACGCTATTCGCATCGATGTTCAGCAATCCGTGATAACCGTGCGAACCTACATAAGCAACCCGAAGAGCAGTGTTGTGCCCGAGTTCCTGCTGAACGCTGAGATTCCATTCGGCAACCGCGGGAGTGAACGCATCCGGCTGCACCCCAAACGGCTGGAAGATGGTACACGGCTGGGGCACGCCAGGACCGCAAGACGGCGGCACGGGAACATTCGCAGTAATCGGCAGCAGCGGGGGTAGGGAGCCGGTGAACGTCGCCGATCCGTTATAGGGCGGCAGACCGTTTAGCTGAAAACTCAGTGCATCGATCAATGAATAATAGAGTCCGAATCCGGCGCGGACCGCGGTTTTGCCGTTGCTGAAGGGGTCCCAAGCCAAGCCCGTTCTTGGCCCGAGCAGATGGGTCGCGTTGTTGGTCGTGAAGACCGAGCCCGCGATCCGAGGATTGGTCATCAACACCCCGTTTGCGTCCGTAATGTAATTGGCGGCACGGCCCGATTCTTCATTCCACCCGGTAGTAAATTCGTAACGCAATCCAGCCTGAAAGGTCAGATTGCGACGCAGCTTCATCGCATCCTGCACGTACCAAGCGCCGAAAAGACTCCGCCAGCCGAGTTCCGTGTGATTGGGAACAACCTGGAAATTCACGAGAGTTCCCTGCAGAAACGTCGTTAGCGTGCTGAACGTCGCGATGCCCAAACGTTTGGAGACGATGTCCTCGTTATCTTGCACCCATTGCAGCCACACTCCCGCGGTTAGCTGGTGAATGCCCCTGGTGATTTGGAGATCGTCCGCGTAGGTGAAAAGATTGCGCCGGTTCGACGCGCCGGCATTGGTACTGTTGCCCGCCGATGTGATTCCGGCATTGATAGTAATGCTTCCCGGCGCAGCGCCGGCAACGAAGGAAAGATTAGCGGGAAATGCCGTCGAAGTCGCAGAGTCGAAATCGAATCCCGCCCGTGAAAACCCCGCACGGAACGTATTGAGGACCCGCGGCGAGAAGATGTGCATTTCCTCCAGGCTAGCCACCTGAGCGCTAAGTTGAAGCCCCGACGCAAACAGCGGGTCCGCGAGCGGAATCAAGCTGTGGCCGTCATCGATGGTGTAGGAAAGCGACAAGCGGTCTTGGTCGCGCGGATTATAGTCGGCCCGCACCGTGCCGAAATCCTCATGGACCGTGTTCCTGGGATTATAAAACGCCTGGGCCGTGCCGCTCGGAACGCCGTTCACCGTTAGCTGAGGGCCGTTAGCCTGCGGCCACAACGCCATGTACGGAAGCATCGCCGGATTCAGGTTTTGAACGGGGGCATAACCGCCCTTTGTGGCGCTGTAGAGCAAGCCCTGGCGAGCGTAATCGTCGGGGACCACGCTGACGCTGGTGGCCGCAAGCGATTGCCGGTACCCTTCATAATTGCCGAACAGAAATAAACGATCTTTCTTCAGCGGACCTCCCAGCGCGCCGCCGAATTGATTTCTGCGGAATGGAGGCACCACTCCCTGATCGAAGGTTCCTGGCGAGTCCAGGGCGCTATTGCGGAGAAACTCGAACATCGATCCGTGCACCGTATTGGAACCGGACTGCGTCACGACCGCAACCTGTCCGCCGGATCGCTTGCCGTATTCGGCCCCATAGGTGTCTGTAAGCAGGTTGAATTCGCGAACGGCATCGATTCCGAGCATGTATCCGCTGACGCTTCCCGGAGTGTCCGCAAGCTGGCTGGTGCCGGTCAATTCGATGCCGTTCAGTAAAAACAGATTGTCCTGAGGCCGCCGCCCCGCGACCGAGAACGAATTTCCCTCGCTGGTGGTCGTATTGACGCTTTTCATGGAGGTGTAATTGATCGCCCCCGGATTCAGCGTGATCAGGTTATCGAAGCTTCTCCCGTTCAACGGCAGGTCCTTGACCTCTCGCTCGCCGACCATGCCGGAAACAGAGGAGGGGGTCGTATTTACTACAGGCGCTTCCTCCAGGACCGTTATCGCCTGGGCGATCTCGCCGACTTCCAGCCTCAGCGTGACCACGGCATCCTGGCCGACCTCTAAATCGATGCCGCTGCGGATCTCCGGCCTGAACCCGGTCTTTTCGGCTTTGATCTCCTGCGGCCCGAGCGGCAAAGAGCGAATCGTAAAGCCACCCACCCCGTCAGTGGTGGTGGAGCGAATCGCCCCGGTTTCGAGGTTTCGCACCGTAATGGTCGCGTCGCTAACTGCCGCGCCGGTCGGGTCCTCCACCCTGCCGGAGATCGACCCGGTAACTTGGGCCCAGGCGGTCGCCGTAGTCGCCAAAAGAAGGCACGCCCACTTCACATTCATTCTGCGACCCCAATCCATGAAGCAGATAATATCAGGGATTGCGATAAAGCCGCACCGTTGCCTGCCAAGCAGCCCGCCGCCAGTTTCAATCCATTTAGACCATGCTGCAGGGCATCAGGTTTCGCCGGCTGACTGCGGCTGGAAAGACCGTCATTCCCCGCCCTTATTCCAAGGGGTACCCCCGGTTGACTTCGCCTGTGATCTCCTTGGTAGAATTGAGGGTTTACTGCTCATGACCCAATTTCGAATCCTCCGTTCGGCATTGGGCGTGGCAGCGACTGCTGGCATCGCGGTACTCGCCGGTTGCGCAACCACGACCCCACCCCAGAAGTTCCGGACGTTCTTCTTGCCGCCCGCTCCTCCCCCTGCAGAGGCGGCTTTGAGCGAACCGCCGCCGCTGGCTTTAGACCTTTACGCGAACGAAGTTCCTTCCCTCAGCGCTTCCTTTCCGGTAATTGCCCGCCCCACCGATGCCGAATTCCTCATCAAACGAGCCGACGACCGGTACGCCGCCGGTAAGCGCGCTATTAAAGAAGGACGAATCGAGGATGCTCGCTGGGAGTTCAATCGCGCGATCGAGATCCTGCTTAGCGCCCCGGAGGACGCGCCGGACCGCCTGAAGGTGGAGCAGCGGTTGGATGAGTTGATCGAGTCGGTCTACCGCTATGACACAGGGGAACTGGGAGCAAGCCAGCCGGATGCCCAGGTTTCCTACGACAAAAGCCCGCTCGACGAAATCCTGGACTTGACCTTCCCGGTAGACCCCTCCCTACGAAATAAAGTCAGAGATCAAATCCAAGCCACCACCTCCCAGCTCCCGCTCCAGGTAAACGACCCGGTCCTCAGTTACATTAACTTCTTTTCTTCCCCACGCGGCAAAAAGATCCTGGAAGCCGGGCTTCGCCGCTCGGGTCGCTATAAGGGAATGATTGAGAAGGCGCTGGCGGCCGAAGGGCTGCCGCAGGAATTGATTTTCGTGGCCCAAGCCGAATCCGGCTTCCAGCCGCACGCCATCTCGAATAAGCTGTGCGTGGGCGTATGGCAGTTCGCGAAGTTCCGAGGCGAGGAATACGGTCTTAAGGTAACTCCGGCGATGGATCTGCGAATGGACCCCGAGCAGGCCACTCGGGCCGCCGCTCGCCACCTGCACGACCTTTACGATCATTTGGGCGACTGGTATCTCGCGATGGCCGCGTACAACTGCGGTCCCTTGTGTATCGATCGCGCCGTCCAAAGGACCGGATACGCCGACTTCTGGACTCTGCGCCGTATGGGCGTCCTTCCGCAAGAAACGGCCAATTACGTTCCCGCCATCCTGGCGATGATCATCGTTTCCAAGAACGCCGCGGATTACGGAGTGGAAGACGTAGTTGCCGATCCGCCTATGGAATTCGATACCACCGAACTCGCGGCGCCAACCAATCTGGCGCTGGTCGCTTCCGCGATGGATCGGCCCGTGAGCGAAATTCGCGAACTGAACCCTGCGGTGTTGAAAAATGTAGCCCCGGCAGGTTACCGCTTGCACATTCCCCTAGGGACGACGGACCGCTTGGAGGAGGCATTCGCCGTAGTTCCTCCCAATCACCGTGACTCCTGGCGCGTGCAGCGAGCCGAATTCGGCGATCCGGAGGGACGTTTTGTGGCTGTACCGGTAGCCCCTGTCGCAGAAAAGCCTGCAGTGGTGAAACGCGCCGCGGCCCCTGCCAAAACTCATACGTCCGCTGCGGCGACGGTGAAGAAGCCGGCAGTAGCTTCGGTTGCCGCGGGTCAAAAGAAGGAAACCTCACACAGAGCCACCGCAGTGGCGCAGAAGACCACCCCCAAGAACGTTTCCCACCGGGTACCCGGCGCGTAACGATCAGCTAGCGTACCTATTAGCATCGCCGCCGAGACGGACCACAGGCCCGCCGGGCTCAGTTGCTGAGTGGCGGCCATTGGCGCCCGACCCCAGCCTTCTCGCTGGCTAGTGAATCGAGCGCCTCATTCAGGGCTAATATTTCGATTCCGCGGGATTCCGCGCCAACGGAGCACGTCGTCCAGAACTTGATGTTCGGTGTTCAAGGGAACGCGCTCGGTGCGGCCGTCGCTCTTGGCGTATCCCCGCTCACGAGCATGGTGCCTGCTGTCATGCGCGCGGTAGACCTCGCCCATGCCTCCGGCACCCAAGGGAGCAATGATCCGATACGGCCCGAACTGCCGTCCCAAAGCGGTCGCGGTGAGCATCCGGGTGGAAGCACTGTAATCCATGGCGCGAGTTTCAAGCAAAGTCCCCGCTTGCTCTCGCTGCGCCAACAGGAGCTCAAGCTCGCGCCGCAGCTCGCCGTCTCCGCCGCATGCGGCTTCCAGGAACGCCTGCCGCTCATTCGGCTCACGCTCCAGAGCCGAATGCAAGAACTGCTCCATTTCCGGCGGTGTTGCAAGTCTATGACCCCTCCGCAATCGTCGTCCGACAATATTACTGCATCCATGGGGGCGTCGTGGGAATGGATTCAAAGCGCGGCACGTCGGCGGCGTAGCATGCCAGGCTTCAGCCTGCGGCGGACGTCAGCCCGCATTGTGCCTCCTGACTTTGGCGGCAAAGCTGTTTCATTCTGTATTAACATTGCGCTGCAACACTTGTGAGTCACAAGATGCGTTTTGCTTGCGTCTTCTGCATTGCGCCGTCGATTGCGCTATTTGCGCAAACCGATCGCTCGGCGCTAGCTGGCACCGTGGCGGACTCAACCGGCGCCCGTGTTCCGGGTGCGACTGTGACAGCAGTACAGCGCGCGACCGGACAAGAACGAAAAACTGAGACCACTTCCCAAGGGACTTACATAATAGACGGCGTTCCGTTGGGTCAATATACGATCACCGTTACAAAGGCCGGTTTTGGCGAGTATCGCGTGACGGACGTCGAACAGATCATCGGCGAGACGCGCACGCTGAATGTGCAACTCACGCCCAGCGAGCAATCCGGAAGCACCACGGTTTCCGAGCCATTGGTGCGTGTGGATCCCTCCAGCGCAGCCGTTGCAGCTTCATTCGAACAGGCGCAGCTTAGCGAACTTCCATTGAATGGCAGGAACTGGTCGAACCTGACCGCGCTTTCACCCGGGGCCATTGACAACGGCCCAAGCGACCAGCGGACCATCCGCTTCGCCGGGCATGGGTTGGATGACAATAATTTCCTGTTCGATGGCGTCGATGCTTCCGGCATCCTCAACCAGGCGCAAAAGGAATACGTGCGCCTGGCAATCCCCTTGGATTCCATTTCCGAATTTCAAGTCCAGTCGCAGAATTTCCGCGCGGATACAGGCATGTTCGCGGGCGCACAGATGTCGGTTGCCTCGCGCTCGGGAACCAACGCTCTGCATGGCGGCGCGTTCGATTTCTTCCGCAATGACGTTTTCGACGCTCGTTCCCCGCTTGACGGGCCATCGCCCGATCCGTTTTTGCTGAACCAATTCGGCGGCGATCTTGGCGGCCCCATTGTTCACGGCCAGACGTTCTTCTACGCGAATTACGAAGGCCTTCGCCAGCACCTCGGCAATACGCAGGTCGGGCTCGTGCCAAGCCCTTTCTTTCTCACGCAAGCGGAAATCGCGTCGCCGTCGTTGGCGCCCATCCTCAACGCCTATCCCAAGGGCACTTCGCCAACTTCAAATCCACAAGTCTGGAATTATGTCGCGGGCTCGAATCAGGTGGACAACGAAGATTCGGGCATGTTTCGAGCCGATCATCGCTTCACCGATCGGACCACGGCGTATGTCCGCTTCAGCGCGGATGAGGCCGTCTACACCCTTCCCACGGGAGCCTTGAACGCTCTCGCAACCACGGATACCAAGTTGGCCAATGGGGTGGCCGAGCTGTTTCACGTTTTTTCACCTTCGCTGGTGAATGAGGCGAAATTCGGTTTCAATCAGGATATCTATCACACCGCCAACATCTCGCCGGTTGCGTACACCGTCAGCGTCTCCAATCTCAGCTCGCTAACAGCGGGTTCCACCACCGATGGCCATGGAACCACGTTTTCCTATATCGACGACATGACCTGGGTAAAAGGCAAACACATTGTCAAATTTGGTGTGTTAATAAGACGCATCAATATGAATCAGGGCAATTCACAGAGCGGCGCTCTCACCTATCTTTCCTTGAATAATTTTGTCAATAATCAAATGGACGGCGCGACCTATACATCGCTGCTGCCGCTCAAACGACTGCGTAAAACCCAGGCGTATGGCTACCTCGAGGACACCTACAAAGCCACGGGCGCCCTGACACTCACGTTAGGCTTGCGTTATTCATTCTTCAATGTTTTTCACGAGGTGGATAACCGCGCGATTCCCTTCGATTTCGAAACCTGCGGGGGCTACTGCTCGCCGTTGGCCCAATTCACCTTTCCCCGGCACGGCGATCTCGATCCTCGCGCGTCTGTGGCTTGGGCGCGCGGCAAGACGGTGCTTCGCGCCGGTGGCGGGCTGTATCACACGGATGGCCAGTTAGACGACCAGAATCTTCCGATTTCCAACGACGTTCTGCGATATACGCTCTCTCCCGCCAATTCCCCTGGACTTAGTTATCCCATCGAGCCATATTTGGCCAATACCACGGGCACCGTGACACCGCGCGATTTGTACCGGCGGCGGAAAGATATGTACATCGCCGCGTGGACCGCTTCCATCCAACGTACCCTGCTAGGCAACGCCGTCGCCACGGTATCTTATGTCGGCAACAAAGGAACGGATATTCTAACAACCACGTACACCAATACCATTAACCCCAATGCCGGGGTAGCGCCGTATCCGCAATTTGGGGTCGTTTCATGGCGCGGCAACGACAGCAACAGTACCTTCCATGCGCTTCAAGTGAACGTGCAGCGCGCATTCCAGAAAGGTTGGCTGGTGGCTGCGAATTACATGTGGTCGCATTCGATCAACGACGGAGGCATCGGCGGCGGCGAAGCGGACACGCCTCAAAACGTCTTTTGCCGCGCTTGCGAGAAGGCCGCCGGCGATTATGACGTGCGGCAGGTTTTTAATTTATCGAGCGTATATCAGCTGCCGTTCGGACCGGGGAAACCGTATCTTTCCACTCCCGGTTTAACGCGCGCCATATTCGGAGGCTGGCAATTGAGCGCCATAGCCACCGCGCGAACTGGCTTACCTGTGAATGTGGTTCTTAATCGCGCGAACGCCGCGCTGCCGGATCGTTATAGCGTATCGGGATCGGAACGGCCGGACTTGGTTCCGGGCGTCCCGCTTACGCCTCCGGGCGGTCAAACGCCGCAACTATGGATCAACCCGGCCGCGTTTGCGGTCCCTGCCGCGGGCGCGTATGGCAACACTGGGCGCAACTTAGTGCGAGGCCCCGATCTCTATCAGATGGATGCCTCGTTGTCCACGACCATTAGATTGAAGGAACGGGTTTTATTGCTGTTCCGTGCGGAGGTATTTAACTTGCTGAATCGCGCTCAGTACGGCCAGCCTCAAGCGAACCTGTCTTCTCCTCTCAGCTTCGGCGAGATCACGACGCCTCTTAATTCCGGCGCCACTGGCGGCGGAACGCCGCGGCAGTTTCAGCTAGCGCTGCGCCTGAAATTCTGAACATTAACGCGTGAGCCAGCTTATTGTCGCCTAAGGCGTTGCGTAGGTTCAAACACAAGGCTGTTATATCCACGTAATACCGGCGTCATTTTCGTGCCTCACACTAAGCCCGGCTACCTAAAGCTGAATTCCAAGTCACGAACTTGGGTCGCATCCAGAGAAAAAGAAGGAGAACGATTTATGTGTGAGAAAACTTCTCGCCAACCTCCTGGCGTTAACTCTTCGTATCTGCTCGCCGGCGTCCTCGCCACGGCGATGAGCGTTCCGGCGCTCCTCGGTCAGTCGCCGCTGTTCCCAACTTACCAGGTAGGCGCGAACCAGAACTTGTCGAATGGCCCGAACTACCCCTCCACCTTGCCCAATCCGTGGGTCGTCAGTAACGGCCAGATCATCACCCCCGCCGGAATCCCCGTCTACCTGGGCATTACCACACGCGCAAAGGCCGTCGCGCTGAACCCTAATACCGAAACGCATACCGCCGCCGTCCTTCAAATGGGTGGCCCGCAGGCTGTCACGATCTTTAACACCCAGACCGGCGCTGTCCTGCAGACCTACAGCACTCCATACTTGTCGGATACCCAGACGAAACAGGATTCCCACGGCAGCAGCACCGGCATCGCTTATACGCCGGATGGCTTGCACCTGCTGTTCAGCCAGGACAGCAGCCACATTACCGTCGCCGCGGTCGATCGCACCACAGGCTTGATTACATCCACCGGCGGCTCAAGCCCCTATCCCACGCAAGTCGCCGTTCCGGTCGATGTCGACAGCAAAGGCAGTCTGACAACTGTTACTTGCTTCCCTAACAGCCCTCCGGGCACCACCGGCAGCGCTGAAATTCCCTGCGGCCACACCGTGTCTAGCAACACCTCCTATCCCATGGGCATCGCGCTTTCGTCCGACGGCAAAACCGCCTACGCCGTGCTGGACACGAACAACACGCTGACCAAAATCGACCTGACCGCGGCGGTCCCGGCGCAGGGCGCCGAGGTCCGCGTCGGTAATGTCCCGCATAGCGTCGTGATCTCACCGGAGGGCAAGACCGCCTACGTCTCGAACGAGGCCGGCCGCATTGCCACCGCGGACGATTTCCAGCAATACTCCAACGGCACACCGGTCGTCGCCGAGTTTCCTACCGGCTCCACGTCCACTGGCACCATATCCGTGGTCGATCTGGCTTCGTTCACGGTCACCGGCAGCATCTCCACCGGTCTGCATCCCACCGGTATGGCCTTGTGGGGCAAATACCTGTTGGTCGCCAATGCATACAGCGACAGCCTGTCGGTCATCGACACCACCGCCAACCAGGTGGTGAACACGATCGACGTCGGGCTGCCTTTCCGCGCGCCCGGCGAGCCCAATCCGGCCTACGGCGCCGGGCCGAACTCCATTGCCGTCGATGCGAAGAACAACATCGCGTATGTCGCGCTTTATACTGCCAACGCGATCGCGGTGGTCGACCTCAACGCCTCCGCCGTGAAGGGCCTGATCCCGGTCGGCTATGCGCCGAGCTCGGTTGTGTTGGATACCGCGGACAACGCGCTTCTCGTCGCCAATGACAAGGGCATCGGCACGACGGGTTACGGCGTCGCGCCTCCTCCGAAGAATACCGCCGAAAATTCGTACGGAACCTCGCACGGTGTAACGAGCTTCAACACGCACCAGGACCTTGGCACTGTAAGCATTGTGCCCGTGCCGAAAGTCTCTGACTTGGTGGTGATGACGCAGCAGGTTTTCCGGAACAACCACTGGGACCTGCTAGAAAATATCTATTCGGCATCGGGCGGCAGCCCCACCGCCGAGCCGGTCGCAATCCCCGAAAAGATCGGCGCTCCGTCCAAGATCCAGCACGTCTTCGTGATCGTTCGTGAAAATCGCACCTACGATCAGATCCTGGGTGACGTGCCCGGCGGCAACGGCGACCCCTCCCTCGCAGTCTTCGGCGACAATCCAACCTCCGGCGGGGTCACGCCCAACGCGCATGCGCTGGTGCGGCGCTTTCCGCTTTTGGACAACTTCTACGACCCCAGCCGCCAGTCGGCCGACGGCCACAACTGGATCGTTCAGGCCATGGCGCCCTACTCCGACGACGTTCAGTCGCCCGACTGGGTCCGTGACTACCCCTCCAACGGCGGCGACGCGATTGCCTACCAGAAGAAGGGCCACCTGTGGGACATGGCTGCAAAGGCCGGCGTCTCGTTCAAGAACTATGGCGAGTACATTGAGTACAACACCTTCCTGACGCCCACCGGGTCCACTACCGAGCCGCTGTGGATCGACTTCTACAACGATGCCATGGCCTACGAGTCCGGCCAGGAGAGCCAGCTTTATAACTTCAATACCGTCGCCTCGCACTCTCCGCTTCCGAACCTGATACGCAACACCATCCAGAACTACCCGCAATTCGATCTCGGCATCCCCGACCAGTTCCGCGTCGATATCTGGGCGCAGGACTTCGCCAAGGACGTGGCAAACGGCACCGTGCCCCAGTTGGAGTTGCTATGGATCAGCTCCGACCACACCGGCGGCCCGCCGTCCTCCCAAGCCATGCAGGCCGATAATGATTTGGCTCTGGGCCGCTTTATCGATGTGATCAGCCACAGCCCGGTTTGGTCATCTTCGGCGATCTTCGTCGAGGAAGACGACGCGCAGGACGGCGTTGACCACGTCGACGGTCACCGCAGCCCGGGCTATGTCATCAGCCCATACGTGAAGCAGAAGGTGAACCCCGATGGATCCGGGGATGGCGTAACCGTAGACAGCACCTTCTACACGCAAGTCAATATGACCCGTACCATCGAGCAGATCCTTGGTCTGACACCCATGAACCAGTTTGACCTCGTGGCCTCGCCCATGCGGACGCTCTTCATCGACAACCCGCCTGAAAATAACTTCCGCCCGTGGACGCACGTACCGAACCAGGTCGAGCTGACGATGGGCGTCAACCAGACTCCGACTCAGCCCATCCCAGCCGCGAGGCCCGCGCTACAGGCTCAGGCCATCCCGAAGGAGAGCCATGCGGTTAAGGCTCTCAGGGCCGGCTGGATGAAGAAGAAGGCGCAGATCTTCGCCGGCAAACAACACACGCCCGACTCCGAAGATCCGGCCACAGTCAACCACCTGAACTGGTACGAGGCCACCGGCTTTAAGCGTCCATACCCGGGAGAAAAAAAGGTCCAACCCGCCAGCGCCTTTAAAAAGGCCACAAACACCAAAGCCGGCGACGACGACGAGTTGTAAAATTGCACTTCGTGCAGTTGTAGGGCAGGATGCCATCCTGCGCGCGATTGCCAATCGCGCTGGCGAACATGTCCAAGCACGACGCCCAGGATGGCAACCCGCCCGTATCGCTCACGGACGCTTCAAAAATCTAAAGTAGAAAGCCAAAAACACCAGGACAATCCCGGCATTCACCATCAGCCGCAACCAGAATCGGTTTCTGAAGAACAGCACATCCACCCCGACCACAACGGCAACCAGCGCAAGCACGTAAACCACGACAGCGACCTGTTTCCCCACGGATCTTTTCTAGCACGTTCGGCCGTAAGGGAGCGCATTGAAAATCGCCTGTGCACGGCCCGATGCAACAGAATCATCAACTCACCCGTGGATTTCTGGACAGCCTGCGGCGGCCTGGTCCGCGGAACGGCGAGTTGTTGACCGTTTTACCAACACCGCCTAGCACGATTGGCAATCGCGCGCAGGATGGCATCCTGCCCCACAGCCGGGCACTGCGAAGAACACCGTAACTCTTTTCAGTGATCCGAGTATTTAACGACGTATCTTTTCTCGAACGTATGCCGGCGATTTCCTCCGACCGGAACCAATGTAGGAGACGTCGTGACAGGATTGCTCCATGACATTCGCTATGGCGCGCGATCGCTCGCCAAGAGTCCCAGCTTCACGGTTGTCTCCCTGCTGACGCTGGCGCTCGGAATCGGCGCGAATACGGCCATTTTCAGCTTCGTTGACGCCGTGCTCCTGAAACCACTCCCCTATGCCGACGCGGATCGAATCGTCTTCGTTATGGAAAAGCCGCCTAGGGGTGGCCGGAACGGAATCTCCACTCTCAACTACCTCGATTGGAAGAACCAGAACAGTGTCTTTGAGTACATGACACCGTTTACCGGCGGTGTGGCGACCTTTCGGGCTCCGGTGAACCGGTCCAATTGCGGCGTGGCCAGGTGGCGCCTGAATACTTTCAAATCTTCGAAGTACACGCGGTTCTCGGCAGAACGCTTGTCGCCGGCGAAGATCAGCCGGGCAAGAACCACGTCGTGGTGTTGAGTCATGTTCTGTGGGAAACGCAATTCGGTGGCGATCCGAAATTAATCGGGAAAACCATTCGATTGGATGCGGAACCGTATACGGTGGTCGGCGTACTCCCGGCAGGCGGCTCATTCGATCGTCTGGCCGCGCAGTTCTAGATGCCGCTTGTATTCCAGCCCGAGAACATGACGCGCAACTTCCATTGGCTCGGCTCCTTCGCCAAGCTGAAGCCGGGCGTCACGCTCGCCGCCGCGCGCCAGCGGATGGATGCAATCGGAGCTCGCATCGCGTAAGATTATCCGGATTCCAACAAGGGCTGGGGCGTTTCGATCGAAAGTTATGCGGACATTCTGGCCGGGCCGGGCTTGAAACAATCCTTGTACATTTGTTGGCGGCTGTAGTGATGGTGCTCTTGATCACCTGTGCAAACCTCGCTAATCTTATGCTGGTTCGCGGCGCCGGGCGAGGCCGGGAGATCGCCATCCGATCGGCTCTCGGCGGCGAGCGCGGTCGAATCGTCCGCCAGTTCTTGACGGAAAGCGTGCTGCTGTCTTTCGGCGGCGGGATCTTAGGCCTCGCCGTAGGCTATGCGGGAATGGCTGCGTTGAGAGCCGCCGTTCCGCCGAACACGCTACCGGCCGAGGCCGATGTTGCGCTCGACATTCGGGTTCTCTTGTTCACCCTCTCGCTTTCCGTTCTCACGGGAATCGTCTTCGGTCTCGCCCCGGCGATTGTAGTGACGCGCGGCGACGTGGCCAGCGTCATGAAGGAGCGTGCGCGCAATACGTCCGCCGGGACCGGCAGCAAGGCCCTCCGCACGGCCCTGGTCGTCACGCAAGTAGCCTTGGCGTTCGTGGTTTTGACCGGGGCCGGCCTGCTGCTCCGGAGTCTCTCGCGCATGCTCGCCGCGGACATGGGCTTCGACTCCACCAACGTGATCACGTTCGGCGTGCCGATTCCCAGAGAACAGTTCCCGGACCCGGTAAAACTCAATCTCTATCTGAAATCGATCGTTGCGAATGTCGGCGCGATTCCCGGTGTTCGCGAGGTGGCTTTTGCGTCGGCCCTCCCGCTGAGCGGCTGGGGCTACGGCATGCCCTTCCAAATTGCGGGACAGCCCGAGGTCGATCGGGCGAACCGGACAGTGTGTTTCTTCAAAATGGTGACCCCTCGTATTTCCGGACCATCGGCATGCGGCTCCTTCAGGGGCGCAATCTAAACGAACACGACGTACCGGGAGCGCCGCCGGCAGTAGTAATCAATGAGACCATGAGGCGGAAGTATCTCCCCGATCAAAACCCCGTAGGCAAGCGCATCCTGATTCAACAAATCATTCCGGGGAAAACACAGTTCGGTCCCGAGGTCGCGTGGGAAGTTGTCGGCGTTGTTGCGGATGAACGGGCGACGGAGTTAGATAACAAGCGCGACCAGCCGGCCGTGTATGTCACCAATGAGCAGAGCCCCGCATATTTCGGGGGCATCGCGGTCCGCGCGTCGCTGAATCCGGAGCTTCTTCAGGGTGCGTTGCGCGATGCCGTGTACCAGATCAACAAAGACCAGCCCTTGACGGACCTCAAGACGTTGGACCGGATGAAGTCGGAGTCAATGACCAACGACCGGCTAGGATCGATTTTGCTCAGCATATTCGCTGCGATTGCCCTTGCGCTTTCGGCCATCGGAATCTATGGCGTGGTTTCTTATTCGGTGGCGCAGCGCACAAACGAGATCGGAATTCGCGCGGCCCTGGGCGCGACGCGCGGCAATTTGCTCGCGCTTGCCATGCGCGGTGGGACGTGGATGATGCTCGTGGGCCTGGTGATCGGCTTCGCAGGGTCGCTCGTATTCGCACGGGCCCTTTCGAGTCAACTCTACAACTTGGGAGCATGGGACGCGCCCACGCTGGTGAGCGTCGCCGGCCTGCTCGCGATCGTGACGATGCTCGCCTGCTATATCCCCGCCCGCCGGGCCGCGCGCGTTGATCCGACGGTCGCCTTCAGATACGAGTAACGCGACGCGACGCGCCGGTTGGGTGGTAGAAGTTCCGACTTGACTACGCCTCCCTTAATGACATAGATTGTCTATGTAATGTCGCAGGAAGCGATCCCTCCCGGCACCTTAGACATGCTGATTCTGCAAACTCTCTTCCGAGGCGGCCGGCTGCACGGATTCGAAATCGCGGAAGCTATTCAGGAGCGCTCCGAAGACGTGCTGCGTGTCGAAGAAGGGTCGTTATATCCCGCGCTCCAGCGTTTGCTGCTGCAAGGATGGATCGCGGGCGAATGGGGGAAGACCGAAGAAAACCGCCGCGCGCGCTATTACAAAATCACCAGGGCCGGGCACACGCAGCTCGAACGCGAGCTTTCGCGATATCGGCGTGTATCGAACGCCATCGGCCGGATCCTTCAGCCCGTGTAATTGAACGAAGATGATCGTCTGGCTACGCCGTTTAATCAATGCACTGAAGCTTAAACGCCTCGATCGCGAGCTGCGGGAAGAAATGCAGCTTCACATCGATCTGCGCGCGGCGAAGCTGCGGAGAACCGGCGTGGCGCCCGAAGACGCGAATGCGGCGGCGCGCAGAAACTTCGGCAATGTCCTTCATCTAAGAGAGGAGAGCCGGGAAATGTGGACATGGAATTTTTTGGACGCGGTCTCTCAGGATTTCCGCTACGCTTTGAGGCAGTTTCGAAAGTATCCGGTGTTCGCGGCGGTGGCCGTTGCGACGCTGGCGCTTGGAATCGGGGCCAATACGGCGATCTTCAGCCTGGTGAACCAAATCCTGCTACACCCCGCCGGTATCAGGGAGCCGAACCGCGTGATGGTGATTCGCGAGAAATACGACAAACTCAACCTCAAGAGCATCTCGGTTTCGCCTCCGACATTTGCCGACGCCCGAGACAGCCGCCAGATATTCGAGCACACGGCAGTATCCCGCGCTGTCGGCTTCAATTACACTACTCAATCAACTCCCGAGCGGTTGGAGGGCAGCGCGGTTTCCGCCGAGTGGTTCGATGTATTCGGCGCAAAGCTGGTGCTAGGCCGGGTTTTCTCACCTGAAGAGGACCAGCCGAATGTCAATCGCGTGGTCGTGCTTTCGCATGCAGCCTGGATCCGGTTGTTCGGCGGCGATGCGTCCGTTCTCGGCAGAAGTATGGAACTGAATCAGGAAACGTACCGGATCATCGGGGTCATGGAGCCGGACTTCAGAATACCCTCCTCGACCGAGTTGTGGGTTCCGCTCGGGTTGCCTAAGCAGCAGTTTTCTCCGGGGAACCGCTTCAACGAAAGCCTGCTGGCGGTGGCTCGCCTGAAGGCCGGTGTGTCTTCCGCGCAGGCGAATGCATGGCTCAAGATACTGACGGATCGGGTGTGGAATGCAGGAACTCCGGGATCCAGAATTGCCAGGAACGGCGTTTGGGGAATGTTCGGCGTCCCGTACATCGAATTTATTTCCGATGACACCAGGAAACCGGTTCTGGTCCTGTTCGGAGCAGTCGGCGCTCTGTTGTTGATTGCCTGCGCGAATATCGCTGGGTTGATGCTAGCCAGAACCTCGGCGCGTTCCGTCGAAATGGGAGTGCGGGCGGCGCTCGGTGCAGGCCGCGCCCGCCTTCGGCAACAGATCATTTCAGAATGCATCCTGCTTTCGATTGCCGGCGCGGTGACGGGAGTGGCGTTGGCGTACGCGGGAATTCGATCTCTGCTGAAAATCGCGCCTGAAGGGGTAGCCGCCGGCATTAGTGCGCATCTCGACCCGTATGTGCTCCTGTTCACCAGCGCGACTGCAATCGTCTGCGGCGTTCTCTTCGGCCTCGCGCCCGCCTGGCGAGCATCCAATGCCGAAGCGAACAGCGTATTGCGAGGCTCGGCGCGATCCACGACTGCGGGGCCGGCCCCCCAGCGGCTTCGTTCAGCATTGGTCACCATCGAGGCGGGACTTGCGTTGGTCCTTTTGGTCGCCGCGGCACTGTTCCTGCGTTCCTTCGAGCGGCTCCAAACTGTGAATCCCGGATTTAGTGCGCGCGGCGTGATGACCGCGATGTTCTCGCTACCTGCCAAGCAGTATCCGGACGCTGCCAGGCAATCTCTTTTTTATCGCGCCGTGCTGGAGCGCCTCGCCACGAAGCCGGGCGTCTCCTCGGCGGCAGTCGCTCTTGGCGTTCCCTTTACTGAGTACGGAGATGCGGGGTCCTTCATTATCGAGGGTAAGCAGCAGGCCGCCAGCGACCCCGGGCCGCATGCGGATCGACGCTATGTCACGCCTGGATACTTCTCAACTCTCGCGATTCCGATCCAGCGAGGCCGTGGATTCCTGGAATCCGATGATGCGGCGACAGAACCAGTGGCCCTTATCGACGAAGACCTGGCCCGCCAGTATTGGCCCGGCGAAGATCCGTTATCGAAACGTTTCCAGTTGACGTCAGGCCCCGAGTTCTACAGGATCGTCGGAATCGTGGGACACGTGAACGGAGCTGACCTCTCCGCCGATAGCGGAAAAGGTCAGATATACATAAACCTGTTCCAGATGAAGCAGGGCTTGCCAGTCGCATGGGTCGTAGCGAAAACGCCGGGCGATGCCGCGGCGATGGCGCCGGCAATCCGCGCCGCTGTTCGCGAAGCCGACCCCAACCAGCCAGTCCGGGCGCTCACGCCTTTGAGTGAACTCATCTCCAATTCGCTCGCTCCCCGCACATTCGCGAGCTCGCTACTCGGGCTGTTTGCCGCGCTGGCGTTGCTGATGGCGATGCTCGGCCTTTACGGAGTAGTCAACTATTCAGTTACGGAGCGAACGCGCGAAATCGGAATCCGTATCGCGCTCGGTGGCTCCCGAGGGTGGATCCTGCAATCGGTGCTTGGTCGAGGATTGCGCCTTGCGTGCGCCGGAACCGTCCTC
>JAFAQY010000122.1 GCA_019261985.1 Bryobacterales bacterium | reverse complement strand
CGTTTGAAGCGGCCGAATTCCACCGGTTCTGGACTCAGGTGCCGGGGATCGATCAGGTGCGGATCAAAGAAGATGAGACCAACCTGGTGCAACCGGAGGCGCGCCACTCCGCCTCGGGCGGGCGGCGCTGCCATTATTTATGGCGCGGCGCCATGTATGTGAAACACGACGGGCGCGTCTATCCGTGCTGCCAAAGTTACATGCTCGACGGAAACCCGGTGGGCGACCTTCGCCATCAATCCCTGCGTGAAATATTCGACTCGCCTGCAATGCGGCGGTTGCGCGGGCTACATGCGAGCGGACGCGGCGGCGAGGTGGATATGTGCGCGCGATGCTGCACGTCCCTTCCGCATCCGCTGCTCGCCGCAAGCAGTTTGCTGGTGCATGGCAAGTGGGTACGGCGGGCTGTCCCGCTGGTAGAGCGATTGATTTACGGCCGTAAACTTCCGGCCCGGTTGCTTTCCCGCGCCAGGCCCGAATTGGTGCAAATCGCCGCCGGCCCGATCTCCTCGAAAACTCGCCCCACAACGAAGGCCCGCGCAGCCGGTATGGGCGACTTTTCCGAATAAGCCCGCGCCGCCCGCCTGTCCAGTGCCTCTCACATAACCTGCCGACTAATGGCGCATAACAGCCGAAAGAATGTATCATTGGGATGAATGGTTATATCTAGCGGGGCTGCCAGGGAGGAAGCTCCTGTGGAGAAACAAGCGCAAAACATACAAGAAGCCTTTTTAAATAACGCGCGCAAAGACAAGACGTTCCTAACGATCTACTTGATGAGCGGAGTGAAGCTTTCCGGCCGGATCAAGAGTTTCGACAAATACTCCGTGATCCTGGAGACAAATAATCAGGAGCAGCTAATTTTCAAGCATGCGATTTCGACCGTTGTCGTGTCGCGGCCTTTCCATGCCCCCGCGCATTCCACCCCGGCGTCCGCCGCACATGGCGCTCCGGGCCCGCCGGTTGAGGCCGAAGGTTAAGCTGCGGCACAGGCTGCAGCCTGCGATGGTTAGCGGCATCCGGGAAACGGCGTTTTGAGAGAAGTTGCGTTACTGGCCGGTCTGGATGTGACTTCAGCTCGCCGGCCGCACTCGCTTGCGCACGCCCAGGAATCCTTGGAAGAACTCGCCGCGCTAGCCCGTAGCGCCGGAGCGGAAGTCGCCGAAAGCCAAATTCAATCCCGTTCCCGCGCCGATGCCGCAACTTTGATCGGCTCCGGCAAAGTGGAGGAGCTAAAAAGTAAAATCCACTTCTACGATGCCACGGTTGTGATATTCGACCGCGATCTGACTCCCACGCAGCAGCGGAACCTGGAGCGCGCGCTCGATATCAAAGTTCTCGATCGCACGCAGCTCATTTTGGATATTTTCGCGCGTCGGGCGCGTACGCGCGAAGGCCAGCTTCAGGTCGAATTGGCGCAGCTCAATTATTTGCTTCCGCGGCTGACGGGGCATGGCGCTGCGATGTCGCGGCTCGGCGGCGGAATCGGAACCAGAGGACCCGGCGAAACCAAGCTCGAAACCGATCGCCGGAGGATCCATCAGCGAATCCAGGCAATCAACAAGAGCCTCGAACGAGTACGCACCGGCCGAGCTACACAGCGGCAGCAGAGGCAGGCGGTTCCGCTCGCCACCATCGCGCTGGTGGGCTACACCAACGCGGGAAAATCGACGCTGTTCAATCGTTTGACCGGCGCGGGCGTTTTGGCGGATTCGAAAATGTTCGCGACCCTCGATCCCACGGTACGGCACGTGACGCTCCCCTCCCGGCGCCGTGTGCTGCTAAGCGACACGGTGGGATTTATCCGAAATCTGCCAACGACTCTGGTGAAGGCATTTCGCGCCACGCTGGAAGAAGTGGTGGAAGCCGAGCTGTTGTTGCACGTGGTTGATGCCAGCTCGCCGCATGCCGCCGAGCACACCGCGCACGTGATCGAAACGCTGAATGAAATCGGCGCGGCGAAAACGCCTGAGCTGCTAGTGCTGAATAAGTCCGACGTGATTGCGGCGGCCGGCGCGGAGGCGGATGCGGCCGCTTTGGCCCGCCGGCTTTTGAGCGATCCGGAACACCAGCCGGCCGGCGCGGTCGCGGTTTCCGCGCTCACGGGGAAAGGGCTGGACAAGCTGCTCTCAAAAATCGATGAAACGCTTCCGCTCGATCGTGTATCGGCGTGCGTTTTCCGCTTTCCTGTCTCGGAAGGCGGGCCGCTGCACATGCTTCACGAATTCGGGCGCGTGACCTCGACGCGGTACCACGACGATTCCTGCGAGGTCAAAGCCATGGTTCCGGAATCCCTCAAGCGCCGCCTTGCAAAATACATAATTTCGGTATGATGAGAAGGCCGGATGAACCTTCCGAATTTACTAACGCTGCTGCGCATTTTCTTCGTGCCGCTGTTAGTTGCCGCCCTTTTGGGTGACGACCTCGGTCCGCGCTGGCGCGCCTGGCTGCCTGAATCCGCTGAAATGTTCGCGCTGGGAATTTTCTTAGCCGCCGCCGCCACTGACTTGCTGGACGGCTATCTGGCGCGGCGCTGGAGCCAGGTTACCACTGTAGGCACTCTGCTGGATCCTATTGCGGACAAGCTGCTGATCATGGCTGCTCTGATTTCGCTGGTGTGGGTGCACCGTGTTCCGGCCTGGATGGCAATATTGATCGTAGGCCGCGAGTTTGCCGTCTCGGGCTTGCGGCAGATCGCCGCAGCTTCGGGCTACACCATCCGCGCAAGCGAACTCGGCAAGACCAAGATGATGGCGCAGGTGCTGGCGATTTCGCTTGTAATCGGCGCTATCCGCTGGCCGGGACTGAGTGAGCTCGCATTTATCGCCATGTGGACGGTGCTGCTCTTCGGCATTGTTTCCGCCGCCGATTACTTCCATAAATTCTGGCGCAAAGTGGACGATCAAGTAAAACGCCGCCGCCGCGCCGAATTGCTGCGGCTGGAGGGCATGCAGCAGCGCGCCGCCAGAAGGCCGCGGAGGCCAAGCGGCGCTGTCACAGAACCACTGGAGTAAGCTGCGCAGCGTGAGCTACGCGCTGGGAATACGCTCGGGCACCGCTCTCAATCCCGATGCCGATTGCTCGCCCGCCGAACCAGACTCGTGGTATTCGGCGTCCTGATTTACCGCCCACACGTCGTACTGCCGCGCGCCCGCCGCGATATTCTTCGCCGTGAGCATCGCGGTCATCATGGCGTGGTCCTGGTTGTTGTACTTGTGCATCCCATTGCGCCCTACCAGGTGGATTCCCTCGCAGTAGCGGTCCAAGGCCTGACGTACGATCTCAACGTTGCGCGAGTACGCGTCGTCATACACCGGATATGCTTTACGCTGCCGGATCACGCAACCATCGGCGATGTCCGCGGCTTGACCTAACCCGACCTGTTCAATTTCGCGTTTCGCCAAGGCGATTAAGTCGTCGTCGCGCATAGCCCAAGTCCCGTCGCCCTCGAAGCAAAAATACTCGAGGCCGTAGCAGCAGTATCCCGGGTCGGGCACCATCTCCGGCGACCACGATTTGTAATTCTGCACCCTGCCCACCTTTACTGCGGGATCGTGTATGTAAATCCAGTTGTCTTCGAACCGGTTCTGCTCCTTCACGATGAGCCCGACAGTGAGAAAATCGCGATACCGCAAAGCTTGCGCCGCGGAAATGGCTTCCTGAGGCAGCCGAGGCTCGATATGGGTGACCAATTCGCGAACCGGCATGGAGGAGATCAGATGTTCGCCGGTGTAGGTTTCCACGCGGCCATCCTCGGTTTTCGCTTCCACTGTCCAGTTTTTTGCATCGGCATCGAAGCGGAAGCCTGCCGCGGTCCGGCCCAACAGAACCTGCCCGCCCATCTGCCGAATCTTTTCTGCGCAAATCTCCCACATCATCCCCGGGCCTTTGCGTGGATAGCGGAAGGTGTCGATCAAAGTTTTGACGACGTCCTTGCGATCTTTCGGCTTGCCCTGAGGAAGCAGAGCATGTTTGATCGCGGAAGCGAGCGAAAGACCCTTGATGCGCTGCGCGGCCCAGTCAGCCGAGATCTCGCGACAGCTCATGCCCCAAACCTTTTCCGTATAGGTTTTGAAGAAGATCCGGAACAGGCGTTTTCCGAATTGATTGCTGACCCAGTCTTCGAACGATTTGGGATCGCGCGTGGGGAACAACCGCGCCTGGGCGAACGAAGCCATACACAAAGCCGACTCCACCACGCCCAGCTTTCTAAGCGCTTCAACCGCTTTTAGCGGGTACGAAAAGAACTGACCGCGATAATATATGCGCGACGAACGCGGGCGTTGGAGCATGTCGCCTCCCGCGATCTCGGTCCAGAGATCCTCTACGTCGCGGGACTTGGAAAAAAAGCGGTGGCCTCCGATGTCGAATCTGAAGCCTTTGTAGTCCACGGTCCGCGCAATCCCGCCGACGTACACCGGGTCGGCTTCGAGGACCACGACGCGATAGCCCAGTTTCGAAAGTTCGTAGGCAGCGGTGAGTCCGGCCGGCCCCGCACCGACAATCACAGCCTTGAAAGGGGTCACTTATAGGATTCTATCGGACGTTGGGGGACGTGCAAGAGGACAAGCTGAAGCTTGTCCTACTAGAACAGTACCTTCAACCCGAACTGGATTTGCCGGGGCGGATATGTCGATCGGATCTGTCCAAAAGCCGCTCCGTCGCTCACCCGCGGGTCGGGGATGCCGAAATTCGTCCGGTTCGCCAAGTTGAAGAACTCCGACCGGAACTGCACTCGAACGGATTCGGCGATGGCGAAGTTCTTGGTTACGCCGAGATCCCACTGCTCGAACCCCGGAGAGCGGAATGAATTGCGGCCCAGGTTGCCGAAGGGAGCCTGGGGCGTCGGCTGCGTAAACGTGTAGCCGGCGAAGTAATTGTTGATCATTTGCGACTGGCTTACCTGGACTGCGCTGCCGGATACGTTCGGACGGATTAACATTTGGCCGCGATAGTCATTCTGGAGCCCGGTCACGTCAATCGCCGCCGGCGTCGTGGAATAGGCAACATCGATCGGCAAACCGGTATGTACGGTATTAATCGAATTCAGCGCCCAACCGCCGATAAGAAGGTTCAGCGCGGTACCGGCATTTCCGGCGAACTGTTTTCCTTTGCCGAAGGGCAGTTCATAAACCAAGCTCGTGACATTGTTCAGTTTCACGTCATAGCTCGAGGGTCCTTTTTCGGCGGCGAGGTTGTGAATGTTTTGCGGATTTGCGCCGAAACCGGGCGCGGCAAAATATTCGAGCGCCCCTTCGGAATCGCCCATCGCGTTGCCCCACGTGAAGGAGTTCAGGAAATATAGACCTTTGTTGAAGCGCTGTTCGAACCGCGCGGACAGGCCATTGTAATGATTGTTGCCCGCCGGATCCACCCATGTGATGGGGCCCCAGCCCTGAATCGGCCTGCGCGCGGCTAATGGCAGCGTCTGGCCGGCTGGGCTGGGATTCGCTTGGTTGTAATCGGCCAGAATCGGCATGCGCAGGCTGTGGTTGCCGTTGTACGCAATCTCCAGGATCGTATTGCGCGCAAGCTGCCGCTGAACGGAAAGGAACCAGTTTTGAATATAGGGCCAGCGCATATCCGGCGGAAGGTACACGACATTTTGAGTAGCCGGGTTGAATGCGGATGGATTGGCGATGCCCGTTGTAAAGCTGTTCATCGTGGTGAGAAAACCGGACGGGACCGGCCCTCCTTGCGGCATCGTTTGAGTGAAGGTGCCGAACAAGGCTTGAGGCGCGTTGATCCCCTCCAGCGCGCTGCCCGGGCGATTAAAGAAGTTATAACTGATTCCGTATGCCCCCCGCAGCACTGTTTTCGGATCCAAGCTGTAAGCGACGCCGAAGCGCGGACCGTAGTCTTTGTAATCCGGATGAACCAGGCTGCGCTGGTATAGGCTTCCGCCCGTGGCGGGCTTCATGGTGTCGGTCGCCGGGTCGAAATTGGAGTAATGATTATTGGCCTCATAAAGTGGCGTGGCGAAGTCCCATCGCAGCCCCAGATTCAGCGTTAGCTTCGGAGTCACGCGGAAGTCGTCCTGAACGTACCAGGAGTGCACATATTGCCGCAGGTTCACGATCGTGTAACTTCCCTGCGAAACGATCGCGGGCAGGCCGAAGATGAAATCCGCCAGATTATAGCTGGCCGAATCCTGGCCGGGTATCGTGCAGCCCGTCGCCAGTCCCATTTGCAGGCACGGCTTGCTGAAGTTCCCGTTATAAGTGTCCTGGCCATACAGTGGATTAACGTCCAGAATCTTCGTGTGAATCAGAAGGAATTCATATCCGGCTTTCAGTGAATGACGTCCGATCGTTTTGGTGAAATTTACTTTTGGATCCCAGGACGTAGGGTTCTGGAATTGAGGATTACTGGTCTGTCGTCCGAGAGCCGTTCCGAAGCCGCTGATCGTTTGTGTGTTCAAACCGCCGGTAATGTCTGGGGTGGTCGGCAGGCCCTGAATTCCGTAGAGCGCTTGCAGGCTCGGCCCACCGACGAAGGGCGGGTTCTTCCCGCCAAGGATGCGCGAAAAGCCCATGCGCGCTTCCAGGAGCGAACTTGAATTGATAGCCCAAGTGTAGCCACCCGAAGCGTTTTGGTCGATTACGTGGATATAGCCGTTGCCGTCGCCTCCCGCGAAAGTGGACATGCTTGGCTGATAGTACTGAATGTCCTTACGCTGGCTCCAGCGCAGGAATGTGGACATCTTATCGTTGATTTGTCCGTCGATTTTGCCGTCAAACTTGTCCCCGTAATCGCGAATCAGAAGAAGCGCTTGATAATTCGATCCGCGGCCGGAAATCGTCGGCACTGGAAGCGAATTCAACACGTCATACGCGAACTTGTTGATTTGTGCGATTGGAATCTGCGTGTTCGCTGGGTACAACGCGCCGGTCAGCGGATTCGCAACGGCCACCGGCAAAGTGCCTTGGCGATCTGTCAGGGTCGGGATCGCGTCCAAATTGTTGTACCGCTGCAATTGCCGGAAGCCTTCGTAATCGCCGAAGAAGAACAGTTTGTTCTTGACGATCGGACCGCCAACGGTCACGCCGAACTGATTGCGTTGCAGCGGTGGCTTGATATACGGTTGGACGAATTCGAAGCCTCCCGCGTTCAGCGCCGTGTTTCTTAGAAACTCGTACGCGCTGCCGTGAAATTGGTTGGTTCCCGATTTCAGCACCGCGTTCACGACGGCTCCGCCAACGCGTCCATACTCCGCGCTGTAATTACTCGTGATGATTTTGAATTCGGACAGCGCATCCGGCGACGGCTGAACCAACTGCGCGGAATAACCCTGGTTGCTGGTCCCATAAGCATTGTTGTCCAGACCATCGAGAAGGAAGTTGTTATAAGTGCTTCGCATGCCATTCACGTTAAACGCGCCTTCGCGCGGCGTGCCGCTGGGAGCAAAGGAAATCGCGATGGGAGATTTCACGGTGTTGGTGGAAAGGAGCGCCAGATCGGCATAGTTGCGTCCATTCAGCGGCAACTCGGTCGAAGCCAGTGAGCTGATCACCTGGCTGTGCTCGGTGGAGTCGGTTTCAAGCAGCGCGGCGGCATCCGTGACGGTTACGGTTTCCGAAACCGCGCCTACTTGTAGCGCCATGTCCACGCGCTGGCGAGCTCCGGCATCCACCGTAATATCGGGCGCGGTCGCCTTCGAGAATCCCTGGCCTTCGACTGTCACCGTATAAACACCCACCTTCACGTTGTAAAAAATGTAACTGCCGGCGTCGTCCGTGTTCGTTTTTGCTTCGATACCCGTTTCTTGATTGGTCAGCGTAACGGCGGCTCTCGGAACCGCGGCATTCGTGCTATCCCTCACTGTGCCAAGTACTTCCGAAGTTTCAAACTGCGCTGCAACGGGACTGGCCGCGAGAGCCAACACTACTCCCACCGCGAAAAGGGATTTGGTCATACACGAAGAGTACGGGCGAAATGCTCCAGTCGTATGTCGGTTGGGTTACAGTTTTGCTAACGCTTCGGCCCGGCCAAGGGCCTGACTTAGGCGCCCGGGACCTCAAACTAACGTCCTCCGTTCTCGCGAGTCTATAACAAAGTGGGGCGCCCCCGGCTCCAGCTCCACAATCATCTCTGGTACTTTAAAAACATGCGAAAAACTGCTGCTTTCGTGCTCGTTTCCGGGCTTTTCTGCTTTACCCTTTCGGCCCAAACGAAGGTAACCTCGGTGGAAGGAATCACCGAGTACAGGCTCGACAACGGCCTTCGCGTACTTCTCTTCCCTGATAACTCCAAGCCGACAGTGACGGTGAATGTCACGTATTTGGTCGGCTCGCGCAACGAGGGGTATGGCGAAACCGGGATGGCGCACTTACTGGAGCACATGCTTTTCAAAGGCACTCAAAAGCATGGCGAGATCCTGGCGGAACTCACGGCTCGCGGCGCCCAGAGCAACGGGTCCACCAGTTTCGACCGGACGAATTATTTCGAGACTCTAGCGGCAACCGGCGAGAACCTGAAATGGGCGATCGACATGGAAGCCGACCGCATGGTGAACTCGCGGGTTGCGAAAAAGGACCTGGATAGCGAAATGACCGTAGTTCGCAACGAGTTCGAAAACGGCGAGAACAGCCCCCCGCGTATTTTGGAAGAGCGCGTTTATTCGACGGCGTATCTATGGCACGCTTACGGACACAGTCCCATCGGCTCGCGTGCCGATATTGAGCGCGTGCCCATCGAGAATCTGCAGGCCTTCTATCGCAAATATTATCAGCCGGACGATGCTGTGCTGGTCATCGCCGGGAAATTCGATCCAACGCAGACGCTGAAGTGGGTGAACGATGCGTTCGGCGCGATCCCGAAGCCCGCGCGCCAGCTCACATCCACATACACGCAAGAGCCAGTGCAGGACGGCGAGCGCGATGTAGTCTTGCGGCGCGTGGGAGAAGAGCAGTTGTTGATGATGGCATATCACATTCCCGCCGGCGCGCATCCGGATGCCGCCGCGCTGGAACTATTGGCGGGAATCATGGCCGAGCAGCCTTCCGGGCGCTTATACAAAGGACTGGTGGATTCAAAGAAGGCCGTTTCGACCAGCGCCGAAAACGATCAGTACCACGATCCCGGCCTATTCATCTTTAATGCGCGCCTTCGCAAGGATGCCGACTTGCCCGACGCGGAAAAGACGATGCTCAGCGTGATCGATGGCGTCGCCAAAGAAGCGCCGTCGAAAGAAGAGGTAGACCGGGCGCGTGCCCGCACGCTCAAGAATATCGAGCTGATGTTGAATAACTCCGGGCGCGTCGGACTCAATTTGAGCGAGTGGGCCGCGATGGGCGATTGGCGCTTGCTGTTCCAATTCCGGGACCGCATCGAAAAAGTGACGCCGGAAGATGTCGCGCGCGTGGCCAGGCAGTACCTGGTTGCCTCTAATCGAACCGTCGGCCGCTTCGTACCCGAAGCCGCTCCCGTGCGCGCGGAAATCCCGGCGACCCCGGATATCGAGGCTTCGCTCAAAGACTACAAGGGCAAGGCCGAGATGGAAGCGGGAGAAGCTTTCGACCCTTCGCCGGCGAATATCGAAGCGCGCGCGCGGCGGATTACGCTGCCGGGCGGGATGAAACTCGTGCTGCTTCCCAAGAAGACTCGCGGCGGCACGGTAAATGCGGTTCTCGATGTTCACTTCGGTGACGAAAAGAGCGTTTTCGGCAAGGGGTTCGCCGCCCAGATGGCCGGCTCATTGCTAATACGCGGGACGGAGAAGCACAACCGCCAGCAGATTCAGGATGAGCTCGACCGCCTCAAAGCGCGCATTAACGTGGCCGGAAGCTCGACGGGCGCGAACGCCGGCATCGATACGGTTCGGGCGACTTTTCCCGACGCCCTCAGGCTGGCGGCCGAGATCTTGCGCGAACCAGCCTTCCCCGAGACCGAGTTCGAGCAGATTCGTCAAGCGAATATCCAGCGGATCGAAGCTTCTAAAACCGATCCGCAGCAGATCGCCCTTCTCCAGCTCTACCGGCATTTGTCGCCCTATCCCGCGGGCGATCCCCGAGCGGTACTGACGCCGGATGAGAATATCGATGGCCTGAAGAAGGTCACGCTCGATGAAGCCAAGAAGTTCTATGCGGATTTCTATGGCGCCTCCAACGCCGAGTTGGCCGTGGTCGGCGACTTCGACCCAGACCAAATCCAGAAGCTTGCGGCGGAACTGTTCGGTAACTGGAAGAGTCCGGCCCCGTACAAACAAGTCACGCAAACCTGGCAGAAGCTGGAAGCCGTAAGCCAGACCATAGAGACGCCGGATAAGACCAATGCGGTTTTCGTTCTGGGCAATACGTTGGCGATGAACCAGGACGACCCGGACTATCCCACCATGGTGATCGTCAACCTGTTAACGGGTGGCGATCCGAAGAGCCGCTTATGGAGCCGCGTGCGCGAGAAAGAAGGTCTGAGCTACGGCGTGCAGACCGCGTTTTCGGCGGACGAGCAAGATAAGTACGCGCGCCTTCTGGGGCTTGCGATCTGCGCTCCGCAGAACGTGCTGAAAGTGGAGAGCGCGTTCAAGGAAGAGCTGGCGAAGATTGTAAGCCAGGGCTTCACCAACGATGAAGTGGAGGTGGCCAAAAAGGCGCTGCTCGAGCAACAGCAACTCGGGCGGTCGCAGGATGCGTCGCTCGCCCGCACGCTTGCGATTCAGGCGCACTACGGCTGGACGATGAAGCGCACGGAAGAACATGAAAACATGGTCGCGGGTCTAACGCAAACCCAGATCAACGCGGCAGCGAAGAAATATATCGATCCCTCAGGACTGTCGATCTATAAGGCCGGCGATTTCAAAAAAGCCGGCATCACCCAGTAGCATCGTGGGGCAGGATGCCATCCTGCGCGGCGGTTGCTAACCGCCGCTGGTCTTGCGCAGCACAGCGCAGAGGCCGATTGGCAATCGGCCGCAGCTTGGCAAGCTGCCCCACTAATCGAACGCTATCCGGGCACCGTTTAGAGCCTTGGGATCAATCCAATTCAAACGGCGCGAAAACCACGTTGACTGACCGGAAACGGCGTTCGTCCACGGCGCTGCAGAATCGAAGACAAACGCGCACGGAATCTCGCCGAATTGTTTCAGCCGTTCGGCGAGCCACGTGTTGTCGTTACTTGGTGACGCAAGAATCGCAGGGGTGCCCGGGAACCAGGCAAGGTGTGCTCCGAGCATAGTGTCATCCTGCTGCCGCGGCGCGGGTAGCTCGAACGCGGCGCGGTACTTCGCAATCGCTTCCGGCAGGTTGCGGACAGCCACAACTACAAACCGCACGCCTCCAATAGCGTTCGTTGTGGGTTTGCCCGTTGGATAGGCGCGGAGCTCGCGGGGAGTTTCGTCGGCGATCATGAACGGGAAAAACGATCCTTGCGGCGGTGGACCGACGGTCGCAGTTTCCCATTTCAGTTGCACTCCATCCGGCCGTTTTCGGCCGGCCTTTTCCGGATCGGTAGGTATACCCGCCTTCTTCAAGCGCGCGATCGCGGGCTCAAGATTTGTGCTCCGAATTGCCCAAGCGCACGGACCGGCGTTCTTCGCCATAAAAGCTCCCCAATAATGCGGACTAGCGTCCGCGCCCATGATCGGGGCGATGAGTTCCAGGTACGACCCATCGGGGAAGCTCGACAGCGCCATCTCCGTGATCCCGTTACTATGTTTTCCGCCGTATTCAGTTATGATTCCGGCCTCTGCGAACGTCTTTCGCATCGCCGGAAGATCTCTACCCGCAATGGTGATGTGGTCGACTTTCATATCCGCTCCGGCGAGGGGCAGGGAAGCGGCAAGAACCGCCAGGACTTTGAGCATTACTGACCTCGTCATTAGTTTATTGCCGTTACGGCGGCTCGCGCCGCTATCGTGATTTTGCCGCGCCTGCCGTAATTCTTCTGAGTGGCGCGACGGAGACGCTTTCCGGGTTGAGATTACCGATTACCATTAGGAGAACAACCGACATGAGCACCAAGCGCCGTCCGCCCATCCACCCTGGGTCCATCCTGAAAATGGAGCTGGCAGATGCCGGGGTGACCCCCAATGCCGCCGCGATCGCCATGCGCATACCTGCCAATCGCCTTACCGAGATCATCAACGAACGCCGCTCCATATCCGCCGAGACAGCCCTGCGTCTAGCCCGGTACTTCGGAACATCGCCGCAGTTCTGGATGAATTTGCAGTCGCAGTACGAACTTCAGGTAGCTGAAGATGCAGCCGCGGAGAAGGTCGCGCGCAAAGTCGAACCCCTGAAGAAAACGGCATAGCCGTATTTCCTCAATCGCTTTTAGCCCTAAAATGGATTCCAGTCCCCGGCCAGTCCGGCCGCAGGCGGCGATCGTACGCTGATCCATGCGGCCTGTAAAGGAATCGATTCGCAATCAGAGCCCCGCCTGTCAGGATCGAACTAATGCGCCTAAGCCGAGCCATGCTATTCGTCAAAGACCTGCCTCGCATGACTGCCTTCTATAGAGACAGGCTGGGGCTACAAGCGATCGAGGAGACACGGCTGGATGATTGGGTAGAGTTCGACGCGGGAGGCGCGAGATTCGCGTTGCATTCGATCCCCGCTCACCTCGCGGCCGGAATCGAGATATCATCTCCCCCCATCGCGCGAGAGAAGAATCCGGTCAAGCTAATCTTCGAGGTCGACGATGTCGAATGGGAACGCGAGCGGCTACGAGGGTTGGGGGTCCCAATGATTCAGCGCCCTTGGGGCGCATCCGACGGGGTGGATCCGGAAGGAAATATCTTCCAGATCTCGCAATCGCCATCAGCTTAGAACGCATTACCACAAATTGTAATAGCCGTCCCGCTCGGCGAGATTGACCGGCAGGCCGAATAACTCCGAAAGCCGTTCCGCCGTTAGGATTTCCCGCTTCGGTCCATCCGCCACCACGCGCCCGCGCTGCATCAGGATCACTCGCTCGATTTCAGGAATCAGATCCGAGAGATGATGCGTAACCATGACAATACCGATGCCGGATTGCGCCAGCCGCCGCAGCGCTTGCCGCAATTCGTGTTGGGCGAATAGATCCAGCGCTGTGCTGGGCTCGTCTAAAATCAGCGCGCGAGGCTCGTGCACCAGCGCCCGCGCTAGCAAAACCCGGCGCGCCTCACCCGATGACATTTCGTCCGTGTAGCGGTTCGCCAAATGCGGGACCTCAAGCTGGCACAACGCCCGCTCGGCGCGCGCGCGCATTTCAGGCGTCACCTGATGATGCGGCCATACTCCAATGCTCGAAAAGAATCCGGAGAGCACCAGGTCGAGACCGGAAACATCACGGGTGCAATACGCCATCAGATCGCTCGAAACAATTCCCAGCAGACTGCGCAATTCGAACACGTTCCAATGGTCCTCGCCGAGAATATTCAGCCAGGAGCCATTTCGAGCCAGCGGGTAGCACTCGCGCGTGATGACCTTGATGAACGTGGATTTGCCGCAGCCGTTCGGTCCGATGATGGCCACATGTTCGCCGGGGCCGATCTTGAGAGAAAGATCCTCGAGCGCGAGCGTGGCTCCGCGCATTACGGAAACGTGTTCGAACTCGATTAGTGGCGCAGACATGGAACCAACTATCTTAAGGGAATGCCCCATGAGATCTGGCTGATGCGGCACGGAGAAACCGAATGGAGCCGCTCGGGACAACACACCTCGCGCACGGACCTTCCCTTGACGGAAGAGGGACAGCGCCGCGCGGTTCGGGTCGCAAAAGTTCTGGACGGGAAGAAGTTTGCACTTACGCTATCGAGCCCAATGCACCGCGCAATCGATACCTGCCGTTTAGCGGGCTACGAGGGCGAAAGCACCAACGATCTCCGCGAATGGGATTACGGCGAATATGAGGGTCTGACCACGGCGCAAATCCAGAAAACCGCCCCCGGTTGGACTATTTGGACGGGGAATCCGCCGGGCGGAGAAACAGCGGCGCAGGTGGGAGCACGCGCGGACCGGGTAATTGCGCGAGCGCTCGCGGCCGACGGCGACGTCGCATTGTTCGGGCACGGACACATGCTGCGCATACTCGCGGCCCGGTGGGTGGAGCTTGTTCCCGAAGAGGGCAGCCGCCTGGCGCTTTCAACCGGATCGATTAGCGTACTTGGATGGGAGCGCGACACTCGCGTGATCCAGCGCTGGAACCAGACCGCATAATAGTGTTTTGACGAGTTGTACGCAACGGATCTGGCTCTGGCCCAATCTGCTGAGCCTTGACGCCCCGCTGGTGGCGGTCCTTTGGCAGATTTTGTTCGTGCGCTGCTTCCGGGCTGAGCCGGATATCGCGGCAGCCGCGCTGCTGGTTGCCTCGGTTTGGCTGATCTACAGCGGAGATCGCATGCTCGATGCGTGGCGCGGTACGGTGAATCGTCCACGGCATGAGTTTTGCCGGCGGCACTGGCGCTCTTTGTTGCCCATTTGGGGATTCGTTTTCGCTGCTACCGCGTGCGTGGCTTGGCTTGCGCTCCCGCAGGTCGTGTTTATTCGTGGACTGTGCCTTGTCGCGATCGTGGGCATCTATTTCGCCGCCGTCCATGCGGTGCCCGTACGCTGGCGGCGCTACTGGCCCAAAGAAGCGATGGTCGGCCTGCTCTTCGCGCTGGGCGCTTCGCTGGCGGCCTGGAGCTATGTTCGAAGTCCGGCCGACATTATGACCGTACTGCTCTTCTCCTGCTTGTGCTGGATTAACTGCGTCGCCATCGAGCAATGGGAAACCGGCGGCGGACAGTGGCCCGTGGGAACGGCGGCAGCGTGTATTGCATTGGCGGCCATCTTGTTTTTGCACCAGCAGCGGCCCGTGCTAAGCAGCGCGGAAGCGGCTAGCGCGCTTGGATTTGTCCTGCTCGACCGTAAGCGCCCGGGGTTATCTTCAGATGCAGTGCGCGTGCTTGCGGATGCCGCTTTGCTTAGCCCGCTTGTTTTTCTACCGGTCGCCTGGTTCGTAAATTGAATTGCGATCGCATTGCCCGCCTGTATCGCTGTTTCGAATACGCTGCGTTCGGACGCGAATTGGAGCGGCGGCGATTTCACTACTTGCGAGACGTCGACGGAGCTAGGAACGTGCTAATGGTGGGCGAAGGCGACGGACGGTTCCTGGCCCGCTTTGCGCGAGTAAACCCGCAGTCCTCAATTTGGTATATCGACTCGAGCGCGCGCATGCTGGAGCTGGCTCGCGCGCGCGCAGGAAAGCGCGGAATCTGTTACAGCCTTGGGGATGCCCTGGCCATGCCGCTGCCAAACTGCGGTTGCGATCTGGTCGTCACCCATTTTTTCCTGGACTGCTTCAATGCCGAACAGCAGGAAACTGTAATCGCGCGTTTGGCGAATGCCTCATCTTGCGATTCAAAGTGGCTGATTTCCGAGTTCCGTCAGCCCGCAAGCGGACCAGCGGCGGCATGGGCGCGGGTGTGGCTACGCCTGCTCTATTGTTTTTTCGGCGTTGCTACCCACCTGAGGACGCGCTCCCTGGCCGACCATCGCCCGATACTCGCCAGGTACGGCTTCCGCCTGGAAAGCGAAGAGATTTCGCGCTTCGGCCTGTTAACAAGCGAACTCTGGGCGAGACACTCGGGGCCTAACGCCCAGCTATAGTTCTTTAGTGGGGCGATTAGTTTCCGGTTAAACTGAATAGGCTGTGGCCGCTCACCTTGAGTGCCGCCCAGGAGGTCCATCCGTGTCCAAACTGACAGCTCTATTTTGCCTTGCTGCTTTAGCTACTGCTCAAGAGCCGGTCTTTCGCACCGGGACCCGGCTTGTCACGGTTGACGTTGTCGTCCGCAACAATCGCGGCCCCATCAGGGGACTCACGAAGGACGATTTCACAATTCAAGACAAGGGCAAAACCCAAACTATCTCCGTGTTTTCGGTGGCGGATGTCAACAGCCCTCCGGCCAAGGCCGATCCGCTTCCTCCGCGTGTCGCCGCAAACCGCTTGAACCAAAATGGCGAGACCGCCGTAAGTGCCACCTTGCTCCTCTTCGACCGGCTGAACATTCCCAGGCCGCTGGATCAAGCGGCCGTTCGAATAAAGGTTTTGGAGTTTCTTGCGTCGTTGAAGCCGTCAGATCGTATCGGCTTTTGTTCGCTCGGGACCAATTTGATCATGGTTCAGGATGTCAACGACAACGCCGGACCCATGGCGCAAGCGGCGAAAAATCTGCTTGCTCCGAATCAGGCTTCGCCCGGAGATGAGCGCGAACAGGCCGTAGAGGCGCGCTTGAGCGACGCGCTCACGCCGATGCAGCAGTTGGATATGCGTGTCCGGACGGGCACGACCCCGCAGGCGCTCGAGACTATCGCGCGGCATCTGGCTGGTATTCCTGGACGAAAAAATCTGATCTGGGTTCTGAGTGATTTCCCCCTGACTTTCGGCGAACAGGCGGATCGCCGCGACAATTACGAGAGCGAAGTCGCTAGGGCTTCCAATATCCTGGCCGGTGCCAATGTCGCGGCTTATCTGATGGACCCGCGCGGGGTGACGATTTCCGGCTCTTCGACGAGCGGTTCCGAAGGCACCGGCACCGTTTCTCGCACCGAAGGCAGCTTAATGCCGAAAGGGCGTGGCGGCGCGGTAGCGCCCGCGGAATCCGTTGGGCTCTCGGGTAGCGAGACAGTGGACGCGATCGCCAAGGCCACCGGCGGCAACACCTATCACCAAACCAACGACATCGGCGCGGACGTGCGCAAGGTGATGGAAGACGCCCAGGTCACCTACACGCTCGGGTTCTACGTGGACGAGAAAAATCTTGATGGAAAGTCGCACGATCTGAACGTCAGACTTGCAAAGAAGCCGGAAACTAGCGGCGCTTCGGTTCGCCACCGCAAGAGCTATCTAGCGCTGGCTACAAAGCAGGAGTCGCGCCCGTCCATGAACCAACTGGTGGACGACCCGCTCGACGCAACTGCTATTGGCTTGATGGCGGCCGCGGCGCCCGATCCGTCAAAACCGGGCGTTCATATGGTGCAGGTCCGCGTGGATCTCCACAACTTGCAATTCGAGCATCGCGCGGACAAATGGATCGCGGCTTTTGACCTTGGTCTCGCGTTGGAGACCGGCGGCGGCGGCGCGCCGCCGGTAAGCAACAAGCCGATGACCCTCACTTTGACGGACGATCAGTACAAGCAGGCTCTCGCCGCCGGCCTGCTTGTGGACAACAGTATCCCGAGCCCAACCAAGCCGGTAATTCTGAGAGTGGCGGTGCAGGATAAAGGCACGGGCCAAGCGGGATCGGTTCGCGTCCCGCTACAGCCGTAGTAGGACAAGCTTCAGCTTGTCCACCTGAAGGACAAGCTGAAGCTTGTCCCTACCTTGCCGTGCAGGCGGTCGGGTTCCAGCCCGACGCATCCTTCTGCTTTCGTAGATTGGTGCTGGTGATAAAGGTTCGCGTAAGGTAGACAGGATCATCCACCAGCGTCTTCACCACGATCCAGTCGTTGCCGTCCGGCTCGTGGACGATGTCATAGTATTCCGTAACTGTCGTCTTATCGCTATATGGCGCGCCGTTCTTACGCAAATAGCCGGGACGCAGATTGGTCGTGACCACCTTCAAATATCCGCCCCTCGAATCGGCGGCCGCGGGCTGACCCTCGCCGCCTCGGCTTCGCGGAGCCTGCCGGCTCCAGGAGGCTATGGAATATCCTTGCAACGATGCCGCCTGCCCCGCGGGCGGCGCGCCGCCGAAATGCAGCAAGCGCGTCTGCGTGCCTGCGTCCGCTTCGATCTTCAGCGTCGTGTCATCTTGCCAGGTGATGTGAAATCGCCCCGCCACGCGCATAATGGCCGGCATGCCATAGGACTTGCACTGCTCGCCCGCGGCTTCGTCCTTCGCCGGATCCCAGGCTTGGCCGGCCTTCATCCCTTCCGCATTCAGAGGCACACCCGCGAAATCGCCCTTCGGCGGAGTGAACATGCGGAAACGCCAGTCTTCGGTCACGATCGATACCCAATACCCGGTGAGATCGATCGGCGCTCCGGCGCGCGGGCTTAGCGGAGGGCCGCCGCGCCCCGCGGGGGGCTGCGCCCACACGCTCGATGTGAGCGCCATAATAATCAAACCACGCACTCGTGTTTTTATTTTCATGGCGCTCATTTCTTCAAGGTTTTATAAACCGCTTCCACGAACATGTCCGGCGTCCAGCGCGGATTTGAGCCATAGAGCGGATCATAGTCGAATGTGGGCTTTGCGGCTTTTACTTGCTCTAGCGTCATGCCTTTCTTAACCATGTCCTGAACGCGGTCGCGAATGATCGTGATCATTTCGCGATAGTTGATCAGGTCGCCGGCGTCGGACAAACGGCCGTGACCAGGGATAATCATGGTCCCGCCTTCCTGCCCGTAAACAGTGATTACAAGGTCGAGAATTCGGTTCACGCCGTTGATGAAACCGTTGATCGTGCCTCCGGCAGCTACATCGATCACGGGGTAGTCCGTGGTAGTGAAAAGATCGCCCGTCGCGATCACATCAGACCTGCGGAAAAAGACGATGCTGTCGCCATCGGTGTGCGCGTTGGGCAGGTGGATAATTTCAATGCCCTCGCCGTTGAACCACAGCTTCTTTTCGTCATCGATGAACGTATCCGTCGGCCAAGCGCCGGTCGGCGTCGGAGCTTGCTGGCCGGTAGGCGCGGTCATCCGCTTGGCGACATTATCGTGCGCGATGATCTGCGCTCCTTCCGATGCCGCCGCGCCCAGATCGCCCGCGACATTTCCGCCTGCGATTGTGGCTCCTGCTTTTCGCAGCGGCTCGTTCCCACCGATGTGGTCGGCATGATAATGCGTGTTGACAATATAGCGGAGCGGGCGATCCGATACCTTCTTAATCGCCGCCAGAATTTTATCGGCAAGCTGAGCGTATTGTGTATCGACGATAAGCGCTCCGTCATGACCCACTTGAACGGCGATGTTCCCGCCTGCCCCAACCAGCATGTAGACGTTTCCCTGAGCGGGCAGCACGTGAATTTCAGTATTCGCGAGATTGCCCGGCACAGGGCCTTCCTGCGCGAACGTGGCAGCGCCAAAAACGGCGGCGAGAAATAATGTTTTCATTATTTCGCTCCCCCGGGCTTCGGCATCGTCGCGATCTTTTGCTTGTATTCCGGGTACATCGTCTCCGCTCCGCCCATAGCCGCTTGCTCGGGAATGCCGTGATTAACCTGGTATTCCTTCAGGAACGGATTCGTGTTGGGCAAGTAATGGGGGATCTGTCCCTTCGGCCGGATGATTTCCGTGACGCTTTCGCACGGATACGGCGCAATCTGGCCAGTGGCGTTGAAAACGTAATCGCGGCTGCGGAACAATGGCTCGGTGAAATAAACGGGATCGTTTACGACGATTACCCAGGTTAAGTCATCGCCATGGCGGATGAAATGCTCCGTCACGGTAGCGCGATCGCTACGAGCAACACCGTTCCGGCGCGCCCAGCCTTCCTTAAGATGTGTGGTCGTGACCGTGAGAATGTCACCATCCCACTTGCCGGTGGAAAAACCCATCGCTGTATGCAAGGCATAGTCGGGAGGATGGGGACGGCCATCCATCCAGATCGTGCGTTCGGTGGCCCACGCGAAATGATGAATGTGGATCGCAACCAGTTCTTGTGTATCGCGGTCGCGGTCCTCCCACATGCGAATATCCGCGAAGCTTGCCGCGTAGTCCGACGGATGCACGCGGCACTGATATTCCGGCAGAGTAATCAGCGAAGCGTTCCAGGAAGTTGCACGCAAGCGGTCGGCGGCATTGATGGGAAGCCCTCCGTAGTCGCCTAGTTCGGGCCCGGCCAGTCGGTCGGGAAAGTCTTCGTCCAGCCGCGAGGACCACACGCCCGACAAATTGACCTGGGCGCTGGCAAGCATTCCTAGTAACAAGAAACAAGCGAAGATGCTGTTTGTTCTCACAAGAAATCTAGCTTACACCCGAGCCGACCCCGATCGGATTGTGATCGCCCGCTGTTCGCCATATGGTGGAGCACGCTTTAGCGTGCAACCGGGGCTTCAGCCCCGGCTCAGGCCCGAGGGTGCTGAATCACCCGTCGCAGGCTAAAGACTGCGCGACCCGGGTTCCGCGCCACATGCGCCGCCACGAAGGTATGCTGAATCTTAGTGTTTCGACGCCATCACCGCCAACTGCGTCTGTTGTTTGGCGCATCGGACAGTCTTCTTATCGCGCTAGCATTCCGCCTGGCGTATTTGGTCAGATCACAGCTCGGATGGCTAGAGCACAATTTCTTCATTCGCGGAGCCGAAATCGCCGTTCTGCTTGGCTGGTCCATGCTGGTATGGATCGGGCTCGGCTACTGGTGGGAAATATACGACCGCATCGATGCCTCCGACCCGCGCACCATTTTGCGCGACGCGTTTCAGCAGTGCTTGCTTGGTTCCTCCCTCGTCGTCCTCTTTGAGTACTCCCTCCGATTGGATTTGAGCCGCTCATTCGTCGGCTTATTCGCCGTGTTTACTTGGTTCCTGCTGTGCCTGTTTCGCCTGAATGCGGAGAGAATTCTCGCCTACGCGCGCCGCGGACGAAGAAGCTACGTGATGGTGGTGGGACTCGGCGAGCCCGCCTTGCGGTTGGGCCGCGAACTGGAAGACGCCGCCGCTTATGGCATTCGCTTGACGGGATTCGTTGCCGATTCCAACGGCCATCCCGAAGCGCCCGAAATCGAATTGGACGCCCGTTATCCCGTGTATGCGCTCGGCGCGTTGCCCGAGTTGCTGAGGCGAAAAGTGATCGATGAAATCATTTTCGCTGTAGATTCCAAGCGACTGGCCGAACTGGAACACGTCATGCTGGCGTGCGATGAACAGGGCGTGCGCACGCGGGTGGCCGTCGATTTCTTTCCTCACGTCAACAGCCAGATCTTTCTTGACCGGCTGGGGACGTGTCCGCTGCTTACTTTTTCGGCCACGCCGCACGATGAAATCCGCCTGCCGGTCAAGCGGCTCCTGGATCTGCTGATCGCCACGGCGGCGCTGTTACTGTTATTTCCCTTCATGCTGGCGATTGCCATCTTGATCCGCGTGACGTCGCCTGGGCCGGCCATCTTCCGGCAGGAACGGTGTGGACTCAACGGCCGGCGCTTCGTCTTCTACAAATTCCGGTCCATGTGCGAGAACGCAGACGCAATGCGATCGTCATTGGAGCATCTAAGCCAGCGTCAGCTTGCGCTGAAAATTCCCAATGATCCCCGTTTGACCCGGGTGGGGCGGTGGATTCGCAAGTTCTCGATCGATGAGTGGCCGCAGCTTTGGAACGTACTAAAGGGAGACATGTCCCTGGTTGGGCCTCGGCCGGCGATTCCCGAGGAGGTGGATCAATACCAGCCCTGGCAGCGGCGCAGACTGCGTATGCGTCCGGGCTTGACATGCCTATGGGCGGTGGCCGGCCGCGATGCGGTGGATTTTGACACCTGGATGAAACTGGATATGGAGTACATCGATAACTGGTCGCTGGCGCTGGATTGGAAGATTCTAGTGCGAACCATTCCGCAGGTGCTTAGCGGCAGGGGAGCTCATTAACGCTTATGGAGTTGATTCCGACGCAAGAAGAGGTGGTGGCGTTGCTGCGCCGCACGGGCGGCCTGCGCGACGGCCACTTCGAATATCCCAACGGCGTCCATTCGACTGAATATCTTCAAGTGGCGTTGACCATGCGCTATTTCCAGGACGCCAAGATCCTGAACGTGGCTCTGAGCCGGAAATTGCGCGCGCATAATGACATTCGAGTGATGATTCCGCAGCTTTCGGTAGTAGCGCCCGCGACGGGCGGACTCCCGGTCGCATATGGAGTTTGCGAAGCCTTGCGCGCTCATCAAGTCTATTGGGCGGAGCGCGACAACACCGATGAGCCGCAGCATTTCCGCCAATTTTTGAACGTTGAACCCGGTGAAAAGGTGCTGCTTGTGGACGATGTCCTGCGCACCGGGAAAAAGCTGGCCGAGCTTAAAAGTCTGGTGCAAGAGCAAGGCGGGGAGGTGGTTGGTTTGGCTGTCATCATTTATCAGCCTTATCCCGGCGCGGTCTCTTTCGACCCGCTGCCGTTTTATTACTTGGCCAAGCTGGACGCGGTCTATGCGAACGACCCGGGATCGTGCGAAATGTGCAAGCGCGGCGTTCCGGCGATTAAAGTCAGAGTGTGATCCGGCGTCGCGAATTTCTGCTGACTCCGCTAGCGCTAAACCTGGGCGCCCAATCGCGTCGCCCCGAATCCTTGCTGCGCGAGTGTGTCGTATTTTCTCGCGCGTACGCGTGCTGTCCGCAGCCGGAGCTTGCGGTTCGAGCTCTGGAGGCCGGGAAGTTTCCGCATGCCATCGGGGCGGAAGATTCACCTGTCATCCGCATTCCGGATTTGACCCGCACGGATACGCACAGGATCGCGATTTTTACCGCGGCTTACGGCGACGGCGTGGATTCGCCATTAGAAAAATCGTTGAAGATTCCGCTGGCGATTTGGGCTCCTGATTTACTGAAGCCGCGTACGGCCGATGACATTCTGATCTCCACCGTGGACCTTGCGCCGACCTTCTTGGCCCTGCGCGGCGAGCCGGTTCCAGAAGGCGTGCAGGGGAGGGATCTTTCCGGCGTGTTGCTGGGAAAGAATCACGATTTGCCGGGTTCCGTTTACATCGAGGGCGGAATCGGTACGGTTGTGGAATGGCGGGCGGTGATCCGCGGCTTCGAGAAGATGGTCATGGATCTCAACGGCAACGTGACGCACCTGTACAATCTCGCCGAAGATCCCGGAGAAAACACGAATCTAGTGCTCGATTCGGCCGATCAACTCACTCGCGATGCGCTGGTCGCCCTGGCGCGCTCGTGGATGAGGAAGACGGGGGATCATAGCGACGCATCGGGATTGAAGACGCGGTAGCGCGTCATGAGTGAGCTATTCGTTCGATGGCGTTCGAATATGCTGCTTACCTGCGTGATCTTTGGCTCTTGTGAAAACGTGGTAGGTCACTGCATCCCAGGCGTTATGAATGCCGATGAACAGCAGCAGTAGCGAAGCCCCGGCGGTGCAGAACAGTGCCTCATAAGTGTGCGAGCGAGCCGCCAGGGCCGACCCAGCCAACAGCGCGTACGCAATGAACGGCAGGTGGGCGTGACAGAGCCAGTCTTCGAACTCCGGTTTGTATGCGGTCTGACTCCGCAATCTGCGGGTCACCAGGATGGCATAGACGATGCCGGCCGCGCCCGTCAGCCCCCAAATCACGGACGCAGTGCGAATGCCGTTCCACGGAGCGCTGAGTAGACCCGAAAGCCCTAGCACAGTCGCGAAATGAACGATTGTCGGAGTCGCGAAAACTCGACCGGCAGCGGGATCGCCTGCGCCGGCAACCCGGCTCGCGATCAAACTCAGCACCACGAACTGTAGGCCGATTAGGGCTCCGGCGGACGAGCCGACGATTACGTAGAAGTTCTGCCACGGCGCGAACGGGGTCATCGACGCTGGTGTTCTTATTTTGAACCAGCGGGAGACCTGCCCCGCCTCCCGCCGGGTGCCCCCGACTCAGTTCTGCCCGGATTGCCGCTTTGGCACGTACCGATTTGGATTTAGATTCGCTGACTTGCCGAACTCACCGTCGGATGAAGCGGATCGATTTGATCCGCAAACTGGAGCAGGAGGCCTGCGTCTTGAGCCGGCACGGTGGCCGCCACACATTTTAAGGAAGCGTACGTAATCGGCTTTACCAAACTGCACGCCCACCACACTTGCCGCGTCATTAACAACAAGATGCGTTTGGCGCTCGCGTGCCTGGCCGCCGCCGTGGCCCAAGGGGGCGTGATCCAAGGCGTGGTGCTGGAACACTCTAGCGGTCTGCCGCTCGCGCGGACCCGCGTGCGCCTCGATGCGGTTCTGAAGAACGGCGCTCCCCCGGTGCGCCCGATCCAAGCGATGACGAATCGCACCGGCGGCTTCATTTTCCCGGCTGTTCCCGATGGCATGTATCTCCTATCGTGCCAGCGAGCTGAATATTTTCCGGCGGCGCACGGGCAGCGGCGCCCCAACGGGCAAGGAACGGCGGTCGTGGTGACTCCCGACTCCACGCTGTTCGCCGAACTACGCATGCGCCGCATGGGCGCGATTACGGGGCGCATTTTGGATGAAAACAGCGTGGGTATCGCGAACGTACCGGTGGTGGCATATCGGGCCAGGCTGCCGCTGCGGGTCGCGGCTCATGCAGTCGCGGACGACCGCGGGATATACCGCATTCATGGCCTCGATCCGGGCAAATATTGGGTGCGATCGGAAGCCTACACCCTCGAGGACGGCTCGGGCCTGCTGCCGACCTTCGCGCCTCAGAGCCGCGAGACTCGCGATGCTCGCGCCTATGACGTGCGAGTAGATGAGGAAACCGCCGATGCCGATATCAGGCCGGAATTCGGAACCCTTTTCCACCTGACCGGAAAGATTCTGTGCCCCGCTGGACCGGTAGCCGTCACGCTGTCCTCGGATGTGGGGCGCCGCGTCACGGCGGGAGCTTGTGGACGGCCTTATACGTTTCAGGGTCTGGCGCCGGGCGCCTACGAGGTATTCGCGACGTCTTCCGATGAAACCCAGTCGGGATTCGCCGAGTTGTTTCTAGATCGAGACAGCGCCAACGGCGACGTACAGCTTATAGCCAATCCGCAAGTGGATTTTGAAGCGCGGCGCCCGGGATCGACCTCGCCGATAAAGGTTCCCATGAAGATTAGCGGCAGACGGCAGGATCTTGCGGAGGCAGACACGGAGCGGGAGATAAACGCGCTGCGTTCCGTGCTTGCTCCGGGACATTGGGAGATGCGCGCCGCGCCAGGGCCGGGCCAATACATCGAATCGATCGCGAATTTTCTCCCTTCTGCGCGGCGAATAATTAATGATCGTCCAACGGAGTGGTTCGACGTTCAGATTCAATCTCGATTGGCGGAGCGGGTGATCATCAGCATCTCGGACCAAGCCGGAACAATTAATGGCGCTGTGGTGGCCGACGGGAAATCCGTTCCGGCAGCGCCGGTTTTTTTGTGGCCCGTGTCTGAGGGTTCGCGCCGGTCCTTAGGCGGTCCAAAGCAGGTGCTGTCCGATACGGAGGGCCAGTTCAGTTTCGACGCGTTGCCTCCGGGCGATTACCGGTTGCTTGCGACCTTCGACGTAAGCCTGGGCGAAATCGATGCCGATCTAATGGAATCCGCCCACGCCCAGACATTACCGGTGGCGTCATCGCAGCGGATCAATTCGGATGTGCGCTTGATTCTACTTCCGTGAAGTGGGGCAGGTTGCCAACCTGCAGCGGGTTGCCAACTCGCCTGGCCGGCCTTTCGGTAAATCGCCCAGCGCGATTGGCAGCCGCGCGCAGGATGGCATCCGGCTCTCAAGCCACTTTAATCCTCGTTGTGCAACGCAAACGACAGGAACTATGCCTTGTGCATATACTTGATATTCGACTTGTACACCAGCAAATTCGGCCCGCCGTCGCGGTTCACTTTCAGGCAATTCTTGTCGTACCACTCGATGACGCCCTGAATGACCTCGCCATCTTTCATGACGATGCTCATCGGCGTCTTGCCTTGCATCTGCTTCAGGTAATAAAAATTCTCCGCGTTGGTTTGGTCCGGAGGCGTGGCCTTCTTCTGGTTTTGCTGGCCATCTTTGCGATTCGTCGCGCGTTCTTTCATCTCATTAAACGACGGTCGAATCAGCCTACGGTTTGCGGGGTCCACTAACGGAAGCTCCTTCTTGACAGTTTGAGCGGGGTTGGAACAGCTAGCTCTTAGTTCTTAGATAGCACAGTGCTAGCGGGACCGCAATTCCACGGCAAGGGCATCCAGCGCAATCGACCGCTGAATATTCCGGCGAGCCAGTTCCACCAGCTCGTCAACGCGCTCCACCATGGCGCGGAGCCAGGCGAAGGAGACCTTCCGGGCAAGCGGCTCTATTTCGCGCGCGATGTCCTGGTTGCGCAGATTCGCCGACCCGTTGGCTAGCCGGACGACATCTTCGATCAGGGAATAAAGAACTTCGAGATACGATTCCAGCCTTTCAGTCCGCCGCGCGGCGATCGAGTCCGAGTGCTTCATCCAGCTTCCGAATGGCTCCAGGCCTCCCGCAACCTTCAACAGCGCGAGCATCGCCGTGCGCCTGCGATCGTATACTTCCAGATCGAGCGAAACCGCCACGCCGGGCGAGCCTTCGGCAAGCTGCAGGCGGCGTTCCGCGTGATCCACATTGCGCGTCTCAAGAAAGGCGCGCATGTCGTCTTCGGTCAAACGCGCGAAGTGAAAAGGAACCGTACGAGAGCGGATAGTGGGCAACAGATCGTACGCATTGCGCGCGGTCAGAATCAGGATCAGATGCGGCGGCGGTTCTTCCAAGGTTTTCAGCAGCGAATTCGCGGCTTGTTCATTGGCGTGGTCTATCGAGTCGACCACGAAGACGCGCCACGCGCCGCGCAGCGGCTTCAGAGGGGCGCGTTCTTTCAACAAACGCATTTGCTGGATGGTAATTTGCCGCAGCGGTCCGTCCGGCGCGAAGGTCAGAAAGTCCGGGTGCGATGCGAACACCAGCGGATCTTGATTGCGCTTGTCCGCGGGCCATTTTTCGCGATCGGCGATCAGCGTGGAATTGTTTTCGAGGCTGAGGTCGTCCTGTTCGATTCTGCCGGCGCGGTCGTTGAGCAATTGCGCCCCGAAGCGGCGCGCCAGCGTCGCCTTGCCCACCCCTTCGGGCCCGGAAAACAGCAGTGTTTGCGGGATTTTCCCGGTTTCCATCATTCCCGCAAGTGCAGTTGTAATGGCGCGATGTCCGAAAAAGCCTGGAAACTGCACACGCGAGCCGGAATTGGCGTCAGAATAGAGAGGGTAGTCCATCCGCAGGGAAGGTGTCTTTATGATGACACGATTCATCTTCGCGGCCGCTGCGGTGGCCGCTTCGGCGCTCGCTCAACAGCAGCGCGCGCCCGTTGTTGTGGAGTTGTTTACTTCGGAGGGCTGTTCAAGCTGTCCTCCCGCCGATACCGTTCTTGCACGGCTCGATCGGGAGCAACCGGTCAGCGGCGTGGAAGTGATCGCGCTCGGCGAGCACGTGGACTACTGGGATCACGAAGGCTGGCGTGACCGCTTCTCTTCGGCATTGTTTACCGCGCGACAACAGGACTACGGGCAGGCGTTGAAGCTGGAATCCGTTTATACGCCGCAGATGGTCATCAATGGGCAAACACAAGTACTGGGATCGGACTGGAATGCCGCGAACAACGCGATACGGGCCGCCGCGCAGGCGGTTCGCGCGATGGTAAGCCTTCGGGTCACCGGTTGGGATACGATGTCCGTCCAAGTGCGAGAGCTTCCCAAGGGGACGCAGGCCGCGGATATGTTCTTGGCGATCGCCGAAAACGGCCTCGATACCTCGGTTTTTGGCGGCGAAAACAACGGAAGACGCTTGAGGCATAGCGCCGTAGTGCGCACGATGACACGGCTCGGCAATCTGGATGGTAAGAAGAGCACCTCCTACGCCGCGGATACCCGCTTCAACGTTCGGCCGGAATGGAACCGGCAGAACCTGAGGCTCGTGTTCTTCTTGCAGGAGCGCGGGACCCGGAAAATTGTGGGCGCCGCGGCGGCGCGCTTATAGAAATTGTCCGCCCGCATCGCAGCTTCCGCCGCTGCTGTCCCCCATTCCCGCATTGGCGAACTGGCCGAGATCGCGATGGGCATCCCTGACGTTCTCAAGCTCTATTTCGGCGAATCCAACCTGCCCACGCCGCAGTTCATCAAGCAGGCCGCCGCGGAAGCTCTTGCTTCCGGACACACGTACTACACGGAGAATGCGGGCACGCCCTCGCTCAAGAATTCTTTCTTAATCGTCATCCCCAGCCTCCGGCCTTGAGGGACTTTAAAGAAACCTTGCTTATCGAGTACGGGCGGGTCCTCGAAAATGGAGAAAGGATAGGTGTAGTCGCCCACCGGCACTTCGTTGAAAATCTCGATGCAGGGCGAATTGGGCCAAGTGGCGATCAGATGCAGATCGCAGATGGTTCCCAGGCGCATGTCGCCGACGTGCGGAATGCAGAGCTTGTTCATCGACTCGGCAAGAATCGCAATTTTGCGAAGCAGGTTGGGGCCGAGCAACATAATCTCCCGTTGCACGATATCGAAACAGCCCTTCTCCAGCAGCCACCGAAACTCGTGCAGGCCGCGATTGGCCTCGCCGCCCGCGATTCTCATGTCGATTAAGCGGTTTAGCTCGGCCAAACCGTCGAAATCGTAACGCGGCAGCGGTTCTTCGAGCCAGTACACCTTCATTCGTTGGTATTCCTTGGCGGTTTCCACGGCGCGCGTGAAATCCCAGGGCACCCCGGGTGTCGATTCCCAACTCAGCCCCGCCTTGTTGCCATCGCAGGTGATGACCCAATCCTCGCCAACAGCCTTGCGCGTCAACTCCACCAGCCTTACGTCTTCTTTCAACGTCGGAAACGAACAGCGATATTTGATGGCCCTGCCATCCCTCCGACTTGATCTTCACGGCAATGTCGGCCCGTTCCTCGGGTGTCGAGAGCCGCAGCATGCTCGAATAGGGGGCTACTTTGTCGCGTCCCCCTCCCCAGAGCTTATATAGCGGTTGATTCGCCAGCTTTCCAACCAGATCCCAGAGCGCGATCTCAACGCTGGCGGGGCCGCGCAATCCATTCGCCGGGAGTGACGCCAGGCGTTCAGCGTGGGCGTCCACTTCGAATGGGTCTGCGCCCATCAGGATATTCTTGATCTGAGGCAATTGCGCCGCATCCACCTCGGGTCCGATGCCGGCCACGCGCTGGTCCGTGCCGATCTCGACGATGGCTCCGCCGCCGATGCGGGAGTACCGTGTGCCGCCTACCCAATCCGGATAGGTGCCAACTTCCTTAAGAAGCTTGAGCTTTACCAGGCGGACGTCCGTGATTTTGGCCCGCGGCGCCCCCTATCATCGACAACGCTGGAAGGGCAGGCAGCGCCCTAAGGAAGGCTCTGCGCTTTACATCGGCTCACCTCACATTCTATTTGGCGGTTCATCACGCGCTTTGGCGGAAATAAAGAAGCCGCCCCGTGCGGACGAGGATCGTCAATCGCACGGAGCGGCTCTCTTGATCTCTGCCGCCAAAGAAAAAAAGTTATCACCACCGGCTGAGCCTGTCCACAAGGAAAGACTTGCTGGAATTAAAGCGAGGTGATGACGCATTATTTCCTGGAAGCAAATCGGGATCTCGCGCCGCTATTCGCCGACATTCTTGGAAGGGACGGAAGGGACGATCCCCAGTGAGTGTCAGACCGACTTTCAGAACGATCCTCGAGAGCAGTATGGATCGGCAGCGGGTGCCGTTAGCGACTACTTGCCGGCTTACGAGTACGGCTAGCGGATGGGAACGGACATCGCGGGAAGGATTTTCCAGCCATATAAGAGCGGCTCAGAACCGACTACCTGAAGAATCATCCCCAGAGTGTTTGGGACAAGGTGCGGGGCGCGATGCGCTACGGGTACGAACGGCGACGCGAAAGCGCAACCCCGGCTGCAGGCTCCGCCTCGTTGGTTTTCACCGCTCTGCTGGCGCTATCCGGTTTCCACCCGTTGAATCTTGTCAACATTTCGATCGTGTTCGGGATGGTTCTTATGCCGCTCACTTATTACCCGATCATGGGAGTGGCCATGGACAAGGGCATCTTGAAGCGTCGTGCCATCCTCCTTTGATTGCCGCAACGGCGAGCTTACCACACACATCTCACTATGTAGAACCCGCCTTCAGGATCTCCTATGTCAAGCAGTCAAATCGCGCTTTTTACACCCTCACCCGAGGATTCTCTGCCGGAAGGATTCGCGTATCGACCGGACGTCATTTCTGCCGGGGAAGAGAGCCGCTTGTTGGCAGAGATCACATTATTGCCCTTTAAGGAATTCCAGTTTCACGGATTTGAAGGCAAGCGGCGGGTTGTCTCGTTCGG
>JAFAQY010000064.1 GCA_019261985.1 Bryobacterales bacterium | reverse complement strand
GCAACTCCCCGGCTTTCACCCGCGCCAACACTCCACCTCGTTGCAGTTCCCTCTTGCTCAATGCCGTACGCCCCAATCCGACCTCCTCCTTCGGGGGAGGTCTTTCAGTTTAGGGGGACATTTCTAACGAGGTCTCAAGGGGACATTATCATAGTGGCGCAACAATCGGTGTTTCAAAAATTCCCCAAAAAGCCGTCAGGCGAAGTCCAGCTCTACTTCATCGACGTAACACCACCCCCACTCTTCACCGGGCTCGAAGGATCGCATAACGGGATGTTTGGTTTGATGGAAGTGCTTGGTTGCATGCTTGTTTTTGGACGAATCACAGCAACCGACGTGGCCGCAAACAAGGCAGAGGCGAAGATGTACCCACCGGTCGCCCATCTTCAAGCACTCTTCGCAGCCTTGCGTGTGCGGCTGGACATTTTGGACCTGATCGAGGTGTGTGCATTCCGGCATAATTCCTCCCAACGATGGATTTGATTCGTGACTGCATGTCGCGTGCGATCCAGCTACTCGTGTTCCAATTATCGTTCGCCCACCAAGTGACCGTCGTGTTTCTGAAATCGCAACCGTGGAGAATAGATGTATCGGCCCACGGCGCCCATTTGGCCTTGAACATTTATCTGATCGACGGCACGTACGAGTTGTTCCGCTACTACTACGCGCTGCCGGCCGCCTACGACCAGGACGGCCGCAACATCGCGGCGGTCCGCGGAGTACTCAGGTCCCTTCTGGGGATGATTCAGGGTGGCGCAACCCATATCGCGGTCGCAACCGATCACGTTATCGAATCGTTCCGCAACGGCCTGTGGCCGGGCTATAAGACGGGCGCCGGGATCGATCCTGTGTTGCTGGCCCAATTCCCGCTGCTTGAGGAGACTCTGTCGGCGGCGGGCCTTGTAGTCTGGCCCATGGTAGAGTTCGAGGCCGATGACGCGCTTGCCGCAGCTGCTTCCGCGGCGTCCCAAGAGCCAGGCGTTGAGCTGGTGACCATCTGCACGCCGGATAAGGACCTGGCTCAGTGCGTCCGCGGTAAGCGTGTGGTCCAGCTAAATCGCCGGACACGCATGACGCTCGATGAGGATGGCGTGATGCGCAAATTCGGCGTGCCGCCGGAATCCATCCCCGATTACCTCGCGCTGGTGGGAGATTCGGCCGATGGATATCCAGGCCTGCCTGGGTGGGGAGCAAAATCGGCGGCCGCGGTGCTCACCAAATTTCGCCATATTGAATGTATGCCCCCCGATTCGGGCCAATGGAAGGTTAATGCGGTGGGCGCGGGCACCCTGGCGGCAACGCTTGCGCGCGAGCGGGATCTGGCATTGCTGTTTCGCACGCTCGCCACACTCCGCACCGATATTAAACTATTCGAGACTGTGGACCAACTGAAATGGAATGGCCCGAAACCGGAGTTTGAGGCTATCGCGAGGAGGTTCGATGCGGCGGTGACGGACACGAGGCGCAGCGCCTCCAAGGTTCAGGCGGCCAGGTAAGTGGATCGCATGGCAACCAACAAGGTGGAGCAGGCTTTAGCGGGCTTTAGCCTGCGGCGGGCTTCAGCCGGGCTTCAGCCGGGCTTCAGCCCGCCTGAGCGCTTACGTGAAGTTACTCCCTCGAGTGGGTGCGGCAGTTGCCATGCCGCGGCTTTTCATGAGTAATCAGCACCGTGGCGCTTAAGGCGCCAGCGCGCGAGCGCGACAACTCCCAAAAGTACGGTCCCCAGGAGAAGAATTGATACCGGTTCCGGTGTGGCAACCGTATTACCGCCCACATCCGGCGTCAGAAACTCCTGCGTGCTATCGGCGCGCTGATCGGGGTCGGGTGACACGACCGACCATCCATCCGGCGCATAACCATTCTGCACCGCTTTAAAAGCGTTGTTATAGGCGCCCATGATATCGCCCGCGAAGGAGCCGCCCACCGCCGCCACGGAGCTGTCATAGGCTGAAACGTGCCCCGTGTCCAGGAAAATATCCCATGCTGCGTATTGATCCACGGCTTGTTGATATTTGCTGGCGCTCTGTGTCAATTGAGTAATCAGCCAGGCCGCGGCTTCGTACTTCACCCAAGTGGAATTCGTGTTGGGTAAATTCCCATATTGTAGCGAAGGAACATCCGCAAGATTTAGCGGCCGAATATCGGCCTGCCATTGCCAGGGCGGCGCCACTTCGTGATTGAAATCGATGCAGTACAGCGTAATTAATTGACGGCTGCTTTGAATTTCGGCCGTATAGGGACTTACATAGTAATATCCGACTGGATTATTGCCTGAGCTGACCCAATCCAGCGTTAGCGGATTTGCTTGCATAGACCCGCTCACGCCCATCAAAAATGTGATGGATATTAAGCCTGTGCGACACGTATTAGCGCGAAAATGTTGCATGCCTGTTACGCATGCATGCCACGCTCCAGAAAAATATATAAGTATATATTAGAATTTACTGCTGAATTATCTTAGAACTTTAATACCAAAAATGGATGGATTTATAAGACGGGCGCCTTAAAAGCTCCGCCCGCGATTGGCTCTGCTGCCGGCGTGCCCAGGCCCACGGCGGCCCCGATGCGCTCGACAATCGCCTCCACAATGCGCTCCACGCATGCCTCTATGCCTTCGACGTGCGTTTGGCATTCCATGTCGGGCGACTCCGGGATCTCGTAAGGATCGTCGATGCCGGTGAAGTTCGAAATTTCGCCGGCCCGCGCCCGCCGGTACAGGCCCTTTGGATCGCGCTGCTCACAGATTTCAAGCGGCGCGTTGACGAAAACCTCCATGTAAGCCTTGGAACTCTTGCGGACTTCCGCGCGGATAGAACGATACGGCGCGATCACCGGAACCAGCACGATCACTCCATGCTGCGCCAATAAATTCCCGACAAATGCAATGCGCCGGATGTTCTCCATGCGGTCCTCGCGCGAGAAGCCCAAGCCTTTGCACAGATGGGCGCGCACAATATCGCCGTCCAAAATCTCCACGGCGCGCCCGCGCGCGTCCAAGCGAGAAAAAACGGCTTCGGCGAGCGTGCTTTTTCCCGCGCCGCTCAGGCCGGTGAACCAGACGATCAGCCCGTTTGCTGACTTGTTCCCGGCAGCGCCGGGCGACTTCTCGGGAACTCCGTTGCGGGAATTGTTGAGCATGGGTCTAGTCGCCCTTTAGCAAGTGTATAGCCATGCGGTCGGCGAACTTAAAGGAATGCATACCAGAGATTCGGATTATCGCGCTGGAGATCGCAAATCGCGCACGCCAACGCGTTGATTTGGCGAATACTTTTCTAGCCAATACTTTTGGTCTGGCACATGCGAAGCGTACTATTCTTCCGATGGTCCAGCGAATCGTAGACGGGTTCGTCCTGAACGTGCTGTCACTGGTCTACAGTGGTGCGGTCCGCCTCCTGCGCCTGCGCCAAAACCCGTCAGAAACCCCGAACAACGGACGCCCCGGCAGTGCGTTCACCGACGAATTCGGGGTCGAATAAAGATACTGCGGCTTCTTGTGTGTTAAAAAGTGGCATTCAAAACATTCTCACTATCGACGTGGAAGAATACTTCCATCCGACGGAAGTGCAGCGCGTCGTGGGAATGGAGCGTTGGTCCTCTTTGCCGTCGCTCGTAGAACGCCAAACCAGTGAGGTGCTGGATCTTCTGGATAAGCATTCGGTGCGCGCAACTTGTTTTGTGCTCGGCTGGGTGGCGGAAAAATACCCTTCTCTGGTGCGAAAGATCGCCGCGGCGGGCCATGAAATCGCCTGCCACAGCTATGCCCACCAACTGGTGTATGATTTAACGCCCCGGCATTTCCGGCAAGATACGCAGCGCGCTGTCGCCGCGATTGCAGACGCTACGGGCGAGCCGCCGCGCGCTTACCGCGCTCCCAGTTACTCCATTACCGCGCGCTCTTTGTGGGCTCTCGAAATCCTGATTGAGTGCGGGATGCACTGCGATTCCAGCATCTATCCGATCGCGCACGACCGTTATGGCATCCCCGGCTTTGAGCGGCACGCTCACGTAATGCCGACCCCTTCAGGGCCGATTCTGGAGGTTCCCGTCGCGACCACTCGCTTGTCTTACGGCGCGATCGCTCCGGTCGGCGGCGGAGCCTATCTGCGGCTGCTCCCTTATCGCTATACGGCGGCCGGCATACGGCGCATCAATGCCAGCGAGGAGTTGCCCGCCTGCATTTACTTTCATCCTTGGGAAATCGATCCCGAACATCCCAGGCTCACCCAAGGTGTGGCCTCGCGCTTTCGCACCTATAGCGGCTTGCGAGGTATGCGGTCCAAACTGGAGAGGCTGCTTCGCGACTTCCGGTTTTCGACCATCGCATCCGTCTATCCCGCCGAAAAACTGATTCACGAGAAGTCAATGTCCAGCGCTGCCGCAACTTAGCCCGGAAACGGCGGACCAGCGGCGCGTTGCGGACTGCGATCAAGCGTTCGTTGGTACTTCAACTGCTTCGCCTAACGCATCCGGAACCGGCGGCTACAGCGCACCCGCTCCGGCGCGGGACCGGGCGAGCTCCCCAGCGGTCTCGACCGGCCGCCGGCGGACTGCGCGTGTGCGCCAGTTACTAGAGAGAGTGAATGCCAAAAGCTTCCAAAACCAAGCCGAACAACTATGTCGTGGTGGTATTCGATAGCTGCCGCTATGACTCGTTCACCGCGGCTAAACCTAAGACGATAAAAAAGTTGGGAAAAGTGGAGAAACGCTGGTCCTATGCCTCCTGGACGTCGCCATCCCACTACAATTTATTAATCGGGCTGATGCCGCATACCAGCCCCCGGCACGTCTACGCCTCGGAATATTACAAAAACGATTTCCTGAAATTCAATACTCGCTTGGGGGTGGATAACATCGAGTTCAAATCCCTCGTTCCCAAGCTATTCTTGCCGATGTTCCTGCGCGACGGCATGGGGTACCAGACGAATGCAATGGTTTCCCTTCCGGTACTGAATCCCAAAACGATACTCAACAACGGCTTCGATACGTACCGCCTGATGGACAAGCACAATGACATGCGGGCGATGGTCCGGTCCATGGCGTTCTCGGAAGAAAAACCGAATTTCTTTCTTTTAAACGTGGGCGAGACGCACTACCCCTATGCCCTGCCGGATGAGCCTCCGGATCAGTGGCCGCGCATTAGCGGCGTTCATGGAGTTTTCAAACACCTCGACGACGAAGTGGTAGGGGGAAAGCTCCTGGTAAAAAAGGATGCCAAGAAGGACCGATTTTTCAACAATAAAAAGCTGGAGGAGCTAAGGCAACGCCAGATTGCCGCGGTGAAGCACCTGGATGGCGTGGTCGAGGAGTTGTTCGATATCGTTCCGAAAAACACCTTCATCACGATCCTGGCCGATCACGGCGAACTGTTCGGCGAAGACGGTTATTTCGGCCACGGGCCGATTTACCATGAGAAAGTTTGGGAAGTCCCGTTCGTCGAGGGCAAGCTGAGATGAGGAAGTTGTTCCAAAGTGCGCTGTTTGCGCTGTGGTTGTGTGGAGCAGGCTTAAGCCTGCAACGGGGACTTCAGTCCCCGCATCCGCCGGTGAGCATCGCCCGCCACAGCCCTGCGCTGAAACCGACGTTTCGGGCTAACGCCCGCTCAACCCCAGCGGTGCAGCTAGCTTACGTGGGCCCCGGCGCGGGGTTTGCGTTTCTTGGCTCGTTTCTCAGTCTTCTCGCCGGCTTTTTCCTGAGTGTCGCTTCTCTGCTCGCCTGGCCGTTCCGGATGGTGTGGCGTCTCGTTCGGCGGCAGGAAGGGTTCCGCAACGCCCAGGTGAAGAAAGTCATTTTCCTGGGCCTCGATGGCCTTGACCCGAGGCTCACCGAAAAATTCATGCAGGAAGGGAAGCTACCCAACCTCAGCAAGCTGAAGGAGCAGGGTTCCTATTCGCGCCTGCGGACGACGTTCCCCGCGCTCTCCCCGGTGGCATGGTCGACATTTGCGACCGGCGTGAATCCGGCCAAACATAACATCTTTGACTTTTTAAATCGGAATATGAAGAGCTATGTGCCGGAGCTTGCGGCCGCGCAGGTTCACAAGCCTTCGCGCGTGCTGAAGCTCGGCAAATATCGCATTCCGCTTTCGACCGCCCAAGTCGAGCTGAAGCGCAAAAGCCAGCCTTTTTGGAAACTGCTGGGCGATAAGCAAATCGGCTCTACGATTATCCGGGTGCCGATCACGTTTCCGCCGGACAAATTCAATGGGCGCTTGCTTTCCGCTATGTCGACTCCGGATCTGCGGGGGACGCAGGGCAGTTTTTCACAATTCACGACGCGCATCGGCGAAGCCACGTTTGAAAGCGGCAGCCGCTATCCCCTAAAGAAAACGGCTAACGGCTACGAAGGCTCGCTGGAGGGCCCCGAAGACCTGCTGATCGAAAACGGCGCGGTGATGAAGATTCCCTTCCGCCTGACGATGGATAAGCAGCCGACGCTTGAGATCGGCGACGAATCGCATCCGCTGGTTCCGGGCGTTTACACGCCGTGGGTCAAGTTGAAATTCAAGGCATCGCTGGGAATAAAAGTCAACGGCATTGCGCGGTTCCTGCTCACCGAAACCGAGCCTCACTTTTCGCTGTACGTTTCGCCTATCCAGATCGATCCCGAAAAACCCGCGCTGCCGATTAGTCACCCGTCCTACTACGCCGCCTATCTGGCGAAATTATTGGGCACCTATTCGACGTTAGGAATGGCCGAGGATACGTGGGCGCTGAACGAGGGCGTGATTGACGAAGAGGAGTTTCTCAAACAATCCTACCTGCTGATGGCGGAGCGCGAAGGCATGTTCCGCAACGCGCTCGAAAAAACCCGCCGCGGCGTAGTGGCATGCGTTTTCGATACCAGCGATCGCGTGCAGCACATGTTCTACCGCTTCTTGCATGACGAATCGCATCCATACGCGCGAACCATCGAAGATTTATATCAGCGCATGGATAAGCTGGTGGGCATCGCCCTTCTGCATGCGGACGCCGATACCGCGGTCTTCGTGCTTTCCGATCACGGCTTCTGCTCCTTCCGGCGCGGAATCAATTTGAACTCGTGGCTGCGCGATCACGGCTATCTTGTGCTGAACGACGGCGCGAAAGAAAGCGGGCGCTATTTCAAGGGCGTCGATTGGAGCCGCACGCGCGCCTACACGCTCGGCTTGGGCGGATTGTATCTGAACCTGAAAGGGCGCGAGGCTCAGGGCATCGTGAAGCCGGGCGAAGAGGCCGAGGCGCTGCGCAAAGAATTAATCGAGAAGCTCACCGGCCTGATGGACGGCGACACGGTCGGCATTCGGGCGGTGTACGCCGCAAACGAACTGTATCGCGGCCCGTACGTAAAAGAGGCCCCCGATCTGATCGTCGGCTACAACGAAGGCTACCGGACATCGTGGGATGCGGCGGTCGGCAAAGTGAGCGCGGATGTGTTCGAAGACAATTGCAAAGCCTGGAGCGGGGATCATTCGGTCGACCCGATTCTCGTTCCCGGCGTCTTGTTCTCGAACCGCAAGTTCGATCTGGAAAACCCCGGCATTGAAGATATGGCGCCAACGGCGCTGCATTTGTTCGGCGTGGAGAAGCCTGCATGGATGGAAGGACGAGTTTTGTTCGTAGAGCAGGCTTAAGCCTGCAACCGGGGCTTAAGCCCCCGCACCGGCGCTGGCAGGGACGGAAGTCCCCGTTGCAGGCTAAAGCCTGCTCCACCCTGCTAGCTCTCGCATTGGCCCTTACCGGCTGCGCCCGCTCCCACGTTATCGCCTCCGGAAAGAAGGTCATTGTCCTCGGCATCGACGGCATGGACCCCAATTTTCTGGAGCGGCACTGGGCTTCGCTTCCCAATCTCGACAAATTGCGCCAGGACGGAGAGTTCAAACGCCTGGAAACGACGATGCCGCCGCAGAGTCCCGTGGCATGGTCCACATTCATCACCGGCATGGACCCCGGCGGGCACGGTATTTTCGATTTCGTCCATCGCGATCCGAAAACGCTGGCCCCGTATTCTTCAGTCGCCCAAACCGCCGAAGGCGGCAAAACCATTTCGATGGGCGAATACGAGCTGCCCATCAGCTCCGGAGCAGTCACGTCGCTCCGCAAGGGAAAGCCGTTTTGGCAAACACTGGCCGAGCATCATATCGGCGTGGACGTAATCCGCATGCCGACCGATTTTCCACCCGTGCACTGCGATGATGGCTTCGCCGTCGCGGGCATGGGAGCGCCGGACCTTCGCGGCACCAACGGCGAGTTCGCATTTTTCACCGACGAAGCATCGCAGAACAGCCGCATGGTCCCCGGAGGCCGAATCGTCCGCGTCGATTTGAAGGACTACTCCGCGGAGTTACGAATCCCCGGACCCGACAATTCACTCCGCAAAGATAAAGCTACTACGTACGTCAGCGTAACGGCGAAGATCGATCCACAGCAGCCGGCCGCGCGCTTCGAATCCGGAGACACGCAGGTGATTCTCAAGGAAGGCGAATGGTCGGACTGGATAAAAGCCGACTTTACTCTGATCCGCGGCCTGGAATCCGCCTCTGGGATTTTCCGCATCTACGCCAAAAAACTTCATCCGAATCTGGAAATATACGTTTCGCCAGTCAACATTGACCCATCCGATCCCGTGCTGCCCATCACCTCGCCCGATTCCTATAGCAAAACGCTGGCGAAAGAGGTCGGCCTGTTCTATACCCAAGGCATGGCCCAGGACACAGCCGCGTGGAGGCAGGGTGTCTTCGATCGCGACGATTACATCCATCAAAGCCGGCTCGTGTCGGACGATCATTTGAAGCTGCTGAAGCATGAAATGGAGCGATTCCACGATGGCTTCCTGTTCTTCCACTTCTTCGGCATCGATCAGGATTCGCACATGTTGTGGGGCAAATACGACGAACAGCTCCTCGACACCTACAAACTCGTGGACCAGACCATCGGTTGGGTGCGCAATATGGCGCCGGACGCCACGCTCATCGTGATGTCCGATCATGGCTTCTCCACCTTCGACCGAGCCGTGCACCTGAACACGTGGCTCATGAAGGAAGGCTTCCTCACGCTCGACGATCCGAAGAACGTGGGCGACGAGGAACTTTTTCCCCATGTGGATTGGTCGAGAACGCAGGCCTATGCGGTCGGCCTGAACGGGCTTTATCTGAATCTGGAGGGCCGCGAGCCTCAGGGCATCGTTGGATCCGGTCCTGAAGCAGATGCCGTGATCAAGAAACTGGTCGAGAAGCTCTCGGCGGCCAAGGATCCGCGGGACGGAAAACCGATGGTCGGCGGTCTCACCATTACCCGTCAGGAATTCCATGGCGACATGCTCGAAAAAGCGCCGGATATTCTGGTCGGCTACATGCCCGGTTATCGCGGGTCATGGCAGACCGCGCTCGGCGCTGTGCCCGCCGAAACGGTGGCCGACAACACCGAAGCGTGGCGAGCAGATCACTGCATCTGGTCGAAATTCGTTCCCGGAGTGTTGATCAGCAACCGCAAGAGCGCCGCTCCCGACCCGCATCTTTATGACCTGACGGTATCGTTACTCCAAAGCTTCGGCATCGAGCCGGGACCGGGAATGATCGGACACAGCATTTATTGAGGAATTATGTTCAACACCAGCATTAAATTGAAGAAGGCCACTTTCCAGCGAGTAAAGCGCTGCGCCGAAGCCGCGGGATATTCATCGCCTGAGGAATTTGTCGAGCACGTGCTCACCAAAGAGCTGGCCAAACTTGAAGACGCCGAATCCGACGAGGAGATCGTAAAAAAGCTGCAAGGCCTGGGGTACCTGGAATAGACAAGCTTAGGCGTGTTTTATCTGAGCATGCTATTTAGCGCGATTCTATCGCCGTTTAGCGGTTTCAATCCCATGATTACTTTGATTCCCATAAGCATCCTGATCGGAATCGCGATGCTATGGGTCTTCGCTCACACCTCCAATCAGCACGCGATTCAAAAGGTCAAGGCGCGGCTTCAGGCGCACCTGTATGAAATGCGCCTGTTCACGGACGAGCCTGTCCTGATCTGGAAGGCGCAGTGGGGTCTGCTGACCTCCAACGCCAAATACATCGGGCTGATGCTGGTTCCGGCGCTTGTCGCCACCATTCCGATGATTCTGATCTTCGCCCAGCTCGAATGCTTTTACGGCCACTCGCCGCTTTCCGTAGGACGCGAGGCGATTGTGACAGCTCACATGAAAGACGGCAGCGATGGCCCACCTCCGGCTTTACAGGCCCCGCAAGGAATTGCGATCGAGACTCCGCCCGTGCGCGCCGGCGGCGGCCGCGAAATCAGTTGGCGTTTGCGTGCTACCGCTCCCGTCAAAGGCGACCTCGAATTGGTCTTTCCCTCCGGACATGTCTCGAAGACGATCACCGCCGGCGCCGGTCCGCAATACATCTCCGAGCGCCGCGTGAGTTCGCTTGCCGATCAGATCTGGTATCCCGGCGAAAGCCGCCTCTCCAGCGGCCCGGTGGATTGGATCGAAATCAATTATCCGTCGGCATCCGTTCACGCCTTAGGCATCGACCTGCACTGGCTGATCTGGCTCCTGATAATTTCCATGCTAAGCGCGCTGATATTCAAGCGCCGCTTCCGCGTATCCTTCTAGCTCTGTGGGGCCGGATGCCATCCGGCGCGCGGTTGCCAACCGCGCTGGTCGGTGTTGCTACACAGGTCGGGAAGCGGGTTGGCAACCCGCCGCAGGCGTTTTACAACCTGCCCCACTCAGATCAGGAACCGCCGAGTCTCCCGCAGAAACACCTCCAGCTGATCATGGTGCACCCAATGCCCGGCATGCTCCACCTTCACCACCGTCCGGTCCCGAAGCGCCGCGGTCTCCGGCGACTCATCCGGGTCCAGGGCGAAACTCTCGCGACCCCAAAACAGCAGCGAAGGGGCGCGGACGCAGCTCAGCACCGCCGACAATTCAGCGACATTCATTCCGTATGGCGCAGGCAGCCGCGCGAAGTTGTCGAATTTCCAAATAATCGATCCATCGGCATTCCAATTGGTCCCATGCAGTGTCAGATGCTGCGCAACCTCATCCGACAAAAACGGATTCGCCTCCTTCATTCGCGCCACCGCGGACGCCAGGTCCAGGTAGCTGTGCGGCGTGCGCTGCTCCGCTTCCCGCACTCGTTCGATCCATTTCCGCATGCGCTCGGAAGGAGCTTGTTGCGGCCTTCGCACCGGCGGCAGCCCGACGCCTTCGATGGCCACCAGTTTCCGCACCCGCTCCGGATAAGTTCCCGCATACAGCAGCGTAACGACCGCCCCAAGCGAGTGCCCGATGATGTGTATTGGAAATCCTTTGATGATATCGGCGAGCGCCGATAGATCGAGGACATGCTCGGCCACGCTGTACAAAGCGCCCGGCGCCCATGCGCTATTGCCGTGCCCGCGCAGATCGAGCGCGTAGACGTGAAAGTCCTCCCGCAGCGCCTTCGCCACCCAATCCCAACTACGGGCATGATCGAGTCCGCCATGCACCAGGATCAAGACCGGCTTCCCCTCGCTGCCCCAATCCCAGAATTGAAGTTTTAGACGGTGAGAGTAGAAGAAGTGCGAAACGGGCTCCAACTGTTGATCGTAACCTAGCGCTGGCAGTGGGGCGGGCGTTAGCCGGCTGGCAGCCTGCCCCACAACGGAGCATCACGAGGTCTTAAGAGGCGGGCGGCGCGTGTGCCAATCCGTCGCCTGCTCATATGCATACGCTAGGGCGAGCATGGGCGATTCGGCGAATGGAGCGGCGCTGATTTGGAGGCCGATGGGCAGACCGGCACTTGTGAATCCGCAGGGAACCGTGATCGCGGGGAGCCCGTAGACATCAAAAGCGCCCACTGTATTGAGGCCGCCCCCTGGAGGCGGCGTCCCTTTCGTGGCCAGATTCGCGCCGGGTGGTCCGGGAGCATTCAATGCCGCCGCGATTGTTCCCGGCGGCGTCTTCAGCGTGGGTGTAATCAAGACATCGACGTTCTTAAACACCTGCTTGATTTCCCGGCGAACCAAGTCCACCTGCCGGCGGGCTTCGGCATACACGTCCGGGCCGATGTTGTTGGTCCGGATCATCTGCGTTCTCGTGGCAGCTTGATATTTCTCGGGCGAGTCTTTCAGCCACTTCGCGTGATAGGCGTAAGTTTCAGGGCCCCAAATGGTCGCCGCATTTACCGCGGACGGGAGTTGTACATCCTCTACGCTCGCCGTGAGCTTCCGGATAACCTCGATGGCTGTGTCCATGGCTTTGGCGAACTCCGGATCGAGTCCCTCGTAGAAACTCGCGCGAGGGAGACCGACGCGCAGTTTCGCAGTTTGCATCTTTAAAGCGCGTGTGTAGTCCGGAACGGGTGTGTCAACGGTCGTGGGATCCAGCTCGTCATAGGCAGCGATCGCGCCCAGCATCAGCGCGGCGTCCTCGACAGTTTTGCATATCGGGCCGACATGATCGAGTGTCCACGCCATGGGAATCACGCCACGATTGCTGACCCGGCCATAAGTCGGCATCAGCCCCACCACGCCACAATCCGAACTCGGGATACGGATGGAGCCGCCCGTATCCGTGCCCAGCGTGCCGAAGCACAGCTCCGCAGCCATGGCAGCAGCCGAGCCGCCCGATGAGCCGCCCGAAATCCGATCCAGCGCCCAAGGATTATGCACGGGGCCGAAGTACGTTACCGCGGAAGTGGCTCCATAAGCGAACTCATGCATGTTCAGCTTGCCAAGGAACACCGCTCCGGCGTTTTTCAACCGGCGGACCACTTCCGCGTCCTGCGCGGGAATGCGGTCCTTGAATAGCTCGCTTGCAGCCGTGGTACGAACACCCGCCGTATCGATATTGTCTTTAAGCGCTATGGGAATGCCGTGCAGAGGACCGCGCCACTTGCCGCTTCTTTGTTCCGCTTCCATCTGGCGGGCAAGGGCCAGCGCGGATTCCGCGGTCACGGTAATGAACGCGTTTACCGAAGGATTGTACTTCTCAATCCGCCTCAAACAGGCTTGCGTAAGCTCGACGGACGACGTCCCTTTGGTGCGCAAAAGCTGCGATGCTTTCTTGAGCGTCAATGACGGGAGATCCTGAGCCTCGCCCATAGCCGGCCGCGACCCCCACGCCGCCGCTGCCACAGCCGCGGCGATGAAATCTCTGCGCGAGTTCATCTGTTATCACCTCATGGTGGCCACTCAGGCGACGGTTGGCCTTCGCCGCCCCGCTTTGGTCGCTTGTTCGAACGCATGCGCCAGTTGCAGCACGCTCCACTCGTCGCGGTGCCGGCCGACGATCTGTAGTCCCACGGAAAGACCTTCCGGGCTAAACCCGCAAGGGACGGAAATCGCCGGATTCTCCAAAGCCGAAATCAAAATGCAGGACTTCTGCCACTCGATGTAAGTCGACATCTTGACTCCGGCGACCTCAGTTGGATAAGGACGATTGACATCAAAGGGCAGGACCTGCGACGTCGGGGCAATAAAGTATTCGTATTTCTCCTGAAAAACGCGCATGCGTTCCCAGGCCCGGCTGCGAAGCGCGAGCGCCCGCGAAATGTCCGCGGCGGAAAGCTTCGAACCGCGCTCGACCTCCCACTGAATCGTATCCTTCACCAGATCGCGATGCAGGCGCACATTCTCGGCCTGGCTGGCTGCGTAACCCCAAGCACGAAGCGTGTCGTAACCTTCGTGCGCGCCCTCCCAATCCGGCTCGGCCTGTTCCACAATGCATCCCAAACTCTCGAAGACCTTGCGTTGAGCGTTCACGATTTCCAGAACCGGCGGATCGAACGGAATGCCGCCCATGTCTTTGAACCAGGCGACCCGGACTCCTTTGAACCCGCGCTCCAGGTTGCCCGCAAATCGCGATCCGGGATCGGTGATCGAAATCGGGCATCGAGAGTCGGGCCCGGCAATCGCGCTCAGCAGTAGAGCCGTATCGGCGACTGTACGGGCTATAGGCCCTTGGACAGAGATTGTGGACCAAGCGTTGCCCTGAGCAGCCGTGGCCACCCTTCCTGGCGCCGTCCGTAATCCGACCACGTTGCAAAAAGACGGTGGGTTTCGCAGCGAGCCGCCGCTGTCGCTGCCGTCCGCGATCGGCGTCATGCCACAGGCCACGCTCACGGCCGCTCCACCGCTGGAGCCGCCGCAAGTTTTCGTCAAATCATATGGATTTTTGGTGGCGCCGAAGACTTCATTGAAAGTTTGCGAGCCCGCGCCGAATTCGGGAGTATTGCTCTTGCCCACGGAGATGGCGCCCGCCTTGGTGATCCGCTCCACGATGATCGCGTCCTGTTTAGGCACATTGTCTTTTAGAATTCGCGAGCCATAGGTGGTGCGGACGCCGGCGGTATCGAATAGATCCTTGTGAACGATCGGCAGACCATGCAGGGAGCCTAGCAACACGCCGCGCGCCTGTGCCTCGTCGGCCTTGCGGGCGTTTTCCCGGGCTTGTTCGGCGGTGAGCGTCACGATGGCATTCACCTTCGGATTCACGCGCTCAATCTGTTTCAAGTGGGCCGCCATTACCTCGTGGGCGCTTAATTTTTTGCGGCGGATAAGGCCGGCCATCTCGACGGCGGAGAGGAAGCAAATGTCGGGTGCGTCTGCTCCAAAAGCTTTCGCCGCGGTGGCTGCCCCCAGCAGTTGCACGGCCTCACGCCGGTTTAGGAACGATTGAGCCATAGCGTCAGGATACTCCAACTGTGCGGAATCTATAGTGGCGCGGTTAAGCGGCACAAGCGCCGGCCTGCGCTTCGACCAGCGCGCGCTCCAGCACCCGGAGTCCCTCCTCGATCTGATTATCCGTAGCGACGAGTGGAACCAGTAAGCGAATCACATTGCCGAAAGTCCCAGCCGAGATCATCAGCAGCCCGCGGCGGTGGCACGCGGCTAGAATCTCGCGAGTTTCCGATTCGGCCGGCTCCTTGGTAACCCGATCCCGGACTAATTCAATCGCCTGCATCGCCCCGAAGCCCCTAATGTCCCCAACCAGCGGGAAACGATCTTTCCAGTCGCGCGTGATTGAAATGAATAACCGGCCGATTTGCGCCGAGCGTTCCGATAGACCATGAGAATCAACTGCGTTGAGCACCTCCAGTGCCGCCGCGCACGCGACGGGGTTGCCGCCGAAGGTGCCGCCGAGGCCGCCAGGGCCGGGCGAGTCCATGATCTCGGCCCTTCCGGTAACGGCCGCCAGAGGCAAGCCCCCAGCTATCGACTTCGCGCTCAGAACAAGATCCGGTTCAAGACCGAACCGCTCACATGCGTACATAGGACCTGTCCGGCAGAATCCAGTTTGGATTTCGTCGGCGATGATGAGAATGCCGTGCCTCCGGCACACGCCGCTTATGATGTCAAACCATTCCTTGGGGGGAGCGACGAAGCCGCCTTCGCCCAGTATGGGTTCGACAATCACCGCGGCCACAGATTCCGCTTCAACCTGTCTTTTGAAGACGTCTTCGATCGCTCGCGCGCACTCAACTCCGCACGCAGGATAGGTGAGCCTATAGGGGCAGCGGTAGCAATAGGCGAATGGCATTCGGTAAACTTCGGAAGCGAACGGACCGAACCCGGATTTATAGGGTTTGGATTTGCCGGTCAAGCTCAGAGCCATTTGAGTACGCCCGTGAAAGGCGTCGTCAAAAGCGATCACCGCTTGCCGCCGCGTATAGTGGCGCGCGATTTTGACGGCGTTCTCGACGGCTTCCGCACCGCTATTTACAAAGAACGTCTTCTTGGGAAAGCCTCCCGGAGCGCGGCGGTTTAATTCTTCGGCTAGCCGTACATACTTTTCATACGGCGTAACCATGAAACAACTATGAATCAGCTGCTGTGCCTGCTCGCGGATGGCTTCCACGACCTCGGGAGAGCAGTGCCCGGCATTCTGGCAACCGATCCCGCCGGCAAAATCGAGAAAACGATTTCCGTCGACATCTTCGATGGTCACGCCGTTGGCGCTGCGGACATATACCGGGAGGACCGAAGCGACGCCACGCGGAACGCTGCTTTCGCGACGCTGCTGCAGCAGCTTGGAAACTGGCCCCGGAATTTCCGTGGCGACATGGATGGAGGAGTCAGTGGTCAGCTTCATCGGTTAGCTTTTCCTCTTTTAAGGAGTTTGGGGCGCCGCCGGCATTGCGCCGGAAAGCAAGAAACACAGGTACGCCCAACAGAACGATGGCCATCCCGGGCAGGGTGGTCAGCGGGCGGTAAACCAGCAGCACCACAAGGATGGTTACGGCTCCCACCAGATACAACCCTGGAATCAACGGGTACCCAAACGCGCGGTACGGACGCTCTACGCCGGGACGCAATCTGCGAAGCCGGAACAATCCTGCAATTGTGAGGATGTAGAAAAGCAGCGCGGCAGAAACGACGTAGTCCAACAGGTTGCTGTACAGATTGCCGTACTCGCGCGTGGAGGGATCGTATGTTCGAATGACGACAAGGGTTGCGGCCCACGCTCCCTGCATGGCCAAGGAGGGGCCTGGAACGTGGGCACGATTCAGTCTGGATGCCTTTCGAAAAAACAGGCCGTCTCTGGCCATGGCGTAGTACGCCCGAGCGCCCGACATCAACATACCGTTAATACATCCGAACGCGGAAACCATAATGGCGATGGCCATTAATGCCGCGCCGGCCGCGGGAAAGACTGCTGCAAGCATCGCCGCCGCTACGCGATCGGAAGCGGCGTGCTGCACCTGCTCGAGCGGCAGGACCAGGACGTAAGCGAGATTTACACAAACATACAACCCAATCACCAGCAGAGTGCCGAACGCCAAAGATAAAGGCACATTCCGCTGCGGTTTCTTGACCTCGCCGGCGGTGAATGTAATGTTATTCCATGCATCGGCGGCGAACAGCGAGCCTACTTGCGCGACGCAAATAGCGATGAATAACCCGAAGGCCGTCTCGGGCGACAGTCCGGGCGCCACCGGCGTATAGCCGGCCGGCGTCCAGGCGTTTGTGAAGTTCGCCTTCATTGCGTTTGCGTTGTAGCCCAAGAACAAACCTACGGCGATCACTCCGAACAACGAACCGATTTTTGCGGAGGTGAAAACGTTCTGAAGAAGTCTGCCGTACTGAATGCCGCGCGCGTTACTCCAACTGAGCAGCGCGATCAGAAGCAGCCCCACAAGCTGCGCCGTCGATAGGGAAATCGCGTAGGTTTTCGATATATGGATCGGCGGGATC